>NZ_RAHH01000004.1 GCF_003602095.1 Rahnella woolbedingensis | reverse complement strand
TTTTTGAAGAAGAATATCTGCAGGCCAACGATCAGAAACTGGCGTTTGCCGATAACTGTACGGCATTGACCAGCATGAGCAATACCAAAGATGGCAGTGTTGCACCTAAAGAAAGAATTAATATTCGCTATGTGCCCAAAGCGGACGGATTAAGCTCTGAAGTAGAATTACCTCTCAATCTCCTGGTTGTTGGCGATATGAAAGGCCGGCCTGAAGATGCGCCGCTCGATGAGCGTTCAGCGGTATCTATCAATAAAAATAATTTCAATTCAATCATGAGTGAAACAGGCATCAGCCTGAATTTCAGTGTTGCAAACTCACTCAGTAATAAAAAAGGTGATGAAGTCCAGGTCGAGCTTGATATCAAATCCATAGAGGACTTTTCGCCAGATAACATCGTAAAACAAGTCCCTGAGCTGAGAAAACTGCTTGAGCTACGAGAAGCCCTGGTGGCTCTCAAAGGTCCGATGGGAAACGTGCCCGCTTTCCGTTCTCAGTTGCAGGCCTTGCTCGATCAGGAAGAATCACGCGCGCAACTTTTGAAAGAGCTCGATATCGTCAATAAGGCGTAAATCTAAAAGGGATTTTCACTATGTCATTACAGGAAGAACTGTCATCAGCAATGGCGAAGGCTGCCGTACCGCAGAAATCATTGCTGGATGAAATTATGGCGCAAACGCGCATTCAGCCCGAATCAGATGGATATGATGTGGCCCGTCAGGGTGTAGCAGCATTTGTGACCAGCATCCTGCAAACAGGCAGTCACGCAGAACCGATCAACAAACTGGCCGTTGATCGTATGATCGCCGAACTTGATAGCAAACTCAGCAAACAGATGAATAATATTCTGCATGCGGAATCCTTCCAGCAGGTCGAATCATTCTGGCGCTCAATGAAGCTGCTGGTAGACAGAACTGATTTTAAAGAAAACATTAAAATCAATATCCTCCATGCCACTAAAGAAGAGTTGCTGGAAGACTTTGAATTTGCACCTGAAATTGTGCAATCTGGTTTCTATAAGCATGTTTATTCTTCCGGTTATGGTCAGTTTGGCGGCGAGCCGATCGCCTCTATCGTTGGCAGCTACGCATTCAATAACAGTGCGCAGGACATGAAACTGCTTAACTATGTCAGCGCTGTGGGAGCAATGGCTCACGCTCCTTTCCTGACGTCCGTTTCGCCGAATTTTTTCGGCCTGAATTCATTTACTGAATTACCTACGATTAAAGACATTTCTTCCATTTTTGAAGGCCCTTCTTACACCAAGTGGCGCGCCCTGCGTGAAACGGAAGATGCCCGATATCTGGGTCTGACTGCCCCCCGTTTTCTGCTGAGACTGCCTTACTCTCCTGTTGAGAATCCGGTGAAGAAATTCAATTACCAGGAAGATGTTAGCCACAATCATGACGATTATTTGTGGGGCAATACGGCTTATCTTCTGGCCAGCAGCCTGACGGACAGCTTTGCTAAATACCGCTGGTGCCCGAACATTATCGGTCCGCAAAGTGGTGGCGCGGTCAATGATCTGCCGGTTCACCTTTTTGAAGCGATGGGTCAAACCCAGGCCAAAATCCCGACAGAAATCCTGGTGACCGACCGCCGTGAATTTGAACTGGCGGAGGAAGGATTCATCACGCTGACCATGCGCAAAGGCAGTAATAATGCGGCATTCTTCTCGGCTAACTCAGCGCAAAAGCCACGCAAATTCCCGGGAACACCAGAAGGTAAAGTCGCGGAAACGAATTACAAGCTGGGAACTCAGTTGCCTTACATGTTCATCATCAACCGCTTGGCCCACTACATTAAAGTCCTGCAACGTGAGCAAATCGGGTCATGGAAGGTGCGCAATGATCTGGAACGCGAGCTGAATAACTGGATCAAGCAATATATCGCCGATCAGGAAAACCCACCCGCTGATGTGCGCAGCCGTAAACCCTTACGGGCAGCCAAAATTGATGTGCTGGATGTCGATGGTGATCCTGGTTGGTATCAGGTCGCGATTTCTGTACGTCCGCATTTCAAATATATGGGAGCTAACTTCGAGTTATCTTTGGTCGGCAGGCTTGATAAGGAATAGCAATGAGCATGCCAGGCCGTAAGCGGGATGTTTCTGCCAGTTTGTTTGAACGCATCGGGGGAGAGTCCTCTGGATTTTCCCGTGCAATACAAATTGAACGATTGCAAATGTCGATTAAAAGAAACTTACGCAACATTCTGAATGCCCGGCCTGGTAGCTGTCAGAGCACTGCGGAATTAGGCGTCATTGATCTTAATGACGCAACTGCCACCTCGGCTGATTTTCGTAAAACCGTTGAACATGCCATTGCACAATGTATCGAACATTATGAGCCGCGGGTTAAAAAAGCGCAGGTTCAGGCGGTGAATAACGACGGATACAACCCAATGGATCTTAACTTCCATATTGTCGCGCATATCGATTTTAACGGTCTAAGGGATGTCGTTGAATTCAATATGCAGCTTGATAATTACCATCATTACCAACTGGATTAGGCATCATGTCATTTGAGGAAAAGTATTTTCGCGAAGAGCTGGATTATTTACGCCAGCTGGGAAAATTATTGGCTAAAGAAAAACCTCATCTGGCTCCTTTTTTGGCAGAAAAAGAAGCCGATCCGGATGTTGAACGCTTACTGGAAGGCTTTGCTTTTCTTTCCGGAAATCTGCGTTCAAGAATTGAAGATGAATTTCCAGAACTTACTCATAGTTTGCTCAATATGCTGTGGCCAAATTATCTTCGTCCGACGCCCAGTATGACCGTGATGGAATTTATTCCCGATCCTAAAACCGTCACGACGGCATTCTTAGTCGAAGCCGGATCTCAGGTCATGAGCGAATCAGGCAAAATTACCGGACAAATGTTGGAGGGTTCTCCCTCAGAACCGGTTCCGGCATGTAAATTCACACTTGGTCGCGGCGTATGGTTATTGCCTCTAAGCATCGCAGATGTGACATCTAACAATAGTCATAAACAAGGCTCTGTGAATATTACTTTTCTGAGAGGTAAACAGCAGGAAATCAGTTCAATTGATTTCGATAAAATGCGTTTATGGCTGGGAAATGATGATAACTACACTCGCTATCAGCTCTATTTATGGTTATGCGAATATATCACCCACGCCGAACTTATTGTCGGTGAAAAGGTTATCCGCCTGCCGGATTTCAGGCTCTCTCCTGTAGGTTTTACCAAGCAGGATGCGCTGCTGCCCTATCCCAAAAATGTTTACAGCGGCTATCGTATTCTGCAGGAATACCTCTGTTATTTAGACAGTTTTTTCTTCTTTGATGTTGCGGGAATTCATTCACTTCCAGATGGGTTGATAGCCGAAGAATTTAGTCTGCGATTACATTTCTCCCGTCCTCTGCCACCTGACATAAAACTGCGCCAGGACTCAATACGGTTGTACTGCACACCCGCAGTCAATCTTTTTACTGAGCACGCAGAAGCCATTGTTCTCAATGAAACTTCTACAGAGTATTTGCTGGAAGCCCATCATAAACTTGCAGAATGCTATGACATTTTCTCGGTGGATAATGTTGAAAGCGGATGGCAAAGAGAAAATGAGAGCGGTAAAGCCGCTGATGACATGACAAGAAGTTATACCTCCTTTGAAAGTTTCCAGCATCAGGTGGAATATTCGCAACAGCGCGAAGCTTTATATTATCGGGTAAAAACACAACCCTCATTAAGCTATCAGGGATTTGAACATTATATTTCATTTGTGCATGGCGATGGCGCTGTTCAAAAGAGGACTTATTCGGGTGAAAACCATGAAATCGCGTCAGTAGCGTTAACCTGTACTAACCGGGACCTGCCTGCTCAACTCAAAACCGGGGACATTTTCCGGGCCAATGGCAAAGAACCGGCAATCGCTTCTTTTCGCAATGTCACACGCCCTTCGCTGCCACTTTATCCGGTTCTCGATGGCAGTCTGCACTGGTCATTACTGTCAAATATGAGCCTTAACTATCTGTCATTACTGGACATTGATGCCCTTAAGCAAATCCTTCGGACTTACGATTTGCCCGGGATACATCATCCCCAGGCGGCCCGTTTGTCCCAGCAAAAACTAGACGCCATGGAGCAGATTGAAACTCATCCTGTCGATCACTTATTTAAGGGCGTGCCTGTGAGAGGCCTGGCATCCACGCTTTATATTCGTCAGGCACCTTTTGTCTGCGAGGGCGATTTGTATTTGTTAGGCACTGTGCTTTCTCATTTCTTCTCGCTTTATTGCAGCATTAATAGCTTCCACGAATTAAAAGTGGTCAATATGGATAATCAGGAGTGCTATGAATGGCCGGAAAGAATAGGTCAGCACGCGCTGATTTAACCTCTGAGGAGTTGTTTAGCGATATCAGCCGACATAATTTCTATGCTCTGGTCGAGGCTATTTATAAGCGTACCGGAAACTATGACTCAATTTCTTTGCAGACTGAGCCAGAAAATGAAGTGGTTCGTTTTCAGGCGGAGGCCGGTATTGCTTTTCCAATAAGCGATGTGCAGGCGCTCGGCCAAAATAAATCCAGCCAGTTCATCATGACAACGACGTTTCTGGGGCTTCACGGTAGCCAGTCCCCGCTCCCCGGATACTACCTGGATAATCTCGCCTGGGAATCCGCTCAGGGCGAAAGAAAGTTGACTGATTTCCTCGATATGTTCGCTCATCGCTGGACCCAGTTTGTTTACCACATCTGGCGTAAATATCGTTATTTCGTCTGTTTCCGCAACGGAGGAACGGACGAATTCTCACAGCGAATGTATTCACTTGTCGGCCTCGGCAGTCAAAGCATCCGCGGGCGGCTGGAAATTAACCACAGCAAAATGCTGGCCTACGCTGGCGCACTGGCAAATCCGGGTCGAGCACCAGAAGTCGTATGCAGCCTGATTTCTCACTGTTTTGACCTGGAAGACGTCACATTGCGTGGCTGGCAGTTACGCAAAATGAACATCAAATCAGAGCAGCAAAACCGGCTGGGTGTCCGCTTGCTTAAAGCGGGCAAACATACTGAAAAATCCACACTCGGCGTTAATTTCTCTCTGGGCGATAAAGTGCCAGATCGTGGCGGTAAGTTTTTATTATGTATAGATAATTTATCAAGATCAGATTTTTTGTCTTTTCTCCCTAACGGCGAAAATTTTTTACCCCTTACCTTATTCGTTGCCTTCATTTTACGTGACCAGTTTGCCTGGGATTTAAGGCTGGGTATCGCACCGAAACAGGTGGGGGGCATGACGCTGGGTGATGAACAAAATTCACTGCTGGGGTGGACCAGTTTTATCGGGCAACCCGAACAGCATCCTCACGTGACTATCGTCGTGAGATCGTAATCAGAGCATAAATAAACGGAGCGCAGTATGGCAGAGGACAAACAACAGCCATCACTCTCATTACAGGTTATGAACGGTAATGAACTGGAAAGTGGCCGGGCGGCAAAATGCCTGTTCACCACAGAAGGAGGCGAGATTGGTCACGCCCAAACCAACTACTGGTCAGTGCAGGACAGACAGCACAGCATCGAAGAAAAAGCCTGTGCCGTGCGCTGGCATGACGGCACCTTTTGCCTGCATGTTTTCACTCAAAATCTGCGGATTAACCAGGCGACTGTTCCGGCAAATTCCGGACTTATCCGGCTTCGTCAGGGGGATGAAATCTTTATCGGTTCACTGTGTATGAAAGCACAGTTCCACCTTGGTGAGGCCACCGGCTATGACACGCAAAACGCGACGCCAGAAACGATTGTCATGAACCGTGACATGCTGACGGAGACGCTTCTGAATACTGACGGACAGCCAAGCTATCACAACAATGCTCCCCACCGGGAAATCGCGCCAACACTGGTGAACAGCTTTTCTCAGGATCCGCTGGCTGCGTTGCAAAAAGAAACGCTGACTACACATCACGCAACCTTTTCTGCATTTGACGACACCTCTGAACTGCAATATTCCCACCGTCCTGCACGGGTTGCTCCGGGGTCAGATCATCTTCCTAAAGGCGGAATTGACAACAATTTTATGGACCTGCCCGAAATTCATACTCACGACGATTACGAACCCGAAAATCACGACCACAATATGACACACCGGCATGTGGCGATTACACCGCTGATGCGAGGGTTAGGTCATGCTCTTCCGCTGCAAAACTCGCAGGATGCTGATGATTTCTTAGAAGAAATCGGGCGCACATTACAAGCTGCTGTCAGAGGATTACTTGAGCTTCAATTTCAGCAAAACAGCCTTTCTGACAAACACCTGCGCCCGCTGGAAGATAACCCGCTACGCCTGAGTTTAAATTATGAGACAGCGCTGAATGTCCTGTTTGCTGAACAGAAAAGTCCGGTTCACCTTTCTGCGCCTGCCGCTGTTTCAGAAAGTCTTCGCAATATAAAACACCATAATCAGGCCAATCAGACGGCCATTGTTGAAGCATTAGGAATGATGCTCGACGCATTATCGCCTGCACAACTCATACAACGTTTCGCGCAATATCGTCGCAGTAATGAACAACGCCAGGAAATCAACGATGCCTGGGCATGGCGTATGTATTGCAACTATTACGAAGAGCTGGCTTCAAGCCGCCAGCTGGGGTTTGAAAAGCTTTTCAATGAAGTCTATGCCCAGGTTTATGACCGGGTATTGCGGCAGGCCAGCCGGGAGCCAAACGCATCATGAGATGGCAGGTTGCTCTTTCAATATCATTGATTTGTCTCATGACCGGTAGCTTAACGGGATGCCAGACCATCAAAAAAATCGGTCAGGTCATAGCTCACCCCGATATCAAAGTGGGCAGTCAGGATGACCAGCCTTCAGAAATCAGGGTCACGATGCTGACTGAGCCGGGTATCAATCCGAATGACAGCGGCGAGGCTTCTCCGGTAAGCGTTCAATTAATTTATATGAGTGAAGACTCAAAGCTGCGTGTGGCCGATTTCGATCAGATAACCACAACAAAGCTGGATGAGGTTCTGGGCAAAAATTATATCGACCACCAGGATTTCAATTTATTGCCAGACACAATGAAAACATTACCGCCAACGAAACTGGTGCCGGCGACGCAATACATCGGCGTCGTTGCATATTTTTCGGACGATCAGGTAACTGAATGGAAAGCGATTGAGCGCGTCAGTGCCACAGGCCATCACTACCACCTGCTGGTGCACGTCCGCGACAAAAGTATCGAATTTAAAAAAGAGGATGAATGATCGTGGCAACAATGAAAAATAAAGTGCTCTGGCAGGAAGGATTGTTCGTCAAACCACAACACTTTCAGCAATATCAACGACATAACGATTATGTCATCAGCAACCGTTTATCGTCGATCAGTAATCTCACCTGGGGATTTACCGAGCTCGATATCGATGACACGCAGCTTAAGCATGGCAAAATCAGTCTCAACCGGGCAGTTGGGTGTATGTCCGATGGCACCTTTTTCAGTATCCCCGATCAGGATATTCTGCCCTCACCGCTGCTCATCAGCGAACTGAAATCTGCCAGCAGCCGGGATATTTTTCTGGTGCTGCCAATTATCAGTGATGTCATCAATGAAGTTGAAGGGATGCACAGCGCCGGTCAAAGCTCCGGACGTTACCGTATAAATTATAACGACGTACGTGATCTGCACACTAACGAAGGCGATGTCAGCCAGTTAGCGTTAGGACAACTGATCCCGCGACTGATGAGCGGCGCGGAGGATCTGAGCTCCTGGGTCACCATTCCGGTTTGCCGGATTAAAAACCGCCATCCCGACGGCCGGCTGGACTTAGATCCCGACTTCATTCCGGGCTGCCAGACTGTTCATGCCAGCACCGCATTGAAAAGATACCTCGATGAAATTACCTCTGCCGTGCAAAGCCGGGCAAAAGAACTCGCCAGCCGGATAGGTTCACCTTCTCAGCAAGGTATTGCGGATGTCGCTGAATTTATGATGCTGCAGATGTTCAACCGAAATCAGCTCAAATTTGCCCATCGCGCCAGTTTGTTACGGTTACATCCGGAGACTTTTTATGTCGATCTGATTTCTCTTTACGGGGAAATGGTGACGTTCACCGAAGATGACCGTTTACCGGAAAATATCGAGCCTTATCAGCAGGAACATCTCACCGAAACTTATAATCAGATCATGATGCGTTTGCGCAAAGCGCTGAGTACCGTACTGGCTCCGAGAGCCATGAATCTGCCATTCAGCTATATGGACGGTATTTACGTCGCACTGGTTAACGACCTCTCTTTACTGAAATCTGCAACATTTATCCTGGCCGTCAAATCGCAAATCCCTCATGACACGTTGCAGCGACAGTTTGTGCAGCAATCCAAAATCAGTTCAGTGGAAAGGATCCGCAATGTGGTGAGCGTGCAGGTGCCCGGCGTTCAGCTGACGTCCCTTTCAACCGCACCGCGCCAGATCCCCTACCACGCCAACTATGTCTATTTCTCATTGGATAAAAACAGCCCCGGCTGGGCAGAAATCGTCAAACACAATGGCATTGCGCTGCACGTCTCCGGCTCCTTCCCGGAATTAGATCTTCAGCTTTGGGCAATAAGGGGATAACGCAATGAGCGACATATCTGCGGTTTCAGCCTTCACCCCGGAAGACGTCAGTGAAGACAGCCACCGTCTCTATCGCCTGACGCTGCGCGGCAATAGCCTTAATACAATGATTGATGCAGCCACACCGCTGCTGGGAATGGTTTTGCGTCTGAAAAGTATGAGCAGCCGCGGGCTACCGGAACACCTGTTTGGTCAGGTGGTCACCGATATCCGCGCCATTGAGCAACTGCTGCAAAATCATGGTTACGAGCCCGGCACCATCATTTCTTTCCGTTACGTTCTTTGTACTTTCATTGATGAAACCGCACTGGGACAGGGTTGGTCCACGCAAAACGAATGGGTAAAACAATCGCTGCTGGTGCATTTTCATAACGAAACCTGGGGTGGCGAAAAGGTTTTCATTTTGCTGGAAAGGCTGATGGGAGAACCCAAACGGTATCAGGATTTGCTGGAGTTTTTATATCTGTGTTTTTCTCTCGGATTCCGGGGCAGATATAAAGTCAGTAATCAGAACAACGATGAATTTGAACAGATTTTTCGCCGCCTTCATCACGTTTTGCACAAGCTCAGAGGCGACAGCGCCTTCCCGCTGCTGCACCAGAACAAAATCGGACAACCCGGATTTTATCGCCTGACACGACGCCTGGGAATTAAGCATCTTCTCGCGGGCGGCGGCATCCTGCTGGCGGTGGTTTACCTGTTTTATCTGCTTCGTCTTAATGCCCAGACTCAGGACATTTTGCACCAGCTGAATAATTTGCTGCGATAAGAAAAAGGAGTTTTCTATGATCCAGATTGATTTACCGATGCTCGTTAGTCGACTCAATATCCTGTCGAAACAGTCACTGGAACTGGCAGCGGCAGAATGCGTAAACCAGCAGGGAACTGAAATTACGGTTGCCCACGTGCTGTCCCAAATGCTGATGACACCGCGCAGTGATGTGCGCGTCATCATTGAACAGGCAGGGATTGATGCAGATGAATTACTCGCGGCGATATCGCTGACCGGCGGACGGCCGGGGAATACCGTCGAGACAAGTTATCCAAGTTTTTCTCCTTTGCTGGTGGAATGGCTGAAAGATGCCTGGCTGCTGGCTTCTGCGGACATGCAGGTTACACAGCTGCGCGGAGGAATTTTGCTACTTGCCCTGCTCCATTCCCCGCTGCGTTATGTCACTCCGGCTGCGACGCAGCTTCTGGCGCAAATAAATCGCGATTTGCTACGACTGAATTTTTTCGTCTGGACGAAAGATTCCGCTGAGTCCGCCCTCCCGGAAGAAGCAGGAAAAAGTAACCCTCTGCACAATGGCGAAGAAAGTATGCTGGCGCGTTATTCCACTAACGTGACGGAAGATGCCCGCAACGGCAAACTCGATCCGGTGCTGTGTCGTGATAATGAAATCGATTTAATGATCGACATCCTTTGCCGCAGGCGCAAAAACAATCCGATCGTGGTCGGCGAAGCCGGAGTCGGAAAAAGTGCACTCATCGAAGGGCTGGCAATGCGTATCGTTGCCGGACGGGTGCCGGAAAAATTATGTCACACCGAACTGGTTACTCTTGATTTAGGTGCCTTACAGGCCGGAGCTTCTGTCAAAGGTGAGTTTGAGAAACGCTTTAAAAACATCATGGCGGAAGTAAAGCAGTCACCGGTTCCCGTCATCTTGTTTATTGATGAAGCCCACACGCTGATCGGCGCAGGTAATCAGCAAGGTGGACTGGATATCTCCAATCTGCTGAAACCCGCTCTGGCCCGTGGCGAGCTTAAAACCATTGCGGCCACCACCTGGAGCGAATACAAAAAATATTTTGAAAAAGATGCCGCACTTTCCCGACGTTTCCAGCCGGTGAAAGTGACTGAACCGACGGCAGCCGAAGCCACTATTATTCTTCGCGGACTCTCGTCGGTTTACGAACAATCTCACGGCGTACTGATTGATGACGAGGCGCTACAGGCCGCAGCCACGTTGAGCGAACGTTATTTATCCGGGCGTCAGTTGCCAGATAAAGCCATTGATGTGCTGGATACCGCCTGTGCCCGCGTCGCGATCAACTTAACGTCGCCGCCCCGCCAGATTTCTGCGCTGACCACACAAAGGCACCAGTTTGAAGCGGAAATCCGCCAGCTGGAACGCGAGCAACGCATTGGTCTGCTGCACAACGATTCCCGGCTTTTAGAATTACATCAGCTTTATGAGGAAACCGGCCAGCAACTTAATGAACTCGAATCAGGCTGGCAGCATCAGCGTGATCTGGTTCATCAGATAATTGCCCTTCGCCATGATTTTTTAGCCATGGATGATGAAGAGTCTGGCACTGAATCGATCGCGGAAAAACGTCAAACGTTGCAAAAGCTGATGGCCGAACTCGACGCACTGCATCAGACCCGAAAACTGGTTTCTCCGCACGTGGATAAAGGGCAAATTTCGGCCGTCATTGCCGAATGGACCGGCGTGCCGTTAAACCGGTTATCTCAAAGTGAGATGACACTGATTACCGAACTTCCCGCGTGGCTTGGCGAAAAAATTCAGGGCCAGTCACTGGCGATTGCCCATTTGCATAAACATTTACTGACCGCCAGAGCCGATCTGCGCCGTCCTGGCCGTCCGCTGGGGGCATTTTTGCTGGCGGGTCCGAGTGGCGTTGGTAAAACAGAAACCGTGCTGCAACTGGCAGAATTGCTTTTCGGCGGCCGCCAGTACCTCACGACCATCAACATGTCTGAGTTCCAGGAAAAGCATACCGTTTCACGACTGATCGGTTCACCACCCGGCTACGTCGGTTACGGCGAAGGCGGCGTACTGACAGAGGCTATCCGTCAAAAACCTTATTCCGTGGTACTTCTCGACGAAGTTGAAAAAGCCCACCCGGACGTACTCAATCTGTTCTATCAGGCGTTTGATAAAGGTGAAATGTCGGATGGCGAGGGCCGCCTGATCGACTGCAAAAATGTGGTGTTTTTCCTGACTTCAAATCTGGGTTATCAGGTAATTGTGGAGCATGCCGCTAATCCTGAACAGCTACAGGAAGCGCTGTATCCGGTTCTTGCCGATTTCTTCAAACCTGCGCTGCTGGCACGTATGGAAACCATTCCGTTCCTGCCATTGTCGGCAGAAACGCTGATCACCATTATTGCCGCAAAACTGGCAAGGCTGGAGGTACTGCTCAACAAACGCTTTGGGGCCAAAGTGATTATTGATGCGCAAGTGAGTGATGAAATTATGCTGCGGGTGACACGTGCTGAGAACGGCGCACGTATGCTCGAATCCATTATTGATGGCGAAGTCCTGCCGCCTCTTTCGTTGCTGCTGCTGCAAAAACTGGCCGCCGGCTCAGCTATCAAGCATGTGCAAATTGCCGTCACTGAACATCGTTTCACGGCAGACATTCAGGATTCTTTCACTGAGCAAGAAGGCGGTTTATGCGCGGTGTAATTCTGCTCTGCCTGCTGCCTTTATCTGTCGGACTGGCACTGGCAGAACCACTCAAGCCGGTTATCAGTCCGGCAGAAACCACACTCGCGGCGATGACGACCTGTCGCCAGGAACCTTCGTCTCTGCTACGTCTCGATTGTTACGACCACTTACTGACGCCTGCTTATCCCGACTTTTCCGGCGCACTGGTCAAAGCTCAGGTGCAAGGTGAGGCCTGGCAACGTGCTTTTGCACAGGAACACTTACGCGACGATCACTCAGCAAATTTTCTAACCCAGCAGACTACCGGTGAATCCCCTTCTGTTGTGATCACCACCCCAGCGATCGGGATCGTGCCTCCGCGCCCTGTACTGATGTTCAGTTGCATAGACAACATCACGCGTATGCAAATTGCTTTACCCACGCCGTTGCATCATGAGCCGAACTTGTCTGTTTCCACAGAAAAATTCCATGCTGACGTTCACTGGTTTTTGCGGGAGAACGACTCACTTCTTGAATCCAGCCGCGGTCTGCCAGGAATTGATGAAATTAAACAACTTTTTGGCGCCCATACGCTGACCGTAGCGCTGAACAAAACGGATAAAGGCATGTCCGCGAAATCAGATCCGGCAACTTTGCTCACGTTTTCGATCGATGGTCTGGATAAAACGCTTACCCCTCTCAGGGTGGCCTGCCACTGGGCAGATTAGCGACGAATTTCTAAAGGGAATTTTATGGAAATGAGAACACCAGGGGCCTGGACAGAGCTTGTCCTTGCCCCGCTGGCGGATGAAAAAATCCGGGTAGCCATCAGTGAAAGCAATGTCGACTGGGAATATATCGACAGTGAAATGGTTAAGCTGGGATCACTGACCCATGCTCAGCTGGATATCACGGAGATCCAGAGTCGGGCGCTGAAACTGCTGGCAACTGAAAGCAAAGATTTCCGCCTGATGGTACACCTGCTGCGCACCCTGCAACACGCCGGGAAAGCGCCCTCCTTGTTGCTGGCACTGCAACTCCTCACACAATATATCGGGCAATATTGGGCGATCAGCTGGCCGCAAAAAGCTTCGCAAAAAAATCGTTTTGCCCTGCAAGTTATAAAACGTTTTGAAACTGCATCAGGGACTTTCGCCCTGCAAGCCAGTCAGGCTGAACGTGACACCATGCTCCAAGAATTACAGCATCTTGCTCAGCTCTGGCTGGCGGCTGAAAACCAGCCGCTGGCATCGGCCGCTGACGAGCTTGTACGCGCCTATCAGCGCAGTATTCAGCAACAGTTATCTGTAAACAGCGCCGTGACCGAAAACACGCCGTCTTCAATTACCGGCAACGAAACCCGCGAAACCGGCGCGCAAAACTTTCAGCCTGAATTCCCGAAAGTGAGCGTCGAAAGCCATGACGATAAATCCTGGCGACAAACGCTGCTCAGGGTGGCGGAATTATTATGCGAACGCCATCCGCAAAGCGCGATGGGTTACCGCCTGCGTCGTCATGCGCTCTGGCAAAATATTGGTGCCGTACCTCAGGCCGAAAATGAAGGCCGGACTTCTCTCGCCGCATTTCCTCCTGATTTAATGGCTGATTACCAAAGCCGGCTTCCGGCCGCTGATATTGCGCTCTGGGAGCAGGTCGAAGCCAGTTTGTTACTGGCGCCGTACTGGTTTGACGGGCATTACCTCTCCTCGCGCATTGCCACTCAGCTAGGCTTTCAGGCAGCCGCCGCAGCTATCCGCGATGAGCTCCGTCTTTTTATAAAACGGCTACCGTTGCTGGAAAATTTGCACTTTACCGATCACACCCCTTTTCTTTCCGGGCCGACCCTGAACTGGCTCAATGAGAGTTCCTCCCCCCGCACAGAAAATCTGTCATCCGGCAATAATGATGAGGAAAACCAGCGCATCTGGCAGTGCTTTGACTCCCAGGGGCTGGCTGCGGCGCTGGAATTACTCGATCAGATGCAACAACGGTTCGGTGAGCCACGTGGTCAGTTTTACCGTCAGTTCCTGAGTGCCCGGCTTCTTGAAAAGGCCGGTCTGGAAGCCTCAGCGCGACAGCAATATCAATTACTCCATCACACCGCGCGCCAGATGACATTACCCGAATGGGAACCTGCGCTGCTTGAACAGTTAAAAGAAAAAATCACGACGGAACAGTGAAGTAAAACAGGAGTTTTATTGTGTTCAAAATATCAAAACCCGGTTTCCTCAGAGCATTAAAGCCCACGCTAAAACCCGCCATGCCACGGCTAAAAATCTCGGCGATGGTGCTGCTGGTCATCGGCTGGATCCTTTCACTGGTCTGGATCTGGTGGAAAGGCCCGACATGGACGCTCGGACAACAACATCCGCTGGCGCCACAAGCCAACCGCTGGCTGGCAACGTCAGTCTGGGTGCTCATTGCGCTTGCCTGGCTGACCTGGCGGGTGGTAAAACGCCTGCAACATCTGGAGACGTTGCAACGCCTGCAACGCCTGCATGAAAAAGATCCGCTCAGCCTCGAAGTGCATCAACAGCAGCGTCATCTGGACCACTGGTTATTACGCCTGCAACGTCATCTGTCCCGCAGGAACCCGGTTTACCATCTGCCGTGGTACATCATGGTGGGCACTTCCGGCAGCGGAAAGACGACGTTGCTGCGCGAAGGTTATTCTGCAGACAAGATTTATGTTCCCGAAAAAGTGCGCGGTGAGAATAACGCCACCTGGCATATTTCGCCCTATGTGGGCGAGCACGCAGTGATTTTTGATATTGACGGCAAACTGATTAACCAGCTTGCTGGCGGAGAAGATGAAGTCAACGTTTACAGCCTGTTATGGGAGCACTGGCTCGGCTGGCTGAACCAGAACCGCCCGCGTCAGCCGCTGAATGGCATTATTATTACGCTGGATTTGCCTGAACTTCTGACCGCCAGTAAATCTCAGCGCGAGCAACAACTCACCGTTCTTCGTCAGCGACTGCAGGACCTCAACCAGCAGCTGCATTGCGAATTGCCGGTTTATATTGTTCTGACCAAACTCGATCTGCTTTACGGTTTTGCGCCGCTTTTCCAGCCGCTTGATAAACAACAGCGCGATTCGATTCTGGGCGTCACCTTCCGCGAGGGCTCACACGAAAATGACCTGTGGCGCGAGGAACTGCACACTTTCTGGCAGGAATGGATGCTGCGCTTTAATCAGGCGCTGCCGGACCTCCTGCTGAGCCATGTGGAAGCCAGTCAGCGCAGTATGCTGTTCAGCTTCAACCGCCAGATGCAGGGCATCAACGATCATCTGGAGTCATTAATCAGCAGCCTGCTGGCTGGCGACAACATGTCTGTCATGCTGCGCGGAGTGTATCTCACCTCTTCGCTGCAACGTGGTCAGGTTGACGACGTTTTTATTCAGTCTGCCGCGGTTCAGTACCGCCTGGGACAAACCGCGCTTTCCTCCTGGCCGATGGTGGAAACACAGCCTTATTTCAGCCGCAATCTGTTCCCTGAAATCTTACTGGCCGAAGCAAATCTTGCCGGAGAAAACACGCTCTGGCTGAAAAAATCGCGCCGCCGGATGACTATTTTTTCAGGCATTGGCGCGGCCGCAGCATTGGCCTGCATGGCGGGCTGGCATTACTATTATCAGTCTAACTACCATTCAGGCGTTACGGTGCTGGCCCAGGCAAAATCCTTTAGGGAAATTCCCCCGCCGCAGGGCATTGATGAGTTGGGTAACCTTCAGTTGCCGCTGCTCAATCCGATGCGGGATGCCACTCTGGCCTATGGAGACTACCGCGAACACAATGCGCTGACGGATATGGCTTTATATCAGGGTGTGAAAATCGGTCCGTATGTTGAAAAAACGTATCTGCAATTGCTCGATCAGCGCTTCTTACCCGCTTTATTTAACGGACTGATCAAAGACCTCAATGCTGCACCTGCGGGAAGTGAGAAAAAACTCGCGATCCTGCGAGTGATCCGCATGCTGGAAGACAAAAGTGGCCGCGACAATAAGGTCGTCGAACAATATATGTCGCAGCGCTGGAGTGAACATTTTCACGGTCAGCGTGAGCTTCAGTCCCAGCTGATGTCGCATCTTGATTACGCACTGGATCACACCGACTGGCATGCGCGAAGGGCGGAAGGCGACAGCGATGCGATCACCCGTTTTATTCCTTATGAAAAACCGATCGTTGCCGCTCAGCAGGAGCTCAGCAAACTCTCTATTTATCAGCGCGTTTATCAAAGCCTGAGGTCAAAAGCACAGGGCGTATTACCTGCTGATCTGAACCTGAGAGACCAGATTGGCCCAAGCTTCGACAAGGTTTTCGTCGCCAACAAAGAAGAAGATCTCGCCATCCCGCAGTTCCTCACCCGTTACGGGCTGCAAAGCTATTTTGTGAAGCAGCGTGACAGTCTGGTAGAACTCACCGCACTGGATAGCTGGGTGCTGAATATCACTAAAAATGTGACTTTCAGCGAAGCCGATCGTGAAGAAATTCAGCGGCATATCACGGAGCAGTACATCAGCGACTACACTGCCACCTGGCAGGCGGGAATGAATAATCTGGATGTCCGTGACTATGAGGATATACAGGAAGTCACCGATGCTCTTGAACAAGTGATCAGTGGCGATCAGCCGTTCTATCGTGCGTTACAAACGCTGCGTGATAACACCCAGCTCCCGCCTCCTCCTGCAAATATTCCGGAGAAAGCGCGTGATGAAATGATGTCCTCTCTCGATTTCCAGTTGCTGGCGCGTTTGGGCCGTGAGTTTTCGCCCGAAAATAGCGTTCTGACGGAAACCAAAGACAAAGAGAGCACCCTGCAGGCTGTTTATCAGCAACTGACTGAGCTTCATCGTTATTTACTGGCGATTCAGAACTCTCCGGTGCCGGGTAAGTCAGCGCTCAAAGCCGTGCAGATGCGTCTTGATCAGAATAACAGTGACCCGATATTCGCGACCCGCCAGATGGCAAAAACTCTTCCAGCACCGCTTAACCGCTGGGTGGGCAAGCTTGCCGATCAGGCCTGGCACGTGGTGATGGTCGAAGCCGTTCACTACATGGAAGTTGAGTGGAACGACAAAGTAGTCAAAACCTTCAATGAACAGCTGGCGGACCGCTATCCGTTTAACCCGGACGCGACACAGGATGCCTCACTCGATGCCTTTAATCGCTTCTTCAAACCCGATGGCGTTCTCGACAGTTTCTATCAGCAGAACCTGAAGCTGTTTATCGAGAACAAACTCACCTGGGGTGATGACGGCCAGGTGCTGATCCGCCCGGATGTACAGCAACAGCTTGAAACTGCTCAAAAAATCCGTGAAACCTTCTTTACACAGCAAAGCGCTCTGGGCACTCAGTATGCCATTGAAACCACTGAGCTTTCGTCGAACAAGCGCCGCAGCGTACTGAATATGGATGGTCAGTTACTCGATTACAGCCATGGTCGCAATTACACCACACACCTGGTCTGGCCAAACACCATGCGTGATGGAACTGAAAGCAAACTTACGCTGGTCGGCACCGGCGACGGCGCACCACGTAGCATCAGCTTCAAAGGTCCGTGGGCGCAGTTCCGCCTGATCGACGCCGGAAGTCTGACCAACGTCGATGACGGCTCATTTGACGTGCGCTTCAACGTTGACGGCGGTTACATGATTTACCGCATGCATTTTGATACGCAGGACAATCCTTTCACCGGCGGACTCTTCAGCGAGTTCAGCCTGCCCGATACGTTGTATTAAAGGACTCACCCCGGCAGCCATGCCGGGGTATTAAGGAAAACCATGAGCGACGACACACACATCATCAAACTCGGGGACGATCCGCGCTTTTTGCCGGAATTCAGTGCGATCCGTGAAGAAATCAATAAAGCGAATCACCCTTCCCAGCCGGAAGTTAACTGGCGGCTTGTCGAATCGCTGGCGCTGACACTGTTCAAAAGCAACGGCGTCGACCTGCACACTGCCACTTACTACACGCTGGCGCGCACCAAAATTAACGGACTGTCCGGATTTTGCGAAGGCTGCGAATTGCTGGCGGGGCTCATCACCGCCGAATGGGAACGCTTCTGGCCACAAAACTACCAGGCGCGCAGCGATATGCTGGAGTGGTTCAACACCCGCATCGGTAATATTCTGCGAAAAAATCCCGCACTGGCACTGGGTGATATCCAGCTTCTGTACCGCACTGAACGCACGCTGCAACTTATCTGCGACAAGCTGCAACAAGTCGAACTCAAGCGCGTTCCGCGCGTGGAGAATCTGCTCTATTTTATGCAGAACATCCGCAAACGCACCGAAGCCGAGCAGCAGGCACAAAGTTCCCAGGCTCACCATTACATCTCGCAGACGCTGGTCTATATGCCGGACCAGATAACTCATCCGGAACCCGTTTATTCGCCGTTGCCGAGCATGGAGCCTGTGCAGCAGGCGCCGAAAGTCGAAGTGCATTTCGCCGGTTCGGAGAATAAAAAACGCCCTTCCCGCAAGCCCGTTATCGGCGGCTTTTTGGCGGGTATTGTCTGCTCGGCGCTGGTCTGCGGAGGATTATGGTGGTGGCAGGTTGCGCCTTTGCAAAAGCAAATCGCACTGATCAGAGATACCCCTCAGGGCGGCGGCGCACTTTGGCTGACATCTCCTGAGCTGAATACGTATCCGCAGCGCTTAAACCGCTTGCTCAACGCAGCCCCGCTGCAGGCACTGGAAACCGGCGAGCATCTGACCAAAACAGCGGCGGCCATCTGGCCTGAAAATGAACAGCAACAACAAACTATCGCCCGCTGGAACAGTGCGCTCAAACTGCGCGCCGATAACAGCCCTGACTTACGCGGATACTTACAATTACGTCAGGATATGCAGGCATTTTCCGACTTATTAGTGCAACGGGAAAAAAGCAAAGAAGGCGTCACGCTTTCTTATCTCAAAACCGTCGCCTATCAGGCCGAAACCTTGCTGAATCAGACTACACCCCTTGAGGCGCTACTAACCCAGCTGGAAGAAGCCAAAAGACAAAATAAAAACACCCAAACTCTTGAAAAAACAATTAACGAGAGAATGGACTCATTATCCAGCCGCTATTTTTTGATTAAAGACATTCGTCAAAATGATAATTGACATTTAAACCTAACAACTAATAATCATGACTAAGATAAAGGAATAACATCATGGCCAACCTTATTTACTTAACCCTCACAGGACAAACCCAGGGTCTGATTTCAGCAGGATGCTCATCGCTGGATTCGATTGGGAACAAAGCACAGATCGCACATTTGGATCAGATAATGGTTTATGAGTTGTCGCATATTCTCTCCAGAGAGGAAAATGTTAATCATCATCCTGTAGTAGTAACGAAGCCTATAGATAAGTCATCCCCATTACTTGGAAAAGCGATTTCAGAGAATGAAATACTTACTGTTAATCTAGATATTTATCGGACAAACAGATTTGGTAAAGACGAGCTGTTCTTTAAAATAAAGCTCACAAAGGCACGGCTTAGTGACATAAGTTTAGTTTTTCCTAACACTATTGATGACAACAACGCCCAAGCTTATGAAGAGCTATCCTTTTCTTATGAAACAATAACTTGGGAGCACATCATTGCAGGAACAAGTGCTTATAGTCTATGGAATGAAAGAGTGTTTTAACTAAATGAATTACACTGGCAAGTAACGATTTTATTTGAGAATTTTAAGCTTAAGTAAAAACACTTGCCAATGCTAACAGAAAGGTGAAATAAAATGCGTTGGAAGATAAAATCGGGTGTTGGAGTTGGCCAACCGAATAGAAGAGATGACGTAAAGAAAATCCAAATGCTGCTAAATAGATCGACTGATGAAAAAACACCTCAACTATTATTAAAAGAAGATGGTTTTTTTGGTCCCAAAACAAAATATCGAATTGAGCTTTTCCAGAGAATACAATTACATATGAGAAAATTCGATGGAATTGTTGATCCAAGAGGTCCAACCCAGCGTAGGTTGAGAAATAGCAGGACAAAAACAACTCTCCATCATAAACGCCCTAAAGCTTCATCTCCGCATACAAAATTTTCAAGTACACGTTCCAAAAGCACGATACTGCCTGATGATCCTAGTATGAGAAAATTAGAGAGAAATGCTAAACCAGACAACATTAAGACAGTTTGGATCAATAGGGCTCTACCAGCGGCTATAAAGTTAAAGGCTCGTTTAGGAATTCCAATAGCAGTGACAATTGCTCAAGGAGCGTTAGAATCAGCTTATGGTACTAAAACCAGGGGAAATATATACTTTGGAATTAAAGGAAAATCATCGCAGGGAAAGTCTATAATAATTACTACTCACGAAACCTATGGAAACAAATCAACCTTGATACAAGATAGCTTTCGCTCGTATGATACTTTAGAACAATCTGCTGATGATTACGGAAATTTTCTCGCTGGCAATCATAGATACTCAGCAGCTTTTAATTTTACAGATGACCCAGAAAAATTTGTTCATGAGGTTGCAAAAGCGGGATATGCAACAAATCCTGACTATGAGAAGCTTTTAATCTCAATAATTCGCGCAAATGGATTAAGTGATTATGATGTTCCTAAATCTAAATAAAAAAGGTTGTAACAATGTTAAATAAAGCTAACATTAAATATTTAATAATTCTCATTTTTGCCTCAGTAATAGTCTACCCAAGCATGGCTAATGAAAATATAAAAATAGATCCAGTGATCTCGTTAGTCAAGATGACGGTCGAGCAAGAAAACTTGGTTCGTGATGTTAAATGCACTGACTACTTTCTCACAAAGAATATAGAGGCGGGTATTGATCTTGTCGATGTATTAGAAAAGCATGGAGGGAAATGTAAAGGAGACCCTGAAACTCACCCTCGTATATTCAGTGTATACGTATCCCAAAAAACGCATGAAATGGCAAGTGACAAAGATGACTTAACTGGTGACGGGATACTAAAACCACTATTACCTTCTCAATAATGAATTTTATATAATTTAAATAATCATCTTACAATCCTCATCTGGTGCTCACATGAGCAATATGAGCACCAGATGAGGATTGTATGACCGAGGGGTAAAACCCGCCACGTTATCTATCTGAATTTACGAGACTGTAATTAAAATTGTGTAATTGCCTGTTTTTGATATGTTCACTCCAACAACGGAGACAGGCAAATTATGGACGAAAAGAAACTCAAAGCCCTTGCGGCTGAACTGGCTAAAGGCCTTAAAACCGAAGCCGATCTCAATGCGTTTTCTCGTATGCTCACGAAATTAACCGTTGAAACAGCGCTCAATGCAGAGCTGACTGACCACCTCGGACACGAGAAAAACGCCCCAAAATCAGGCTCGAATACCCGCAACGGCTATTCATCCAAAACGCTGTTGTGCGACGATGGCGAGATCCAACTGAGCACACCTCGCGATCGTGAAAACACCTTTGAGCCTCAGCTCATAAAGAAAAACCAGACGCGTTTACGCAGATGGACAGTCAGATTTTGTCCCTGTACGCCAAAGGTATGACGCCCCGTGAAATCGTCGCCACGTTCAGGGAAATGTACGATGCGGACGTGTCTCCCACGCTGATATCTAAAGTCACCGATGCGGTTAAAGAACAGGTAACAGAGTGGCAAAATCGACCTCTGGATGCACTGTATCCCATTGTTTATCTCGACTGTATCGTGGTTAAAGTTCGTCACGGCGGCAGCGTGATTAACAAAGCCGTATTCCTCGCGCTGGGCATTAATACTGAAGGTCAGAAAGAACTGTTGGGCATGTGGCTGGCAGAAAACGAAGGGGTGAAGTTCTGGCTCAGTGTACTGACAGAGCTTAAAAACCGGGGGCTTGAGGATATCCTGATTGCCTGCGTGGACGGGCTGAAGGGCTTCCCGGATGCGATAAACAGCGTTTATCCTCAGACGCACATCCAGTTGTGCATCATCCGTAAGGTGCGTAACAGTCTGAAATACGTGTCGTGGAAGGATTACAAAGCCGTCACCGGCGGACTGAAAGCGGTGTATCAGGCCCCAACGGAAGACGCACCACTGATGGCGCTGGATGCGTTCGCGAACGTCTGGGATGATAAATATCCGCAAATCAGCAAAAGCTGGCGTGCGCACTGGGAAAATCTCAATACGTTCTTCGGCTATCCTCCCGATATCCGTAAGGCCATCTACACCACGAATGCCATCGAATCGCTAAACAGCGTTATCCGTGTAGCTATCAAAAAGCGAAAGGTGTTCCCGACGGACGACTCAGTGAGAAAAGTTATTTATCTGGCGATCAGGGATGCGTCAAAAAAATGGAGTATGCCGATCCAGAACTGGCGGCTGGCGATGAGTCGTTTTATTATCGAGTTCGGTGACCGTCTGAGCGGTCACCTTTAATACGGTGGCAGTTACACAGAATTAGGGACAGGCTCAGTGACAAAGATGATATGTCTGGGGATAGTAATATTCCCCCTTTATCGCTACCCAATAAGAAATGATTATGCATTAAAAAGGCCACCGTCTCCGGCAGCCTTTTATTTTTAAACCTGATTATTCAGAAGCCCGACTCAATCAATGACGTTTACCGTCATCATCTTCATCGATGAAGTCTTCATCTTCGCCTTCTTCACCCTCTTCGTCGTCATCGCCTTCGAAGTAAGTACCCCAGCCGTCGTAGTTTACGCCGTTGGTTTCAGCCAGATTCATCAGTTGCTCAACCTGGGTGTCGATCAGTTCTGCATTCAGCGCAACTTCGCTGATCACGTCGCAGCACATCATGACAGTACCGTCTTCCGCTTCCAGCTCTTCCGGGTCGGAAACTTCATAACCCAGTTTGAACGCTTCAACGACCGCTTTCTCCAGCACTTCAAACTTCTCTGAAGATAAGTGGTGTTCGATGGTGTAAAGCGCGTCAGGATCACTGCCATCATCCAGCAGTTCTTCGATGATTAAGCGAGTTTCTTCACGTTGTTCTTCCAGCAATTCACGGTTTGCCATTTCTCTGTCCTCAATCAATGTGACGTTTGTAGTCTATTTTCACACACCGCAGGGCCAGCCTCCACTATAAACAACGACAAAGTTTTTACTTCAGGGTTGTAATTGAATATTCATCCAGATAAATTGAATTTTAATTCAATCCGAAATGCTTACGCGCTATGGAGCGACATCATGAGTTTGTTGAGTAAACGTCATTTTCTCAGGTTACTGGATTTTACCCCGTCAGAGATTTCGTCCCTGCTGAAACTCTCCGCTGAACTCAAAGCAGCAAAGAAAAACGGCACCGAAAAAGCCCGCCTGCAAGGCAAAAACATCGCGCTCATCTTCGAAAAAGACTCAACCCGCACACGATGCTCTTTCGAAGTTGCCGCATACGATCAGGGGGCGAAAGTCACCTATCTCGGCCCAAGTGGCAGTCAGATCGGCCATAAGGAATCGATGAAAGATACTGCCCGCGTTCTCGGACGGATGTACGACGGTATTCAGTATCGTGGTTTCGGTCAGGATAAAGTGGAAATTCTGGCGCAATATGCCGGTGTGCCCGTCTGGAACGGCTTAACCAATGAATTCCACCCGACGCAGCTGCTGGCTGACCTGCTGACCATGCAGGAACACTTGCCCGATCAGCCGCTGAAAGGGATGCGTCTCGCCTATCTGGGGGATACCCGTAACAATATGGGGAACTCGCTACTGGAAGCCGCGGCGCTGTGCGGCCTGGATTTACGCCTTGTCGCGCCATCAGTTTGCTGGCCGGATGCTGAACTGGTCGCGACCTGCCAGCATCTCGCCACCGAAAACGGCGGCAAGATTACCCTGACCGAGGATATCGCAACCGGCGTGAAAGATGCGGATTTCCTGTATACCGACGTCTGGGTATCGATGGGCGAGCCGAAAGAAGTCTGGAAAGAACGCATTAACTTGCTGCGTCCTTATCAGGTGAACAGCGCGATGCTGGCCCTGACAGGCAATCCGCAGGTGAAGTTCCTGCATTGTCTGCCGGCGTTCCATGACGACCAGACCACACTCGGCAAGCAAATGGCCGAAGAATACAGCCTGCAAGGCGGCATGGAAGTGACGGATGAAGTCTTTGAATCGAGCCACAGCGTGGTGTTTGATCAGGCTGAAAACCGTCTGCACACCATCAAAGCCGTGATGGTGGCCACCCTCGGCACGGAATAATTCATCCCGGCATCATTCGCGTTTTTCCCGGATGATGCCGCATTTTTACGCCAGAATCCTCTGCTATCTCCCCTTTTTGCCGTCACAGCCCTTCATTTTCAACTAACCTTTTAACAGCGCGTTGGTTTTATCACTCCATCAGAAAAACAGAAACGCAGTAAGAAGGAACCAATATGAGCTCAGTTAATCTTGAGTATGTCCTGCGCCTCGAAAGCCTGTTAAGCAGGATTTACCCCAGGGAACACATCGCCGACCTGCTGAAAAAAATCCTGCATCTCGCCGACAAATGGAATTACGGCAAACACCGCACCACCGACTGGGTGGATGGCACCAACATTTATCTGATTACCTACGGCGATAATATCCGTCATGGTGAGCAACCACCGCTGGCGACGCTCAATCACTTCGCCAATACTTATCTGCGCGAAATCATCAGCGACATCCACATTCTGCCGATGTATCCGTACAGTTCCGACGACGGCTTCAGCGTGATCGACTACCGGCGGATCGACGAACATCTTGGCGGATGGTCGGATATTCATCACCTTTCGGCCAATTTCAATCTGATGTTTGACTGCGTGATCAACCACATCTCGCGATCGAGCGAATGGATGAAAGGCTATCTGCATGACGATCCTTATTACAAAGATTACTTTATTGCCTCGAACCCGGAGCTGGATTACAGCCGCGTTGTGCGTCCGCGCGCTTCGCCGCTGCTGACACCGTTTATCAAACCCGACGGCAACGAGTTATATCTCTGGACGACGTTCAGTGAAGATCAGGTCGATATTAATTTCAAAAACCCGCAGGTGCTGCTGGAAAGCATTGATGTCCTGTTGCAGTACGCCGCCAGTGGCGGGCAGTCGATCCGTCTCGATGCCATTGGTTATATCTGGAAGGAAGTGGGGACGCGCTGCATTCACATGCCGCAGGCGCATAACATCATAAAAGTGTGGCGAACAGTCCTGGATGAAGTGATCCCCGGTACGCGGATCGTCACCGAAACTAACGTGCCGCATCACGAAAATATCAGTTATTTCGGTGAAGGCGACGAGGCGCACATGGTGTATCAGTTCCCGCTGCCGCCGCTGACGCTGCACGCCTTTTTGCGGCAGGACACCACCACACTCACTCAATGGGCACAAAGCCTGAATGCGGAAGCGCGCTATCCTGACACGACATATTTCAACTTTCTGGCCAGCCACGACGGCATTGGTTTACGCCCGACAGAAACGTTCCTCAGCGATGACGAACGCAAATACATGGCGCAGGAAACTCTGCGCAAAGAAGGCCGGGTTTCCTATAAAGACAACGGTGACGGCACGCATTCGCCTTACGAGCTGAACATCAACTACCTGAGCGCGCTGACCAATCCGGAAGATAATGACGAACTGAAAGCCCGTAAGTTTCTGGCCGCTCAGGCGCTGCTGCTGTCATTTATCGGCGTGCCGGCGATTTATATCCACAGCCTGCTCGGCAGCGAGAACGATCTCGACGGTATGCATCAGTCGGGGATTAACCGCCGTATTAATCGTAAAAAACTCGAGCTGGAAAAAGTCGAAGCTGAGCTGGAAAAAAAAGACAGTCTGAGTGCCCGCGTTTTTTACGGTTTACAGGCACTGATCAAACACCGGCGCGAACACCCGGCATTTTCGCCGCAGGCGGGTCAGCGCGTATTTGATCTGGGCAAATCGCTGTTCGCTATGGAACGTTATGATCCAAAAACGGAAGACCGGATCAGCTGCGTATTTAATATCAGCGATCATTCACAGGTACTGAAACTGGCGGTGGAAGGCAAAGATCTGATTGGCGGGGAGGTGTTTAACGGCCAGATGCGACTCCAGCCGTGGCAGGTGGTGTGGATCAAACACAAACTCAAAGCGCCGGAACGTCTCGGCAGGTTGCGCCGCTGGCGGATGAAGCTCATCAAACGCACGAAGCGTTATACGATAAGCATTAAGCGGACATTGCGCTGACGTTCATCTTCACGACGGCTTTACGCACATTCGCCGGTTCGCCTACTGCGCACAGCGGTTTATGCACTTCGCCCGGATAAAACACCACGAAATCACCGGCCTGCATGATCATGGTTTTTTCCTGCTCGCCGGCGGCCAGAAACGCGATGTCTTTATCTTCCAGCCAGTCGGTATCAACATACCCGGCCGGTAAGTTACTAAATGTCATGCCTTCAGTACCATTAAGGATAATCTGGATATCCAAATTACGGGCGTGGAATTCGGCGCGGCGTTCAGCCTGCGGCGCAGTGGAATCATTGGATATCAGCACAAAAACGTCATTGCCACGGATATCATGTTTGCCCAGCGGGGTGTCTGGCGTGATGTGTTTTTTAACGTATTCAATAGCCTCGCGCAGCTCTGCGGGCAGATAGGGTACTAAATGCAGTTGATGGATATTGCCGGTGATCATGGTTTTCCCTTCGCTAACGTTAAAATGAAATAGTGTTTCAATGTCCGTCCATGATAATGCACCCAACGGCTGCGCCCTTTGATCCAGTTAACAGTTTTCGCCTTCGTTTTCCGTCATACCAATCGTTTGCCCGTCGGCCATTTTTCCGCTTGATGTCGTCAGCGACGCGCGTATAATGCGCCACAATTTGCCGGGAGAACCCATGAACAATCGCCACGTTTTGTGCTCAGATGATCGACCAAACACCGTGCCATCAGGCAGCCCGCTGCCGTTGTTCTTCCGTGGTATTACCGTATTACTGAAAGCCCCTCAATGAGGGGCTTTTTTTTGTCCGGAATTTGAGTGCCCCACTTTTTACGCGTTAAGAACAGGAGAATGACTATGGCCAATCCGCTGTATCAGAAAGACATCATTTCTATCAACGATCTCAGCCGCGAGGAGCTGGAGCTGGTGCTGGACACCGCTGCCAGCCTGAAAGCCAATCCGCAGCCGGAATTGCTGAAACACAAAGTGATCGCCAGTTGTTTCTTCGAAGCCTCAACCCGTACGCGTTTGTCGTTTGAAACGTCGATGCATCGTCTGGGCGCCTCGGTGGTCGGTTTCTCCGACAGCAGCAATACCTCGCTCGGTAAAAAAGGCGAAACGCTGGCCGACACGATTTCGGTCATCAGCACCTATGTGGATGCGATTGTCATGCGCCATCCGCAGGAAGGTGCGGCGCGCCTGGCGACTGAATTCTCCGGCTGCATTCCGGTGCTGAACGCCGGTGACGGTGCTAACCAGCATCCGACCCAGACCTTGCTGGATTTATTCACTATTCAGGAAACGCAGGGGCGTCTGGATAACATCAAAATCGCCATGGTCGGCGATCTGAAGTATGGCCGCACGGTGCATTCCCTGGCACAGGCGCTGGCGAAATTTAATGGCAACCGCTTCTACTTCATCGCGCCAGATGCGCTGGCGATGCCGGGCTATATTCTGTCGTTGCTCGAAGAGAAAGGCATCGAATACAGTCTGCACACCAGCATTGATGAAGTGGTGTCAGAAATCGACATTCTGTACATGACCCGCGTGCAGAAAGAGCGTCTGGATCCGTCGGAATACGCCAACGTGAAAGCGCAGTTTGTCCTGCGAGCTGCCGACCTGACGAACGCTCAGCCGCACCTGAAAGTGCTGCATCCGCTGCCACGTATCGATGAAATTACACCAGACGTTGATAAAACGCCTTACGCCTGGTATTTCCAGCAGGCCGGTAACGGGATTTTTGCGCGTCAGGCTTTGCTGGCGCTGGTTCTGAACGCAGACACTGCACAGTAAACTTGAGGAGAAAACGATTATGACTCACGACAATAAACTTCAGGTTGAAGCGATCAAATGCGGTACCGTTATCGACCATATTCCGGCGCAAATCGGGTTTAAATTGCTGTCGCTGTTCAAGTTTACCCAAACTGACCAGCGCGTGACCGTCGGCCTGAATCTGCCTTCCGGCGAGCTGGGCCGCAAAGACATCATCAAAATCGAGAACACCTTCCTCACCGATGAGCAGGTCAATCAGCTGGCGGTGTATGCCCCGCGTGCGACAGTGAACCGCATCGACAATTATGACGTGGTGAAAAAGCTGATGCCGACGCTGCCGGATCGCATTGTCGGCGTTCTGCGCTGTCCGAACGGCAACTGCATCAGCCGCTTTGAACCAGTGGATTCCAGCTTTGCGGTGAAACAGCGCGCAGACGGCGTGCACCTGAAATGCAAATACTGCGAGAAAGAGTTTGAGCATCAGGTGGTGCTGAATAACGACTGAGCGATTATACTGGCGCACATCTCGTTCCCCATCACTCATAATCAGGAGACATTATGTCCCGCGAAATCAGCACTGAAAACGCCCCTGCCGCTATCGGTCCTTACGTTCAGGGCGTGGATCTGGGCAGCATGATCATCACTTCCGGCCAGATCCCTGTGGATCCAAAAACCGGCGCGGTAGCTGACGATATCGCTGCGCAGGCGCGTCAGTCACTGGAAAACGTACAAGCGATCGTTGAAGCCGCTGGCCTGAAAGTTTCAGACATCGTGAAAACCACCGTTTTCGTGAAAGATCTGAATGACTTCGCCACCGTTAACGCCACTTACGAAGCGTTCTTCACTGAACATAAAGCTTCGTTCCCGGCGCGCTCGTGTGTTGAAGTGGCCCGTCTGCCAAAAGACGTGAAAATCGAAATCGAAGCTATCGCCGTTCGCCGTTAATCCGCGCCAGCGATGCACCAGACCAGCCTGCGGGCTGGTTTTTTTTGCCCCATTTTCAGGCAAAGAAACCCTTTTCCGCTCTATAATTAAGCAGACCTTCCTCATTTCCCCTGATTTCCTGCCCGTTTTGCACGCTGGCACACTTTATGCCTGATCTTCATTGTTATTGAACGATTCAATTGCGGCCTGTCCAGTTTGTGAGGTGATGATGATCAAGATTGACCTTTCCGATTCACCCTTTTTTGATGAGATGCTCATGGCTGAAGGGACACACCGCAGCCATTATCAGGCCTACTGGCAGTGGTTGCAGCAAGCCGATCAACAGGCAGTTCAGCGCAAAAAAGAAGAAGCCGCGCTGTTGTTCCATCGGGTGGGAATTACCTTTAACGTTTACGGCGAAGATGATGGTGCGGAACGGCTGATCCCGTTCGACAGCGTGCCGCGTATTATTCCGGCCAGCGAATGGCAGATGCTCGACCAGGGGATCCGCCAGCGGGTTCAGGCGCTGAATGCTTTTCTGCATGATATTTATCACGACCAGAAGATCCTCAAAGCCGGGATCGTACCCGCCGAGCAGGTGCTGGCCAACGATCAGTATCAGCCCTGTATGCAGGGTATCGATCTGCACCGCGATACGTACGCCCACATTGCCGGAACCGACATGGTGCGTGGCGGCGATGGTGAATATTACGTGCTGGAAGACAACCTGCGCACACCGTCCGGCGTTTCTTACATGATGGAAAACCGCAAAATGATGATGCGGTTATACCCCGAACTGTTTGCCGAGCAGCGTATCGCGCCGGTTTCCCGCTATCCTTCCCACTTGCTACAAACGCTGCGTGAAAGCACGCCGGTCAACGATCCGACCGTCGTAGTGCTGACGCCTGGCCGCTTTAACAGCGCGTATTTCGAGCACAGTTTCCTCGCGCAGCAAATGGGCGTGGAACTGGTAGAAAGCGTCGATTTGTTCGTCAAAGACGGTGCGGTGTTTATGCGCACTACCGCCGGACCCTGCAAAATTGATGTGATTTACCGGCGCATTGACGATGCGTTCCTCGATCCGCTGGCGTTCCGCGCCGATTCGATGCTCGGCGTTCCCGGCCTGCTTTCAGTGTATCGCGCCGGTGGCGTCGTGCTGGCGAATGCGATCGGCACCGGCGTGGCGGATGACAAATCTATCTATCCGTATGTGCCGGAGATGATCCGCTACTATCTGGCCGAAGATCCGATCCTTAATAACGTGCCAACCTGGCAATGCCGTAAGGAAAGTGATCTGTCTTTCGTGCTGGCGAATCTGGAAAAAATGGTGGTGAAAGAGGTTCATGGCGCCGGCGGTTACGGCATGTTGATTGGCCCGACGGCCAGCAAAGCCGAAATTGAACGCTTTCGCGAATTACTGCATGCCCGCCCGGAAAACTACATTGCCCAGGAAACGCTGGCGCTTTCCACCTGCCCGACATTTGTCGGCAACGGACTGGCACCACGCCATATCGACCTGCGACCTTTCGCACTGACCGGTGCGGAAATCCGTCTGGTGCCAGGCGGATTAACCCGCGTGGCGCTGGCGGAAGGTTCACTGGTCGTGAACTCATCCCAAGGCGGTGGCACCAAAGACACCTGGGTACTGGAAGAAAATCCGACGGAGGATGACGCATGCTAAGCAGAACAGCCAGCGAACTGTACTGGATGGCGCGTTATCTGGAACGCGCCGAGAATATCGCCCGCCTGCTGGACGTGACCAACAAGCTGTCGATGATGTCGATTCGCGATGTAAATGCACGCGATGAAAACAATGACCTGCTGGTACCGCTGACCATGACCGGCACCCGGACACTTTTCAACGAACACTACCCGCAGGAGACGATGAGCAATCTGCTCAACTTTTTTGCGCTAGACAGTTTTAACCACAGCAGTATTTTCAGCTGTCTGCAAATGGCCTGGAACAATGCCCATGCGGTGCGCGGCAGCCTGTCATCAGAAGTCTGGGAAAGCATTAATGCCACCTGGATTGAGATGAAACTGATCCGCCGTCAGGGAGTCGGTTCCGCCGGTGCAGACTCTTTCTTCGACTGGGTTAAGGAGCGCTCACATCTGTTTCGCGGCGCGATGTTCGGCACCCTTTTGCGCAGCGATGCACAGAACTTCATCCGCCTCGGCACCATGCTCGAACGTGCAGACAGTACCGCGCGCCTGCTGGATGCCAAAAATCAGCTGCTGAACGCCGATGAAGATCCGGTGCGTGAATACTACCGGATGGACACGCTGCTACGCGCCGTCAGCGCCCGCGAAGCGTTCCACACGTTATACAAACAGCAACTCAGCCAGAAGCGCATTGCGGAACTGCTGGTTCTGCGCCGCGAGTTACCGCGCTCGTTGCTTTCCTGTATCGAAATCATGGCCGAACAGCTGGAAGAAATCGGCGGAACCGCGGGCAATCTGCCCCGCCGCCGCGTTCATACCCTTCACGCTCAGCTGCGTTTCACCGAAATGGAAGAGATCGTCGAGATGGGCCTCAGCCCCTGGTTAATGCAGTTCCTTGACCAGACCAATGCCATCGCTGAGAGCATTCATCAAACCTATCTGGAGGCTCAATAATGAAACTGAATGTCTCGCATCAGACGCATTACAGCTACGCGCAGCAGGTCAAGCACAGCACGCAATATCTGCGCCTTACGCCGCAGGATTCCAGCCATCAGAAGATTTTGTCCTGGGATCTGACCTTACCGGAATACGCCACCCGCACGCTGGATGCTTACGGCAATGTGCTGCATGTTCTCACCCTCGATCAGCCCCATCAGGCGATTACCATTGTCGCCAACGGCGTGGTCGAGATTGAAGACAATATGGAAGACGATAATACCGGGCATCTTTCGCCGCTGGTGTTTTTAAGGACCAGCCCGCTGACGCAAGCCGACGGGGCGATCCGGGATTTCGCCAGCCGTTATTACCGCCCGCAGGCTCAGCACGAAAGTCTGTGCAATCTGATGGGCGAGCTGCTGCTGAAAATGCCTTACAACCCCGGCAGCACCACGGTGAAAGACAGCGCGTCGCAGGCTTTTTCGGCGCAAACCGGCGTTTGTCAGGATCACACCCACGTTTTCCTCGCCTGTTGCCGCAGTCTGGGTATTCCGGCGCGCTATGTCAGCGGCTATCTTTATTCGCAAGATTCAACGCATGTGGCGATGCATGCCTGGGCGGAAGCCTGGCTGGATAACCGCTGGCAGAGCTTTGATGTCACCAACAATACCTGTAAACCGAATCAGCATTTGAAACTGGCTATCGGCATAGATTATCTTGATGCATGCCCGGTCCGCGGTATCCGGTTGGGTGGAGGCAGCGAAGACATGCGTACTGTCGCAGCCGTTGCGATGCTCGACGTGCCACAATAAACCTGACGCCTGAGGAAGATTTTTTATGACTTACTGTGTGGCCATGCGCTTGTCCTCTGGCCTGGTGTTTGTATCCGATTCACGCACCAATGCCGGAGTGGACCATATTTCCACTTTCCGTAAACTGCATGTTTTTCATCAAAGCGATGAACGCGTGCTGGTTATTCAAAGTGCCGGGAATCTGGCGACCACACAGAGCATTATCAGCCTGCTGCACCGCCGCTGCGTAGACGATGAGCGGGAAAACCTGCTGAACGTGAAGTCGCTGTACGACGCGGCCAGCCTGCTGGGTGAAACAGTGCGGGAAGTGATTGCCCGTGACAGCGGCACGAATCAGGGCGGAAACACCGATTTCAGCTGTAATCTGCTGCTCGGCGGTCAGATAAAAGGGGAAGGACTGCGGCTGTTCCACATTTATCCGCAGGGGAATTTCATCGAAGCCACACATGACACGCCGTATTTCCAAATTGGCGAAAGTAAGTACGGCAAGCCGATTATTGACCGCGTGCTGAGCTACGACACGGCGCTGGATCAGGCGATGCAATGTGCGCTTATTTCAATGGATTCTACGCTGCGCAGTAATCTTTCCGTCGGTCTGCCGCTGGACGTGATGACCTATCCGACGGACAGCTTCAGCGCAGCGCAACAGCACCGGATCACTGAAACACACCCGTATTTCGACATGATCCGCAAAGGCTGGGGCGAAGGCTTACTGAGCATTTTCGGCCAGCTGCCGCCGCTGAAATTAGATGAGTAAATTCGCTTCAGGCGGAGTGGGCTCTCACTCCGCTGCTTTATTTTCATCCATCTTCTGAACGATCTTTTTCTCGACCTCAAACGGATCGATGCCGCGCAGTTGCAGGCGGCGAAAACGGATGATGTTAAAACCGTTCATTACCAGAAAACTGCCTTCAATAAGCGAGCCACCGATCGAACCGAGCCAGATATTGTGCACCACCCAGCAGCAGGTTGAGCACCACATAATGCAGCGCGTGGTCAGCCCGCTGGTGCGAAACAGCGCCCAGGTACTGACGACTGTGGCGCCGACCGGCAATAATTCCACCCAGTAATGTGCGCGGCTAATCCCTAACACCAGCGTGAGGACGATGAAAACCACCATAATCCACTGGTTACGGGTACGCAGGGAAATCAGCGTGCGCAGTGAGTTAAGCAAGGCGCTCATGCCCGCCGGTGCTGCACCCATCATCAGAAAATGCACGCCGATAATGGCGCTGTAGGCAGAAAGTTGTTGTTTAAAGCGGCGGTCGCTGCGGTTGAAAAACATCGTGATGCCGACCATGAAGGCCAGAACACCAACTGACTGGGCAAACCAGTAATAGGTCATTTGTCCGGGATCTCATCCGTGGAGGATTTTCGTGTAAATCACGTGGAAATTACGTCGATTTTTTAAATAAAAAAACGGCGCCTCATGACTGAAACGCCGTTTCATTCTAACGACAATCCTGACCGGTTACAATGTGACGCCGCTTTTGAAGATCGCTAATTCGCGGAAATCATTGATTTCGTTTTTGGCTTTACGGCCATCCGCGATCGCCACGATCAGATCGACAAACTCACCCAGCAGATGATCCATACTCACATCGTGGATCAGTTGCCCGGCATCGAAATCGATCCAGTGCGGTTTTTTCGCCGCCAGTTCGCTGTTCGTCGCCAGTTTCACCGTCGGGACAAAACCACCATAAGGCGTGCCGCGTCCGGTACTGAACAGCACCATATGACAACCGGCACCCGCCAGCGCGCTGGTGGCAACGGCGTCGTTACCCGGCGCACTCAGTAAGTTCAGGCCCGGCGTGGTCAGGCGCTCGCCGTATTTCAGCACATCCATTACCGGGCTTTGACCGGCTTTCTGCGTGCAGCCCAGCGATTTCTCTTCCAGCGTGGTGATACCACCGGCTTTGTTACCCGGAGACGGGTTTTCGTAAATCGGCTGATTATGCTCGATGAAGTACTGTTTGAAATCGTTCACCATGTGAACCGTTTTCTCAAACGTGCCTTCATCGCGGCAGCGGCTCATCAGAATACGTTCGGCACCAAACATTTCCGGCACTTCGGTCAGTACGGAAGTACCGCCGTTGGCGATTACGTAGTCAGAGAAGCGTCCCAGCAGCGGGTTGGCAGTGATGCCTGACAGGCCATCGGAGCCGCCGCATTCCAGACCAAATTTCAGCTCGCTGAGTTTGCCCGGAACGCGTTTATCGTCACGCATCACGGCATACAGTTCGCGCAGACGTTCCAGTCCGGCTTCCACTTCGTCATCGAATTTTTGCAGCGTCATGAAGCGCACGCGTTCTTCGTCCACTTCGCCCAGCGTTTCACGGAACACGTCCACCTGATTGTTTTCACAACCCAGGCCGATCACCAGCACGGCACCCGCGTTCGGATGACGTACCATGTTTTGCAACATGGTACGGGTGTTTACATGGTCATCACCCAGTTGCGAGCAACCAAACGGGTGTGTGAACAGGTAAACGCCGTCGATGCCTTCAGCGTCATTGGTTTCTTTCAGAAAACGTGACTGGATCTGACGCGCGATACCGTTGACGCAGCCCACGGTCGGGATCAGCCACAGTTCGTTACGGATCCCGACCTGACCGTTATTACGGCGGAAGATCTGCACGTCGCGATCCGCCATCTGTTCCGGCACGGTGGCGAAATCCGGCTGATACTGGTATTCATCCAGATCGCTGAGATTGGTTTTGCCGTTTTGTGAATGGATATGCACACCCGGTTCAATCGCGGCCAGCGCATGGCCAATCGGCAGGCCGTATTTCACAATATTTTCCCCGGCCGCGATCGGTTTCAGGGCAAATTTGTGACCACGTGCCACAGGCTGAGCCAGAACCACGGAATATCCGCCCGCTTCAACCTGTTCGCCCGCCTCAATATCGCGCAAAGCTACAGCGACGTTATCAGCGGTATGAATTTGAATGATACTTTGCATAGTTGCTCTCTTAGCTGTAAGCCGCCAACGCATCACGCATGCCGCGATCTTCAATCGCCTGCAATTGCTCGGTCACTTTCACCGTCAGACCCGGCACGGTATTCAGGTCACGTCCCCAGTGTTCTTCATCTGCCAGCACGGTTTCCACCAGACCGATTAACGGCAGGCTGCCGTTACGTACATCACTCCACAGTCCGGAGAAACGGCTCAGCCAGTGTGCATCGTCCTGAAGCGGATACATCTCACCGTTACGCTCACCCCGGTAAAACGCCAGTAACGCCGCCAGCGCAAAGGTCAGGCGCGGAGGCAGAAGCTGATTCTTTTCCTGGCTCGCCAGCAGCTGCGGCAAAATGCGCGTGCGGTATTTAGTCATACCGTTCAGGGCAATCGACAAAAGCTGATGCTGGATGAACGGATTGCGGAAACGGCTGAGCACAGCCTGGGCAAAGGACGTCAGTTCATCCTGCGGTAAATCCAGCACCGGCGAGATCTCCTCGGCGATGGCCAGTTCGACAAAGCGGCTGATTTGTGGGTCATTCATCGATTCGCCCACAGTATTCAACCCTGCCAGGAATGCCACCGGCACCAGCGCGGTATGTGCGCCATTAAGGATCGCCACTTTGCGTTCTTTATACGGCTTGATGTCGTCGACCAGACGGATATTCAGTGGCAGTTTGTCCAGACGCAGTTCCTGAGCCAGACTTTTCGGCCCCTGAATGACAAACAGATAGAAGTGTTCGGCGCTGTCAAAGAAGCTGTCCTGATAGCCGAGTTCTTCCTGCAGGCTGTCGACTTCGCTGCGCGGATAACCGGTCACAATGCGGTCAACCAGCGTTGAACAGAAAGTATTGCTGTTTTCCAGCCACTGCGTGAATGCCGCCGGCAGTGCCCAAAGTTGTGCGTAACGCAGCACCAGTTCCCGCAATGCTTCGCCGTTGTAGTCGATCAGTTCGCACGGCAGCAGAACCCAGCCTTTATCAGCAGCACCGTCGAAATGGTTAAAACGTTCGAACAGCAAACGGGTCAGTTTGGCCGGGAAGCTGGCCGGAGGCGCATCTTCCAGACGATCGCTCTCGACGAAGCTGATACCGGCTTCAGTAGTATTAGAGAACATAAAGCGAATATTCGGATCGCGGGCCAGCGCCAGATATTCATCAAACTGATGATAGATATTAATTTCGCGGTTAACAGAACGGATGATGCGGGTATCACGCACCGTTTCACCCTGCTCGTTCAGGCCGCTGATGATGGTGGTGTACAGACCATCCTGTGTACTCAGTGAAGGTGGAAAATCAGTATCAATCGGGCGGATAACTACGATACCCGCATCGAGATCGGTATGTTCATTTAGCAGGTCGATTTGCCAGTCAACAAATGCCCGCAGGAAGTTACCTTCACCAAACTGGATTATTTTGTCCGGGTGCTGACGGCCAGGGAAGTCACGGCGATTTAACCTTTGCATCTCACGTTCACCTTAATTTGCTCAGACTCCGGTCTTTGAGGGCGGGATAACGCCCCGTGGCCGTCGTTCATTGTTGGAATAATGATTTGTTATTTCAGTATTTATTATCAGGAGCGCAGGAACCTGCGCTCCTTCAGACGTTTTAGTTCAGTTCAATCTGGAAATATTGTTTCGCGTTATCGAAGCAGATGTTTTTCACCATGTTACCCAGCAGTTCGATATCTGCCGGCGCTTCGCCATCTTCTACCCAGCGGCCAATCATCTGGCACAGGATGCGACGGAAATATTCATGACGCGTGTAAGACAGGAAGCTGCGGCTATCGGTCAGCATGCCGACAAAGCGGCTCAGCAAGCCCAGATTGGCAAGCTGTGTCATCTGACGTTGCATGCCGTCTTTCTGGTCGTTAAACCACCAGCCGGAACCGAACTGCATTTTGCCCGGCATCCCTTCACCCTGGAAGTTACCGACCATAGTGCCGATCACTTCGTTATCACGCGGGTTCAGGCAGTACAGAATGGTTTTTGGCAGACCACCGGCCAGACCCTGTGCGCCCAGCAGTTTTGACAGCGGTTCTGCCAGCGGCTGGTCGTTAATAGAGTCGAAACCAACATCTGCGCCAATCAGCTGGAACATACGGGTGTTGTTATTGCGCAGCGCGCCAATGTGGTACTGCTGTACCCATTCACGACGCTGATATTCAGAAGCCAGATACAACAAAACGCCGGTTTTGAACTGGGCAATTTCCTGCGTAGTTGGCGTTTCGCCGTTCAGACGACGGGACAGAATGCCGTCCAGCGTTGCGTCATCCGCTTCGCCGTAAACCACGACGTCAAGCGCATGGTCAGACACTTTGCAACCGTGCGCGGCAAAGTGATCCATACGTTTTTTCAGGGCATCACGCAGATCGCTGAAGCGGGTGATGGACACGTCCGACGCGGCTTCCAGCTTCTTCATATAATCCACGAAAGTCACGGCTTCAATGTTGAACGCTTTGTCCGGGCGCCAGCTTGGCAGCACTTTGATATCAAAACTGCCGTCCTGAGCAACGGCTTTATGATGCTCAAGGGAGTCGATCGGGTCGTCAGTGGTGCCGACCATTTTCACGTTCATCTGTTTCATGATGCCGCGGGCAGAGAAGTTATCCTGCGCCAGCAATTCGTTACCGCGTTCCCAGATTTCGCCTGCTGTAGATGGAGAAAGCAGTTTGCCGGTGATACCGAACGGACGGCGTAACTCGAGGTGCGTCCAGTGGTAAAGCGGGTTACCGATAGTGTGAGGAACCGTTGCCGCCCAAGCGTCAAACTTCTCGCGGTCGCTGGCATCGCCGGTACACATACGCTCAGGCACACCGTTGGTACGCATCGCGCGCCATTTGTAGTGATCGCCTTTCAGCCAAATGTCATACAGGTTTTTGAATTTGTAGTCCTGCGCAATCAGCTCAGGCGGCAAATGGCAGTGGTAGTCAAAAATTGGCTCATCTTTCGCGTAGTCGTGATACAGGCGACGTGCGAATTCTGTGTCGAGAAGGAAGTCTTCCGTTAAAAACTGCGCCATCTTAGGTTCCTCATCATGAATTCTGTAGAGTTATCACTCAATGGTGCGAAGTTATCACACCAATTTAGATTGTCGTCCAGCTCTTTTTAGGGGTATGCACCCGCAGAAACCGACGATCCAGGCCCGAAAATACACACTAACTCTCTGTTAAATAATAACGTTGAGGCTTTAATACTCTGGCTCTTATTATCCTCACAATCACAGTGTGATTTTGTGATGTCACTCAAACTTTAAATCTGTATGACAAGTTAATTCGTACCAAATGTGACAAAACGGCTTTGACACCTTTTTGCGCCTTTCCCGTTTTCTGCCTGCGCGTTGCACCATCCTGCCAGCCTGCTGCACAGGCCTTTTTGATTGAACTTCTTATCTGAAAGACACTTTATCAGTCAATTCAGGGCAAATGATCTTGTTCATTAACTGTTCACATTAGATGTAATTATTTCGTAAAGTTGTCACACCAATTACGTTTCTATAATTCTTTCATCTTTGTTAATTCGCCAATGAAAAGTGTGAACCACGTCAAGAAAAATACAACTTTCATTGTAAAATCAAGTAAATAACCGTGAAGTTAAAAAACTTAAGCAACCACACAATTTAAATGTGGTTTTGTGATGTCATTCAAATTTTAAATCTGTATGACAAGTTATCTTTGCTTCGCCCGGACAAGAGCTTCAGAGATTACCTGCCACGTCCTTTCGCTGTTGCCCGGGCAAATCACTTCCCGGGCTCAATCAGACCATGGCGAAGCATTCATTCTGGTGTCCAGGACGTTCATCGGATCAATACGCACAAATAACAATAACGCAGTGCGTACAAGCATCGGGCAGCTCCCAGTGAAATTCTCTGGCGGCGTGATACCCGGAAAACGTTAAGGAAAGCCAGAACCCACGCTTACTGAGGTGGTGCGAAATACGCCCTGACAGCCTGTCGCTGTCATCGCCGGATTATTTACTGGGAGAGAGTTAAATGGCTAAGATTAAAGGGTTACGCTGGTACATGATCGCGCTGGTTACATGCGGCACGGTCCTGGGTTATCTGACACGTAACGCCATTGCCGCCGCAGCGCCAACGCTGATGAGCCAGTTGAACATCAGCACACAGCAATATTCTTATATTATCGCCGCCTATTCCGCCTGCTATACCCTGATGCAGCCGGTGGCCGGTTATGTGCTTGACGTGATGGGCACCAAAGTCGGTTACGCGATGTTTGCCATTATGTGGGCCGTCTTCTGTATGGCGACTGCACTGGCCAGCAGCTGGGGTGGTCTGGCTATCGCCCGCGGCGCTGTCGGTATGGCTGAAGCCGCGATGATCCCTGCAGGGCTGAAAGCCAGCAGCGAATGGTTCCCGGCTAAAGAACGTTCTATTGCCGTCGGTTACTTCAACGTCGGTTCTTCTATCGGCGGGATGATTGCGCCACCCCTGGTGGTCTGGTGCATCGTGATGCACAGCTGGCAGCTAGCCTTCATCATTACCGGTGCATTAAGCATGGTCTGGGCTTTGAGCTGGCTGGTGTTCTACAAGCATCCTAAAGATCAGAAAAAACTCAGCCCTGAAGAACGTGAGTACATTCTGGAAGGTCAGGAAGCACAGCATCAGACTGACAACGGCAAAAAAATGTCTGCCTGGCAGATCCTGCGTAACCGCCAGTTCTGGGGTATCGCGCTGCCACGTTTCCTGGCTGAACCTGCCTGGGGGACATTCAACGCCTGGATCCCGCTGTTCATGTTCAAAGTGTATGGTTTTAACCTGAAAGAAATCGCGATGTTTGCCTGGATGCCGATGCTGTTCGCTGACCTCGGCTGTATCCTCGGCGGTTATCTGCCACCGTTATTCCAGAAGTACTTCAAAGTGAACCTGATCGTTTCCCGTAAAATGGTCGTGACCATGGGTGCGGTTCTGATGATTGGCCCTGGCATGATTGGCCTGTTTACCAGCCCGTACGCCGCTATCGCCTTACTGTGTGTCGGTGGCTTTGCTCACCAGTCTCTGTCCGGTGCGCTGATCACCTTGTCTTCTGACGTGTTCGGTCGTAACGAAGTGGCGACAGCCAACGGTCTGACCGGTATGGCAGCCTGGATGGCAAGTACCATGTTCGCCCTGGTGGTGGGTGCACTGGCCGATACCATTGGTTTCAGCCCGCTGTTTGCAGCTCTTGCGGTCTTCGACCTGCTGGGTGCCATCATCATCTGGACCGTTCTGCAAAACCGGTCCGCAGCAGAAGTGGCTCCGGCTGCGCTTAAAACCGCAAAAGCCTGATCACCAGCACGAAAGCCCGGTAATTCTTTTACCGGGCTTTGCTGTTTTCTGACATTTCTCCAAAACCTTTCTGTCCAATGCACGGTGCAACAGCCTTTCGTAAATCGTATACTGCTACTTGTATAATAAGTTCACAGGTCTGTCCGACACTTACTTCTTACAGGTTTCACTACTTTAAAGAGCACTCATATGGAATCCACAGACACCAGACGCCTTTACCAACAACTGGCCGCCACGCTCAAGGAACGGATCGAAACGGGTTTGTACCCGGTTGGCGAGAAGTTACCGGCCGAACGTCTGATTTCCGATGAAATGGATGTCAGCCGCACCGTGGTGCGTGAAGCGATTATCATGCTCGAAGTGGAAGGTTACGTGGAAGTGCGAAAAGGGTCGGGCATTCATGTCATGTCCAACCAGCAGCGCCATCTTGTCGTGCCCGATTGTGGAAGTGAGTTTGGAACCTCCGGTCCGTTTGAACTTTTACAGGCACGTCAGCTGATTGAAAGTAACATCGCTGAATTCGCTGCGACCCAGGTGACGAAGCAGGACATCATGCGTCTGATGGAAATTCAGGAACATGCACGACAGGAAGATCGTTTTCGTGATTCTGAGTGGGATTTGAAATTCCACGTGCAGGTTGCACAGGCGACGCAAAACAGCGCCCTGGCGACCATTGTTGAGAAGATGTGGAGTCAGCGGTTGCACAACCCTTACTGGCGCAAACTGCATGAGCATATCGATGAGAAATCGATTGAAAGCTGGTGTGAGGATCATGACCTGATCCTCAAAGCCCTGATCCGCCGTGATCCGCACGCCGCAAAACTGGCAATGTGGCAGCATCTGGAAAACACCAAACAAATGCTTTTCCGCGCGACCAGTGATGATTTTGAGTTCAATGTAGACCGTTATCTTTACTCAGAAAACCCGGTTGTTCATCTCGAGCCCCCTTTACTCAACACCAAATAATTCCCTTTAAGGCAGGTTAATCCCCCCAACCTGCCGTTTTACTCTCTCTGCGCTCTCCCCCGTTGAACCTGTCAGGCACTGTCGAGTAGTGTCAGCCAATGTAAAACCCTTTCCCAAACGCGCTTCAGACTTAAATGATCGGTCTCAACGCGCTATATTTACCTGTCTGAGTTATTGGTATTTTGTTACAGTTAGACCACTTTTTTTACCCGTTTGATGCGCGTTTCAGAAAGCAAAATGGCGCGTAAATACAATGGGATCAGAAATAACAGCATCAGAAACAACGGTTTCAGAAACAAAGAACCGGCCACGGACTTGGCTACCTAATCAGCCCCGCAGGCAGCGTCGAGACAATTTCTCCGCTGATGCTTTTGCTGACTCACTGAAAATGATGGAGTTTCACAAGACAGATGGAAATTATCAGCGCGCTCATCGATGCCCTCTGGCAACAAGATTATAAAACTCTCGCGGACCCTTCACTGGTCTGGGCACTGTACCTGATTTTATTCATGATCATTTTTTTGGAAAACGGGCTGCTTCCTGCGGCTTTTTTGCCCGGCGACAGCCTCCTGATCCTGGTGGGTGTATTGATTGCCAAAGACGCCATGAATTTCCCGCTCACGATTTTCCTGCTCACCAATGCCGCCAGTCTGGGTTGCTGGCTCAGTTACGCACAGGGAAAATGGCTGGGAAATACGCGAATAGTTCAAAGCTGGCTGGCACATCTTCCCGTGCATTACCATGAACGCGCACATGCCCTTTTCCATAAACACGGCCTTTCGGCGCTGTTAGTTGGCCGTTTTCTGGCATTTGTCCGCACACTCCTGCCAACGATTGCCGGTCTGTCAGGCCTGAGCAACAGCCGTTTTCAGTTTTTCAACTGGGTCAGCGGACTGTTGTGGATCCTGATCCTGACGTCGCTGGGGTATTTCCTCGGCAAAACTCCGCTGTTCCTCAAGTATGAGGATCAGGTCATGAACTGCCTGATGCTGCTGCCGTTGCTGTTATTAATCGGCGGTCTGGTGGGGTCAATCGTGGTGTTGTGGCGGAAAAAACATGCTGATCGCCAGAACAAAGGTAAAAGCACATCATGAGTCAGAGGCTGAAAAGCCGGTCATTTTTCTGGCCGGGAATGCTCATGTTAGTGGCGATCGTGGCCATGTTCGGGCTGGCATTATCGCGCCTGCCGGTTCCTGCCAGCGCGTTGCAAATCCGTCCCGCCAGAACCGGGACGTCGCTGCCTGACGGTTTTTATGTTTACCAGAGTCTCAGTCAGCGCGGCATCCATATCAAAAGCATCACCCCGCTCAATGACGGGCTGGTGGTTCAGCTGGATTCTGCATCTCAGCGCGAACTGGCAGAAGAAGCCCTGCAGGACATTCTGCCGCCAGGATTTATGATTCAGTTCTACGAACCGCCAACCGAAAAAGCGTGGCTCCAGAAACTGGACCGCGACCGTTTGAAGTTTGGATAATCTTCTTAGCGTTTCAGGGAAGATTCATCCGATATCACCGTTCATTCAGCGGTGATATCATTTAAAGCGAGTTATCCACTCGACTAATTATTTAGGGAATTAAGTGCCACACTCACTTAACCATCAAAAGGAAGCCACAAGATGAAACTGACGTTAACTGCCCTTGTTTTAGCCCCGGCCCTGCTGTTCACCACGGTCAGCTTTGCGGCCTCTCAGCCTGAAAGCTGTGTGACCAAGCAAAACGAAATCCAGAAACAAATCGACGAAGCCCGTGCGCACAAGAATCAGAACCGTGTAGACGGACTGGAAAAAGCGCTGCGCGAGAATAAAGCGCATTGTACCGATGCCGGTTTAAAAGCCGAAAAGCAGAAAAATATTGAAGAAAAACATGAAAAAGTCGCGGAACGTGAGCAAGAGCTGAAAGAAGCTCAGGCCAAAGGCGACCATGACAAAGTGATCAAAAAGCAGCAGAAACTGGATGAAGCAAAGTCTGAACTGAAAGAAGCTGAAGGCAAGTAATTCTCTCTGCCAGAGTCGATTTCCGGAGTTAGGTTTACCGCGATATAGCGGATTTTTCAGGGTTTCTGTGGGTCTTAACAGATTATTCGCATTTGCGATCACCTGAATATCCGCTATGTTAAAAGTTCGAATCAGTTAACGTATGGAGTGACTTACACATGGCTAGTAATACATCAGAACAACTGCGCGCTGAACTCAAGTCATTGGCAGACACCCTGGAAGAAGTTCTCCAGACCTCTACCGATAAGCCGAAAGCTGAACTCGATAAACTGCGTGGCAAAGCAGAATCCCTGCTCAAAGATACCCGCGAACGTCTGAGCGATACGGGCGATAAGATTGCCTATCAGACTAAAGAAATTGCCGGCAAAGCCGACGATTACGTACATGATAAACCCTGGACTGGCGTCGGTATTGGTGCCGCAGTCGGCGTTATTATCGGCGTTTTGTTAGCCCGCCGCTAATTATGGCAGAGCCAATCAAACCTGCACCACAAGGACCGGGTAAAGGGCTGTTTGACATCGTTTCCCGCATCGCCACTGTCGTGGTGAGCATTGTTGAAACGCGTGTCAGACTGGCCGTTGTTGAGCTGGAAGAGGAAAAGGCCAATATTTTCCAATTGCTGCTCATGGCCGGTATTACCCTGATATTTACCGCTTTTGGTCTTATGAGTTTGCTGGTGGTTCTCTTCTGGGCCATCGATCCGGCCTATCGTCTGACCGCGATAGCGACGACAACCGGCGTATTGCTGCTTCTGGCAGTGATCCTTGGCGCAATGACGCTGGCGAAAGCCAAACGTTCCACCCTGCTCAGCCTCACCCGCAAGCAGCTGGACGTCGACCGCGCCCTGCTGGAAAAGGATGACGAGCAATGAGTATTCCGGACCGCGCTATCGAAAAAGTCAGGCTGCTGCGCAAAATTGAGCGTCAGCGTGGCGAGCTTTCTCAGGCCGGTTCTGACTGGCTGGAGGCTACCGCGAAAATCGATCATTACTGGGTAAAACTGGTGGATATGCGTAAGTATCTGGTCGTGGGCTCAAGCCTGCTGGCAGTTTACGGTATCCGTCATCCTAGTGCGGTCGTCCGCTGGTCACGGCGTGCTTTTGGTATCTGGGGAACCGTCAGGTTGTTTCGTAAAACCATCGGCAACAAATAGCCTCAACCTCCTCCTGTTAAAAGGGCTGATTGGAAATAATCAGCCCTTTTCTTTTTGAATAACAATCCCTCCGCTGTTCAATTAATTTGAAGCATTCCAACAGTTTTACTTGCTAACAAAGCGCAACCATCCGACTTATTATCTCGTCATCAACTGATGCGGTAACGGCATGAAACATTTTCTGACCGGGCCGGTAACACTTTTAGCCCCCTTTGGGCATATCAATCTGGAGTAGAAAATGACTAAGTTACAAGACACCGCTTTGCTGGTTGCCCGTATTCTGATGCCAATCCTGTTTATCGTTGCAGGCTGGGGCAAAATTAACGGCTACACCGCGACGGCCGGTTACATGACCTCTATGGGCGTGCCGAGCTTCTTCCTGCCACTGACTATCCTGTTAGAATTTGGCGGCGGTCTGGCAATTCTGTTTGGTTTCTTCACCCGTACTACCGCGCTGATCACTGCAATCTTTACCATTCTGACTGCGCTTATCTTCCACACTGATTTCGCACAGGGCGTGAACCAGATGATGTTCATGAAAAACCTGTCCATCGCAGGTGGTTTCTTCGTTCTGTTCGCATCCGGCCCGGGCGCATTCAGCATCGACCGCCTGATCAAGAAAAACTGGTAATTGCCCCGGCACCAGGGAGCAGCAACCAAGCTATAATTAAATAAGACAAAAAATAACCTGCAGGGCGATGTGATTTATCACCTCGCCCTTTTTTATGACTTATCTGTACATCTCCCCTGAATCATTCGGGTTGCATCAAGGCGCCCTGAAGGATGACGGGAAAGGAGGAAGCATGGGACAACTCGTCAATGGCGTTTGGCAGGACACCTGGTACGACACCAAATCGACCGGGGGTCATTTCAAACGTTCAGCAGCACAGTTTCGTAACTGGGTAACGCCCGATGGTACGCCGGGCGAACACGGCGTGGGTGGATTTACCGCAGAGCGCGACCGCTACCATTTGTATGTTTCACTGGCCTGCCCGTGGGCGCACCGCACATTGTTGATGCGTACGCTGAAAGGACTGGAAGATATCATTCCGGTTTCTGTCGTTCATCCGCTGATGCTCGAGCATGGCTGGACTTTCGGTACTGATTTCCCGGCGGCAACCGGCGACGATTTGTATCATTTCAATTACGCGTATGAAATCTATCTGCGGGCGCAGTACGATTACACCGGCCGCGTCACCGTGCCTATTCTGTGGGATAAAAAACAGCAAACCATCGTCAGCAATGAGTCCGCCGATATCATCCGCATGTTTAACAGCGCGTTTGATGCCGTGGGTGCAAAAGCCGGGGATTATTATCCGCCGTCATTACGTCCGGCGATTGATGAGGTTAATGAGTGGGTGTATCCGCAGATCAACAATGGCGTTTATAAGGCTGGTTTTGCCACGTCTCAGGGCGCTTATGATGAAGCGGTTGACGGTGTTTTCGCGGCGCTGGACCGTGCCGAGGAACTGCTGAGCAAGCACCGTTATCTGACGGGTAACCAGCTGACCGAAGCCGATCTGCGTCTGTGGACTACGCTGGTGCGGTTTGATCCGGTGTACGTCACGCACTTCAAGTGCGACCGTCACCGCATCAGCGATTACCCGAATCTGTACGGTTTCCTGCGCGATATCTACCAGATGCCGGGCATTCGTGACACGGTGGATTTTGCCCATATCCGTAATCACTATTACCGCAGCCACGCGACCATCAATCCTTACGGGATTATTTCGACCGGACCGGCACAGGATTTAGAGTCTGAGCACGGCCGCGATACGCGTTTCTAATCGGTTTCACGCCTTCCCCAGGTAAAAAGGGAAGGCGTCATAAATTACTTCGGTTCGCGCGTAGCCAGCAGCTTTGGAATTTCGCGCAGGAACCAGGCTTTCGCCTCGCCCATGCTGTCACGACGCCACGCCATGATGATATCCGTCTCGCGGTTATATTCCGCGCTGACCACCCGCAGACGCCCTTCCTCGATGTCTTTCTCGACCATCGGATAAGGCATCGTCGCCACGCCTAATCCTGCCAGCAGCGCCTTGCGTTTTTCTTCAATCGTACTCACAGTCAGGCGCTGTTGTTTATCCAGCAACTGAACGGTAAGCACCGGGCGTTCACGGGCGGTATCGGCCACGGCAATGCCGCGATATTTTACCCGGCTGACGTCGGATAACGGTTCGGCTTCCTGGTGGATCGGATGATCCGGTGCGGCCACATACACACTGACCAGTTTGTACAGCTTGCGGCTGTTAATTTCGGTAGAAGACCGGAAATGCATATCGGGCGCAATGACGATATCCGCACGCCCCTGCTCCAGACGCTCCCACGCTCCGGCCAGCACTTCGGTTATCAGCGAAACTTGCGTATTGGCTTTCAGCGCCAGCTTCTCAATCAGCGGGAATAACTGTGCGGCAGGCGATAAGGCTTCACACACGATGGTAATGTGCGTTTCCCAGCCGCGCGCTAAGGCTTCGGCATCGACGGTCAGCTTATCGGCAGCTTCCAGCAAAACCCGCCCGCGTTCGAGCAACATGCGGCCAACGTTGGTGAATTTTGTCCGATGACCTGAGCGGTCAAATAACACCACGTCCAGCTCTTCTTCCAGCTTCTGCATGGTGTAGCTCAGTGCAGACGGGACGCGGCCCAGCTCGTCGGCGGCAGCGGCAAAACTGCCCCGGCGATCAATCGCATCCATGACCCGCAAGGCTTCCAGTGTGAGTGCGCGATCCTTAGCCATTCTCTTCTCTTTCAGGAAATTTGAATATAGCGACCAGATTAACTGGCTAACAATCGCACGTCCAGACGCTTACCATTTATACATCGAAATTTTTAAGAGAGGCGACCGCCATGATCACCAGCAGAACGGCAAAAGAGTGCGGTACCGCTGACTTTGGCTGGCTCCAGGCACGGTATACATTTTCCTTTGGCCACTATTTTGACCCCAAGCTGATGGGTTATGCATCCCTGCGCGTCCTGAACCAGGAAGTGCTGGCACCGGGAGCCAGTTTCCAGCCGCGCACTTATCCGCGCGTGGATGTACTGAATCTGGTGTTACACGGTTCGGCACAATACCGCGACAGCGCAGGTAACAGCATCCGGGCGCAGGCCGGTGAAGCCGCATTATTATCAACACAGCCCAATGTCAGTTACAGCGAACTGAACACCAGCGCCAGTCAGCCGCTGACACGGATGCAGTTGTGGCTGGATGCCTGTCCCGAGCACGAAAATCCACTCACGCAGAAAATGACGCTGCCGGACACCCCGCATTTCCTGCTGGCGTCACCGGACGGGGAAAATGGCAGCCTGCAGTTGCGGCAAAACGTGTGGATCCATCATCTGGATTTAGGAGCAGGTGAGCAAATCACGCTGTCAGTACGTGGACCGCGCGCCTATTTGCAATCGATTCACGGACAGATTGATGCGCAGGGTACGGTCAGCCGTGAGCTACAAAAACTGGCCTGTGGCGATGGCGCATTCATTCATCAGGAAAACAGCCTGACCGTTTCCGCCATTACACCATTACGGGCGCTGCTGATTGATATGCCGGTATAGAACGTCCCCGAATCATTCAGATTGCAGGAAGGCGGCAAACGAATGAATCCCGATGAGCTTACTGAAGTAAGTGATTCGGGTGAGTAAGAGTAGCCAACGCATCGGCAGTTGGAATGATGACCGGAAAAGGCGAAAGCCCGCGTAGTGTTAGCTACGCGGGCTTTCTTTTGACGAGGGAGTTGACCGTTAAGTCGGCTCGTTCTAACAATACACTGGTGCAATCAAGCGCCACGTTAGTCATGTATCACGTACTGTATCCCACTTTGTATCCCGGATAAAGTCCGCCTACGCATCAACCAATCGCACCTGATTTACTCGGCGTTCTCAGTATCGAACGTCTTGCTGTACGGACAATGCTTTGACTTCGTGACGTATGTAAACGTGTAGATCGAGTTGCTGTAGATACACAATGTTTGTCCGCTCTCCGTCGTTGACTGCTCTGGTGCACTCATGGTGATCCGTCCGGCGACGGCGCTGAATGACGCCAATAAAGCGCAAAAAACCAAAGAAAACCGCTTCATTCCAATCTGCTCCTTTCAGGTAACTTTGCGCTGCTCACAATTCATACACGGAGTTTACACCTCGTTCGATCGAAAATACTGACCTTTAAGATCGAATTAATTGATCAACGTGGTTAAGATAAATCTTAGGTTTTTTATTATTTCAATTTTGTTCAAGGAGATGACTTTGAAAAAAATACTTCTGGTTGTGCTGGGATTGTTGGCGGGTAATGCGTATGCAGATGACGGTTCGCCGGAAATGAAGGCAGAGGCGAAGGCCTTAATCCAGGCGGCAGACTATCAATGTAACAAGGTGAATGGAGTCTATCCTGCCCACTTTAGCAACGCTTTTACTGTGTTCTGCGATGATGTGTATGAGTACACCATCAAGGATCGCGGCGGTCGCTGGACTGTTGAAGTCAACGATTGAGGCCCGGATATGGCAATGAAAAAATGCCGTGAATGTGGGCATAGCATTTCGAGCAGCGCGAAGGTATGCCCATCCTGCGGAGTAAAAAAACCTTATATTTCGCCGCTCAGAGGAGTCTTTTTGCTGGCAGTAATTGGATGGACTGGGTGGATCGCGTTTACTGATGATAAATCGTCAGGTAGCAATCATGCATCCACGGAAAGCGCTTCGGCCTCAATGGGAGAAATCAGGCTCAAAACCGCTGCTCCCGTAAATCTGGCTCCGGCTTCAACGGCACCTTTTACGGCTGCTCAGGTTTGTAAGGCTGCAATCAGCGGAATGTTCGGGCGTGAAGTAAATACGATCAAAACTGTAAAAGCTAATCCGGCAGGCGTGTTTAAAATCTCTTATCATCGTCCGCCTGATGGTAATCAATATTCATTCGACTGCAAGCTCTCTGGCAATAATGTGATCTGGACTGAATCAGGACAGAGTTCTGACCGATGGAACGGATCGGGGATTGTCGATTTCAATGTGGAGTTTTCCATCAAAAATGCAATATTGATGATAACAGAGGTTTACACCAGTTCCGAGGATATCGCGCACAGGTTCACCATGAAGGACTTCCGTTAAAATTGTTCTCTGGGGTAGTGGCTTACGCTACCCCATATCCCGCCCCCGGAGGGGTTCCGCCATCCCCTTTGCGTCTGTAACTGACTTACCGGGAAATATTCAGCAGGCTATTTTTCACGCTGGTGTGTTCTCACCGCTGTCTGACAATACTGGGGGGACAACGAGAATTCCTCGCTGTAATTTTCAAATATCTGGTGTTGCCTGAGTGGCAGGTAGTTCAGGTCTTAATCTATTTATATAGTATCTTAGATGTAGCCGGAGCCGAAGCTCCGACTATGTTCTGGCTGCGTTAATTAACCCGCATTGGAATCTGGGCCGGCTTCATCATTCGCCGTGCGCTCAAGAAGCTCGCGAACCCCATCTTCACCGTACTCTTTCACTAAGCGTTTGATCTCTTTCTGCGCCTGGCTTTCCTTCTTACGGCAGGCACTATCATGACGTTCTTTGAATACTACTTCTGGCTCGACTTTCAATCGTTCTTGGTCTTCTCGGGTAATGAAGAATAGTGACTGTTTAGTTCGATTGCCAACATCTGATTCTGTTTCGACACGACGACTCGATATCGGAAATGAATATTCCTTATCTAATGCGTGGATTACCGCAGAAGCACGCTTTACACCGTAATCCGCAGGGATGGTGTAGCCTGATGTTGTAATCGATTTATCATCCAAGAGTGCAGCAAGAACACACGCTTGCGTGCGATTCAGGGTTTGCACTGTTTCCAAGGCAACTGGATGGTTTTCGAAGAAGGAAGTTAGTTTTTGGCGGGCTTGATCGGGTGCGTAATCGTCAGTGACCTTACGCTGGTTAAAATCTTTCGCTGTCATAATGGTTTACTCCATTTCATAACGGATAAAACCAGAGCAGAGACGTAAGCAAGGTTTGATATAACGCAAAATCTTCTGGAAATCTGCGTCAATTAGCCGTAATGTTACGCACGGCTTAACCAGATCTGCAAATATTTGGTTGAGCCGCTTCAGTCTCTGAACTGGAGCATGAGCAGCTATCGGGTGTCGGTTCCAAGGCCATTTACCTGATAGCTGCTTTTTCGTTTCTGGGATCCATGATCACCAGAAACTTAATGCTACCACGCCCCCCTTCATTACACATCTAAATTCTACTGATTACGCCTATTTTATGCCCCACAAGGTCGTCAAATCGATTCTCCGGGGTTTTTTACTATTCTTGACATGATAGCCAGGATAACTGCGATAAACGATTACAGGTCTTTTTAGGCGGAATTTTGCTATATGTTCAAAAAACCAGTGGTTTAATTTAATAATGGGAATTAACTGCTGAATCGATGCAAGAAGGTGATTATAGGACAGCTATAACCTAACTACTGATCACATGGGGCATATAGCGGGAGGGATGTTTCCCCTGGAACTGGATTATTGATACCCCATCAAGATGCAACCGGTTGATGGAAAAATATCCTGCTTGTGATTACGCCTCTGGCTCATGGGTTGCGGTACTTAACCGATAGCCCTCTAAGAGCTGGTTCTTTTGCCATGATTCTAAAGAATCTACTTATTAATCAATTAATTGATTTATTATTACACTTATCTTTTGTTGGCCTTTCGGCACTTTTAAGATTCTATTCGAGGTAATTCCGTAGGTTTGAACAAGTCCAGCATATTCACAAGGATGGATGGTACTTTTACCATTCAAATTATGGACATCAATAGAAATTCCAATCATTATTCACACTTACTGGTAATGGCATGAGGAAGAAAGATGACCTTGTTTTCTCAAAGAATGGGAATCACCCCTTTAGTGAAAGCCATTCAACTGGAGTCGATGGATGAAGAGTTACGCAATGGACTGTGGAATGTATTGCAGGTTTGCTTCTGGGATGAAAATAATCACGAAACTAATTCTCAGTTAGATAGTGTTGCAAGAAGAATTTGGTTTACTTTTTTTAAGTTACCCCTTGATGGATGCCCACGATTTTTTTCTTACGATTACTTAGAAACCTTGACGGATGATTGTGCATTCTCAGTCTGTCGTAAGTTTTTTTTGAGCAGTTCAACAAAGTGGTGGAAAGCATATGATTTTGTAGAATTTATATTTAATGAATTCAACTTAACGGATAACGTAAGAAGTAAAGCGGACAAATTTCTTAATCATATGCTTGAACGTGAAAATTCAGCTTATAGATTTGTTGGCTCTAAATTTGTTGCTGTCAGTGATGATAATGAGATTAACGCAATAGAGACAGCCCTTGAAGAAAACGGGAACTCTGTAAAATCCCATTTCCAGAGAGCATTATCGTTGCTATCTGACCGCAGATCTCCTGATTATCGTAATTCGATTAAAGAATCCATTTCCGCAGTAGAAAGTTTATGCAACACGTTAGCTGGCACCAACACGAAAAAGTTCAGTGATGCACTAACAGAACTCGAAAAAACATGCTCTTTTCATCCCGCTTTAAAGCGCGCCTTTCTACAGTTATATGGTTATACCAGCGACAGTGGCGGTATTCGCCATGCGTTAACGGATGAGTCAGAGCCCCCCTCTTATGCAGACGCCAAGTTTATGTTGGTTACATGCAGTGCGTTTTGCAATTTCCTGAAAGCTAAATTGTCGGAATTGCCGCAGTAGACTGACACCTCCATTCTGATGCAGAACCAACATTAGCAGAGGATTATCGATTAAAAACAATAATGAGAGATTTTAAATGGAGGAAACCAGAATAGATGTACAGCAGAACATCTGATGGCAATCGAGGAAGGCCTAAATGAATTTAACGACTTCATGACCGGTATCAGCGATCGTAAACCCGTATCTGTAATTATATGCCAGTCTCAGTCATCCAACCAAGTATCGTTTGGGTATACCTAAATAGGCACTGGTTTATTGAACCAGTCAGGCCGGGAAAAACACTTATTGAACCACTCTTAATAGACTGTTATTATTGAACCACTAAAAACAGACTAATAAGGGACACCGCCATGACATCACGTGTTTATGCTTACCTCAGAGCCTCGACTAAAGAGCAGAACGCATCACGCGCCAGAGAGCAGCTTGATGAGTTCGCTCATTCTAAGGGTATGACCATCGCCACCTATTTCACAGAGAACGAGTCGGGAGCGTCTTTGCAGCGCCCTGAGTTGTTCCGGTTGCTGGATATCGCACAGAAGGATGACGTATTGCTTGTGGAGCAGGTAGACCGCCTGAGCCGCTTAAAGACGGACGACTGGCAGGTATTGCGGCAGACCATCAGCAACAAGGGGATCAGGGTTGTAGCGTTAGACTTACCTACCAGCCACCAGCTAATCCAGTCCGGCGATGAGTTTACTAACCGTATGCTGGAAGCATTGAACGGGATGATGTTGGATATGCTCGCCGCCATTGCACGTAAGGACTACACCGACCGTAAACGCCGTCAGGAGCAAGGAATCAGCAAGGCGAAGGAGGCTGGCAAATACAAAGGTCGCCCGGAAGACGCCCAGCGCAACGAGAAGATCGCCAGACTGCTGAAAGCGGGTATGTCGTACAGTGATATCATGGAAACGGTGAACTGTTCCCGTGCGACGGTTGCCAAAGTGAGCAAGAGTCTAAAAGATACCGCTATCACTGGCTAATCCGCCGTCCACAATCCAAAGCACCGACCTAAGACGGTCGGGCGTATTGAGATCCTCGCCATGTGCGGGGATTTTTATTGCCTGTTTAATGTGAGAAAACCGGCGGCGTGTGGATCGCTGTGGGCGTTGGTGCGCCTGCTGGAGACAAATTTGTCATGGGAAATGACCCAGATATTTTTCTTGTGCGTATGGATTGCCCGGTAGAGGCGAACCCGGTTAAGCAGCGGTCAGTATTTTCAACTTTGATGCAGAAAACATACGCTGCCCGTCCCCGGTAGAATATTTTCCACGCGCTTTAGCGAGGTAGGAGACACGCTCAACCAGTTCCACCAGCGATGAGTGGTCATCCCGGTTGATGGTGTATGAGCCATCACATAGGTGGGCGCGACCAGCTTGGGCTGTCAGTTCACTCCAGAACATGCTTATCAGCCCGTATACGCCCTCGTTGCCGAATCCAGCAACTCTGACCTGAAAGCGGGGCAAGGCGATCCAGCAGTGGTAATGAACCTGTTTGGCCTTCTCCAGTTCACGAACCCAGCCATATGCAAATTTCTTAATCGGCTGCCCACTCCAGCGTTTGGCGGTGAACTTGCCACGCAACCGGGTAAACAGGTCGCTGATTAGCCTGTTACTCTCTGAGACGGACATTCCTACCGGTACTGACAGGTCGAACCGGAAGGCGAATATTTTGCTGTAATGGGACTGCATCGCGCAGAGCTGGGTAATGAAGCTGTCGATTATCTCCTGACGGATCGGCGCATGGCGTTTGCTGTCAGGTTTGAAGTTCAGGCTATACGTGTTGTCGTCGAAGGTGTAGTTAGCTGAGTTAATAAGGTGGTATCTGCCATTGTCGTAATGGCTGGTTACTGCATGGTTCAATGTTCCTCCAGTTGATGGTGGGTACTACAGGTATTAATAAGAACCAGTACGGTTACTGTGTTCTTAAAGAATCTCCATGCCGCGCCACTGCTGGCGCGGAGTCGTACAAATTGCCAGATTCTTCACTCAGAAAAGTTTCGGTGAGGCTGGAACGGATTTGTACTTTTCCGGGTTGGCTTCCCTGATTTTACGAGCTGCGGCTATTGCACGTTCCAGAGCTTCTGGGTCGATATATGCGGGCGCTGGTGGCCCGCTTTTGGTCTCGCTCATACAATCGCTCCAGTCAGGAGCATATCGCGGAGGAGCTTTCGCATAGCGTCCTGTTCTGTGGCTGCGGCTTCCTCAGCAAGGCGCTGTGTCTCGTTGGCTGCGTCTTGTACCAGTTTGTCGACTTCGCGTTCCATCGCGTTTGCCAGCTCGTCGTGATATGCATCCTCAACCTGTCTTTTCAGGTCGGCAATCTCCTGCTTCACCAGCGATTCTGGTTTGCACAGCGTGATTGCCATATTCCCCGAGCTACCAGCGAGATAGACCGACTGAGGGATTCCGATGTCATATCGCCACCCTTCCAGAATCCTCTCCTGGAGTTGTTGGATAGCCAGCGGAGCGGGAGCATTTAAACGCTGTGTGGTGCTGGTAGCTGTATGCCGTTTGACGGCGGTATCAATCCGCGCTGCCAGTACGTTGGCGTCAGGTTGGAATCTTTCGGCGGCCTCGCTCAGGAATGCCTTTAGATCGCCCTCAGCGGCGCTGTGTGCTGTCTTCTTTGTCATTGTGTAATCCTCTGGAATTGGTGAGTAAGGGCCATAGCAGGCCTCTGGCGCTCTCTGGTGAGCGTCATTTTTTGCAACCGTAATATGCGGTCATCTCATCGGTGTTTGTGTGTACGGCTTATGCGTACTCTGTATAGAAGCTCTGCCCACATGCCGGACAGTGTTGTGGTGTCTCCGGGAGGAACCGGAACCAACGCGTTACATGTCCGCGTTCGAAGGTCACGCCTGCCAGACGGTTAATCTCAAGCGCGGTGAGAGTTCTATATGCCGTTGAAAGGGGAAGGTCCACGAAGCGGCTGACTGCTTCTGCTGTTACCGGCACATCTGCGATATTCAGATAGTGGAGAACGTTAATTCGCAGGGTCGTTGTACGTAGGTCAACGGAATTTAAAACTGTTGCCAGCTTAAGACGTTCGGCGTCAGTTGGAGGTGCGAAAGCGGCTGGCGGTGATGTTACATTCAAGGTGTCCTCTATTTTGTCTAATTTATTGGCCCACAATGATTTTATCACAAAAGGCACAAAATGAGAATTTTTTCATTTGCATTAATGTTGTTTTTGTGCATTAAAACACTCGCATTTATTGCCAGTTGATGGAGTCGGCGATAGGAAGCAGGTCAGTCACGGTAAAGCTGTTCAGGTGAGTATAATTTTGCGTCTGTCCTATGTTTGATAGTTCATGACCGACGAATCGCTGAACGAGCTGCGTAATATGCTTTTTACTGGCTGCTGTAATGAATGTATGCCTCAGAGAATGGATCACCCGGCGCTCTTTAAAATCGTTCAGGTACGGAATTTCCAAATCATCACGGATGCCATGAAAAACTTTGGACAGTTGGTTAGCGTAGGTGATTTCGGGGAAGATTTTTTCTTCCTTCCCCCGGCCTTCCAGAAAGGCCAGAAATCCCATACCCAAAATATGCTCGGACAAAGGCACTCGCCGGATTCCGGCATCAGTTTTGCTTTGCCCAATCATTATGTAATGGCGATTTGAATCTTCGTCTAACCGAACATCCCCAACCGTCAAAGAAATAATCTCACTCCGACGTGCGCCGGTGTAGGCCAGCAGAAGTAACGACCACTTTTTCCAGCCATCTAACGTCATAAAATGCGTCACCAACCTACTCATTTCCGTCAGGCTATAGTCGCCATAACGGGTGCTGTTCGCCTCATAACGAACATTGTTAGTCGGTGAAGCGGGAAGTACATCCTGATAACCGGTTAGGTAAGTAGAAAACAGCCCCTGACAAAGTTTCAGATAATCTTTAACTGTTTTGGACGAGATCAGGTCATCCTCGGGGATATCATCAAGCTCGATAAGCTCTCTCGCGGTTTTCCCCTTATAGGCGGTCTTGTTTTGTAGTGGTAGCCCTTCCACGACTTCAAGGAGGTTTTTGATATCACGCCGCGTAATCTTCGTTACTGACGTATCAGCCCCCAGCACTTCTTTAATGATTTCCAAATATTTTTCGTTGTTCTGACGAATCTTGGGTTTCCAGTCAGATTTAAACTTCAAGAATCCCTCTACCGCTTGCGCTAACGTCAATGCGGGCGTTTCTGGTTCACTGTACGCTGGGGCGGAAGCGGCTGGCGTAACAGGCGCGGCAACTGGTTTCATGGCGCTTAGAATCTGCCGATAGCCGGAGATATCCCTATCGAGAAAAGCGAGTTGAGCTTCCTGAGATTGATGGAGAAGGACGCTGTATTTTGACGCGGCGTCCGCGATCGGTTTCTCCATACCGGCGATGTCAAAGACCGTCGCCAAGGCTTTATTGAAGTAGGTTTCCGTCGCGGACTCGCCGCCGTTAAAGAAAGCATTCTCATAGTAGTTCTTGAAGAATGAAGCGGATCCCTGTTTCATCGGAACTGGCGTCGGCGTCGTTTCCCCTTCCAGCACCTCAAGACGTGCATCAGCCGGTATAGCCTCAACATAGTCCAAGATTTCAGCATTCATAGTTGCAACAAACAAATCAATATCTTGAGAGGTTAGCTTTTTCATTGTTCTAAGAACCCTGAGAAATTGTTCACGCCCTATCTTACCAAGTCTAAACAGCGATATGTACGGCATAAGGCGGGAAATAATAAGGCTACAGCGACGAGGGCTATCGGTTCCTATCGAACAGCGAAAAAAATGTTTATCAGGAAGGCGGAAATAGACATAGAAAATGTCGTTACGGCGGAGTGTGTGGGGGATGTTACAACCGTTGATGTATCCCATTCTGTATCCCATTTTTGCTTCTGGGCACTTGAGATACATCAACGTATTGTTTTATATAGAAGTTGGAGTTGACCGTTAAGCCGGGTTCTGTCGTGGACAGTCATTCGTCTAGGCCAGCAATCGCTCACTGGCTCAAGCAGCCTACCCGGGTTCAGTACGGGCCGTACCATGTGAACCCCTATTTGGCCTTGCTCCGGGTGGAGTTTACCATGCCACGAACTGTTGCCAGCCGCGCGGTGCGCTCTTACCGCACCCTTTCACCCTTACCTGATCCCGCTTGCGCGGGCCATCGGCGGTTTGCTCTCTGTTGCACTTGTCGTAAGCTCGCGCTTCCCAGGCGTTACCTGGCACCCTGCCCTATGGAGCCCGGACTTTCCTCCCCTCCATCTGTCTCCCCCGAAAGGGACGGCAACGAAGCGGCGACTGTCTGGTCAACTCCGCGGCGGATAATAGGGTATTACGCCCTATTTGTCACCCTCTTGCTCATCAAGCGCGTATTTATACAACGCATTCTTTTTCACGCCGTGGATTTCCGCGGCCAGCGCGGCGGCTTTTTTCAGTGGCAGTTCTTTTTGCAACAACGCCAGAGTACGCAGGGCTTCTGCCGGTAAGGCTTCGGTATCAATTTTATGGCCTTCAACAATCAGCACCATTTCACCACGCCGGCGTGTTTCCACTTCCTGCACCCAGGCCAGCAGTTCGCCCACCGGCGCGCCGTGAATATTTTCCCAGGTTTTGGTCAGCTCGCGCGCCAGCACCACATAACGTTGCGGCCCCCAAACTTCGACCATATCCTGTAAGCTGTCGATCAGGCGGTGAGTCGACTCGTAGAAAATCAGCGTGCGCGGTTCTTCGATTAACGCCTGCAACGTATCTTTACGTGATTTGGTTTTGGCCGGCAGAAATCCTTCGTAACAGAAACGGTCGGAAGGCAAACCTGCGGCACAAAGTGCGGTGATCGCCGCACAGGCACCCGGTAATGGGACCACGCGAATACCGGCCTCACGACAACGACGTACCAGGTGATAGCCGGGGTCATTGATCAGCGGCGTACCGGCATCGGATACCAGCGCGATGGTCTGTCCTTCCTGCAATTTCGCCAGTAAATGCTCGGCTTTCTGCTGTTCATTATGATCATGCAGCGGGAACATTTTGGCGGTGATCGCGAAATGGTGCAGCAGCAATCCGGTGTGGCGGGTGTCTTCTGCGGCAATCAAATCTACACTGTTCAGTACGGCCAGCGCGCGTTGGGTAATATCCCCTAAATTGCCAATTGGCGTCGGTACGATATACAGCGTTGAGGCAGAAATATCTGCTTGATCGTCTTGATTCATTGTTTCATCCGGATTGCCGATTTAATATTGAGCATCTTGAAAAAACATCACTGGAAACTGAATGCCTTCCTCAATGACCTTTCGTACCCGTTCGGGACGTTTACTCCCTGCCATTATCGTGGCTATGCTTCTTGCCAGCTGTTCCGGTCAGGCACCACAGGCACCGACAGAAAGTGTCCAGGGTGCAGCGTCCGGCAGCTCTGACTATTATCTGCAGCAGGCACAGCAAAGCGGTGATGATAACAAGGCTGACTGGCAATTGCTTGCAGTGCGTGCCCTGATACGTGAAGGCAAAGTGCCTCAGGCGGCGGAACAACTGGCCAAAGTGCCGCAAAATCTGACCGCCGCACAAACTCTCGAGCAGCAACTGACCAGCGCGGAAGTGCAGGTCGCGCAGAAAAACTATCAGGCCGCGGCCACCAGCCTGAGCCAGATAGACCCGACCAATCTGAGCAACGATCAGAAAGCGCGTTACTATCAGGCGCAAATCGATGCCAGTCAGGGACGCACCAGTCTCGGGCTGATCCGCGCATATATCGCTCAGGAGCCACTGTTGCAGGGCAAACTGCATCAGGACAACATTGACCAGACCTGGACCGCGCTGACGCAAATGTCCGCACAGGACGTCAACAGCATTGTGATTAATGCCGATGAAAATACCTTGCAGGGATGGCTGGATTTACTGAGTGTCTGGCAGAGCAACAAGCAGGATCCTGATCTGCTCAAAGCCGGAATTAAAGACTGGCAGCGCCGTTATCCGGTGAATCCGGCAGCGAAAACCCTGCCGACGCAGCTGAATAATGTGCTGAGCTTCCAGCCTGCTTCTACCGGCAGAATTGCGCTATTCCTGCCGATGAGCGGCCCGGCGCAGGTTTACGGGAATGCGATTTCGCAAGGTTTCAACGCGGCTATGAACGGTCAGCTGAGCCAGCCAGTTGCGCAAGCGGCACCTGCTGATCCGAATGCACAAACGCAGCCCCCGGCAGATCCGAACGCGGCGGTGAGTACTTCCGCTCCGGATGCCAGCCAGCCGCAAACCGATCCCGCTCAGGCACAGCCTGCGGCAGCGCCAGTGACAGCGTCTGTCGCCAGCAGCAATGCGCAGGTGAAAGTGTATGACACCAACGGTCAGCCTCTGGCTGCGCTTCTGACACAGGCTCAGCAGGACGGTGCCACGCTGGTTGTCGGCCCGCTGCTCAAAGATCAGGTCAACGAACTCTCCTCAGATCAGACTCCGCTGAATGTTTTAGCACTCAATCAGCCAGAAACTGAGAAAAACAGCCCGAATATCTGTTACTTTGCGCTCTCGCCGGAAGACGAAGCGCAAGATGCCGCGCGCCACATGTGGGCTGAACAAAAACGTATGCCGCTGTTGCTGGTGCCACGTGGCAACTTCGGTGACCGTATCGCACAGGCTTTTGCTAACGAATGGCAAAAACTGGGCGGCCAGACCGTGCTGAAACAAGGTCTCGGCTCAGCCGGTGAATTACGTTCTTCTATTGGCAGCGGTATCCGTCTGACCGGTACACCGGTTATTGCCACCGATGCTGCCGCACCGGCACAAGCGCAGGGCGTCACTATTGGTGGGATCACCATTCCGGCTCCGCCGACCGATGCGCAGATTACGCAGGGCAGCTCCGGCGGTGCAGTGGATTCCGTTTACGTTGTGGCAACGCAGAGTGAACTGACGCTGATTAAACCGATGCTGGATCTGGCCGTAAATGGTCGCGTCCATCCTTCCGTTTACGCGAGTTCCCGCAGCTATCAGGCAGGTGCTGGCCCGGACTATCGTCTGGAAATGGAAGGCGTGCAGTTCAGCGATATTCCATTGCTGGCAGGCGGTAACCCGGCTCTGATGCAGCAGGCTACTGCGAAATTCGGTAACGACTACTCGCTGGTTCGCCTGTACGCGATGGGGATTGATGCCTGGAGTCTGGCAAATCACTTCTCGCAAATGCGCACATTACCTGGCTTCCAGGTTTCCGGCAGCACCGGTGACCTGAGCGCCAATGAGAATTGCGTTATTCATCGCAAACTGCCATGGCTGCAGTACCGCCAGGGTTCACTGGTGCCGGTTTCTTCATAAGAGAAACCCGACCGCGACGCTGAGACAGAAATGCTCAGCCATGACAGGTACAAGGACGTACTGATGAACCATTTTTTATCGAAGACGCGGGCATGTGGCGATAAGTACGAAGCCTTTGCCCGTCGTTATCTTGAAAGAGCCGGGTTAATCTTCGTGGCCGCCAACGTGGCCTGCCGCGCAGGTGAAATTGACCTGATCATGCGTGACCAGCAAACCTGGGTGTTTGTAGAAGTCCGCTACCGGCGTAACGCTGATTTTGGCGGTGCGGCGGCCAGCGTGACCGTTCAAAAACAGCAGCGCCTGTTACGCGCGGCGTCTTTCTGGCTTGCAGGAAAGAATGCAAGCTTTGACACATCATCTTGCCGTTTTGATGTATTAGCCATCACCGGCAGCCAGATAGAATGGCTGCGTGATGCATTCAATGCGGAATAAATATTACGACGACTGACTGGACGAAAACCCGTGCTGGATAGAATCAAAGTCTGCTTTACAGAAAGTATCCAAACTCAGATTGCCGCGGCGGAAGCCTTGCCTGACGCGATTTCCCGCGCCGCGATGACGCTGGTGCAATCGCTGCTCAACGGCAATAAGATTCTGTGCTGCGGCAACGGCACTTCTGCGGCGAATGCTCAGCATTTTTCCGCCAGTCTGATTAATCGTTTTGAAACTGAACGTCCGAGCCTTCCTGCAATCTCACTATGTGCAGATAACATTGTGCTGACCGCGATTGCGAACGATCGCCTGCATGAAGAAATCTATGCCAAACAGGTACGCGCCTTAGGTCAGGCGGGTGATGTTCTGCTGGCTATTTCGACCCGCGGCAACAGCCGTGATATTGTCAAAGCCGTTGAAGCAGCGGTAACCCGCGATATGACGATTGTCGCTTTGACGGGTTATGACGGCGGTGAACTGGCGGGTTTACTGGGGCCTCACGATGTTGAGATTCGTATTCCCTCTCATCGCAGCGCCCGTATTCAGGAAATGCATATGCTCACAGTAAACTGCCTCTGTGACCTGATAGATAATACGCTGTTCCCACACCAGGACGATTAAGGAGATCCAATGAAGGCGAGTCCTCTCTTTGCTGTATTGTTAAGCGCCCTTCTTTTACAAGGCTGTGTTGCAGCAGCTGTGGTTGGCGTGGCCGGCGTGGCCACTAAAACGACCACTGACCCGCGTACCGTGGGTACTCAGGTTGATGACAGCACTCTGGAAGCCCGTGTTTCCAATGCGATCAGCAAAGATAAACAACTGAAAGATGAAGCCCGGATTGTGGCGACTGCCTACCAGGGTAAAGTCCTGCTGACCGGTCAGACACCCACACCTGACATGGCCGCCCGCGCCAAACAGATTGCAGTGGGTGTAGACGGTGCGACAGAAGTTTATAACGAAATCCGTACAGGCAAGCCCGTCAGCATGGGCACCGCGTCAACGGATACATGGATCACTACCAAAGTCCGCTCTCAGTTACTGACCAGCGATTCGGTGAAATCCTCTAACGTGAAAGTCACCACTGAAAACGGTGAAGTCTTCCTGCTGGGTCTGGTTACTCAGGAAGAAGGTAAATCGGCGGCTGGCGTTGCGGCTGGCGTCAGCGGCGTTAAACACGTCACAACGGCGTTCACTTACGTTAAATAATTAAGATTCAGCCAGCTACAACGAAAAAGGACAGCTCACGGGCTGTCCTTTTTTATTTCGCAAAAACGTCAGCCGTTAATGCAGTTTATGTTCCTGCAGGAAAGTCTCGCCGCCAAGCTGACTCATCTGGCGAAGTATCCATTGCTGGCGACGCAGTACATAAGCGGAAGGGGCATTTACCTTGAACAGATGCGGATTAGGCAATACCGCTGCCAGCAATGCCGCCTGAGAAGCCGTCAGGCGACTGGCCGGTTTGTGGAAGAAATGCTGTGAAGCCTGTTCCACACCAAATACACCGTCACCAAACTCCACGATATTCAGATATACCGTCAGAATGCGGCGTTTGGTCCAAACCGTTTCGATTCCGACGGTCAGACCCGCTTCCAGCCCTTTTCTCACCCAGCTGCGCCCGTCCCAAAGGAACAGATTCTTGGCAGTTTGCTGAGATAATGTCGAGGCACCGCGCATCTTGCCGCCATCTTTATCCAGAACGGACTGGATTGCATCCACATCGAAACCCCAATGCTCCGGGAATTTCTGATCTTCAGCGGCCATTACCGCGAGCGCCATTGGTGAGGAAATTTCACTCATCGGGACCCAGTCTGAATGTGCGACATAGCCAAAATCACCGGTCAGCCAGGCTGAAACCTGCCGTTCCACCATGACTGCGGAGAAAGGTACCGGTAGAAATGAAAAAAGAAGAATGCCCGCTACCCATAAGCAGAGTAACAGTATCAGCGCACGTTTCAGCCACATTACTGGCTTGTGCAGGAGACCCTTTCGAGTAATTTTATTCATTTAGCGTTTTCCACAACACATCCGACCATCTAATCAATCTCAATAATAACCTGCAAGATCAGGCTAGCGAAATGTACAGCAACACTGCTAACAATTGAGCAATATGAATGAAACTTTTGCTTACATTCAGAGCGGAAAAATCCTATTTACCCACTATCATCAAGGAGTTCCGGCAAACGACCTGAAATTCTAACTTTTTTCATGTCGGTGAGTTTTTAAGCGAAAAGGTAAAATACTTGTGAATAAACCCACATTCAATACGTAAGAGATATTTATGAATTCCGCTTGCAAAAGTGAATAAATTCTCATCGATTATTCCGTTGCAAGCGACCTCCTAAGTCAAATCCTGCGCCTGTAATCCATAAAAAATCAGCCGCGTGTGCATCTTTTTGTCAGACAAAAAGCGCACTCACCTAAGTGAAATTTTTTCATTTAAAATAAATTTTAGCGTTCTTTTAGCCCCTGAAAGGCCATTTTGCTAAAAATCATGCATAAACGATGAATTACAGTAACTTGCCAGTGATTTTGCATTTTATAGAACCGGTTTCATAGCCGCAGGTGTGACAAAACTACTGGCTAAACAGCCGATGATTGTTCACTTCTATAAGCAAAACTGCATGTCGCCAATACAACATCAACATGCTTCATTTGTATTCTGTCAAAAATCCTGCGATAAAGGCTTGATGTTTTGTATAGACAAAGACTAATCTACATCACAGTTTTTAATGAATGTTGTAACAGTTCTGCTTATATTTGTTATGTTGATTGCTACAGGATGTATTAGACTTTAAGACTGAATTCCAAGACCTGCGAAATCCGAACCCTAAAAACTATCGTGGGTTACCTCTTTCCCTGGTGTTGGCGCAGTATTCGCGCACCCCGGCCTCGGCTGGGGTTATTTTTTTTCAGCGTTTGCCGTCCAGTCGCGTAAAACTTTGATGTCATTACGCCATTCGGCCTTCAGCTCATCAATCCATTCCTGAACGTTGTCCCACCATGCCGGCAGTGTCGGGGTCTGGATCTGTTGCGCCAGTTGCTGCAAATGCTTCAGCCCGACGGAACCTGCAGCGCCTTTGATTTTGTGCCCTTCTTCTGCAATGCCTTTTTGGTCACGCGCCGTCATATTCGAATCAAGCACCGCCAGATAACCCGGCATCATCTTTTCAAACATGTCTGCACTCTGATAAATCAGTTTCGCGCCAACCAGATCGATGTACTGCTCAAGCATGGCGGTATCAAGCAACGATTCACTGTCTTTCATCACTACAGGCTCCTTTTCAGAAACGGAAACTTCAGGCTGATGATCCCAGAACTGCTGGATCATCGCAGTCAGCGCGGAAACGGACAGCGGCTTGCTCAGCACGTCGTCCATTCCCGCATCAAGATATTCTTTTTTGTCTTTCAGCACGTTGGCCGTCAGGGCAATCAGCGGCGGCAGGTGCTTACCGGCGTAATCCGTGCGTAACTTGCGGGCGATATCCAGACCGGTCATGTCCGGCAACTGGATATCCAGCAACACCAGATCAAACTCGTCAGGATCAAACATCTCCAGTGCGTCATGACCGTTCATGGCCACTTCGACGCTGTTGCCCAGTTTCTCCAGTACCGAGCGTGCCACGATGACGTTCAGCTCGATATCTTCCACCAGCAGCACATGCAGCGCAGGCAGTGGCATTTCTTCTTCTTCGTCCACCTGTTCGTCAGGCGCATCCAGCTTAGGCGCACGCACGGTGAGCGTGAAGCAGGAACCCTGCCCCGGCACGCTGCTGACAGTAATGTCGCCGCCCATCGTCTGTGCCAGACGTTTTGATACCGCCAGACCAATACCCGTACCGGTCGCGGGTTTTCCGCCATTCTGGTCTTTCACCTGATAGTACATGGCGAAGATTTTGTCCTGCTCGTCCTGCGGGATCCCCATTCCGGAATCGCACACCACAAAACGCAGCATATCGTTCGGCTCGTAATGCACACTCAGGACAATTTCGCCTTCACGGGTGAATTTGACGGCATTGCCGATCAGATTCCACAGGATCTGGCGCAAGCGCGTGCCGTCGGTGGTGATGCTGCGCGGCAGCGGCAGATCCGGTTCCATCACGAATTTCAGCCCTTTCGGCTGTGCCAACAGGCCGGAGAGGTTTTCCAGGTCTGACAGGAATTCAGTGAAATCGACCGGCTGATTATCAAGCTGCACTTTGCGGCGCTCGATTTTGTCCATTTCGATAATGTCGTTAAAGATATTGCCGAGCGTGATCGCGCTGACGTGAATGGTTTTCAGATAGCTATGCTGTTCTTTATCCAGCTCAGTATCGAGCAGAATACGGCTCAGCCCGACAATGCCGTTAAGCGGCGTGCGCAGCTCATGGCTGATGGTGGAGATAAAGGTGGTTTTCTCCCGGCTGGCATTCTCTAACGCGTCCTGATAACGCTTACGCTCGGTAATATCGCGCCCGAAGCCCATCAGACCATGTCGTTTACCAATCCGGTCATAGAACGGCACTTTACGCAGTTCAAAGCAGGCTTTGCGCCCGTCCGGGTATACCAACCATTGTTCGTAAGTCAGGGAAACGTTATGGCGGAATACTTTCTCGTCGGTTTCAACCACTTTCTCGGCGATGTCCGGGGTATAAACATCGTCAGGTGTCAGGCCGATCAGTTGTTTTTCACTTTTGCCGGTCAGCAATTCCATCGCGCGGTTACAGCCGGAGAACTCTTTGTCTTCGTTACGGTAATAGACCAAGTCCGGAGAGGCATCGAGGAAAGAGCGTAATAATGCAGATTGCTGGCTCAGTTCGATCTGCGCCTGTTCGCGGTGCTGCATTTCCAGTTTCAGTTTATCGACCACGGCCAGACGCGCTTCTTCCGCTTTCACACGATCGGCGATTTCCTGATTCAGCTGCGTAATGTTGTCTTTGAGTTGCTGATTCAGTTCGAGGTCGCGATGGCGCATTTCTTCCAGCTTATCGACGAGGCGCGCTAACCGCTGGCGCGACTCTTCGAGCTGCTCGACCACCACCGACAGGAAGTACACCGCCCAGGGCGTAATCAGCAAACCAAAGAAGATGGAACGAACGACATCGATACTTTCAACCTGCCCGCGCAGGAGCATGGTGACTGCCATCTGGACGATCATGGCCAGCACCACCAGCGCAGACGCCAGCAGCAGTGAGAATCTCACTAAGCCCAGCTTGACCATCAGATCGACATAATACTGCGCTAAAACCCGGATTTGCTTCATAACGGTTCCCTTAAAATGAAGACGCCTGAATCATACCGCAAAACCTCTCCTGCGTGATGGCGGGGTCATCATTGAGCATGAAGTTTGTGAGATGCACCGTACAAGGGCTGGTCATGGTGCAATGCAGGAAATAAGGGCAGAGTTATTGACTATTTTGCAGGGTGCTATTATTAATATCGGCCGGCTTTATCAGGCTGATAAAGTTGCCAAATGCCCTGTGGCTAACATCTTTTCCTTTACTCCTCCGAATTTTTTCCCTCTCGGCGCCTTTCGCGCAGGCATAACTATTCATTATTACTGCAAATAAAGTCATTCGCAGCAATATGAATAATTCTTATTACAAAGACCGCTCAGACACATTATTACTATCAGGTTAAAAACAGTGACAAACCGCATGCCCGCAGAGTTTTCCAGTATAAAATACTGGTAAATAAGCACCTGCCAGCACGGTGCGGAGATCTGAAGCTTTTCCTATAGTGAGTCAGCTCACACTTTGGACGCTTTACCACACCGATATTATGCCATTAAAAACGCCAGTTAATTTATACATATCAATTGGTTAAACTCTTTTATATCACTTTTAATATAAGTTAATCCGCCATTTGACCTGATGGTGCTTTCTCGCTAAGTTGGGAGTCCGCTGGAAGCAATCTCGACGAGTGAGCAACTCGTCATATTTATGCAGTAATTGAAGACTCCCTCATTAAAACAAGTCAACCACCACTTGTGAGAACCATCACGAGAGGCCTTTGACGGAGATGTTCGGGCAATCAACGCACCGCAAGAGTGCGCGAAATTGCGGACAAACTCTGTGAATAAGACCGCTCGCGATTGGTGTGAGAGTCTCGCAGAGCCTGGGGAGGTTCACGTTATGTTGTACGATAAATCCCAAGAGAGGGACAACTGTGGTTTCGGCCTGATCGCCCATATAGAAGGCGAACCTAGCCATAAGGTCGTGCGTACGGCAATTCACGCACTGGCCCGTATGCAACACCGTGGCGCGATCCTTGCTGACGGCAAGACCGGCGACGGCTGTGGCCTTCATCTGCAAAAACCTGACCGCTTCTTCCGCATGATTGCCGAAGAACGTGGCTGGCGCCTGGCGAAAAACTACGCCGTGGGCATGCTGTTCCTCAGCAAAGATGAAAAAGAAGCTGAAGCGAGCCGCCGTATTGTAGAAGAAGAATTGCAAAACGAGACGCTGTCCGTGGTGGGCTGGCGTGACGTCCCGACCAATCCGGACGTACTCGGTGAAATCGCGCTTTCCTCCCTGCCTCGTATCGAACAAATTTTTGTCAACGCGCCTGCCGGATGGCGTCCGCGTGATATGGAGCGCCGCCTGTATATGGCGCGCCGCCGCATTGAGAAACGCATTCAGGATAAAGATTTCTATGTGTGCAGCTTCTCCAACGTGGTCACGATCTATAAAGGCCTGTGTATGCCTGCGGATCTGCCACGCTTCTATTTAGACCTGGCCGACCTGCGTCTGGAATCAGCAATCTGCCTGTTCCACCAGCGTTTCTCTACCAACACCGTTCCGCGCTGGCAACTGGCTCAGCCTTTCCGCTATCTGGCGCACAACGGCGAAATCAACACCATCACCGGTAACCGCCAGTGGGCGCGTGCCCGTGCGTATAAATTCAAAACGCCGCTGATCCCTGACCTGCAAGACGCTTCGCCTTTCGTGAACGAAACCGGCTCTGACTCCAGTTCGCTGGATAACATGCTAGAACTGTTCCTGGCAGGCGGGATGGATTTGCTGCGCGCCATGCGTTTGCTGGTTCCACCAGCCTGGCAGCAGAACCCGGATATGGACGACGACCTGCGCGCGTTCTTCGATTTCAACTCCATGCACATGGAGCCGTGGGACGGTCCGGCCGGTATCGTGATGTCAGACGGCCGTTATGCCGCCTGTAACCTCGACCGTAATGGTCTGCGCCCTGCGCGTTATGTCATCACCAAAGATAAGCTGATCACCTGCGCATCTGAAGTTGGGATCTGGGATTATCAGCCGGACGAAGTGGTCGAAAAAGGCCGCGTCGGACCGGGCGAACTAATGGTCATCGACACCCGCAGCGGCAAGATCCACCACTCAGCGGAAACCGACAACGACCTGAAAGGCCGCCATCCCTATAAACAATGGATGGAGAAAAACGTTCAGCGTCTGGTGCCGTTCGAAGACCTGCCGGAAGATCAGGTCGGCAGCCGCCAGATGGAAGACACCTTACTGGAAACTTACCAGAAACAGTTCGGCTACAGCAGCGAAGAACTCGATCAGATCATCCGCGTACTGGGTGAGAACGGTCAGGAAGCCGTCGGCTCGATGGGCGATGACACGCCATTCGCCGTGCTTTCCAGCCGTCCGCGTATTGTTTATGACTACTTCCGCCAGCAGTTTGCGCAGGTCACCAACCCGCCAATCGATCCGCTGCGTGAAGCTCACGTGATGTCTCTGGCGACCAGCATTGGCCGCGAGATGAACGTGTTCTGCGAAGCCGAAGGCCAGGCGCACCGTCTGAGCTTCAAATCGCCAATCCTGCTGTGGTCTGACTTTAAACAGCTCACCACGCTCGACAGCAAACACTATCGCGCTGAAACGCTGGATCTGACTTATGATCCTGCCGAACAAAATATGGAGCAGTTCGTCCAGAAACTCTGTGACGAAGGCGAACAGAAAGTGCGTAACGGTGCGGTTCTGCTGGTGCTGTCTGACCGCAATATCGCCCCGAACCGCCTGCCGCTGCCTGCACCTATGGCCGTCGGCGCGCTGCAACTGCGTCTGGTCGAGAAAAGCCTGCGTTGCGATGCCAACATCATTGTTGAAACCGCCAGCGCCCGCGACCCGCACCATTTCGCCGTACTGATTGGTTTCGGCGCCACTGCGGTTTACCCGTATCTGGCCTACGAAACGCTGGCCAAACTGGTCGACACTCAGGTTATCGAGAAGAAATACCGTGAAGTGATGCTGAACTACCGTAACGGCATCAACAAAGGCCTGTACAAGATCATGTCCAAAATGGGCATCTCAACGGTCGCTTCTTACCGCTGCTCCAAACTGTTTGAAGCGGTCGGTCTGGCGAAGGATTTGTGCAACACCTGCTTCAACGGCGTGGTCAGCCGTATCGGCGGTGCCGGTTACAGCGATTTCGAACAGGATTTGCTGAACCTGTCTAAACGCGCGTGGCTGAAACGCAAAACGCTGGATCAGGGCGGCCTGCTGAAATTTGTCCACGGTGGTGAATATCACTCTTATAACCCGGACGTGGTCACGACGCTGCAAACTGCGGTGAACAGCGGCGATTACGACGATTATAAAGTTTACGCCAAGCTGGTGAACGAACGTCCGGTCGCCACACTGCGCGACTTGCTGAAAGTGACACCTAAAGGTCAGCCGATCCCTGTTGATCAGGTTGAACCGGCAGAAGGTTTGTTTACCCGCTTCGATACCGCAGCAATGTCTATCGGCGCGTTAAGCCCGGAAGCACACGAATCTCTGGCCGAAGCGATGAACAGCATCGGCGGGCGTTCTAACTCCGGTGAAGGCGGCGAAGACCCTGCACGTTACGGCACCAATAAAGTGTCCCGTATCAAACAGGTCGCTTCCGGTCGTTTCGGTGTCACACCAGCGTATCTGGTCAATGCGGATGTTATTCAGATCAAAGTCGCACAGGGCGCGAAACCTGGCGAAGGCGGTCAGTTGCCGGGTGACAAAGTGACGCCGTACATCGCGAAACTGCGTTATTCCGTGCCGGGTGTCACCCTGATTTCTCCACCGCCGCACCACGATATTTATTCTATCGAAGATCTGGCGCAGCTGATTTTCGACCTGAAACAGGTCAACCCGAAAGCAATGATTTCGGTGAAACTGGTTTCTGAACCAGGCGTCGGCACGATTGCCGTCGGTGTCGCGAAAGCCTATGCGGATCTCATCACTATCGCGGGCTACGATGGCGGCACCGGCGCAAGCCCGCTGTCCTCAGTGAAATACGCAGGTTGTCCGTGGGAACTGGGTCTGGTGGAAACACAACAGGCACTGGTCGCCAACGGCCTGCGTCACAAAATACGTCTGCAGGTGGATGGCGGCCTGAAAACCGGTCTCGACATCATCAAGGCCGCGATTCTGGGCGCAGAAAGTTTCGGTTTCGGTACCGGTCCGATGGTCGCACTGGGCTGTAAATACCTGCGTATTTGTCACCTGAACAACTGTGCAACGGGCGTGGCAACTCAGGACGACAAACTGCGTCGCAACCATTATCACGGCCTGCCAGAGCGTGTGGTGAACTACTTCAAGTTCATCACGCAGGAAACCCGCGAAATCATGGCCGAACTGGGTGTCAGCCAACTGGTGGATCTGATTGGTCGCACCGATCTGCTGACTGAGCTGGAAGGTTTCACTGCCAAGCAAAACAATCTCGACCTCTCTGCGATGCTGGCGACCGCCACACCGCATGAAGGCAAAGCGGTGTACTGCACCGAAAGCAACCCGGCGTTTGATAAGGGTCAGCTGAACAAAGACATTCTGGAACAGGCAGCGCCGCACATCGATTCCAAGCAGAGCAAAGCGTTCTACTTTGATATCCGCAACACTGACCGTTCCGTCGGCGCCATGTTGTCCGGTGCGATTGCAGAGAAACATGGCGATCAGGGCATGGCGGCGGATCCGGTGCGTATTAACTTCAACGGTACCGCAGGCCAGAGCTTCGGCGTCTGGAACGCAGGCGGCGTTGATTTAATGCTGACCGGCGACGCGAACGACTACGTGGGCAAAGGTATGGCCGGTGGCCGTATTGCTATCCGCCCGCCAATCGGCTCAGCGTTCCGCAGCCACGAAGCCAGCATCATCGGTAACACCTGCCTGTACGGCGCGACTGGCGGCAAATTGTTTGCAGCGGGTCGTGCGGGTGAACGTTTCGCGGTGCGTAACTCCGGTGCCATCACCGTAGTCGAAGGCATCGGCGATAACGGCTGTGAATACATGACCGGCGGCATTGTTTGTGTGCTGGGCCGTACCGGCGTCAACTTCGGCGCAGGCATGACCGGGGGCTTCGCCTACGTTCTTGATGAAGATGGCGAATTCCGCAAACGTGTTAACCCGGAACTGGTTGAAGTCCTGGAAGTGGCCGACCTGGCTATCCATGAAGAGCATCTGCGCGGTTTGATCATCGAACACGTCCAGTTGACCGCATCGACCCGTGGTGAAGAGATTTTGGCGAACTGGCCGGAATGGGCGCCTAAATTTGCCCTGGTAAAACCGAAGTCCAGTGATGTCAAAGCATTGTTGGGTCACCGTAGTCGTTCCGCAGCAGAGCTGCGGGTTCAAGCGCAGTAAGAGGTTAAGATGAGTCAAAACGTTTATCAATTTGTCGACTTACAGCGTGTTGATCCGCCTAAAAAAGCGCTGAAGATCCGTAAAATTGAGTTTGTGGAAATTTACGAGCCGTTCTCAGCAACCCAGGCCGCATCGCAGGCAGACCGCTGTCTGTCCTGTGGTAACCCTTACTGCGAATGGAAATGCCCGGTTCACAACTACATTCCTAACTGGCTGAAGCTGGCGAACGAAGGTCGCATCATGGAAGCCGCCGACCTCGCGCACCAGACCAACAGCCTGCCGGAAGTCTGCGGACGCGTTTGTCCGCAGGATAGACTGTGCGAAGGCTCCTGCACCCTGAACGATGAGTTCGGTGCAGTGACCATCGGTAACATCGAGCGCTATATCAATGATAAAGCCATCGAGATGGGCTGGCGTCCGGATATGTCTCACGTGCACCCAACCGGTAAACGTGTGGCGATTATCGGCGCAGGTCCGGCAGGTCTGGCCTGTGCTGACGTCCTGACCCGTAACGGTGTGAAAGCGGTGGTTTACGATCGCCATCCGGAAATCGGCGGCCTGCTGACTTTCGGTATCCCGGCCTTCAAGCTGGAAAAATCAGTGATGACCAAGCGTCGCGAAATCTTCACTGAGATGGGTATCGAATTCCAGCTCAATATCGAAGTCGGCAAAGACATCACCATTGATGCGCTGCTGGCAGAATACGATTCTGTATTCCTCGGCGTCGGGACATATCAGTCCATGCGCGGTGGCTTGCTGAATGAAGATGCGCCAGGCGTTTACGATGCCCTGCCGTTCCTCATCGCCAACACCAAGCAACTGATGGGCTACGATGACAGTCAGGAAGAGCCTTTTGTGACGATGGATAAAAAGCGCGTCGTGGTACTGGGCGGTGGTGACACCGCAATGGACTGCGTGCGTACTTCAATCCGTCAGGGCGCAACCCACGTGACCTGTGCGTACCGTCGTGACGAAGAAAACATGCCGGGTTCACGTCGTGAAGTGAAGAATGCGCGCGAAGAAGGTGTGGATTTCAAATTCAACCTGCAACCGCTGAGCATCGAACTGAACGATTCAGGCCGCGTGTGTGGTGTGCGTATGGCGCGTACCGAACTGGGCGCACCGGATGCACATGGCCGTCGGCGCGCTGAAATCGTGGCCGGTTCCGAACATGTGATGGAAGCTGATGCCGTCGTCATGGCGTTTGGCTTCCGCCCTCACAAAATGGAATGGCTGGCAGCACACGACGTTGAGCTGGACTCTCAGGGACGCATCCTTGCCCCTGAAGGCAGCGACAACGCCTTCCAGACCAGCAACCCGAAAATCTTCGCCGGTGGCGATGCGGTTCGCGGTTCTGATCTGGTGGTCACGGCGATTGCCGAAGGTCGTAAAGCGGCAGAAGGCATCATGAACTTCCTCGAAGTCTGATGCGTTCTGTCATGAAAACGGGGCTGCCAGCAATGGCAACCCCGTTGTTTTTTTAAACGAATAAAATCTAAACCGCCGTTTCCTGCGCGAGTAACGCGGCGCCCCGCAAACCGGCGTCATGCTGATGTTTCGCTCTGAAAAGCGGCACGCGGCACACCTGCGGCTCCTCATCCAGAAACGTTCTGACCTGCGCTAAATAGCCATCGGCCAGACCAATACTGCCGCCCATCACCACGCACTGACAATCGGTCGCCACTTTGATATCCGCTATCAAACGCGCCAGCGCCCTGGCTGAACGCTGTATCAGTTCCGCTGCCTGCCAATGCCCTGCCGCCGCATGAGCAAAAATTTGTTTTGCCGTGCAACCGGCTAAATCACCGTGCGCTGCGCTGGCAATACCACGCCCGGATGCTATCGCTTCAACGCAACCGGTTCTTCCGCAACCACATTTCGGCCCGAGCGGGTCGGCCAGCGTATGACCAAAATGCCCCGCCAGCCCTTCAGTGCCTGTCAGCAGCTTGCCGTTACTGACCATTCCGCCGCCTACGCCGGTCGAGATGGTGAGAAAGACCATATCCGTAATATCGACTGAAAGTGCGTGATACTCAGCCCAGGCAGCCGACTGCGCATCATTTACCGCCATACACGGGAGCTGCGTCAGCCGGGAAATCACATCAACCAGAGGAAAATGGCTGAGGCCGCCGAGATTATCCGGATTCAGGGCAGTGAGAACGCCATGCCTGATGATACCGGTAGAAGCAATGGCGACCCGCTGCGCCTGTGAAACCAGCGGGGCGATCAGCTCAGCCAGCGCGGACTGCAAGGCATCCGGTGTTTTGCTCGCCGGCGTAGGAATTTCCCGCCGCTGTGTGAGATTTAACGCGCTGTCTGCCAGCGCCGCCGCGAGTTTGGTACCGCCAATATCAATCACCAGCGTGGTCATTTCGCAACCTTCACGATCTCATCGCGGAACCACTGGCAGACATGTTCCAGCCGCGTAATGGCAGAACCCACCGTCACCGCCCATGCGCCGTTTTGCATCGCCTCAGCAGCCAGCGCTGGCGAGTTATAGCGCCCTTCGGCAATCACATGGCATCCTTTATCACTGAGCACTTTCACTAAATCAAAATCAGGCTCCTGTGGCGTTTGTGCAGTGATGTAACCTGACAGCGTCGTACCGATAATCTCCGCACCCATCCGGTGACATTTCAGCCCGTCTTCCTGCGAGGAACAATCAGCCATGGCCAGCAACTGATGCTGATGAATTCGTGCCAGTAATTCCGCCACCGGCACCGGCCTTTCGCGCTCAGTGCCATCAAAGGCAATAATGCTGGCCCCCGCGGCGGCCAGCGCATCCACGTCTTCCAGAAAAGGCGTAATGCGCACCGGTGAATCAGGCAGATCGCGTTTGAGAATGCCGATGATGGGCACTGACACCCGTGCATGCGTGGCTTTGAGGTTCTCAATACCTTCAATGCGCAGTGCCACCGCACCGGCCTGTTGTGCGGCCAGCGCCATCGCGGCCACAATGTCAGGTTTATCCAGCGGGCTGCCGGGAACCGGCTGACAAGACACAATCAGTCCGCCAGCCTTTGCAATCTGTGCATCCAGTTTTTCAAGTAATGACATAAGAACTCCCTGCAAAAATCAGTTTCTGATCAATCCATTTTTCGGATTTTCTGGCTTCGGCTTTTTCATTGCACCGCTGAAAGGTTTGCCGTCAATGGTGTCATGCGTGCGCAGAGCTTCAGGATGAACCCAGCGCTGAACACGTGACGGCATATCCAGCCCGATCAGCAGGATCACCACAAACGTCAGCCCGAAGGACAGTGACGCCAGCGCAGTGCCGAGATCCAAACGCTGGGCGATCGTCACACCAATCACCGGTGCCAGTGCGCCACCCAGTGCGCCGACGTTATAGGTAAAGCCCAGCCCTGCCGCACGCTGTTCGGTATCGAAATAGCCACCAATCAGTTTCGGCAGAATGCCGGAGATCCCCTGACCTAACATTTGTTGCAGGAATAACAGTAATCCCAACACCCAGATATTTCCGCCGCCGATAGCAAATACCGGAATAATAAGCAGCTGCGAAGCCAGTAAGCTGTAAACGTACGCTTTGCGCGTTCCCAGCCAGTCGCCGAGAAAACCGCCCACGCAGCAACCGACCGCTGCGCCAAAGCCGCTGAAGAACAACACATGCGCCACCAGCGTCGGCGAATAGGCCAGCTCGGTTTTTAAGTAAGTCGGTAACAATGCCTGAATCGGCCATGAATACAGGAAAGCAAAGAAGACCACGACCATCAGCGTGACACCCGTCGGCCAGCGTTTGCCGCTGCCCTGTACCATAAAACTGATGAAAATAGCGGCGCAAACCAGCCCCAGTATCGCAATCACCGCAGCGCTGCCCACATCACCGACGAAACAGAAATACAAGGCGGTGGCGGCAACCATGGTCGTCCCAATATTGATAACCCGAAACTTGCCGCGGTACAGAATATCCACCATGGTTCTGACCGGTTTCTTGTGGGCAAACTTCGCCTGCCAGTCTTCCGCTTCCGGAATATTTTTACGCAGCCAGAGGGCGAAAATAATCGGTAAGATGCCTATGAAAAACAGCGCGCGCCAGCCCCAGACCGGCACCACCACGCTGTAAACCTGCGCGGCAATCACGGCACCGACCGAGAAGCCGGAGATCAGAAATCCGCTGGCTTTGTTACGTAAATGCTTGGGCCAGCTTTCGATGACATACGTGGCACTCGAGCCGTATTCACCCGCCATGCCCAGGCCGATAATCAGACGAGCGAGGAACATCACGGTGAAATTGGGCGCAAAACCGCAGGCCAGCGTCCCGACAGAAAACAGCACGATACTGCTGATCATCGCCAGTTTACGTCCATAACGGTCGCCCATCGCACCCAGCAATAGTCCGCCAAACCAGCGGGAAATAAACGCCGCAGAAATCAGACTCGCCGCCTGAACGCCCGTCAGGTCGAACTCGCTTTTGATTTCTGTCAGCACTAATGCGATCAGGACAAAATCAAAACCATCCAAAAGGTAGCCAATCCAGGCGGCCGAAAATGCTTTCCATTGCGGTTTAGTCAAATGGTGAAACCATGAGATCTGTCGGGCATTGTTACGCATAAATCACCCCCGGGCGGATTAGCATTAATCCCCCCTTTGGTCAGGACTGATAAAGAATGGGTGATGCCGGACATCCCGGCATCCGGATTCAGAAGGTGCTGCCCTCTGCCTGGAGCTGCGCGGCCAGCGCCTTAAGGGCAGGCAGATATTGTTCATCTACCGGCGCAAAAGGTTTGCGGCACAGCGGCATGGCAACGATATCCATGTAATGCAGAATCGTTTTCAGCCCGCGGAATACGCCCGTTTTGATCAGCAGGTCGATGACCTTGTTGCATTCACTTTGCAGATGCATGGCGCGCTGTACGTCTCCTTCCTGCACGGCTTTTTTGATGGCCATATAGCGCCATCCCATCACGTTGTAGGTACTGCCGATTCCGCCATCTGCCCCCGCCAGCAAGCCGGATGCAAAGATTTCGTCGTAACCGTTGTAGAGCACTAAATCCGGATGCGCACGGCGGATTTTTTCCATTTCATACAGGTCACCGGATGTTTGTTTGAGCGCGCCAACGCCGGGCAGTTTGATCAGCGTGTCGATTTGTTCCAGTGTCAGTTTCACGCCGCTGAGTGCCGGAATGTTGTAAACCACCATCGGCAGGCCTTCGGCGGAATCCGTAACGGCGCGGTAGTGATCGCAGTGTTCATTAAAGCTGAAAGGATAGTAGAAAGGCGTCACTGCGGAGACGGCGTCAAAGCCGTAACGATGCGCGGCGGCGGCCAGTGTCTGGCTTTCACGGGTGCTGATAGCACCGACATGGGCAATCAGCGTCACCTTACCTTTCGCTTCTTCTGCCACAATTTCCAGCACCTGCTCACGCTCCTGCGGGCTTTGCAGAAAAGCTTCGCCGGTAGAACCGCCGACATACAGGCCATCAATTCCCTGTTCGATATTGAAACGCACCAGACGGCGCAGGCTGTCGGTATCCACTTGTTGTTGCTGATTAAAAGGAGTGAGCAATGCCGGCATCACGCCCCGCAGATTCTGTTTCATAAACGCATCCTGGTTATTGGGTTTGGAGTAAAGTCGATATACCTTTATACCTGTTATACCAGACCAAAAAACAAACACAATACAACTGAAGGCTCAGGATGTGATCTCGTGCATATGAAATAGTTATGGCTGATCAGGGACGATCAAAAAGAATGCGGGGAAGATCTCAGTTCAGATGAGATTACTTCTTCGATCCGCGCTTAGGCTTTGCTGCGTAGTACGCCGCAAATACGCTTTTCAGATGGGCCTTCAGCGCCGCATCCGCAGCATCAGGATCGCGGGCCTGAATGGCATTGAAGATTTCGATGTGCTGCTGATAACTGACGTTATTATGCGCATGCAGTTCTTCCTGAGGGACGGAAGGACGCGCCGCAATCAGCCAGTCCAGCAAGGCAACGTGTACGACCATGAAGATAGGATTGGCCGGGATTTCAGCCAGTTCGCGGTGGAATTCGATATCAGAACGGATAAAGAGATCGTTGTCATCCAGCGACTGGCTGTTCATTTCCAGCGCTTTGCCCAGACGCTCAACCTGTTCGTCAGTAGCAAATTCAGCGGCGTAACGCACCAGACTGGATTCGAAAAACATCCGCAGCTGTTCGAAATGGGCAATGCCCTCCGGACGCGCCAGAAAGTCTGTCGCCACACCGGACAGTTCGCTGATGATAGTTTCAGCCGAAGGACGGGATACGCGGGCGCGCTCGCCGTTGCTGATTTGCACCAACCCTTTGCGTTTAAGCGCCGCCAGCGCTTCACGCACGGACGGACGGCCGACATTGAAGAACGTCATCAGCTCACGCTCGGACGGCAGTTGCTCCCCTTCAGCAAATTCGCGCCTGCGGATCATCTGCTCCAGCTCCTCTTCCACCATCTCTGAAAGCTTCTTGCGGGCGAGCGGACGGCGGCGCATTGCATGCCCGAAAGTGTCACTGGTCTCTGCCGGTTGTTCGTCGAATGTGCTCATAGCGTCGGGATCAGACCCTGATTAATAGAAGGTGTGAGAATGATTTTTTGAATGATAACACAGCAAATCTGCACAGGCGAAAGGAGAGACCTGCGGATTCAGGGCAATAAAAAACCCCGCGTAACAACGCAGGGTTTAAGCGTGAAGCCAGGCTGAGTCAGGTTGTTATTTCACAACGCGCAATGCCGGACGACCACCGCGTGGCGGAGTCGGCGGCTCATCATTCGGGTCTTCTTCAGCCACATCCGGCAAATCGCCATCAATGACTGACATGGTCGGCTCTGTCGGCTCATCCGCGCTCAGGTCGCCGTCAAAGGCACCTTCAGCTTCATAAGCAGGTTCAGGTTCAAACATGGTACCTGCACCGTTTTCACGGGCATAAATCGCCAGCACAGCAGCAATCGGTACAAACACGTTACGCGGTACGCCACCAAAACGGGCGTTAAAGCGCACATCATCGTTACCCAGTTCGAGATTGCCGACAGCACGCGGCGCGACGTTCAGAACGATTTGTCCGTCACGCGCAAACTCCATCGGCACCATCACGCCAGGCATCGTTACGTCAACCACCAGATGCGGAGTTAACTGGTTGTCGAGCAACCAGTCATAAAAAGCCCGCAGCAGATAAGGGCGACGCGCAGACATGTCGGTCATCTCCATACCTTAGCCTCGGGTATGCAAACGCATTTCGCGCTCTGCTTCAGTCAGGGAAGCCAGGAAAGCATCACGTTCGAAGACGCGGGTCATATAGCCTTTCAGCTCTTTAGAACCGGTACCTGACAGCTCAATGCCCAGCTCTGGCAAACGCCAAAGCAGCGGAGCCAGGTAGCAATCGACCAGACTGAACTCTTCGCTTTTGAAGTAAGGCATGTACGAGAAGATTGGCGCAATCGCCAGCAGCTCTTCACGCAGTTGCTTACGCGCAGCATCGGCTTCAGTTGCAGAACCTTGTTCGATTTGACGCATCAGCGAATACCAGTCGTTTTCGATGCGGTGCATCATCAGACGGCTCTCACCACGGGCAACCGGATAAACCGGCATCAGCGGTGGATGCGGGAAACGCTCATCAAGATATTCCATGATGATGCGGGATTCGAACAGGGTCAGTTCACGATCAACCAGCGTCGGTACGGTGCGGTAAGGGTTGAGGTCAATAAGATCCTGCGGCAGGTGATCCATCTCAACCTGCTCGATCTCGACACTGACACCTTTTTCCGCCAGTACGATACGTACTTGATGGCTAAAAATGTCGGTCGGGCCGGAAAACAGCGTCATTACCGAACGTTTGTTGGCAGCGACAGCCATGAAAACCTCCAAGTTTATCTAGAAAAATACAGCGAGTTATCGCCAGCCTGCAGTTTTTGTCCCGTAGTTTCATAGACAACCATCGGCAAGGCGAACCCAGCCAGGAAGCGCGGCAACGTCAACTGCTCGGCGAATAGGCACAAAAGTGTGTGATAGTTTACCAGATTTTACGCACGCTGTGGGGGACGGTGAGACGATTTCGTGGCGAATTGTGTGTCAGGAGATCATTTCCCCTGCGATTGCTGAAAAAAAGACATAAAAAAACCCGGTGAAGCACCGGGTTTTTGACGCTGATTTTCGTGCCGAAGCACTGTGCTGCAAAGCAGCAGAAAATTAACGTTTGGAGAACTGAGGACGACGACGTGCTTTACGCAGACCGACTTTCTTACGTTCAACCTGACGAGCATCACGAGTAACGAAGCCAGCTTTACGCAGTTCGCCACGAAGATTTTCGTCATATTCCATCAGTGCACGGGTAATACCGTGACGGATAGCACCAGCTTGACCGGAGATACCACCACCTTTAACGGTGATGTACAGGTCGAATTTCTCAACCATGTCGACCAGTTCCAGTGGTTGACGAACTACCATGCGGGCAGTTTCACGACCAAAGTACTGTTCCAGGCTACGCTGGTTAATTACGATGTTACCACTACCCGGTTTGATGAAAACACGAGCGGCGGAGCTTTTGCGGCGACCAGTGCCGTAGTATTGATTTTCAGCCATTGCCTATAATCCCGAATTAAATGTCAAGAACTTGCGGTTGTTGCGCCGCATGAGTGTGCTCGTTACCCGCGTAAACTTTCATTTTACGGTACATTGCACGACCCAACGGGCCTTTTGGCAGCATGCCTTTAACCGCGAGCTCGATCACGCGTTCAGGACGGCGAGCGATCATCTCTTCAAAGGTCGCTTGCTTGATACCACCGATGTGACCGGTGTGATGGTAATAAATCTTGTCGTTACGCTTGTTGCCGGTTACAGCAACTTTTTCTGCGTTCAGAACGATGATGTAATCACCAGTATCAACGTGCGGAGTGTATTCCGCTTTATGTTTGCCACGCAGACGGCGGGCCAGTTCAGTGGCCAGGCGACCTAAGGTCTTGCCGGTAGCGTCAACTACGAACCAGTCACGTTGTACGGTTTCCGGTTTAGCTGTAAAAGTTTTCATTAAAAGCTTACCCAATTAAAGTTACACGTTGGCGAACACCCAAACGCCTATATGTTTTTATAAACCACATAAGAACCCAGGTTTATAAAATAAGTATTGGAGGTTCACACGACCATCGTCCAGCAAACCTACCCCTTCGAATAGCCAATGCTGGCACTTATAAAGTTTCGGGAAAAAAACTTTGTAGTAACGTGGGGTCGCAAGATTATAGAGAAGTCTCCTGCAAAGATCGAACCCTTTTTCGACGAAAAGGAAGATTTCCTTCACGACAGCAGAAAGGTTCGCCATGCAGGATGTACTGCGTGTTCTTATATCATGAAGAGAACAAAAAATAACCAGTTAAAAATCACGGCAGATGCGGTCGCTTGAGGTATTCCTCACTTTGCATTTCCTGCAAACGCGACAGGCAGCGTTGGTACTCGAACTTCAGCCGTTCGCCCTGATATATCTCAAACATCGGCGCCGAGGCAGAAACGACCAGTTTGACGTGACGTTCATAGAACTCATCCACCAGCGCCAGAAAACGTCGCGCCGCATTTTCGTTGTCCGATTTCATCACCGGCACATTATGCAGCAGCACGCTGTGATAGATTTTTGACAGCGCAATGTAATCGAGCTGGCTGCGCGCCTCTTCGCATAACGTATGGAATTCTATCGCCAGCACGCCGTCAACGGCAGCAATCGCCCGCATCGGGCGGTGATTCACTTCCAGCGTGACCGCCTCGGCACCCCCAGAACCACTGTGATTACCGGTCAGTTTTCCCAGCATACTTTGCATGGCTGTGGTGGTGTCGCCGCCCGCCGGAGCGAGCCATAAATTGGCCTGAGTCAGCGTACGCAGGCGGTAATCAATCCCTGCATCCACATTCAGCACATCGCAATACTCTTTAATCAGATCGATAGCCGGCAGGAAGCGCGCGCGTTGCAGGCCGTTACGGTACAGCGAATCAGGCGGAATGTTGGACGTGGCGATTAGCGTGATGCCACGGGCGAACAACGCCTGTAGCAACGTGGCCAGCAGCATGGCGTCGGTAATGTCCGAGACAAAAAACTCATCGAAACATAAAACATCAGTTTCCGCTTTGAAACGGTCGGCGATCACTTCCAGCGGATCTTCCTGTCCCTGAAGCTGCGTCAGCTCTTCGTGAACGCGCAGCATAAAACGGTGAAAGTGCAGACGAAGTTTGCGCTCTCCCGGCAGACTGTGGAAAAACAAATCCATCAGCCAGGTTTTGCCGCGCCCCACGCCGCCCCACATATATAAACCCTGAACCGGACGTTGCGTGGTTTTTGGCGCACTTTTGCCAAAGAGTCGCCCCAGCAAGCCGCCGCGGGGGGTCGCAGTCGAAGATTCCGTCGCCGGGCGGAAAGATAATGCCTGGTAGATAGCGTCGAGCTGGGCAACAGCCTGTTTCTGAACCGCGTCCGGCTGGAACTCGCCAGCATCAACGGCATTCTGATACACGAAAAGTGGTGATTTGGGTTGCATCTTAGTTAACGTCCCTGAGAAAAAAATTTTAAGTTTTTCACGTCGTTTTGCCGCTTTTTTGCGGTGGGTTCGCCGCTTTTCCCTGCTGTCTGTGTGCGAAAAAACCATCAGACGGCAGCGATTTTCCCGGCAGGATTCCACTCTGACAAGGTTAACGGTTATAGTGGAGCTATTGCATGACCAATGCGTGTGAGAATTACGTTAAAACCATTGTGTAAAAAAGTTAAGTCATAAAAGTTACGTGAAAAAGCCCTGCGGGACAACGAAGTCAAAATAGGAGTCATTATGACCTGGGAGTATGCACTTATTGGATTAGTGGTCGGTATCGCAATTGGTGCGGTAGCGATGCGCTTTGGTAATCGTAAATTACGTGATCAACAAGTCATGAAAAACGAACTGGAGAAAAGCAAAGCCGAACTCGACGAATACCGTCAGGAGCTGGTGGGCCATTTTGCCCGCAGCGCAGAGTTGCTTGATAACATGGCGACGGATTACCGTCAGCTTTATCAGCATATGGCGAAGAGCTCCAACAATCTGCTGCCTGATATGCCAGAACAGGACAATCCGTTTAACTACCGTCTGACCGGTTCCGAAGCGGACAACGATCAGGTTCCGGTACAGATGCCACGCGATTATTCAGATGGCGCATCAGGTTTGCTGCGCGGCGAGCGTCCGATTCGTAAATAACCGACGCTGCTGTCCTGCACGACAATCGTTGTGCAGACGTATTTACGGCACATGTTCCGTGCATGTGCCGTTCTCAAGACCCTTCCGTGTTGTGAATCACCGTTCTATTGCCCATAACTGACGTCCCTTACAGAAAGCGAGAGAGTTATCGTGATGAAGAAAAAGTCATTTTTGCTCAGTGTGTTAGCTGTTAGCCTTGGATTAACTTTCGCTTCTGCGCCTATGGCGAATGCGGCTTTACCGACACAAGTTCAGGGACAACCTTTGCCAAGCCTGGCACCGATGCTGGAGAAAGTGCTGCCGGCCGTGGTGGGTGTTCAGGTTTCCGGCACGCAGCCGCCAAGTGCGGATGTGCCACCGGAATACAAATTCTTCTTTGGTCAGCAGGATCCGGAGCCTAATCCGGGACCACAGCCGTTTGAAGGTCTGGGCTCGGGCGTGATCATTGATGCCGCTAAAGGGTACGTGCTCACCAACAATCACGTGGTGAATAACGCCGACAAAATCAGCGTACAGCTCAACGATGGCCGCGAATATAAAGCCAAACTCATCGGCAAAGACGATCAGTCTGATATCGCCGTCATCCAGCTGATCGATGCTAAAAATCTCACACAAATCACCATGGCCGATTCAGACAATCTGCGCGTGGGCGATTTTGCGGTCGCCGTCGGCAACCCGTTCGGACTCGGTCAGACCGTGACGTCCGGCATTGTCTCCGCCCTCGGTCGCAGCGGCCTTAATCTTGAAGGGCTGGAAAACTTTATTCAGACCGATGCATCGATTAACCGCGGTAACTCCGGCGGCGCCCTGCTCGACCTGAAAGGTGAACTGATTGGTATCAACACCGCCATTATTTCTTCTCAGGGTGGCAGCGTCGGTATCGGCTTTGCTATTCCGGTGAACATGGCGAAAAACCTCAGCCATCAGCTGATTGAATTCGGCGAAGTGAAACGCGGCCTGCTGGGTATTCGTGGCAGTGAAATGACGCCGGAACTGGCACAGGCATTTAAACTCGACAGCCAGCGTGGCGCATTCGTCAACGAAGTGCTGCCAGATTCGGCAGCAGCAAAAGCCGGGATTAAATCCGGTGACGTGCTGGTCACCCTTCAGGGCAAAAAGCTGAGCAGCTTTGCAGAATTGCGCGCCAAAGTCGGCACCGCCGGTCCGGGTGTCACCATGCAGATTGGTTTGCTGCGCGATGGCAAACCGATGACCGTGAATGTCACGCTGGATAAAAGTCCGGCCGTGGAGGTCAGCATTGAGAAACTCAATCCTGCCTTGCAGGGTGTGACGCTCAGTGATCCGGCCGATAAAAACGCGAAAGGCGTGCATGTCGATGACGTGAAAAAAGGCACACCCGCCGATCAGATAGGTCTGCAAAAAGACGATGTGATCATCGGTGTAAACCGCGAGCCGCTCGAAAATCTGGCCGCTTTCCGCAAAATTCTGGAAAGCAAACCTGACCTGATTGCGCTGAGCATTGTGCGTAAAGGGCAGAATATCTACTTATTCATGCCGTAAAGGGTTGAAAATCGGACGCAGGTGCTGCTGCGTCCGATTAAGTCATGCTATTCTTCAGGCACTTTTCATCTCGCATCCCATACTCCCATGTTTGTTAAGTTATTGAGATCCGCTGTTATCGGCCTGATTGTTGCTGGCATTTTGCTGGCAGCGGTACCTATGTTGCGTAAAAACATCACAGACCCGCTGTTCGAACGCAATTTCACCCAAACCAGCGAAGAACCTGTCAGCTATAACTCGGGCGTTCGTCACGCCGCGCCTGCCGTCGTGAACGTTTATAACCGAAACATGGGCAACAGTTCGCAAAACGAACTGGCCATTCGCACGCTGGGTTCCGGCGTTATCATGAATGACAACGGCTATATCCTGACCAACAAACACGTCATTAATAATGCCGACCAGATCATCGTCGCTTTACAAGATGGTCGCGTGTTTGAAGCCTTACTGGTCGGCTCGGACAGCCTGACTGATCTGGCCGTACTCAAAATTAATGCCGGTAATCTGCCGGTGATCCCGATTAATTCCCACCGTACTCCGCATGTCGGTGACGTCGTGATGGCGATTGGTAACCCGTATAATCTCGGGCAAACCGTCACTCAGGGGATTATCAGCGCCACCGGTCGTATCGGTCTGAGCCCGTCCGGTCGTCAGAACTTCCTGCAAACGGATGCCTCCATCAACCAGGGGAACTCCGGCGGTGCGCTGGTGAACTCACTGGGCGAACTGATGGGGATTAACACGCTGTCGTTCGACCAGAGTAATGACGGTGCGACACCCGAAGGCATTGGGTTTGCGATCCCGACAGCGCTGGCAACAAAAGTTATGGGCAAGCTTATCCGTGATGGGCGCGTTATTCGTGGTTACATCGGTATCAGCGGCCGCGAAGTTTCTCCTCTGCACGGGCCGAACAGCGGGCTGGATCGCATTCAGGGGATTGTGGTTAACGAAGTCACTCCGAACGGTCCGGCGGCGAATGCGGGCATGCAGGTACGGGATGTCATTGTTAACGTTAATAATAAACCGGCCGTGTCTGCTATCGAGACAATGGATCAGGTGGCAGAAGTTCGCCCCGGTACAATTATTCCGGTGGAGATCATTCGCGACGGTCAGCAGCTGACCTTACAGGTTACCGTGCAGGAATATCCTGATCACTGACAGTCGCTGAATCATACAAAGCAAAAAGCCGGAAAGGTCTCCCCTTCCGGCTTTTTTATTGCGTCAGGCTTAACGAATTACTCGCCTTTAAAACGCTCGATTTTGGCACCCAGCTGACGCAGTTTATCTTCGATGCGCTCATAGCCACGATCGATGTGATAAATACGGTCAACCACGGTCACGCCTTCTGCGATACAACCTGCCAGAACCAGACTCGCGGAAGCACGCAAATCAGTCGCCATCACCTGAGCGCCAGACAGTTTTTCAACGCCATGACAAATCAGCGTGCTGCCTTCGATTTCAGCGTGAGCGCCCATACGGATCAGCTCAGGAATATGCATGAAACGGTTTTCGAAGATAGTTTCGGTGATAACACCGGTCCCTTCAGCCACCAGGTTCAGCAGGCTGAACTGTGCCTGCATGTCAGTCGGGAAGCCCGGATGCGGCGCAGTACGGAAGGTCACCGCTTTAGCGCGTTTGCCATGCATGTCGAGACTGATCCAGTCTTCGCCCACTTCGATTTCTGCACCGGCTTCACGCAGCTTAGCCAGAACGGCATCCAGCGTGTCAGGACGGGCTTCACGGCAGACAATTTTGCCACCGGAAATCGCCGCAGCCACCAGGAAAGTCCCGGTTTCGATACGGTCCGGAACCACACGGTAAACACCGCCACCCAGACGTGCAACGCCTTCGATGGTGATTTTATCAGTGCCTGCACCGGTAATTTTCGCGCCCAGCGTATTCAGGAAATTGGCGGTATCGACAATTTCCGGCTCACGCGCGGCGTTTTCAATAATGGTGGTGCCTTCGGCCAGTGTTGCGGCACTCATGATGGTGACTGTCGCGCCAACGCTGACTTTATCCATCACGATATGTGCGCCTTTCAGACGACCGTCTACGGACGCCTTCACGTAGCCTTCTTCCAGCACGATCGTCGCGCCCAGCTGCTCCAGACCGGTAATGTGCAGGTCAACAGGACGTGCGCCGATAGCACAGCCGCCCGGCAGTGAAACTTCACCGCGACCAAAACGCGCCACCAGCGGGCCCAGCGCCCAGATGGAAGCACGCATGGTTTTCACCAGATCGTATGGCGCACAAAACTCGTTTACCGCGCTGGCATCCACAAAGACCGAACCGTTGCGTTCGATTTTGGTGCCCAGCTGGCTCAGCAGTTTGATAGTGGTATCAATATCTTTCAGGTGAGGAACGTTCTGGAGTTCAACAGGTTCTTCAGCAAGCAGTGCGGCAAACAAAATAGGAAGTGCTGCATTTTTTGCACCAGAGATAATGACTTCGCCGCTTAGACGAGTCCCACCCTGTACACGAAATTTATCCATTATGACTGCTCTCTATTCATTAATACGACAGGTCAGATACGAGGAAGCTGCCGGAACTCCGGCAGTCTTATAAACCGCTCAGTTTACGGTCACGCGCCCATTCTTCAGGGGTATAAGCCTTGATAGACAGTGCGTGGATTCGGTTGTCGGCGATGTATTCCATCAGCGGGGCGTAAACGGTCTGCTGTTTTTTCACGCGGCTCATGCCATCAAACATCGCACCAACGACAATGGCCTGAAAATGACTGCCATCGCCAGTAATGTGGGCTTCGTCCAGTGCCAATGCGTTCATCAGCACGTCTTTAATTTCATTCGTTTCCATAGGGGATCTATTCTTCTAAAGAATCATAACAGCCCGATATCTTATAGGGATCGGCGCAATTCTTAAACCACGAAAAAGCCCCTGAGCAAGAGTTTCGCACAGGGGCTTTGGAGAGAGTCAGGCGACGGGATGTATTCAGCCGCCTAACTTACCGGAACTGCTGGCTTATTTGCTCAGGCAGCCGGAATGATGTCCTGAAGATTGTAGAGCGTAATCAGAGTATTCAGCCTGTCGGTAATACCGGCAATCGTCAGATCAACGCCCTGCTGGCTGGCCTCTTCACGCAAATGCACTAACAGCGCCAGGCCGGATGAGTCCACACGCTCCAGTCCGGACACATCCAGACAGGTAATCCCCGACATCAGCTTTTTGCGCACATCCCACAGGGGGACCAGCGTTTCGCGATCCAGTTCACCGTGCAACGTCAGTCGCGGCGGCTGCGATTCCCAGCGCAATGCTTCACTCATTTTTTATCCAGAGTAATCGGTTCTGCAGCCGCTTGTTTCAGACGTGCAGTCAGACTATCAATCCCTTTCTGACGCAGGATATCCGCCCATTCGTTTTGCTTGGTCGAAATCATGCTGACGCCTTCGGCGATCATGTCATATGCCTGCCATTCGCCGGTGCGGCTGTTTTTACGCCACTGGAAATCCAGACGTACTGGCGGACGACCGTTCGGATCGGTAATGGTCACGCGGATAGCAATGATGTCTTTATCTGCGTAAGACTGTTCCGGCTGCACGGTGTAGTTCTGACCGTTGTACATCGCCAGCGCCTGACCATAGGCCTGTTGCAGATAGTCTGAGAACGCGGCGAAATACGCATCACGCTGCGCAGGGGTCGCCTGTTGATAGTAGCGGCCTAACACCAGCGCACCGGCGTATTTGACCTGCACGTACGGCAGCAGTTCTTCACGAACGATCTGGCGCAGGTAGTTAGGATCCTGCTTGATTTTCGGCTGTTCGGTTTTGAGACGGGTGAAGGTTTTGTTCGCCGCTTCATTCATCACGCTGTATGGGTTGGTTTTATCAACCGCAGCATTGGCCAACGGAGCCATAACCACCAGCAGTGCGGCGATCACTAAACGTTTAAACATAATCATTTCCTCTTTGATGGAGAATCCGTAGTAGCAAGTTCTTAATGAGCAGCCGGTTGTGGAGCCGTGTTAGCGTCAGGCGCCGGGGCAGAATCACCCGCATGTGCTGCACTGGCAGCCCCCGCATCCGGATCCGCTTTACCGTCGCCGCTCTTATAAAGGAACTGGCCAATCAGGTCTTCGAGAACCAGCGCCGATTTGGTGTCCTGAATGACGCCACCGTTTTTAAGGATAGTCGTTCCCATGTCAGGGTCTTCAAAACCAATGTTCAGCGCCAGGAATTGCTCACCCAGTAAGCCCGAGGTACGGATAGCCAGTGTACTGGTACTCGGGATCTGGTTGTATTTCTGATCAATGTCCATTTCCACGCGTGGAGAATAGTTCTTATCAAGCGATATACTGCTGACGCGGCCAATCACCACGCCGCCGACTTTGACCGGAGAACCACTTTTCAGGCCGCCGATATTGTCAAAGTCCGCAGAAATACGGTAAGTCGGGTCTGAGCCGATAGAACGGATGTCGGCCACTTTCAGACACAGGAATAACACCGCTATCAGTGCGATGATCAAAAATGCGCCTACCCAGATTTCACTCTTTTTCGTTTGCATGGTTTAATTTCCAAACATCAGTGCTGTCAGCACAAAATCCAATCCCAGCACCGCCAGTGACGAATGCACCACAGTACGTGTCGTTGCCCGGCTAATCCCTTCGGACGTCGGTATCGCATCATAGCCATTGAACAACGCAATCCAGGTCACTGTGATAGCGAAAACAAGGCTTTTAATCAGGCAGTTAAGCAGGTCAGTCCGCCAGTCTACTGAAGTTTGCATTGCTGACCAGAAGAAACCACTGTCAATCCCTTTCCAGTCCACGCCGACCAGCGAGCCCCCCCAGATCCCAACCGCGACGAAAATCGCCGTCAGCAGAGGCATGGAAATCAGACCGGCCCAGAAACGCGGTGCCACAACGCGGCGCAGCGGATCGATAGCCATCATTTCCAGACTGGAGATTTGCTCGGTGGCTTTCATCAGACCCAGTTCAGCGGTCAGCGCAGAACCTGCACGACCGGCAAACAGTAATGCCGTCACCACCGGACCCAGTTCACGCAGCAGGGAAAGCGCCACCATCATGCCGAGGCTGGCCTCTGCACTGTAGGTGGTTAAAATCAGGTATCCCTGTAAGCCCAGCACCATGCCGATAAACAAGCCGGAAACGAGGATGATCAGCAGGGAAAGCACGCCAACGCTGTAGAGCTGCTTGATAAGCAACGGCCATTGTTTGGCAAATTGCGGCTTACCGACCAACGCCCGGAAGAGCATCAGACCGGCACGGCCAAAAGACGCACAGGTGTTTATTCCGCGGCGCCCGACTGAGGCTAACGCCCTATTTATTTTCAAAACAAGGAACATTTATTGGGAACTCCATCATCCGAGCAGCTCGGTTTTGTAATCACCGGCCGGGAAACGGAAAGGTACCGGTCCGTCGGCAATACCGTCGAGGAACTGGCGAACTCGCGGATCAGGGTTATTTTGCAATTCCTCTGGTGTACCTTCAGCAATGACATGCTGCGCTGCCACAATATAGGCATAATCCGCAATACTGAGTACTTCAGGTACGTCATGGGAGACGACGATACAGGTCACGCCCAGCGCATGGTTAAGCTCATCGATAAGCTTCACCAGCACGCCCATTGTGATCGGATCCTGACCCACAAAAGGCTCATCGAACATGATGAGTTCCGGATCAAGCGCGATAGCACGCGCCAGCGCCACACGACGCGCCATCCCTCCAGACAATTCGGCTGGCATCAGATCGCCGGCACCGCGTAAACCTACCGCTTCGAGCTTCATGGTCACCGTACTGCGCAGTAACTCTTCAGGTAATTTACTGTGCTCACGCAACGGGAAAGCCACATTCTCGAATACAGTCAGGTCAGTAAACAATGCACCGGACTGAAACAGCATGCTCATTTTTTTACGTGATTCGTATAACTTGCGGCGGGAGAGCGAAGGAATATTATCCCCGTCAAACCAGATTTCGCCACTGTCAGGGGCCAGTTGCCCGCCAATCAGGCGCAGCAAGGTCGTTTTGCCGATCCCCGAAGGCCCCATGATGGCAGTGACCTTGCCGCGTGGCACGGTCATATTAATCTCTTCGAAAATGGGACGATCGCCGCGCACGAAACTCATGCCCTTGATCTCAACCAGATTCGATTCGCTTTGACTCATTCAGTTTTTCCCTTCGGAATGCTTTCGCTAAGAATACGGCTGACCCGCATAGGGTATCGTATAACTTTGGTATTTTTACAAAAACTTACCCCAGTTTCGTTACCAAAGTTGCCATCGATTTACTTTTCCGCCCCGGACGGTCAAAATCGACGAATTACCATTTTAAAATAAAAGCCTTCATCGTCTAACATAAAGGAAGTTGCCGGTGTCATTTCAGACAAAATGTCGCCCTGGCTCATGTTGACGAAGGAATCGCCTGCCTGAAAAGGCAACGAATCTCGCATTATACCCAATAAAGGATGTTTCATGCTTCTCGCTATCGTACTGATGATTGTCGGCTTGTTATTATTAGTTTACGCCGCCGATCGTCTGGTGTACGGAGCCGCAGTGCTGGCACGCTCAATAGGCATACCACCACTGGTGATTGGCATAACCGTCGTCGGTGTCGGAATATCCCTTCCGGAACTGGTGGTTTCCACTACCGCAGCCATCAATGATCAGATGGATTTGGCCGTCGGAAACGCAATTGGTTCTAATATCATTAATATTCTTCTGATTTTGGGCGGCGCAGCCCTGATCCATCCACTTTCCGTTCGTTCTGATATATTACGCCGCGAACTCCCATTATTGTTACTGGTCACCGCACTATGTGGTTTTTTGCTAAGTGACGGAGAACTCAGCCGGATCGATGGCGTTCTGCTGCTGGCCAGTGCGGCCGTGTTTATGATGCTGGTGATAAAAATCGCCCGCGCAGCAGAAAAAGAAGGGCTGGATACGCTGACGTACGAGCAGATGTCAGAACTTCCGCAGGACAGCAGTAACACCGTGGCGTTTCTGTGGCTGGCACTGGGCTTTATCATTATGCCACTGGCGTCGGGCATGATTGTCGATAACAGTACAGTGATTGCCCGTTACTTTGGCGTCAGCGAACTGGTGATAGGCCTGACGGTCATCGCCATCGGCACCAGCCTGCCGGAACTCGCCACGTTTATCGCCGGTGCCATTAAAGGCGAAGATGATATCGCACTGGGCAATATCATTGGTGCCAACATTTTTAACACCTGTCTGGTGCTGGGATTACCCGCGCTGGTTGCGCCAGGCTCGTTCAACCCGGACGCGTTTCACCGCGATTACTGGGTCATGCTGGCGGTCAGTATCGTGCTTTCCGGGTTGTGTCTGATGCGTAAACACCGTATCGGTCATCTCGCCGGTGCGCTGTTACTGTGTGGATTTATCGCCTATATGGCGGTGCTGTTCCTGTTACCGGACAGCATTGCCTTCTGAACTTTGTCAGGAACTGACTATGGCTAACTATACCTTCGCCTCCGACTTTGATTTTCAGGCCGTCGGGCGTGATGTGCTGAAAACAGAACGTGAAGGACTTGAGCAGTTAGATCAATACATTAACGGTGATTTTACCCGTGCCTGCGAAGAAATCTTCGCCTGCAACGGCAAGGTCGTCGTCATGGGCATGGGCAAATCCGGCCACATTGGCCGCAAGATGGCCGCTACCTTTGCCAGCACCGGCACGCCCGCGTTCTTTGTCCATCCAGGCGAAGCCAGCCACGGTGATCTGGGCATGGTGTCGAAACAGGACGTTGTTATCCTGATTTCCAATTCCGGCGAGGCTCACGAAATTCTCGGGCTCATCCCGGTACTCAAACGCCTGGACATCACGCTTATCTGCATGACGTCTAATCCGGAAAGTACCATGGGCAAAGCCGCCGATGTACACCTTTGCGTCAAAGTGCCCAAAGAAGCCTGCCCGCTGGGTCTGGCACCGACCAGCAGCACCACGGCGGTACTGGTCATGGGCGACGCGCTGGCGGTGGCTCTGCTGGAAGCCCGCGGTTTCACGCCTGAAGATTTCGCCCTTTCCCATCCGGGCGGAGCACTGGGTCGCAAGCTCTTACTGCGCGTGAGCGATATCATGCACACCGGTGACGAAATTCCGCATGTCAGCCGCGATGCCTCTTTGCGTGACGCGTTGCTGGAAATCACCCGTAAGAATCTGGGTATGACGGTTATCTGCAACGATTTGATGAGAATCGAAGGTATCTTTACCGATGGTGATTTACGCCGCATCTTCGATATGGGCGTTAACATCAACGAAGCCTCGATTGCCGAGGTCATGACGACCGGCGGCATCCGCGTCCGCCCTTCTCTTCTGGCGGTGGATGCGTTGAATTTAATGCAGGAAAAAAACATAACCTGCGTGATGGTCGCTGATGGTGACCAGTTGCTGGGTGTGTTACATATGCACGATATGCTGCGCGCTGGCGTAGTTTAATTGAGGAAATCCCTGAATGAGTAATAGCGCAGCCCTGGTGGAGACTTGCTACGGTCCGGTCAGCACGCAAGTGCTTGAACGGGCAAAAGCTATCCGCCTGCTGATTTGCGATGTAGATGGCGTGATGTCTGATGGCCTGATCTACATGGGAAATCAGGGAGAAGAGCTGAAAAGTTTTAACGTTCGCGACGGTTATGGTATCCGCTGCCTGCTGACTTCTGACATTGAGGTCGCGATTATTACAGGCCGCAATGCGAAATTACTGGAAGATCGCGCTAAAACCCTCGGTATACGCCACTTGTATCAGGGACAATCGGATAAGCTTTTGGCCTTCCGCGAACTGTTAGATACACTGTCTTTGCGGGCCGACGAAGTGGCCTACATCGGTGATGACCTGATTGACTGGCCAGTGATGGCTGAAGTCGGTCTTTCAGTCGCTGTTCAGGACGCGCATCCCATCCTGTTGCCGAAGGCGCATTATGTCACCCACATTGCCGGCGGACGTGGTGCAGTCCGCGAATTGTGCGATTTGATTTTACTGGCACAGGGTAAGCTGGAGGACGCCAAAGGGCTCTCAATATGAGTAAAACAAGACTTTGGATTATTCTGGCGCTGACAGCCATTGTTCTGGTGCTGATCGGCTTATCAATTTCTGACAACAGCGATAAAGTCCAGCCGGAAGTCAACGATCAGGATCCGACCTATCAGAGTTCCCACACCGTCACGATGGTGTACGATCCGCTGGGCAGCCTGACGTATAAACTGGTTTCAGATCAGGTGAAGTATTACACCACTGATCAGGTGACATGGTTTACCAATCCGGTAGCGACCATGTACGACAAAAATAAAGTCCCGACGTGGGTGCTGCATTCTGACAAGGCCAAGCTGACTCAGGATAAAATGCTCTATCTTTACGGGCATGTGCAGGCAGACAGTCTGACGCCTGACACTTCACAGTTGCAAAGAATCAAAACGGACAATGCACGGGTTAACCTGACGACACAGGACGTTGCCTCAGACGATGAAGTAACGCTTTATGGCACAGGTTTTACATCTAACGGCATGAAAATGCGTGGTAATCTGCGTGATAAAACAGCAGAGCTGATCGAAAAGGTAACGACCTCTTATGAAATTCAAAGCAAAAAACAAAATCCGTAATCTCCTGATCGTCAGCTCATTGTTAGCCGTCAGCGTGCCGGCATTTGCCTTAAAAGATGACACGACCAAACCGATCACTATTGATTCGGCCAATCAGGCGCTGGACGTTAATACTAATACCGCGACCTTTACCGGTAACGTGGTCGTCAACCAGGGCACGATCCAGGTTAAAGCGGACAAAGTTGTCGTTATTCGCCCGCAAGGCGTTTCCGGCAAAGAGGTGGTTGAAGGTTACGGTAACCCGGTGACGTTCTATCAGATGCAGGACAACGGCAAGCCGGTAAAAGGCCACGCGCAGAAAGTCCGCTATGAAGTGGAAAACGATCTGGTGACCCTGACCGGCAACGCTTACCTGGAACAGCTCGACAGCAACGTGAAAGGCGACCGTATTACTTATCTGGTGCAGAAACAGCAAATGGAAGCCTTCAGTGATAAAGGCAACCGTGTGACGACCGTTCTGGTTCCTTCGCAGCTGCAACAGAAAACACCTGCAGCGGCGGGCCAGCCGCAGCCGACCAAAAAGAGTAACTGATTTATATGGCTAAATTAATCGCAGAGAATCTGGCAAAAGCTTACAAAGGCCGCAAGGTCGTTGAAGACGTCAGTCTGATGGTGAACTCCGGCGAAATCGTCGGATTATTAGGACCAAACGGCGCGGGTAAAACCACAACGTTTTACATGGTCGTCGGCATTGTGCAGCGTGATGCAGGCCGTATTATCGTCGATGATGAAGACATCAGCCTGTTGCCATTGCACACCCGCGCCCGTCGCGGTATTGGCTATCTTCCTCAGGAAGCGTCCATTTTCCGCCGCCTCAGCGTGTTTGATAACCTGATGGCCGTGTTGCAGATCCGCGACGATCTGAACAAAGAGCAGCGTAACGACCGCGCCAATGAACTAATGGAAGAGTTCCATATTTCTCATTTGCGCGATAACCTCGGTCAGTCACTGTCCGGTGGTGAACGCCGTCGTGTTGAAATCGCCCGTGCACTGGCGGCGAATCCTAAATTCATCCTGCTGGATGAACCGTTCGCCGGTGTTGACCCGATTTCAGTTATCGACATCAAAAAAATCATTGAGCATTTGCGTGACAGCGGCCTCGGCGTACTGATTACCGACCATAACGTTCGCGAAACGCTCGACGTGTGTGAACGTGCTTACATCGTCAGTCAGGGGAAATTGATTGCCCACGGCACGCCAGCCGATATTCTTGCTGATGAACAAGTTAAACGCGTTTATCTTGGTGAAGAATTCCGTCTGTGATCTGTGCCGCCGGAACCGTGCCTGTTTCGCTTTAAACTGAAACAGGCCGTCTCTGACAGAAGTGTTGCCGTATTCACTCATCAACGGAAATAAAGCCAAGATATGAAGCAAGGTTTGCAACTCAGACTCAGCCAACAACTGGCAATGACTCCACAGTTACAACAGGCCATCCGCCTGTTGCAATTGTCCACGCTCGAGCTCCAACAGGAGATCCAACTCGCGCTGGAGAGCAACCCTCTGCTGGAACAAACCGACCTTCATGAAGAAATCGACTCCGTAGAAGTCACCGACAGCGAAGGGTTAGACACCCGCGAAGCGCTCGAGCAAAAAGATATGCCCGAAGAGTTGCCGCTGGATGCGACCTGGGATGAAATTTATACTGCAGGCACCCCTTCAGGCACCGGTAACGATTACAGCGATGACGAGCTGCCGATTTATCAGGGTGAGACCACCCAGACACTTCAGGATTACCTGATGTGGCAAGTCGAGCTGACCCCGTTTACTGATACTGACGCCGCCATTGCGACGTCGATTGTGGATGCAGTGGATGACACCGGTTATCTGACCATTTCCCTTGACGACATCCTGGAAAGTATCGGGGATGAAGACGTCACGATGGATGAAGTGGAAGCCGTTCTCAAACGCGTACAGCGTTTTGACCCGGTGGGCGTGGCTGCGCGCGACCTGCGCGATTGTCTGCTGATCCAACTTTCCCAGTATGCCACTGAGACACCTTTCATCACCGAAGCCCGTCTTATCATCAGCGAACATCTCGATTTGCTGGCGAACCATGATTTCCGCGCACTTATGCGCTCAACCCGGTTAAAAGAAGATACACTGAAAGGAGCGATGCTCCTGATCCAGTCTCTTGATCCGCGTCCGGGCCAGTCGATTAACACCGGCGAATCTGAATACGTCATCCCGGATGTCCTTGTGCGAAAAGTCTCGGGTGTCTGGACGGTAGAACTCAATTCCGACAGCATTCCGCGTCTGAAGATTAACCAGCAGTACGCCGCGATGGGAAATTCCGCACGCAGCGACAGCGACGGGCAATTTATCCGCAGCAATCTGCAGGAAGCCAAGTGGTTAATCAAAAGCCTGGAAAGCCGTAACGACACACTGTTGAAAGTCACCCGTTGTATCGTTGAGCAGCAGCAGGCGTTTTTTGAACTGGGTGAAGAATTTATGAAGCCTATGGTGCTGGCCGATATCGCCAGCGCCGTAGAAATGCACGAATCGACGATATCCCGCGTGACGACGCAGAAGTTTCTGCACAGCCCGCGTGGCATTTTCGAACTGAAGTATTTCTTCTCCAGCCATGTCAGTACAGACAGCGGCGGCGAGGCATCGTCAACCGCGATCCGGGCGCTGGTGAAGAAATTAATTGCAGCGGAGAATCCTGTAAAACCGCTCAGTGACAGTAAGTTAGCAACCCTGCTTTCCGATCAGGGAATTATGGTTGCACGTCGAACTGTCGCCAAATACCGAGAGTCTTTGTCCATCCCGCCCTCAAACCAACGTAAACAGTTAGTTTGACCTCAACAGAGAAGGAAGACATTATGCAGCTCAACATTACCGGACATCACATTGAGATCACGGATCCCCTGAGAGAATTCATCACGTCGAAGCTGGCCAAGCTTGAGCAGTATTTCGACAGGATTAATCAGGTGTATGTGGTGTTGAGCGTCGAAAAGGTGCAAAAAGTTGCTGAAGCGACTTTGCATGTGAATGGAGGCGAGTTACATGCCACCTCGGAACATCAGGATATGTACGCAGCGATTGACGGACTGGTTGATAAACTGGCCCGCCAGCTGAATAAACATAAAGACAAACTGAAACAGCACTGACATTCATGTAGCCAACCCTGTGCTACAAACCTTCGGGCATCGGCTTGTGACCTTCGGGAAACGAGCCGATATAGCTTTAAGGGTGAAACAGCGCAAAAGTGAAAGATGACATGATCAACGATATAGCAATGCAATTAACGTCGGTGCTTAATGCCGAATGCACCAAAAGCGGCGTTCATTGCGCCAGCAAAAAACGCGCACTGGAAATCATCAGCGAACTGGCCGCTAAGCAACTGAATTTGTCGCCACAGGTGATTTTCGACGCCATTTTGACCCGTGAACGTATGGGCAGCACCGGGATCGGTGCCGGGATCGCCATCCCGCACGGTAAGCTGGAAGAAGATACTTTACGTGCTGTCGGGGTGTTCATTCAGCTGGAACAACCGATCGCTTTTGATGCCATCGATAATCAGCCGGTAGACTTACTTTTTGCCTTGCTGGTACCGGCGGATCAATGTAAAACCCATTTACATACATTATCTTTGGTGGCTAAGAAATTAGCTGATAAAACAGTGTGTCGCCGCCTGCGTGGCGCACAAAGTGACGAAGAACTGTTCCAGATAATGACTGAAAACGAATAAATTGCTGATTCCCGGTACGGTGCCGGGAAAATGAATTCTGAACACTGAATGCCAGGGGAGTGACACCATGGTGCTGATGATTGTCAGCGGCCGTTCCGGTTCCGGGAAGTCGGTTGCCCTAAGGGCATTGGAAGACATGGGTTTTTACTGTGTGGATAACCTGCCGGTGGTGTTATTGCCGCAGCTTGCCCAAACCCTCGTTGAACGTAATACGTCAGCGGCCGTCAGCATCGACGTACGTAACATGCCGGAAACCCCGGAAGTTTATGAATACGCGATGTCTCAGTTACCTGAGAGCTTCTCTCCACAGCTGCTGTTCCTTGACGCTGACCGCAATACGCTGATCCGCCGCTACAGCGACACCCGTCGTCTGCACCCGCTTTCCAGCAAAAACCTCTCTCTCGAAAGTGCCATTGATGAAGAAGCCGACCTGCTCGAGCCTCTGCGTTCCTCCGCCGATCTCATCATCGACACGTCCGAAATGTCCGTTCATGAGCTGGCAGAAATGCTGCGTACCCGCCTGCTGGGTAAACGCGAACGTGAACTGACGATGGTCTTCGAATCCTTTGGTTTCAAGCACGGCATTCCGATTGATGCGGATTACGTCTTCGACGTGCGTTTCCTGCCGAACCCGCACTGGGATCCGAAACTGCGTCCGATGACCGGCCTCGATAAACCGGTGGCGGCGTTCCTTGACCGTCATACCGAAGTACACAACTTTATCTACCAGACCCGCAGTTATCTCGAACAGTGGCTGCCGATGCTGGAAACCAATAACCGCAGCTATCTGACCGTCGCCATTGGCTGTACCGGCGGTAAACACCGTTCGGTGTATATCGCAGAGCAACTGGCCGACTATTTCCGTTCCCGCGGGAAGAATGTGCAATCCCGCCATCGCACGCTGGAAAAACGTAAATCATGACGGTAAAACAAACGGTAGAAATCAAAAACCGGTTAGGGATGCATGCCCGTCCGGCGATGAAGTTGTTTGAACTGGTGCAGAGCTTTGAATCAGAAGTGATGCTGCGTAACGGCACAGGCATTGAAGCAGAAGCCAGCAGCGTTATCGCGCTGCTGATGCTCGATTCCCCGAAAGGTCAGAAAATCGAAATCGAAGCCACCGGCCCCGATGAAGAACAGGCGCTGACCGCCGTCGTAAATCTGATTAATTCAGGTTTTGACGAGGACTAATACTCCCCACTCTTAGCCAAAGTCATCGGCGTTGCAGCAAGGCAGCAAGCGAGAGAGTCCCGATGAGCTGACATCAGTCAGTGATTTGGGTGAACGAACGCCGCTATCGCCGCTGCGGCGTCAGGGACGCAGGCTAAATTCTTGAAAGACAGTCGATAGCGATAGCCTTGAAACTCTCAAAGTTTTCACTGCTCAGCAGACGGCTCATTGAGCGGTCCCGCACAAACGTCACGAACAAATCGTAAATCGCCATTGCCTCTTCGTAATCTGCCTTGCTGATCGCCAGCAGGAATATTACGTGTGCCGTTTCCCCTTCGCCCCAGGCAATGCCCTGCGGTGAAAGCAGCGTGATCACCACGGTTTTCTTCGCCAGCAATCCCAGCGAGTGCGGCAGCGCAATCCCCTCGCCCAGCATGGTCGACACAATCTCCTCGCGCTCTACCACTGACGGATAAAACGCCTGATCGACATACCCTTCTTCTTCCAGCTGCGAACACACATGGCGGAACAATTCTGCCTGCGTCATCGGCTCGTTGACGATCATGAAGTGTTTTTCGTCGAAGAATTTTTCCAGCATATAAGGGCGCGTGCGATCGACCAGCACCAGTTTTCCAAGCTGTTCCATCTGGTATTCGGTCGGGAACGGCGACAGCACCACTACCGGCTTATTCTTCTCGGTAATGCGCGCATTGGAGATAATAAAATCTTCGTCGATATGCTCCAGCTGCTCGTAATCGCGCAGTGAAACCACCTGTTTCATCACCAGCTGCGGATACTTGCGGTTAATCTGCGCCTGTATCATGCGGATGGTGGAGTTGCCGGTGTCACACACCAGCATCACCTGCGGATGGCGCTGATAACCGATGTTGTAATGCCGCTCCAGTCCGACGCCGATATGCAGCACCAGAAAACCAATCTCGTTTTCACTCAGCGTATACGGCGTGTATTTCCCCCAGCTGGAGACTGCCGCCAGCGTGACGTCATACGCCATCGGGTAATGCTGTTTGATGTTATTCAGCAGCGGATTAGGGATGTTTATCTGATACTTAACCCGCGTAATCATGGTCTTGATATGCGTCAGCAGGTCGGCGCGCAGCTGCTTATCGCCTTGTAAATCATAGTTATAGTGAGCGTTGATATACGACAGAATGTAATCGACCAGCGATTCGTCGTCGTCGGCGTTAATGTCGGTCGGAAGTATTTGCTGCACGCGCCGCGCGGCGATGTTCACCCGCAGATACGCTTCCTCAGAGGCCGGGATTTCCTTACCGACCAGATTCCGGAGCTCTGCCGCCAGCCGCACGGAAACCTGTTTCACCGCCGGGTCACCGTCTTCTGCATCAAAATCCGTCAGCGGATAACCGCCGGTAATGCGTTTGATAGCCACGGCACAGTACAGGATCAGATACTGCTCTCCTTCATCGGTCAGTTGAATAGAAGACTGCGTCAGGACCTGATGCATCAGCCGCGTCAGCGGCACCAGCGCTTCCGGCTCCAGACTTTCCGCCTTCAGCAACGGATTGGCCTGCTCTTCGGCATCCAGCTGAAACAGCAGATCGGTCAGACAGGCGCGGATCGCCAGTTCCGCACCGAAGAGTTTCATGCCGTAGCGCGGTTTTGTTTCGATATTCAGGTGATAGCGAGCCAGATGCTCCCTCACCTCAGCCATATCATTTTGCAGGGTTCCCCGGCTGACAAACCATTCATCGGCCAGATCTTCCAGCTTTAATGAAAAAGCTGAGGTCAAAAAGCGGATCAGCAACGTTTTCACCCGCTCAGCGGCAGTGCGCGGCGTCGGGTTAGGCTTACGTTGCGTTGATTGCTGTAACGTTGAGAAAAGCGTTTGATCGTCAATGCGCAGCTGATACCCGCTGCCGCGACTGTGAACAAAGGTCGCGCCGAAGTCAGCGATTATTTCGTTCAGCGCAGTAATATCGGCACGCACCGTGCGCGTTGAAACGGACAGACGTTTTGCCAGCTCATCCTGAGGAAGGGTTTCGGTTTGCAGCGCATCAAACAATTGCGCCAGACGTTGATTGGGAAATCTCACCATTATTCTTCCATATTATTGCGGATACGCCCTCTGCGCAGTCACCGGATGAGGTTTCCACGCAAAGGGTTTAGTTCTGATGCAGGACGCTGTCAGGGCGCAATCACCATCTGTGACGGGCTGCCCACAGCCACATAATCATCAACGAATGACAGTTTGCCGTTTTCGCCAGATACCTTGAATCTGGTGATGTTATCGCTTCGTTGATTCATTGCGTAAATATATTTGCCATCCGGTGACAAAGTGAGCGTTCTCGGATAATCGCCGCGCGTCCAGGTTTCATCACTCCAGGTCATCGCGCCTTCGCCGGTCACGTTGATCTGCGCGATGCTGTTATGCAGACGGTTCGCCACATACAAATGCTTGCCGTCTTTGCTCAGCACAATGCCCGCGGCAAAGTTGGAGCCTTTGAAACCGGCCGGCAGCGATGACAGGCTGTGCAGTTCCGTCAGCGTGCCTTTTGCCGCGTCAAAGCGATAACTGGTCAGCGTCGAGGCTTCTTCGTTGATCAGGAAAACCACTTTGCCGTTTGGATGGAAAACAAAATGGCGCGGTCCGGCACCTTCCGATGAGGCTTTGATAAACGGCGGATCGTTAGCTTCCAGCACGCCACTTTCACTATTGAGCTTCCACTGGTAAATCCGGTCCAGCCCCAGATCGGTGGAGAACACGAATTTTCCGGAAGGATCGGTGGCAACCATATGCGCGTGCGGCCCGTTGTGGTCGCTGATGGCAAAACTGCCTTCTGCCGCTGCTGCCGGTTTACCCGCGCCCGCCGGACCGGAATCCTGCTGACTGTTACTGGCTTCACTCAATTTTCCGCTGGCATCGACCGGGAAGACCGCCACCACGCCGCTGATGTAGTTCGCCACCAGCAGATGATCACCTTTTGGCGTCAGTGACAGATACACCGGCCCTGCGCCCTGCGAATCCACCTGATTAATCAGCGTCAGGTTGCCGTCTTCCGGCGCAATGCGATAGGCCGCCACAGCGCCATGTTTGCCGCCGTTGTAATTATCTATTTCACTGCCAATAAACAGTGTTTTGCCATCGTGGCTGAGCACCATCTGCGCCTGATTTGGCAACTGGCTGGCGAGCGTTTTATCACTCAGCGCGCCGGTTTTCGAATCGAATTTAAAGCGGTAGACACCTTCACCGTTGGGGTTGTAGGTGCCGACATAAGCAAAATGTGGAGTCGTCGAAGTCATTGTTTTTTCTGCTGCATAAAGCGGCATGGCAGAAACTGCCAGTATCGCGGAGGTTAAACCTGAAATCAGAAACCAGTTTCTCATATATTTCCTCAGAATTTGGGATATCAGACAAACGAGAGAACCCTGCATCCGCTCAGTGACTGTGGGATGCAGGGTGTTTAACCGCGCAGACGGCTTACCGCGCAGGAAAGGTCAGAACCTTCAGCCCACCAGCTTTTTGACGCTGGCCAGCAGAGTTTTTACATCTTCAGGACGGGTGTTGCCCGATGCGCTGTCGATGATTGAGCTGTAGATATGCGGGATGATTTTGGTCACACCTGCCGCCAGCGCGATTTCCATAATCGGCTCGAAGTTTTCCAAATCAATACCGCCGGTCGGCTCCAGCCAGAAATCCTGTTCTGCGCAGGCACGGGCCACCGCAGCGAATTCGTCACGGGTTTTCAGACCGCCCATCGGGAAATACTTCACCGAGCTGCCGCCCATGTCTTTGAGCAGCGCAATGGCGGTTTCTACCGGCACGATGGCGTCAGCAGAGGCTGAACTCAGCGGCCCGGTATTGATTTTCACGAAACCGACTTTACCGGTCGGTGAAATCAGACCGTTGACCACACTGTCGTTTTGCCCAAGCATTCCGCGGCTGGTGCCCACACCGGTAAAGACCTGATTCACGTGCTGCGGCTGAACCTGTGCAGAAATCTGGCTGACCATCAGCGACTGACGCGGGTCGCCCGCGCCTAAACCGACGGACAACGCGTTTTCAATCAGTGCGGCATACTCTTTCATGTCCGCTACCGCGCTTGCGACGTCCGGATAATTTTTGGAAAGCACACCCACCAGCACATGACCTTCTGCCGCTTCATAGATGTCACGGGCATTGTCTTTCGAACCCGCCAGCACATTCAGGCATACACGGTCACGGTAGAAATTCGGGGTCAGCTTCATGCTTTCTCTCCACTAAAAAGTTGTTTAAAACGTTCTGCGACGATGGCGAGTTGCGGCGGCGTCACGCTGCGCACATCGACTTCAATCTTGCCTTCGTTGGCGCGGTAGCCACGGAAATAAATGGCGATATCGCCGTTTTTCATGGCGTCCACAATGGACTTGGTTTTCCAGCCAAGTACTGCTTCATCAAAAGTAATTTCCGTGCGCGCGATATCGCGTCCGGCGCTGTCCCAGACCACGCGGCCTGTGACGCCGTTGATTTCATTCAGACTGGCGATAAATGGCGTCATCTTGTCGACCATTTCCTGCCCGGTCGTTTTCGGCAGCGTGATGTAACTTTCAATTGCCTGCGTCAGACCAAGAATGCCTTCCTTACCGACTTTCATCGCACGGCCAATCCCGCCCGATTGCAGTTTTACCCATTCGACGTACTGTTTTTTGCCGAGCACCAAACCGCTGGTCGGCCCTTCAATGGCTTTCGCACCGCTGTAAATCACCAGATCCGCGCCCATCTCGTAATAACAGGTCAGGTCTTCTTCTGCGGCAGCATCGACAATCAGCGGCAGACTATTCGCCCGCGCCACTTCGGCGGCTTCCTCAACCGACAGAATGCTTTTTTGCACGCTGTGGTGCGATTTGATGTACAGAATGGCGGCCGTGCGCGGCGTGATGCAGGCAGCAAGCTGCGCGGCAGAACATTCGTTGGCATAACCGGCTTCCACCACTTTGCCGCCGCCCATCGTGACCATCGTCGCGACCGGCGCGCCGAAGTTCACGTTATGGCCTTTTGGCAACACGATATCGTGCGGAATTTCCAGCGGCGCGGCGTGCAGGTTTTCCAGCAACCAGGCGTCATCTTTGACGATCACAGCCGCAACTGACTGCGCGATCCCGGCGGAAGCGCAGGAAACCACCACCGCGTTTTCGACGTTCAGCAGTTTTGCGATGTAAGCGCCGGTTTTGTTCACCAGATCTTTCATCTCAAAGAAATGATTCAGACCGGTGTTCACCACCGCAGCCACTTCTTCACGCGGCGTCGAAACGCCCAGAATCGTCATACGGCCTGAGGCATTAATAACTTGTTTTAACTGGTACTTTTCATACAAAGATTGTTCAGAAGACATGAGCAGATTTCCCTTCTTCAGTTAACAGGGTGACGCCCGCAACCACAGCGGCCAGAGGCACCAGCAAACTTTCGCCCTTCACGGACTGTCCTTCGGAATCAACAAACACCTGCGGCGCAAAACGCTGCTCGAACAGGGTCAGGTCGGCGTCAGCACCGACTTCCAGACGGCCTTTAGCAGGCAGGCGCAACGCGTCGGCGGCGTGAGACGTGACACAATCAATCACCTGCGTCAGCGTCATACCCACGCTAAAGAACTTCGACATCACCGTTGCCAGGCTATGCACCGGCCCGTTCATACGGTTACGGCAGTAAATATCGGAGCTGATGGTGTGCGGCAAAATGCCTTGTTTAATAGCCAGCCCCGCCACTTCAAAACTAAAACTCGCGGTACCGTGACCGACATCCAGCAGCACGCCGCGGCTCAGCGCACGTTTAATGGAATCGCGCAGCACGCCTTCTGGCGAAAGAATGCGGTTCGGCTTGCCGTTATAGCAGTGAGTGATGATGTCGCCGGACGTCAGTAAATCCGCAATTTCATCGAGATTCGGCGGGTTGTTGCCGATATGCACCATCAGCGGCAGGTCGTCGTTTTCCTGCTGAATTTCTTTGGCACGTACCAGCGGCTTGATGCCGTTCTGGCCGACCACGCTGCTGCTCATGCGCGCTTTGATACCAATGATAAAACCGGGATTTCGCGCGATGGCGTCACGCACGCCGGCTTTGTCGATTTGCGACATATCCGCCAGTTCGTTCTGCGTGACAATGCCGGTGCGGGCGATATTGAGAAATGCGTAGACGTTGGTTTTCGCCGTGCGGGTTATCTGGTAGAAATCGTCGACATCATTCGCGCCGGTGCTTCCGGCATCCGCCACGGTGGTGACACCGCAGGCCACGCCAATCAGGTCGGCGTCGTCATGATAAATCGGCGATTTTGGGTAACAGTGAACGTGGGAGTCGATCCAGCCAGCGCTGGCGTAAACCTTGCCCTGAAGATCGAGAGTCTGGCGGGCAGTCGCATCGGCTGCCAGAGTACCAAAGGCGGCGAATTTGCCGTCCTGAATTGCAATATCTGTCAGGCTGCCGTCTGTGCGCTTTGCCCTTCGGATGATTAAGTCATACATACGACGTTCTCCATAATCCCGGGCGCCAGGAGTGTTCCCGACGCCCTTATACTGCTTATGTACTGCTGCTTCTATTCTTCTGTACTACGGCACTGCGGTTCTTACAGTGAAACCGGGAAGATGGCACCCAGCAGCATGGCACCGAGGATCGCACCACCGGTGATTGGCTTCTGCCACAGATAGAAACCCAGTGCGCCGAGCAACGATCCCAGACCGATAGGAATCGAGGCCGCCATTGCTGACAGGATAATCAACGGCCCGAGGAAACGGCCGGAGGCATTACCCGCACCCATCATCACGTCAGCGCCATAGGTCGAGTTGCTCTGATTGATGGTGAATTTACGTGCCAGAATGATGATGTAACCTACGGCTAAACCGAGGATCAGGCCGGTCACCAGTGAAGCGGCGAAGTTCGCCACCGGGAAGATAATCCCGGCACCCAGCAGCAGCGCCGGGACGCCCAGACCGATACCTGTCTGGATTGCGCCGCCGATATCAAGGATCCCAACCAGTGAGCCCTCGATGATACGGGCAAACAGGAAGCTGGCACCGAAGGCCGCCACTGCGCCGTACACACCGGTGTCCATGCCGGAACGTAACATCGACACGAATGCCACTTCGTTAAACGCGCCGATACCGTACAGGTAGTACATGTGTGTCCCGGCGAAAACGCCGGAGGACAACAGTCCGACAAAAATCGGGAACGACCACTCGGCGTACCAGAAACCACGTTTGGCTTGTTCTTCCATTGTCATGCTCCCTTACTTACCGCTGAGTGAATTGTGAATACCGTTCAGCCATGTCGGAACGTCCAGCATGAATGACTGCAACAGTTTGACGTCGAAACCACGGAAGAAACCGCTGAGGACGAACAGCGCAATAATCGCGCCCATCATCACTTTGGTGACGTGGTTCCAGCCGCTCTCTTCGACGCCTTTACCGATCAGGATACCCAGCACCAGACCCGGTACGGCGTTCCCCATAATCATCTGCGCCAGACCGCCAAAGATGGTGGCCCAGAAACCGGAACGACGCCCTGCATCGATAGCCGCTAGCCAGAAGATCACCGGCATGACGGTATTCACCAGCAGGTTAGCCGCGGGCACCAGCACTTTGATGGCCGTGACCTGCAACGCCGGAGGAACGGCTGATGCGGTGGTGTTAAGGAACGCCACCACAATCATGCCGATGATGCCGCCGGCAATCGCCATCTTGCGCGGATCATGCATGGTTTCAGCGACATTGCGGTTTTTGAACATCAGCGCCGCGGTAGCCCAGTGAGGGATGATGCGGTGGTCGACGTCCTGCGTGAAAGAACCTGCTGCAACGGAAGATGCCCAGGCGTTAAAGAAGAAGCCCAGACCAAATGAGAAATGCGAAGCCGGATCGCCTTCACAGGAGTTTAATTCCCCAAGAGTACGAAAAGCCCCCATCCCTTGCACGGTAGGTGCATGGAACATACGTGCGGCACCCGCACCTACGCCCACACCTACCAGTCCGCCGATAATAAGCGACTTAAATAAAATAATTAAAAACATCAGTATATCCTTGTCATTTATAGCTAACGTTTTTATTTCGTGACAAAAACTACCTGTTCCGTATCAATAACAGTCAGGTTGACGATAATGTCTAACGCCACGTAATAACTTTTTCTTTCCCTGGCCAGAAAAAAGAACAGAAACTTTTCTCTTTTCACTGACTCTTCTGCCTTTATTACCTTGACGTCCTGCGGTTCAATACGCAGCAAGACATTATTGGCAGAAGATTTGAGAACCGTTCTCTGAACCTGACTCAGTGCGGAAGAAAAGGCGGCAGCCTTATTTTCGCCTTTTCCTTCAACCCGAACTGTCGTGGTTAATTGCTGCTTCATTAAGCCTGACCATACTTCTTGTTATAAGCTTCGACCAGACGCTGACCCAGTTCTTCTTTATCCATAAATCCGAACCCTAATACCAGACAGCCTTCGTTAATTGCCGTGACACCTTCATCCACTGAGCGCATCCCGTACTTGGCTTTATATCCGTATTTGTTTTGTGCGGTAATCGCACCTGCGCCGCCACTGCCGCAGAAAGAAATACCAATGCTGGCACCTTCTGCTTTCATCACGTCGCCGAGTTTCATATCTGCTGCCATACCAGGGACAACAATGGCTCTTCCGCCAGCCGCTTCCACGCCTGCCGCCACTTTCTGGCCTTTACCTAAACGGTCGCCGATCACGACTAATACTTGTCCCATAATTCATATCTCCGATTAATTAATTCGCTGTATTCTAAAAAGTTATTTCGGCTCGTTGTCTCTTGCGACTTCAAAATGTACCGAGAGCAAATACGCTTCCTCAATCGGTAAATTTCCGAACCAGCTGACCACTTCCCCTGCCATTTGCATGGACTCGGCAGAAATTTCATCAAATAAATCTTTCTCAACTTCAGGTAACGGCTCGCCGGTAATGGAGCGTAATACCATGGCTTTTACATGAGACGTTAACATCTGCAACTGAACATCTGTGGTGTAGATATTCTTCGCGCTTTGCATTGTCTGAATATCTTTTAAAACTTGCTCTGTTATCGCCGGGGCGTCTTCCAGTTCAATCCGCCCGATTCCGTTCACAGATGCGATTGCGTTATTCACTCGCGATTACCTCTCTCCTTACCTGACTCACTATTTCAGCCGTTTATTTCGTCTGTCTTTACCCTAACCCTGGGGGGATTTCCTGTGTAGTGGGTCTTTTTCCAGTTCGAAGTGGAAATACGATGAGCTGAGCAGATCCAATTCGCAAAACGAAAAGTTAAGTCGCCATATCACTGAATATTGCCGTCTGTAGCAGCGTATTTCACTGGTAATCGGAATTTTCGCAATGCGGATTAATTCCCTCACAACGCTTTCATTTCCGCTTAAGAGTGCCTAGTATCAAAGAACAGATGCAAATCACTGACACCCCCGCGCTTACCCGCGGGGGTGTTATTTTTTGCCTACCGGCACCCCACTCGCATGAAGCCTGTGATGCAAAAGGAACCCTGGAGAATGTTATGAGTAAACCGACACTGATCATCAATGAACTTGACGCAGAACGCCTGGACACACTGCTGGCGCAACCGGCGTTTGCCAGCAGCCCGGTCGCCGATGCACTGAATGAAGAGTTGGATCGCGCAGAGATTTTGCCGCCCGAGCAAATCCCGGCCGACGTAGTTACGATGAACAGCAAGGTTCGCTTTACGGAAGGTAAAGAAGGCGAAGAACACATCCGCACGCTGGTGTATCCGGCGGCGCTGAAAGACAGTAACGAGCAGTTATCAGTGATGGCACCGCTTGGGGCAGCGTTGCTGGGCCTGCGCGTGGGTGGAAGTATCACATGGAAGATGCCGAACGGAGAAGACAGCCGGATCGAGGTGCTGGCGTTATTGTTTCAGCCGGAAGCGGCGGGAGAAATGCGTAGTTAAGGCAGTGACTCCCTCCCCTGCGAAGGGGAGGGCTGCGGTGGGGTATTAAGGTCAAAAACAAAATTTAAAGTGTGCTTTTAACTCATTGTTTTGTATTTAAAACCTCCTCCCAACCTCCCCCTTCGCAGGGGGAGGAGCAAGACGAGAAAAGTTCCGGCTATTTCACAGGGAGCAAGGCAGGGATCCGTTACTTAAACTTCTTATGGTTCTCATTCCTTGTCGCTTTAAACCCTTCTGCTTCTTTCTTGGCTTCATCCACTTTACCGGCTTTCGCCAGTTCAGACGCTTTATCAATCTGGCCGATCAGCGTATCCAGACCTTTGTGGTAATCCTGCATTTCCGGGCTGTCCGGCGCTTTGCCTTTCAGCTTCGGTGGAGTGGCTTTTTTCGCATCTTCCGCCGCGGCTTTCATGTTGGCCAGACCCGTCGTCAGTTCCGCCTGATCGCTGGTTTTCAGCACTTTGCTGTAGTTATCAGAAATCGTGTCCATGTCAGATTCTAAATCTGCCGCCAGTGCCACCGTGCTGCTTCCCAGCATTGCGACTACCGCTAACGCCATCAGTTGTTTACGCATAATGATTTATTCTCTCTATTGTTATTTATTTGTTAAATAAAACGACATTGCTTGTAAGGCTTTATAAAAATAGGCTGAGAGAGAGAAAAACGGGATGAATTTTTTGTAAAGAATGGTAGCGGAAGAAGCAGCAGCGACCGGGCGATCGCTGCTTTATGACGGATTATTCCCCGGCGATTTTCATCGCAGGTAACAGCACGGAACCACACTGAATGTTGCTGCGGGTTTCGATATCGCTGCCGATGGCGACCATATTGCGCCACATGTCCTTCAGATTACCGGCGATGGTGATTTCGCTTACCGGATACTGAATCTCGCCGTTTTCAACCCAGAAGCCAGCCGCGCCGCGCGAGTAGTCACCGGTCACGCCGCTGACGCCCTGACCCATCAGTTCCGTCACCACCAGGCCTTTGTCGAGCTTACGCAGCATACCGGCGAAATCATCACCCTGACCAGCGATGCGCCAGTTGTGGATGCCGCCCGCATGACCGGTGGTTTGCAGACCGAGTTTTCGCGCGGAATAACAGGTCATCAGCCAGTTTTGCAGGATGCCGTCTTTGACGATATCGCGACGTTCAGTGCGGACACCTTCGCTGTCGAACGGTGTTGAAGCCAGCCCCTGTAGCAGGTGCGGATGTTCTTCGATGGTGAGCCACTCGGGCAAAATTTGTTTACCGAGGCTGTCGAGCAGGAAGGAGGATTTGCGGTAAATACTGCCGCCGCTGATCGCCCCCACCAGATGTCCGAACAGGCCGGTCGCCACTTCGGAAGCGAACAATACCGGAGCCTGCATGGTTGGCAGCTTACGTGGTGCCAGACGTGAAAGCGTGCGACGCGCGCACTCGGCACCCACCCATTCAGGGTCTTTCAAGTCACTCATTTTACGGGCAATGGAATAGGCGTAATCGCGTTCCATATCGCCTTCGTGCTCGGCAATCACTGACGCAGAAATTGAATGACGCGTCGAACAGTAGCTTTGCAGCATGCCGTGGCTGTTGCCGAATACGCGAATGCCGTAGTGGCTGTTGAAACTGCCGCCTTCGGTATTGGTGATGCGTTTGTCGGCCTGCAATGCGGCCTGTTCTGCACGGGCGGCCAGCTCAATGCTGCGATCCGGATCCAGCTCTTCCGGGTGGAATAAATCCAGATCAGGTGCCTCGAACGCCAGCATTTCAATATCGGCCACGCCCGCGAACGGATCCGGGGATGTGTAACGGGCGATATCCAGCGCGGCCTGCACGGTGCGGGAAATAGCGTCCGGGCTTAAATCGGTTGAAGACGCGCTGCCTTTACGGTTCTGATAATAAACGGTAATGCCCAGCGCGCCGTCGCTGTTAAATTCCACGTTCTCGACTTCGCCAAAACGCGTACTGACGCCGATACCGGTGGTTTTGCTGACCGCCACTTCTGCGGCGTCTGAACCCGCTTTCGCCAGTTCAAGTGCCTGAGATACGGCCTGTTCCAGAGTCTTACGCTGCTGCGCTACTTGATTCACTACGTTCATCGGCATGCCATCGCTTATGAGATAAAAGGGATTGTTCTACACTGATATACAGAAACTCTTACCTTTGAGTCTAACAGAGACTCGCTACAATTTCGCATTCACTCCCTGGTTGTTGAAACCGAAGTTGCAACAGAACCGCCATCTCTGTGGCATAATGCGGCCGAAGCAATAAAGCACAATCAAACTGACAGGATTACCTCGATAAGAGGAAGCGCCCATGACAAAGAAAATTGACGACTGGCTGGATGACGTTCCCGAGAAAAACGAGAACGATGATGAAGAAGAAATCATCTGGGTCAGTAAAAGTGAAATCAAACGTGACGCCGAGGCGCTGAAAGATCTCGGTGCAGAAATGGTGGATCTGGGTAAAAACTCGCTGGACAAACTGCCGCTGGATGAAGATCTGCGCGCTGCGATCGATTTATGCCAGAAGATCAAGAAAGAAGGCCGTCGTCGTCAGATGCAGCTGATCGGTAAAATGTTGCGTTCCCGCGACGTCGAGCCGATTGAAACCGCACTGGATAAGCTGAAAAACCGCCATAATCAGCAGGTTTCCCTGTTCCATAAACTGGAAATGCTGCGTGACCGTCTGGTAGAAGAAGGTGACGATGCAGTGCCTACCGTACTGGATTTGTACCCGGAAGCCGACCGCCAGCAACTGCGTGCGCTGATCCGCAACGCGCAGAAAGAGAAAGCGACGAACAAGCCGCCAAAATCTTACCGCCAGATCTTCCAGTATCTGCGCGAACTGGCTGAAGGTCAGGATCACTGATTTCGATGTAATAAATGTCCTAAAAAGGCCAGTGCAGGATGAATTCCCGCACTGGCCTTTTTCATTCTATTTCTTCAATAAAAGCGTGACGCATTTACCAGCTATAACGAAAACCTATCTGGCCAGAAACGCCTTCGCGATCATTATCATTAAAGCTGTGCTCATATTTCACGTTCGCATAAAGCTGGCTGTTAGTGGTGATATTTCCGGTAACGCCAGCACCGACTTCATACCAGGTTTTTGCTGTTTCAGGAGAAAACTCCGTGTCCCCTACCCTCATAGAATGCGGTTTTATAAAGTCGTGCAGAATATCTGCCGTCAGCTGTGGCTGAATACCTTTGGTTTTATCCGCGTTTTCAGCAGCATGGTACATCCGTAACCCGATACGACCCCGCACGGCATTCTGGTTTTCACCGGACACGTCAGAGATACCGTCGTTGAAATTATCCAGCGAAAGAAACTGATACATCAGCTGCGCCTGAGGTTCGAGCACCAGGCCATTATCCAGCGTAAAGGGTTTGCCGGTTTCCCCCGAAAGTGCCCCGCCCAGACCATTCTGATTGCCCGTCACGCCGTAGGTATCGCTGTATTTATTACGATAATGGGTAAATTGCCCGGCGAAATCGAAATAGGCATTATCGGCAAAATAGCGGGTGACATAACCGCCGATGCCCTGAGCCTGCATATCACTGTGGCCGGTATCGGTGGAGAGGGTCGAATTGAGGTTGCGCATACTGTCAGTGAAATCTGCGCTCATGCTGCCTACGGTGAACATCGCGCCGGCGTGAACACTGCCGCCATCGGCAGTATCAGTCACTTTCCAGTCTTTACCAAATTGCGCAAAGATACTGTCCTGATCTGCACCAAAGCGCCCCGAATTCTGGCTGCTGCCTCCTCCGCTGACGCGTCCCCAGACGCCGTCGCTGTCCTTCCGGCTGCCTGAGTTTTCGAAAGCCCCGATATCTCCCGAACGTTCATTCAGGCGACCCAGCGTGGTGAAGCCATAATCGAGATCCAGTGAAGGCATCATGACATAGCCCGGCACTGCGGGGCGGTAAGCGGTGGTGGAATCATCATCACTGACCAGCTGTGAACGCAGGTACCAGTCATTGGAACCGGGCGTTTCGCCCCCCTGATATAGCATGTATTCATACGCGCCGGATTCGACCGGTGCGCCAAGCTGAAAGCTGTCGCTGCCGGAAGTGCCCTGAACATCGACCAGTTCAATCCCGTCGCCGACAGTTTGCTGGCCAGTGCCACCGGTGTTATTCACATAAATCGTGTTCTGCCCGGAGACATCGCCATTAACCACCAACTGGTCAGACTGCGTATTACTGCCGCCCTCATTGAGCATCACATTCATGTTGAATGTGCCGCCGCTGCCGTCGATCGAACCGGTGGTCAGCGTGGTGCAATTCGCGTTTTGCTCGAAATTAATCACGCCGCCATTCAGTACCAGCGTCTGCACATCCGAATCCTTCGTGACGTCCCAGCGGCTGCTGTCATCCAGCGTGAAAGTCCCGCCGTGGGTTGCTCCGCCGCTTAGCATCGAATCGTTGCTCAGAGAAACATTCGCCGTACTGCCCGCGTCAGCCTGAATATCCCCGGCCAGATAAACATTGCCGTCGGCACTGAGCGTAACGTCACTGGCAGTACCGGTGTCATTACTATGGGCATCCAGCACGACGCCCGTGTCAGAGGCCACCGTGCTGCCATTGGTCAGGCTGATATCGGCCACCGAGCCGCTGGCGGTGATCGCCGCCGCCTGCTGTGCGCTGAGCGAACTGTTATCCGCTGAAACCAGGGATCCCTTGGTATCCTGCAGCGCCAACGCAGAAGAGTCTGCACCACTGGCCTGAACGGTGCTGTTAGCCAGTGCCACGTCCCCGCCCTCTACATACAATGCTGAAGCGTGGTCACCGGAAGTGAAGATTTCCGAACTGCTGAATGTCGCGCTACCGTTTTTGATATCCAGTCCGTAAGCGCTGCTTCCGCTGGTGGCGATGCTCAGATGATCGGCCTGGATCAGGCCATCGGTCTGGGCAAAAATCATCAGTGCGGTGGCGTTATTGCCACGGGTGTCGATAGCCACATTGCTCAGGGTAACGGAGGTTTGCGCACCGGTTTTAGAGGTATCATCTAAAGTAATTCCCTTCGCTTCGTCTCCGCTGGTGGTGATTTGGGTATTACTCAGGGCGATTTGTGCCCCGCTGTCAACCTGCACCCCCACAGAAAAATCACCAGAGGTGGCGATCTTGCTGCTATCCAGCGTCATTTGCGACGATTCCCCGATAACACGCGCCCCAGCGGCCTGCTGACCTCGGGTGGTTACCGCACTGCCGGTGAGATCGACCACTGAGTCATCCACCTGTATGCCGGACGCCTCATTACCGGTGGTCGTCACATTGAGTCCGGAGCCGCTTATAGTGCTGCCACCGCCGGCATAAACACCGTAGGTGCTGGAATAGGAGGTATTCACATTGGTCGTGCCGGAGAGAGTCACATCAGAGCCGGAATCGGCGAAAATACCCACAGAGGCCAGCGCATCAGTCGAAATGGTGTTGTTTCCACTCAGCGAAACGCTGCTGCCATTTTCAGCATCAATACCAGATGAAAAAGTGCCGCCGGTGCTCACCGAAACATCATTCAGACTGACATGACTGCCGTTATCCGCCTGAACACCCGCCGCCTTAGTGCCGGAGGTAGCAATGGTCACGCCGTTCATGTTTGCGTTGCCGCCATCGGTATACACGCCCACTCCGGCATTATTCCCGGTCGTGATCTGGCTGTCCGTCAGTGAAACGGAGCCGTTTTCCGTCACCACCACGCCTGCCCCATAAACCCCTGTGGTGTTGATAGTGATCTGGTTGCCGGAAATTGTGCCGCCCTTGGTATTAAGGCCACTCTTTCCGGCATCTGGCGTGACCGTATCGCCCGGATTTAAAGTGACATTATCGGCAGGTGAAGCCGTAACGGAATCAGTGTAATCAGTCGCGAAAGCAGAGGCAGAAAATAAAGTGGGCAGTGCCAGCATCAGCGCCCGGTTAGCGTATTTATTACGTATCATAATGCAGGTATCTCTTATCGGATGACCGGTATTTTCAGGCTGTAAATACCTTCCAGAAAACACGGGGAAATAGATATTCCCCAGGCAGCTATTTTTCTTATATTCGTTCAGTAAAAAGAATAATGATCGAAAAACTACAGCCATTTTAGTGACGGAATCTTCATCCATTTATACCGGATAATTCAATGCCCAATTATGGGCACCTGTTCGAATTCTCATCACTCCCGCCAGTGTATAAAATTGAGCACTGTATTCTGATGAATTAATTTAGGCAGCGTAAACTGTGCAAAATGAAAAGTTCTCTATTATAAAAAATGCCACGGCGTGGATAGCGGATAATGAACATCTGATGTTCCAGATGCTCATTAATTTCGTCGTCGCCATCCTGTTACTGTTTATTGGTAGTGCCATTGCCCGGCTGGCCGCAGGTGGACTGCGCAAACTGATGAACGCCCGTGGCGTCGACCGTACGGTGACACAGTTTTGTTGCACCTTGCTGCGTTACGCGCTGCTGACCTTCACCGTGATTGCCGCGCTGGGCCGGATGGGCGTAGAAACATCATCCATTATCGCCGTGGTCGGTGCCGCTGGCCTGGCCATCGGTCTGGCCTTACAGGGCTCACTTTCCAACTTTGCCGCCGGTGTGCTGCTGGTGTCATTACGCCCGTTCAAGGCAGGTGAATACACACAAATTGGCGGCGTTTCCGGCACCGTGGAAGAGGTGCATATTTTCTCCACCACGCTGCGTACGGTCGATAATAAATCGGTGGTGATGCCCAACGGGAAAATCATTGCCGGTGATATCGTCAACTTCTCACGCCATCCCACACGCAGGCTCGAGATTATGGTGGGCGTTGCCTACAACACCGACATTGAACATGTCAAAGAGGTGATCATGGCCGTCGTCAGTCCGGACAAACGGCTGTTGCCCAACACCGAACTGATGGTTCGCCTGCATGATATGGGCCCGTCATCTTTAAATTATGTGGTTCGCGCCTGGGTCAGTAATGAAGATTATTGGGATATGTATTTCGACGTCATGGAAGGCATTAAAACCGCGCTGGACAAACATAATATCGGCATCCCTTATCCGCAAATGGATGTGCATTTACACCGTAATGAATTGTCTGCAAAGAAATCCGTTTCGCTGCCCAAAAGCGCAGCTTAAACATGTACTGTCACCCGTTATATTATCCGGAGAATACCATGCGTATCTTAATCACCAGTTTACTGGCTTTTGCCTGTTTCAGCGCCAGCGCTGGCATTATTAATCCTGACTGCACCGCAGAAAAAGCCGCTAAAAGCGCTGCCATGAATGCCACAACAGGCATTAGCGGACGCTGCTCAGCCAAAGAAGCCGCAGCGGATACCGTTAACCTCGATGCTAAAAAAGACAAAATCGCCGATGCAAAAGATAAAGTTTCTGATGCCAGCAATCATTCAGGCGTTAAAGCAGTCCGCAATACCGTCCGGTAAATCCGTCAGCCTGCAATCATTTAGCCGGGCATTTAAAAATCGGGGGTTATGTCGCCATCAGAATACCGGACGCCAGGTGCCTTACGATAAGCACGTCGTCACGCTTTAGATAAAACCATTATTTATCATTAAGTTGAAAAAACAATGTAGGTAGACTACTTTTATAATACTTTCACCGGTCGCATCAGGGGTCCGCAAAATGAGGTTCAGAAAGCCTGCCCATACCATTCAGATACTGGTTGATATCTGCGAACCGGTGGCTCAGGTCCTGGAGTTTGAAGCAGGCAAACGTCTGGCTCTTTCACAGGCTGAGGAAAACGTGATTTTTCTCGCACAAGGCGGCATACAACTTTACCGGCGGCAAGATGACCTGCTGATTTCTGAAATAGTTGCACCTTATGCATTTGGTATCATGCACAACAGAATAGAAAGCGATTATTATTATATTAAGGCCACAGGACCCACAAAATTCCTCACTCTGCCTTATGATGATTTTATGAAAATTGCCAGAGAGCATGACCTTTGGGAAACCTTATTTATCGTCGCTACCCATACCGTGACCTATTTAATCCGCCGGGATGTGAATCTGATTAACCGCGACCGCTACAATATCGTGAAATCTTACCTGCAGGATCTCAATGAATTGCCGGATGAGAAAAAATCAAAAATGACGGTGACCCAGTATATTGTGCGCCGCTCTGGTCTGTCCCGCAGTGGTGTGATGGGGATACTGTCCGAATTAAAGAAAGGTGGTTATATCGTCCTCAAAGACGGTTATCTGGAATATCTGGCCGATAATATTCCAAACGAATTCTAAACCGGGAAACCCCCGTTCCCCGGTGATATTGCATTACTCTTTCGCCCGTATTTTGCCATCCAGCAGGTTCAGCCGCAGATCGCCTTCCAGCTCCTCTTCCGCTTCTTCAAACAGCAAAATCAGTGCGCCGAAACGCCGCTTGCGACTGGCATTCAGGTTAATAAAATCTATCTCAATCGGCAACGCGATCCCGCCAGTTACCTCATCCCAGAGTGCATCCAGATTCGCGCCAAAGCTGTCGGTCAGTTCAAACTGACGGGCAAACTCGGCGTAGAATGCGGGTAAATCCGGGATGTGATTAAAATCGAAGCTCACTTTATTCATCGACATTACTCCACCCGAACGAAGTTCTGATAATGGTCTTTACTGACGTAAATCAGTCCGTCGCTGGCAAACAGCACGCGGTCAGCACCACGGCGGCCACAGCGATAGTTGATATCTGCTTCACGCCATACCCGTTTATTGGCCGATGGCAGCCGACCTTCCCGGTTTGAGAACCGGTCGCCGCCAATGGCTTTCCCCGGCAACACATCACACAGATTACCTGAACGCGCATCCCAGCCGGCTTCGCGCGCCTTTTTCTTGGTGATATAATTGTCTGGCAGACTGTGATTCTGGCGCAAATAACTCACCACGGCTTGTTCATCCGTGCCCGCAACGATTGTGCCCTGCTTGTATGTCGATTTCGCGACAACGTGCCCGGCCACACCGGACAGCCCCAGAATGACCGCGACTGCCATCATCATTTTGCGCGAACGCAGCCCGTTAAATGCCTTCATTGACGTCCTTTATATTGTCCTTTGTATACAGGCCAGAGTGTAAGCCAGCCATCATCGGTGCCTGTTTATTGTTTCTTAAAAATCGATTTCTGGAAAGCGAGCTTACAGATTTCCTAAATGCAGCGTTTTCACCTGCAAGTATTCTTCCAGCCCCAGCACCGACCCTTCACGCCCCAGACCGGACTCTTTCACGCCGCCAAATGGCGCGGCTTCATTGGAAATCGCGCACTCGTTAATGCCGATCATCCCGCTTTCGATAGCATCCGCGACGCGGAAAATACGCTGCAGATTCTGGCTGTAGAAATACGCCGCCAGCCCGAACGGGGTGTCGTTGGCGCGTTTAATCACTTCCTCTTCCGTTTTGAAACGGAAACAGGCGGCGAGCGGGCCGAAGGTTTCTTCGTGCGCCACTTTCATGTCGTCGGTCGCATTGATAATCACCGTTGGCTGGAAGAAATTGCCACCCAGTTTGTGACGCTGACCGCCTTCCATCAGTTTCGCCCCCTTCTCCAGCGCGTCCTTGACGTGTTCTTCCACTTTTTCCAGGCCTTTGATGTCAATCAGCGGGCCGACAATCACGCCTTCGTCCATACCGTTACCGACTTTCAGCTTGCGCACTTCTTCCACCAGACGCGAAGTGAACGCCTCGTAGACGCCGTCCTGCACATAAATGCGGTTGATGCACACGCACACCTGTCCGGTGTTACGGAATTTACAAGTGATAGCGCCCTTCACGGCGGCTTCGATATCCGCATCATCAAACACAATGTATGGCGCGTTGCCGCCGAGTTCCATCGACACTTTTTTCATGGTGTCGGCGCTGTTACGCACCAGCGTTTTGCCGATGGCGGTCGAGCCAGTAAAGGAGACTTTGCGCACCGCATCGCTTGCCATAATCACTTCGCTGATGGCGCTCGTATCACCCGCCACGCCGTTAATCACCCCGTCCGGCACGCCTGCATCTTTCGCCAGCTGCAACAGCGCAAACGCCGAGAGCGGCGTATTACTGGCCGGTTTGATGAGGCCGGTGCAACCTGCAGCCAGCGCCGGACCGAGTTTGCGGGTCAGCATCGCCAGCGGAAAATTCCACGGTGTGATCGCCGCCACCACGCCGACCGGTTCACGGGTCGCGAGAATGCGCGAACCGGATTTGGCCGGAGGAATGATTTCGCCGTTGGCGCGTTTAGCTTCTTCGCTGAACCATTGCAGATAACTGGCGGCGTAATCGACTTCGCCCAGCGCCTCTTTCAGCGGCTTGCCTTGTTCAGCCACCATCAGCTCGCCGAGGAACTGTTTGTTCTCGAGCATCAGTTCATACCAGCGGTGCAAAATTTCAGAACGTGCTTTGGCGGTGGTTTTGCGCCATGCCGGGAAAGCGTCACTGGCGGCTTTGACGGCGGCTTCTGTTTCCGCTTTTCCGGCCTTTGACACTTTGGCGACCACATCGCCGGTCGCGGGATCCAGCACATCAAATGTGTCTTTCGCTTCCAGCCATTTTCCTCCGACAAAATAGCCGGTTTTGAACAAAGGATGCGCGGAGAGTTTATGAGAATGGGCAGACATGAGGATCCTCCTGATTTAAGCCGTTTTAAGCGATCTGTTAAGTCAGTATAGCGGCTTAGCGGGAAGCGTCTGTCAGACAGCACTGAGAGACACAGATCGCAAAGTGAAATGTCACACGTTCACAATTTAACCTTCCCTCAGTAGACTGCAATGCACTCCACCCATTTTTACAAAGGAAGAAAGCATGTCGACGCGCGAAAAAATGAATATCGGTGAACTCTATACAGACATGGGCGAAGGATTGCCGCAGGAGCGGCGTGACGGCAAAGAGCGGGTTTACGATTACAATCTCACCCGTCCGTCAGAAGAAGAAAAACGCCAGCGGATGCTGAAAGACATCATGGGCAGCCTGGGCGAGAACGGCTGGGTTGAGCCGCCGCTGCGTGTCGCGTATGGCACGCATATTCACATCGGCAATAACTTTTACGCCAACTTCAATCTCACCGTGGTGGATGACGCTACCGTCACCATCGGCGATAACGTGATGTTCGCGCCAAACGTAACGCTGGCAACGGCCGGTCACCCGATCGATCCGGAAATCCGTATCACAGGAGAGCAATTCTCTCTGCCCATCGTCATCGAAGATAACGTCTGGCTGGGCATGGGTGTGATGGTCAATCCGGGGGTAACGATCGGGCGCAACAGCGTGATTGGCGCGGGCAGCGTGGTGACAAAATCCATTCCCGCTGATGTCGTGGCGGCTGGCGTACCCTGCCGTGTAATACGTCCGATCACCGCCGCCGACCGCGAAACGTTCATGAAATAACGTGCAGATTTGACAATAAAACTAAAAAAGGCCGGTGCGTTTAAACACCGGCCTTTTGTTTTTGCAGGCAATTACGCCACAAACGAATGCTGATAACGATGGAGCATCTCTGTCAGACGCCGCACCGGTTCGGTCACTTTCAAAGGCGCGTCGTAATCGACCAGCTTTTGCTGATACTCACCCAGCTCCTTAAGCAGGCGCTGATAATAGTAAGTCCGCTTGCCTTCTCCCGACGCCGAAACCACGTGATCTGCCGTGTTACGGATTTTCTTGTGGAACGCCGACAGCTCATCATTCACCGGTACTTCGGCAAGTTTCATGCGCTGGTGCGCAATAATCAGCATCAGCGCCAGACGGTATTTGCCGATGTCATTCGGAAACATCACCAGCAACTGATTGAGCTGATGATAAAGCGCCGGCAGGTGGTTTTCACGGCGACGGTACGCCTTGGTAGTCAGCGCCGATACCGCGCTGCTCATAAAGCGGTTCAGCAAGGTACGGCCGGTTTTATCGCGGGACTTATCGCGAATAATCAGCAGTACTGCCATCGCGATCACCGTGCCCACCGCCTGCCCCAGCGCGCTGTCGAGAAACGATGTCACGTTGAATTTCATCGGATTACTGAGCACCAGAATATTGATGGTGCCCGCCAGCAAACCGAGCATCCCGAGACGACGCTTGGTTACTTCGATACCAATAAAGAAGGTGAAAATCCCCAGCATCAGACACAGCAGAAACAAACTCTGCTGCGTCGCAGGCATGATCAGCATAAACATGACTGAGCCAACCGGGATCGCCAGCAACATTCCGACGATAAAGTCCATCGCCATGCCTTTCGGATTCGGGGTACGCATCGCCAGCGAAGTCACCACGGCGATGATAATCACGCAGCCGCTGGCCGACGTCCAGCCGGTCCACAGCCACATCAGACAGCCAATGGCGGTCGCGGTGAAAGTGCGCAGACCGTTGATCAGCGCATGATGCCGCTCTGCTGACATCGGACGCACCACAACTTCGCCTTCCAGCACGCCGCTTTCAGTGCTGCTGATGCTGCTGTTGGTCTGAATACCTTTCATCAGCAACAGCGCGCGGGTTCCGGCACCGGTCCAGGCGCTGAGCGTCACCAGCACATTATCACTGTGCGTACCGGTAATAATCTGGCGCAACTGTTTCAGGCGGCGATGAACATCCGCAATAGTTTCTGCCGGTTCAGCAAATAGAGCTCTGAACTCAGGGGACACTCTTTGTGGCATGTCCTGCATAATCAGGTACGTTTCACAGGCCTGAGTGATCATGCTCAGCGAGGTGCTGTGCAGCGCTTTCAGACGCTGATTGCAACGCTGCCAGCGCGAGGATTCCATCATCAGGCTGCCGCGCATACCGTTCAGCGCAGTCGTGCTTTTCACCAGGTTATTCCAGGACTTATCGATTTCTTCCCTGGTCCCGATATTGACGCAAATCCGCATCAGCGCAAACTGATCCAGCATCAGCTGACTGACGGCGCGATCGATGTCTTTTTTGATAGAGCGGGGAGAAAACAGCAGGTCAGCCACGATGGCGCAGCAAATCCCGATTACGATTTCGCTGCACCGCTCAACGGCAAATTGCGGTGTCTGCAATGGCGCACTGGCGGAAGTCACCACAATAATCAGCGCGGTATACCCTGCCAGACCCAGCGCATAGGAGTTCTCAATGCGCACAAGAGAGGACCACCAGGTGCAGACGCCCGCCCAGATACAGCACAAAAGCAGCATCACAACCGGCGCGCGGGCGGTGGAGAGAACAATCACCAGCGCCGCAAGACAGCCGATAAACGTGCCGATAACACGCAGAAAACCACGGTGACGAATAGCACCGGCAAAGGGTTCACCACCTGCCACCATCGCCGGGCCGGAAGTCACAATCGCGGCGGTCATCGCTGACCAGCGCGGTGTCTCGAGTTGCAGATAGAACCCGAGAACCAGAGCGCCGAGGATCGCGAACGTCAGCTTGCAGGCAAAACGTATGCGCGGGATAAGTAAACTATTCATCTTTCCGGCCTTAGCCAAACTCTCTCAGGCGATGCAGGATGCGAAGGAACGGAGAACCTTCATCTTGTTTACGGTCATGCTGGCCGGTGATAACCACGGTCGCGGTCGTCCCTGCCGGATAAGGATGTTGCTGGTCTTCATCATCGAGCAGGATTTTCACCGGCACACGTTGTGCCAGACGTACCCATTCGAGGTTGCTGTCGATGGTCGCCAGACCGTTGGTCGCGGCGGACGAAGAGCTGTTTGTGACCGCAGCAGCGACGCTGTCGACGGTACCGTGCATGATGCGATTACTGCCCAGCGGGGTGATTTCCGCCCGGTCGCCTTTTTTCAGCGCCGGCAGTTTGGTTTCTTCCAGATAGGCGAGAATATAGAAGGAGTTTTTCTTCACCAGTGCCACGGCGGTCGAACCACGGTTAATGTAGTTCCCCGGATGCACGGTGAGGTTAGTGACCCAGCCGTCAGAAGGCGCGACAACCACGGTACGTTCGAGATCCAGTACCGCCAGATCACGCGCAGCTTGCGCCTTTGCCAGCTGATGCTGAGCGGTTTGCAGCACGTTGTTGGCCTGATCGATTTCTTCCTGCGACATAGCCTGCACGCCCAATTTCACACGGCGCCCGGCTTCACGTTTTTTCTCAGAGGCCAGTGCCTGATAATACGCGACATCAGCATTCGCTTCGTCCAGCGCCTGCTGATAGCGCGGCTGGTCGATTTTGAACAGCACCTGGCCTTTTTTCACCAGTTGGTTATCAATCACCGGCACATCAGTGATCAGACCGGTGACATCGGGTGCAATAGATACCACGTCAGCAGTAAATTTGGCATCACGGGTCCACGGAGATTCGGTGTAGAACGCCCAGGCTTTAAAGATTGCGATGACAGCCAGCACGACCAGAATCAACGTTATTGCATAACGTATTATTTTTATAGAGAAATTTTTCACAACGCCCTCAAACGAACAAGCAGGAGATCAGGTAGAAAAGGCAGCAGTACAATGCTGTGTTGAACAACGCCGGATGCCAGACAAAGTCATAGATACCGGTGGGCTGTAACACGCGTCGCACCACGAAAAATATGACCAGCGCCAGCAGTATTTCAAAAAACACCGGAGGAAACGACAATCCGAAAATCACCATTACCGGAAGCAAACTCATCAAAAAATCCTTACATTATCATCAGGAATGGCATTACGACGGTCAGTTTAGCCACGGATAAACGCTCTATTCCCGCGCGCACATTATTCATTATTTTAGGCAACACCACGCGCACCCGGAGATAAATAATTCACTGGGAAATACGAAACGAAGTTGTGGAGTTGCCAGGGAAGTGTGCGAAGGTAAGCATTATGTCAGGAAAACAGAAACCTGAGTTTTATCGCCCGGAAGGGTATATTAGCGTGCTTATTATCAAGTAATCAACATTCTGTGATCTAAATCACTTTTAAGCCAGAGTTAACAATGGACCGATTAAAACGCATGTCGATTTTCGCTCAGGTGGTAGAAAGCGGTTCTTTTACTGCCGCGGCACGACGCCTCGATATGAGCGTTTCCGCCATCAGCCAGACTATTTCAAAGCTGGAAAACGATTTACAAATCAAGTTATTAAACCGAAGTACGCGCAGTATTGGTCTGACAGAGGCTGGCAAGATTTACTATCAGGGATGCAGGAAAATGCTGCACGATGTCCGCGAAGTACATGAACAATTGTATGCCTTCAACAACACCCCGACCGGGACATTGCGCATCGGCAGTTCATCAACAATGGCACAAAATGTTCTTGCTGCGATGACCGCGGAAATGCTCAGCGAATACCCCGGCCTGACGGTGAATCTGGTGACAGGTATTCCCGCCCCCGATTTAATCGCCGACGGGCTGGATGTAGTGATCCGCGTCGGTGCGTTGCAGGATTCCAGCCTGTTCTGCACCCGCTTAGGCTCGATGCCGATGGTGGTATGCGCCGCGCGCAGTTATCTGGCTCAGCACGGCACACCGGAAAAACCGGCGGATATGGTGAATTTCTCGTGGCTGGAATACAGCGTACGTCCCGACAGTGAATTTGAGCTGATCGCGCCTGAAGGAATCTCCACCCGCATTACGCCGCAAGGCCGCTTCGTCACCAACGATTCGCAAACCATGATCCGCTGGCTAAAAGCCGGTGTGGGTATCGCCTATGTGCCGCTGATGTGGGTAATTGAGGAAATTAACGCCGGGGAAGTGGAAATCTTATTCAGTCGCTACCAGTCCGACCCGCGACCGGTCTACGCTCTGTATACCGAAAAGGACAAACTGCCGCTGAAAGTGCAGGTCTGCATTGATTATCTGACGGACTATTTTAAACGGGTGAGTAAGGTGTATCAGGGATACCGGCAGGGGAAAAAGGGGGCGCAGTGGAATTGAATTCGGATCAAACCAAAACTCCACCTGACACCTCCCCTTGTGAAAGGGGAGGGATAACACCAAAATAATCTTCTACTAAGCCGTACCACCCACCGTCAGATTATCCAGTTTCAGGGTTGGCTGACCGACCCCGACGGGCAGGCTCTGGCCTTCTTTGCCGCATACGCCGACGCCTTTATCGAGCGCCAGATCGTTGCCGACCATGGATATCTGCTGCATCGCTTCAATACCAGAGCCAATCAGCGTCGCGCCTTTCACCGGTTTGGTGATGCGGCCTTTTTCGATCAGATAGGCTTCAGAAGTAGAGAACACGAATTTACCCGAGGTGATATCCACCTGACCACCGCCGAAGTTTGGTGCATACAGACCAAATTCCACGCTGCTGATGATATCTTCCGGCGTCGATTTTCCTGCCAGCATGTAGGTGTTGGTCATACGCGGCATCGGCAGATGCGCATAAGATTCACGGCGGCCATTACCGGTCGGCGCAACCCCCATCAGGCGGGCATTCAGCTTGTCCTGCATATAACCTTTCAGCACACCGTTTTCGATCAGTACGTTGTACTGGCCCGGCACACCTTCATCGTCAATCGCCAATGAACCGCGCAGACCCGGGATAGTGCCGTCATCGACGACTGTACACAGTTCTGACGCCACCAGTTTGCCCATCTGACCACTGAAGACAGAGGTGCCGCGACGGTTGAAATCACCTTCCAGACCGTGACCGACCGCTTCGTGCAGCAGCACGCCCGGCCAGCCTGCGCCCAGTACTACCGGCATACCGCCAGCGGGTGCGGCAACAGCGGTCAGGTTCAGCAGCGCCATACGCACGGCGTCACGGGCAAACGCTTCTGCACGGACTTCACCGTTAACAGTTTCGAGGAAGTAATCATAACCGACACGACCGCCGCCGCCGCTTGAGCCACGCTCACGACGTCCGTCCTGTTCGACCAAAACGCTGACGGACAAACGCACCAGCGGACGGATATCCGCCGCCAGCGTGCCATCCGTCGCTGCAACCAGCACGGTTTCGTATACGCCGGTAATGCTGGCACTGACTTCCTGCACGCGCTTATCTGCCGCGCGGGCGATTTTGTCTACACGGTGCAGCAGTTCAATCTTCGCTTCACGCGGCAGGCTTTGCAGCGGATCCAGCGGTGAATAAAGAGATTTGTACGCAATTTCGCCCAGCGTATGCGCTTTGCCATTACCCTGCTCGCGGACAATGCTGCGGGCTGCTGTAGCGCTCAGGTTCAGGGCATTCAGCGTAATCTGATCGGCGTAAGCGAAACCGGTTTTTTCACCGCTGACCGCACGGACGCCAACGCCCTGATCGATATTGTAAGAACCATCTTTGATGATGCTGTCTTCGATAACCCAGGCTTCGTGGAAACTGGACTGGAAAAAGAGATCGGCATAATCAAGGCGACGTTCAGACAACTGGCCCAAAACGGAAAACAAATCCTGATGACTCAGATTATTAGCAGTTAGTAACTGCTCACTTACTAAGGCCAGACTCATAGATGTTCACTCTCTTTTAAGACGAAAATCCGGCGAGCTGAACGTCAAAAAAACGTCAACCCGCCGGACAATCCATTGTTACAAGGTTATTAACAGCCTAACACAGCCCGAACGAGGTTTCCTGCCACCTTCACGGTGATGTTACTGAGCGGCGGCGGCCTTCGGGTGTTCTGCTGGTTTGCGAAGAATTTCGTTGATGTGCGGATCCGCAATGGTGCCGTCAATCTGATAGCGGATCAGAGAAATTTTATTCCACAGTGGCGCCAGCACTTTACTGGCCGCAAATACCGCCACGCCGATCACCGGGTTGATAACAAATGCCGTTGCCACGCCGACGGTAGCAGAAATTTCCGGTGCGATAACGGCTTCCAGATCAAGGCGCTGATTAACAAAGTTCACCTGACCGGTAATAGCAATATCCGCTTCCAGACCGTCAATCAGCAGATCATCAGTATGCATCACACCGTCTTTGATCCACTCCGTCGATTTGATGGAGTCGAAATAGAATCCCTGACCGAAGGTGTCACTGAAATCGAGACGCAGTTTACGCAGCAAGGCGTCGAAACTGACCAGACGCAGCAACTGTCCCGCACGGCCGGTGCCGATATCGGCGATTTCACCTTTGCCTAAGGTGTTCTTCAGCGTGCCATTAAGCGTGCTGATATCCGGCTTCCAGGGGACAGATTTCCAGTGCAGGTCGAAATTGATATCGAATGGCGCGCCTTTCAGCGGCGTGGTAACACCAAAGAATGACATCGCCTGATCGATGTTTTTACCCGTCAGCTTCCCTTTCAGACCGGTGTTTTCGCCTTCGGCGTTCTGCTTCCAGTCGCCCTGAACATTAAGCCGCGCCACGCCGGTGTCGATCAGGCCGTTGCGCAGCATCAGCTGATCGCCCTGCGGAGTGAGATCGGCATTCACTTTGCGGAAGTTTTGTCCGAGGAACCAGCAGGCTTCGCAACGCAGTTGCAGCGCAGGCCAGTTAGCGAAAGAAATCTTACTGGTGGCAAACGGGTTTCCGCCCGGCTGGCTGCTGCTGGCGACATCAGCCACGGTCCATTGCGGATTGAAATATACATATTTCAGATTCGCCAGCCACGGACCGTTGTCATTCATATTCAGCTGGCCGTCAATTTCTTTGCCTTTGGCGATGATTTCCATCCCCTCATTTCCCTGTACCGAGGTCAGGGTCAGGTCATTCCACACCTGTCCGCCCAGTGTCAGCGCAGGCGTGGTGAGGGTTATCTGATGCGGGAAGCTGAAACCCGCCAGTTTGCTGCTGGTGCTCTGTGTCGCTTTATCCGGCGAAAGCAGGCCCAGCCAGTTTTCGCCATCCAGCGGCGGCAGGTTTAACGTCAGGCTGCTGTCTGCCGGTAATGGCGGCGTTTTCTTGGCATTGGCCTGCCAGGAAGCGCGATCCAGTTTCAGCTGTTTGCCCAGTAACCAGCGGCTGTTAAAGCGGTCTTTACCGGCCAGCACGCCTTCCAGATTAAAGCTGTGCAGATCGCCTTTCACATTGACCACCAGCGGCATCGCATGCCCGGCTTTTTTGCTCAGCGGATCCGGTAAGTGACTGCTCACATCTTTCAGATCGGCATTCACATCGACGGTGTAAGTCGGGATACCTTTATGTGGCAGTGTAATATTTACATCGCCTTTCCACGGTGCGCCGCCAGAAATTTTGCTGGCTGCCGCTGCCGGCATACCAGGGATTTTCGCCAGCTGCCAGTTGGCATCCAGACCGACCTGAACTTTAAAGTCATTCGCCAGTTCCTGCGTACTGAACATCACGTTCACCGGCTGGCCGAACCATTCACCGGTAAGACGGTTACTTTGCAGATTGCCATTGTCATAGCTGAACTGACCGCTGAGATGGCTGATTTTGCTGTCCAGCGGCTTAATAAACAGACTGTTGTCGTTTAACGTCACACCGCCGGAAGCGCGAACCATCTCGCCATTCAGCGGAATATCCAGATGTAGGCGACCATTCACTTCGCCGTCAATCTGCAATTCCTGTAGCGCCGAGCCCAGCGAATCATGCAATGGTGTCCCCATGAAGTAGTCGCTGATATCTTTGCCCTGCCCGCGCAAATCTGAATCGATAAACAAGCGTTCCTTCAGGTAATCAGGAATATTAGCAATCACATTATCGCCATCAACATTGCCCAGTTTGGTATGCGCGGCTTTCATAAACAGGCCGTCATTCAGGAAGTCGAGATCGATATCCAGATTGGTGAGCGCTGGCCAGCCCGGCTGGAATTCGAAGGTGGAATGGCGCAGCGGAACCCACACTTCAAACTGCCCTTCGTTCTTTTTAAACGGGAAATCATGCGGATTGCCGTTGAACGTCAGCGTAGCGTTATCCACCTGACCGGCCTGAATGGCGCCACTCAGATAATCCACCAGATGTTTGCCCATCAGCGGCTCAGGGAAATAGCGCCACGCCTGACCGGCGTCATATAAACGGATACCGGCCAGAATATTCAGCCACGGCTGGCCTTCTGCTGGCTGGTGGTAACGGAAATCACCCTTCGCCCACAGCGCGTTGGCTTTAACATCGACATCTTTACCGGACAGCGCCCAGCCGTCCTTGCCGTTGGTCCAGTTAAAGGTGCCGGTCGCTGCACCGATTTCCAGCGGGGCACGGAACATTTCGCCATAAGGTAAAACGCTGTCTTTGAGATTGACTGCCAGCTGACCGCCGGCCACGCTGCCTTTAAGGCTGCCGCTGAAATGGTTTACGCCCGGAAGGAGTTCCCAGCGCTGCCAACTGACATCGTGCCAGCTGGCATCAAAACGGGTCTTATCCAATTGTTTGAGCGGGATATCCAGCGCGAGGCGATCAACATTACCGGCGGGTTTTAAATCCTGCCAGCGTTCCAGCAAGGCCGGAGTCAGGAATGAAATCGCCGGGATCACCGGCCCTAAGCGCTCCAGTTGCAGATTTGTACCGCGGATGCGCAACTCTTCGCTCTGCGAGGGGCCGAGGAAATCGGTGTTTTCAGGAAGATAAAGCGCTTCGAGACGGCCTTTCGGCCACGCCACGCCGTCAGTTTTCAGGTTCAGTTGCTGCGTTCCAATCTGCCAGCCACTTCCCTGACGGCTGCCATGCAACGCCAGATTATCGACATCGAGACGGTGTTCATCGGCACCGGTTTTCCAGGTGGCAAACCCGGTTTTTAGAAGGGCATCACCGGCATAAATATCGCCATTGTGCACCGTCAGCCAGGCAGCGAGGCTGAAGTTAGAACTTTCCAGACCGGTATTGCTGCGCAGCCAACGGCTGAACCAGGGTTTCATATCAATATCATCGGCTTGCAGATATATTTTGCCGTTATTGAGCAAACCGTTTGAGTCATTGAGATCCATACGTAGCTGGACAACGCCATGCTGGCCGTTAAAGCTCGAAAGGCTTAGCTGCCCTTCGGCGCGGTGGCGGTTGCGGGTGTTCAGCCAGGTCAGCTGGGGAATGTCGAATTCCGCGCGCGGGCCGGAAGGCGTAGGGAAGGTAATGCGGCTGTTGCGCAGGTCAAAATGGTCGACCTGACGCAGGAAAATATCGCTGGCACGACCGGGCTTGATGCCGCTGCCTTTATTAGCATGGCCACCGAGCGGGGTATTTAAATCCAGTTGCAGGTTATAGAAGGTGAGATCGCGGAACTGCCAGCGAAAATGCAGGAGTGATTGCCAGACGTCCAGCGCCATGGTGATGCGCTGAACCCGCCATTTGGCATCAGGCATTGTGACCTCCAGGCCACGGATTTCCATGATCGGGCCAAAGGTCTTCCAGCTGGCGCTGATTTGCGACAGTTCTATGGGTACGCCGGTGACCGCCTCTACTTTCCCGACCAGTTGATCCTGAAAGCGGCTAAGCTGCGGCAATGCCAGACGCAAGCCGCTAATCACCAAAGCCACTATCACGACAAGGGTTGCGCTGGTGGTTAATAAAATACCGGGCAGTCGCCTCAAACCTCTCTCCTTGTTTTCCATTCCATGCTGGTTTTCACCCGCACAGACGGCAATGGAAACCCTGAACAATCAGATGCTTCAAGCCAGTCATCCGCAGATCACATCATAACGACGTCGAACTGTTCCTGACTGTAGAGCGGCTCAATTTGCACTTTTACCTGCTTGCCGACGAAGATTTCAACTTCGGCCAGTGCATGGGATTCTTCTCCCTTGAGGGCTTCACCCACGGAAGCCGACGCGTAAACCAGGAAACGGTCGGAATCGTAGGCATGATGCACACGCACGATTTCACGCAGAATTTCATAGCAGACGGTTTCAACGGTTTTCACCGTGCCGCGCGCATGACAGGTCGGGCAATCGCTGCACAGTACATGCTCGACGCTTTCACGCGTGCGTTTACGGGTCATTTCCACCAGTCCGAGCGCTGAGAAACCGTGAACACCGGTTTTCACACGGTCTTTCGACAATGCCTGCTCGAGACTGTGCAATACGCGGCGGCGGTGATCTTCATTCGACATATCAATAAAGTCGATGATGATAATGCCGCCGAGATTCCGCAGGCGCAGCTGACGGGCAATGGCCTGCGTCGCTTCGGTATTGGTGTTGAAAATGGTGTCTTCAAGATTACGATGGCCGACAAATGCACCGGTGTTGATATCCACCGTGGTCATCGCTTCGGTCTGATCGATAATCAGGTAGCCGCCGGATTTGAGTTCCACTTTGCGCTCAAGCGCACGCTGGATTTCATTCTCCACATCGAACAAATCGAAAATAGGCTGCTTGCCGCTGTAATGTTCCAGCTTGCTGGTCATTTCAGGCATGTATTCGCCGGTGAATTCCACCAGCAATTCGTATGTCAGACGGGAATCAACGCGGATCCTGTCCAGCGCTTCGCCGGCAAAATCACGTAAAACACGATGCGCCAGCGCCAGCTCGCCATATAACTTGCACTTGGTTTTGTTGCGACGCTTGCGCTCCATCACCTTGGTCCACAAGCGTTTCAGGTAAGCAGCATCCTGCTTGAGTTCTTCTTCGCCCACGCCTTCGGCGGCGGTTCGGATAATGTAACCACCGTGCTCGTCACAATACTCGGAGACGATGCGCTTGAGACGATCACGTTCCGCTTCACTTTCAATACGCTGCGAAACGCCAACGTGCGAAGCTCCGGGCATGAACACCAGATAGCGGGAAGGCAAGGTAATATCGGTCGTCAGGCGCGCGCCTTTGGTACCCAGCGGATCTTTCACCACCTGCACCATCAGATCCTGACCCTGATGCACCAGCTCTGCGATATCACGGACATGGAAATTTTTCTGCTCATCACGCGCGACACATTCGGTGTGGGGCATGATGTCTGAAGCATGCAAAAATGCTGCTTTTTCAAGGCCGATATCGACAAATGCTGCCTGCATACCCGGCAGAACACGGCTGATACGTCCTTTATAAATGTTGCCGGCAATCCCGCGTTTAGTCTCACGCTCAATATGGATTTCCTGCAGAATGCCACCGTCAATGTAGGCCACGCGGGTTTCAGACGGGGTGACATTGACCAGTAATTCAGCTGTCATGTTTTCTCCTAAGCTCGCGTAAGGCAGAAAATTCATTTAGCAGTTCCTGAGTTTCCACCAGAGGAAGCCCCACAACTGCATAGTAACTGCCGCGAATTTCACGGACGAAACAACCGCCCTTTCCCTGAATACCATAAGCGCCCGCTTTATCCATGGGCTCACCGCTCAGAATATAGTGTGCAATGTCGTCGGAGGATAGTGAACGGAAGGTGACATCGGTCACAACCAACGTATTGAGGCAATCCCGCCGGTCGGCAAACGCAATCGCGGTCATCACCTGATGCTGTCTGCCAGACAATGCTGTAAGCATAACAGCGGCTTGCGCTTCGTCACGTGGCTTTTCCAACACTTTACCGTCAAGTACCACAATGGTATCTGCGCCCAGCACCGGCAAATCCTCTGCCGCGACGGCGACACCGGCCTGCGCTTTATCTTTTGCCAACCGCAAAACATAATCTTGCGGCGCTTCACCGGGCTGACGTTCTTCTGCCACGTCCGTAGACAGGCGCTCGAAAGGCAGTTCCAGCAAAGTGAGTAATTCACGGCGGCGCGGCGACCCGGAGGCCAGATAAAGTGCGGTCATAACACCCTCATTGCACGGCAAACTGACGACGAATTTTACGCATCAGCAGGAACAGCCATGGCCACAGAATACCGTCAACCACACTACTCCAGAAAACTTCAGGCCGGAACGAAACGTTGACGACCAGGAATTCACCCCAGAACACCATCACGTCCACGGCCAGTGAAAGCACCATCACAATCAGCGCCTGTTGCCAGAGCGCCAGATTGCGGAATAACTGGAATTTGAACGCAACCAGATAGGCGGCGATGGCAAATGCCAGCGCCCTGATACCCAGCGTCGATCCCAGGATTAAGTCCATGATGAAACCGACAATAAAACCGGTACCCACGTTGACGCGATGCGGTAATGCCATCACCCAGTAAATCAGGATCAGCATCAGCCATGACGGCCTGAACATGTAAATCTGTTCCGGCCACGGCATTACCTGCAGCAGCATGGCTATTAAGAAGGATAGCCAAATAATCCAACGCCCGTGGCTCCGGTAACTGTTCATCGTGTCGCTCCCTGCACAGCAGGTGTGCTGACAGGTGCGGTCACCGTGCCGGTAGCCGGTGGCGGAACCGGTGCCGGAGGGCCCATATCACCCGGAGGTGGCAGGACTTGCGGCATCATCTGCATCAGACGCTCATTAGCAACGCGATGAACTTCATCCGGCGGCAGCGGGTGCTCGCCATTACGGTCAGAACCCCACAACAGCAGCAAATAACGCAGACGTTGCAGACCGGCGGTCGGACGCGCCTGAATCACGGTATAAGCACGCTGGTTATCCACTTTGACAGAAGACACCACACCTACCGGATACCCTTCAGGGAAACGGCCGCCAAGACCGGATGTAACCAGCACATCGCCGACACGAATGTCGGTATTGCTTGGCAGATGCTCAAGTTGCAGGTCATCCGCACAGCCGCTACCGGCTGCAATCACGCGGATGTCGTTACGCAGCACCTGAATCGGTAATGCGTGTGAAGCATCACAAATCAGCAATACGCGGCTGGTCAGTGCGGCAACGGCAACAACCTGACCGACAACACCTTTGTCGCTGATGACGGGCTGACCAATATACACACCGCTGTTGCTGCCTTTGTCGATCACCACCTGATCACTGTAGGGATCATTACTGGTAGACAGAACCTGCGTCACCATTTTGTGCTCGTCCTGACGCAACGGTGATCCCAGCAGTTCGCGCAGACGGGCGTTTTCTTGTTTGTATTGGCCGAGCATCATCAGATCGCTGTTTTTCAGCAACAGTTCCTGACGCAGAGCGCGGTTTTCGAGCTCCATCTGACCACGAGTGGCAAATGTAGAAGAGACCTGATCTAAGAATTCACGCGGGGCATTGGACAAAAAATAGAAGGGACTGACGGCAGTATCCATATAGGTGCGAATTTTAACAAACGTACCTATTTTACTGTCGGCAACAATCAAGACAATGGCCGTGAGAATAGCCAAAAAAAGTCGCAGTTGCAGGGAAGGTCCCCTGCTAAAAATTGGCTTCATAAAATATGCGAGTTCCTCGGCAACAGAAGGTTTCAGCCAGTCGAAGTAAAGACTTCCCCTGACAGAAAAGGCGGCAATCTCATGGGATAGACAAAACACCGGCAAAGCGTTTATCGCTCGGCCAGTGTTTGCACGGATCCACATTGAACACTGCACACTTCACGTTGCAGGTTTTACCTGACGGACAACCACCTTTCCGGGCAGACTGATTTTGTTAACTACGGCAAGACCTGCTTACCGCAAGCCCTGCCCAAAACCATAAGTCTTCGCTCAGATTACTCTTCGCTGAATAAGTCGCCGCCGTGCATGTCGATCATTTCTAATGCTTTACCACCGCCGCGGGCTACACAAGTCAGCGGATCTTCTGCGACGACCACCGGAATACCGGTTTCTTCCATCAGCAGGCGATCAAGGTTACGCAGTAATGCGCCACCGCCGGTCAGCACCATGCCGCGTTCGGAAATATCAGAAGCCAGCTCCGGCGGACACTGTTCCAGTGCAACCATCACCGCGCTGACGATACCCGTCAGCGGTTCCTGCAAGGCTTCCAGGATTTCGTTGGAGTTCAGCGTGAAACCACGTGGAACACCTTCAGCCAGGTTACGGCCACGCACTTCGATTTCGTGCACTTCATCGCCCGGATACGCAGAACCGATGCTGTGTTTGATACGTTCGGCAGTCGCTTCACCAATCAGTGAACCGTAGTTACGACGTACGTAGTTAATGATAGCTTCGTCGAAACGGTCACCACCAATACGTACAGAAGAAGAGTAAACCACGCCGTTCAGGGAGATCACCGCCACTTCAGTCGTACCACCACCGATATCCACCACCATTGAACCGGTCGCTTCAGATACTGGCAGGCCTGCACCGATTGCCGCAGCCATCGGTTCTTCAATCAGGAACACTTCACGAGCGCCTGCACCTTGTGCAGATTCACGGATAGCACGGCGTTCAACTTGCGTTGCACCGACTGGCACACACACCAGCACGCGCGGACTTGGGCGCATGAAGCTGTTGCTGTGAACTTGCTTGATGAAGTGTTGCAGCATTTTCTCAGTCACGAAGAAGTCAGCGATAACGCCGTCTTTCATTGGACGAATAGCTGCGATATTGCCGGGAGTACGCCCCAGCATCTGTTTTGCGTCGTGACCAACAGCAGCGACGCTTTTAGGTGAACCAGCACGATCCTGACGAATAGCCACTACAGATGGCTCATTCAGCACGATGCCTTGTCCTTTTACATAGATAAGGGTATTGGCGGTACCCAGGTCGATGGACAAGTCGTTGGAAAACATGCCACGAAATTTCTTAAACATAACGAAAGGATAATCCTGCTAGCTGGGGGCGAAAAATAAAATCCGCCTACTTTACCAACCACGCGAAGCAGCGACAAGGCGCAAAAACGTCCTGCTTCCGTGAAAATAGTCAGCGATGTCGCCATTCACTTGTTGTTACTTTTTGAGGCTGATGGCACTGCGACAAAATTCTGTATCGCAGGCTCGGTTTACCTCGGGCAGGCACCCAGGCGAAGTAGCAACACCGCACATAAATTCTTACACTTTTACCGAAATTTTCCGCTTATCTGCGGCCTGATAACAAGCACCGGAGGCCAGGCAAGGGAGTCGGTCAAAAGCTGGCTCATTCTACGTTAAATAATCCCATAACGGTCACTTAAACATCGCGGTTATGTGAATATTTTTTACCGACCGGTTCAACAGGCTCCGGCACCGCAAATAAATCGCCCTGACCGCCGTGGATCCCGCTTTTCAACAGGACTGCCCACTCCTCTTTTGTCCTCACTCCGCTGGCAAAAACCAAGGCCTGAGTTCCTTCACACGCGCTGATCAAACTTTGTACAAAAAGCTGATTTTCAACCCTTTTATCAATATCACGCACTAACCCCGGGTGAAGCTTGACTCTTTCCACCGGGAAAGTTTTCAGATAAGAGGTACTGACGACCGACAAACCCGCCTGCGTAACAGCCAGACGACAGCCTAAACCTTGCAATAATCTGATCGCCGGACGCAGTCGGTCGGTATGTTGACAGAGATCTGCCTCTGCAAGTTCAATCAAAATTCGATTTCGTTGTGTTCTTTCGCACTGAAGCAGCGTATCTCGCAGCCAGCGAACAAATGAGCGCTGCAATAATGAATCAACCGTCATGTGAAATGCCAACGTTTCATCCGGCCAGCGGTTAAGTAACGGAATAATCTGACTTAACATCACCCGATCAAAGCTTTGTGACAGGCCAAACTGTACCACCAGAGGAATAAATTCAGCAGCCAACAGCTCCTGTTCTCCGTCAAAGACACGGCGCTGGACTTCCCGATGATCAAGTTTACCCTCTTTAGAGAAAGAAGGTTTCTGGTATAAACGTGGCCCGCCGCGCGCCAGGGTATTTTCCAGCAAAGTGCGCCAGCGAACGCTGCCCCTGCCCTTTTCCGGCACATTTTTATCGTAGATAAACCAGCTGTTACTGCCCTGGAAAGCCGCATGGCGTGTGGCCTGCTCGACCATATCCATCACCTGATCCGGCGTTTGCCCGAAACGGTACGCGCTGATGCCAATGTACATCAACGCATCGCGGTCGAGCAGCGAAGACGTCGGCAACACGCCCAGCGCATTAACCAGCTGAGCCGCCATGACTTCTGCTTCTTTCAGGGTGCGGTGCGGCAGCAGTACGGCAAAATCACTGTGGAAATAGCGCGCCAGCAAAGCATCAACGTGGCGCATGACAAACGTCGACAATAAATTCACCATCGCCGAGCGTAATTCATCAACCACCGCCTGACCGTGGGTTTCGCGCATCAGATCGAAATCAGGCAAACGCAACAGCATCACCACGCCATGCGCGCCCTTTTCTTCCAGCTGCGTGGCGAGCTGATTATCAAAAAACAGGCGGTTACTCAGCCCGGTTTGTGCGTCCTGCTGAGCATACGCGCGGATCAGCGTATCCACCCGGCTGCGCTGTTCGCGGGCCTCATTCAGGTCGGTCAGCAACATATCAATAGCACTGCTGGCAGAATGCGGCCATTCGCCGACATCACCGGTCAGTCCCTCGCGTTCACCGCGTAAAATCCGCACCGCGCGGTCTTCCAGTTTTTCCACGCCGTCGGTTTCCTGGCGCAGCCAGCGGAAGCTGAGCAACAGCATGCCGAGCATCGCCAGAATGGCGAGACCAATAGCAAATGTTGAGCGCAGGGAACGGATATAAGTGCTGACGGGATCGATATACGACATTTGCAGAGACATCGAATGGTTCTGCATCAGCGGATAAATTGCCGTGTCATATTCAGGCATTACGCTGTCCCAGGAGCGGTGCATATTGGGACTTTCGTGATATTCATAAATGGTGGTGTTATTGATTTTGACTTCAATATCAGTGACATCAAGCATGCGCATCGCCTGCGGTAACCAGCGCTGGGCTTCTGCGGGAGTATGGGTCAGGAGCGCCTGATCATACGTTGTTGCCAGCGCCTGAAGATGCTGCTTTGTGCTTTGTTTATTGAGATAGAGAAAACTAAAAGTGACGCCCAGCAACATCAACAGCATTGCCAGCGCGACTAACATCGAAATCAGTGCCGATAGTCTGGTAGTAAATCGCATCCCTGTGCCTTACTCGCTACGGTTAGATGAACACAAACCCGTTGACTGAGCCTGCTGCGTAAAAACGCCGCTACTATAAAACAGAACAAAGGGGGGGCTGGAGAAATTTACGAAACAGAATTAATCGAATGTTTCGTCATTTCTTTCGCATCAGGCACGATTTCATTCCCCGATCTGGCTGAAAAATGCCCTTTGCATACATTGATAGCATAGCAACTCAAAAAACAATCAATTCAGAATTCTTATAGAAATGGTCAAAATCAGCCAAGGCGGTTTTTTTTAAATCATGTATTTGAAGAGTACATCTCGCAAAACCCCCGGTTTCACGCCATGCTCTGTCTATAACCATAAAAATTAATCATATAAAACAGAATGCCGGAGAATGCTATGTTCAAACCCCGCAAACTCACTGAAGCCGATGTCACACCCGAAGATATTTTCCATGACCGTCGCAAAGTCCTGCAGGCGCTGGGGATCAGTGCGGCGGCGCTTGCCATCCCGCAAAATGCCCGGGCTGATCTGCTTTCCTGGTTTAAAGGCCATGACCGGCCGCCTGCGCCTGCGGGTAAACCGCTGGACTTCACCAAGCCTGCTGCCTACCAGAACGATCTGCCGCTGACGCCGGAAGACAAAGTGTCCGGCTATAACAATTTCTATGAATTCGGGCTCGATAAAGCCGATCCGGCAGCCAATGCCGGGCAACTGGTCACATCACCGTGGAAAATCACCATTGATGGCGAGGTCGGCAAGCCGATGACGCTGGATATGGATGACATCATGAAGCGCTTCCCGCTCGAGCAGCGCATTTACCGCATGCGTTGCGTTGAAGCCTGGTCGATGGTGGTGCCCTGGGTAGGCTTCCAGCTCAGTGAAATCCTCAAACTCGCCGAACCGACCAGCAATGCGCGTTATGTCGCGTTTACGACCTTATATGACCCGGAACATATGCCCGGTCAGAAAGACCGGTTTATCGGCGGCGGGCTGAATTACCCTTATGTAGAAGGGTTACGTATAGATGAAGCGATGAACCCGCTGGCGATGATGACGGTCGGCGTTTATGGCAAAGCCCTTCCGCCTCAGAACGGGGCGCCTATCCGCCTGACCATTCCGTGGAAGTATGGCTTTAAGGGGATTAAATCCATCGTGAATATCAAATTCACCAAAGATGAGCCGCCGACGACCTGGAATCAGATTGCCTCGAATGAATACGGATTTTACGCCAACGTGAACCCGCATGTTGATCACCCGCGCTGGTCGCAGGCGACAGAGCGATTTATCGGTTCGGGCGGATTGCTCGATGTGCAGCGCCAGCCAACCCTGCTGTTCAACGGTTATGCCGAGCAGGTCGCATCGATGTATCACGGTATGGACTTGCGTAAGTTCTATTAAGGAAGGGGAAGTGTCAGTTATGCGTCGTTTAAGCCCTGCAAATATTACCTGGCTGAAGGTGATCATCTATCTTTGCGCCATTTTGCCCTTTCTCTGGATTATTCTTTCGATTAATCAAGGCTGGTTTAGTGCCGATCCGGCCAAGGATATTCAGCATTTTACCGGTAGGATGACTCTGAAATTTTTACTGGTCACGCTTCTGGTCACGCCCGTCGCGCGTTACGGTAAACAGCCGCTGCTGATCCGCACCCGCCGTTTGCTCGGTTTGTGGTGTTTTGCGTGGGGAACGCTGCATCTTCTGAGTTATTCGTTCCTTGAACTGGGCATTAATAACATCCGCCTGCTCGGCAGTGAGCTGATTTCCCGCCCGTATCTCACGCTGGGCATCATCTGTTGGGTTCTCCTGCTGGCACTGGCCTGTACTTCTACCCTGTGGGCACAGCGTAAAATGGGGGCAAAATGGCAGAAGTTGCACAACTTCATTTATCTGATCGCGGTTCTTGCACCGATCCACTACCTTTGGTCGGTAAAAGTATTATCCCCGCAACCCGTCATTTACGCGTTACTGGCGGTCATCCTGCTGGCATTTCGCTATAAAAAATTCCGCCAGTGGCTGCGATAAGCTGCGGAACTTTTATGTGTTCTGCCCCTCAAAATTTCGGCAATCACCCTCACATTCACCGGGCGAGGGTTGATTATCTTCGCTGATAAGACCAGTATTTAGCTGCGAATTGCCACGATATCATTATAATGCCCGACCTCATGGTGAAGAGACGGGACGATTTGCCGCGAAATAGGTGACAAATCGGTGACATCAGGGTATTTTCTACAATCTTTGTCTAATTGCCGGAGATAGGCTCACAATGGCGCATAAGTTTGACATTTTGCTACTAAACGGTCCTAACCTGAATTTGCTAGGAACCCGTGAGCCTGAAACGTACGGACACACCACGCTCAACGATATTGTTAAAGGTTTGGAAGTTCAGGCTGCTGCTGCTGACGTAGCACTCAGCCATCTGCAATCCAACGCAGAACATGTCCTGATTGAACGCATTCATCAGGCACGCGGAAACGTCGATTTTATTTTGATCAATCCCGCGGCCTTTACCCATACCAGCGTGGCGCTGCGCGATGCATTACTGGGGGTGTCGATTCCGTTTATCGAGATCCATCTGTCGAATGTACATGCCCGTGAAGCGTTCCGGCATCATTCCTATCTTTCCGACATCGCAGTGGGCGTTATTTGCGGACTTGGCGCAGATGGCTACCACTTTGCATTACAGGCAGCGGTTAACCGCTTGTCAAAAATCCACTAATTTCTACGCAAAAAGAGTACGGAATCACACCCATGGATATTCGTAAAATCAAAAAACTGATCGAACTGGTTGAAGAATCAGGCATTTCTGAACTGGAAATTTCTGAAGGCGAAGAATCAGTACGTATCAGCCGTGCTGCACCTGCGCAGGCTTATCCTATGATGCAACAGGCTTATGCAATGCCTGTTCAACAACAGCCAGGTCTGGCTGCTGCGGTTGCTCCAGTTGCACCAGCAGAAGCAGCGCCTGCTGCAATCAGTGGCCATATCGTTCGCTCACCGATGGTAGGGACTTTCTACCGTACGCCAAGCCCGGACGCTAAAGCCTTCATCGAAGTGGGTCAGAAAGTGAACGCCGGCGATACCCTGTGTATCGTTGAAGCGATGAAAATGATGAACCAAATCGAAGCAGACAAATCCGGCGTTGTTAAAGCAATTCTGGTAGAAAGCGGCCAACCGGTTGAATTCGACGAGCCGCTGGTCGTCATCGAATAACGAGGCGTACCATGGTAGATAAAATTGTTATCGCGAACCGCGGCGAGATTGCCCTGCGTATTTTGCGTGCCTGTAAAGAAATGGGCATCAAAACCGTTGCTGTGCACTCCACCGCTGACCGTGACCTGAAACACGTGCTGCTGGCAGATGAAACCGTCTGTATCGGTCCTGCACCTTCAGTAAAAAGCTATCTGAACATCCCTGCCATTATCGCTGCGGCAGAAATCACTGGCGCGGTGGCTATTCACCCGGGCTATGGTTTCCTGTCCGAGAATGCCGATTTTGCCGAGCAGGTTGAGCGTTCTGGTTTTATCTTCATCGGCCCGAAAGCTGAAACTATCCGCCTGATGGGTGACAAAGTTTCTGCGATCCACGCGATGAAAGCGGCTGGCGTACCTTGCGTACCTGGCTCAGACGGCCCGCTGGGCGATGACATGGATCAAAACCGTGGCTTCGCTAAACGCATCGGCTATCCGGTCATCATCAAAGCCTCTGGCGGCGGCGGTGGTCGTGGTATGCGCGTTGTACGCAGCGACAAAGACCTCGAGCAGTCCATCAACATGACCCGTGCGGAAGCCAAAGCGGCTTTCAACAACGACATGGTTTACATGGAAAAATACCTGGAAAACCCACGTCACGTGGAAATTCAGGTACTGGCTGATGGTCAGGGCAACGCGGTTTATCTGGCAGAACGTGACTGCTCCATGCAGCGTCGTCACCAGAAAGTCGTGGAAGAAGCGCCGGCACCAGGCATTACTGAAGAACTGCGTCGTTTCATCGGCGAACGTTGTTCAAAAGCCTGTGTGGATATCGGCTACCGTGGCGCAGGTACTTTCGAGTTCCTGTACGAAAACGGCGAGTTCTTCTTCATCGAAATGAACACCCGTATCCAGGTTGAGCATCCGGTTACCGAGATGATCACAGGTGTGGATTTGATCAAAGAGCAGCTGCGCATTGCGTCCGGCCAGCCACTGTCGATCAAACAGAGCGAAGTGAAAGTCAAAGGCCATGCGGTGGAATGCCGTATTAACGCGGAAGACCCTAACACCTTCCTGCCAAGCCCGGGCAAAATCACTCGTTTCCACGCTCCTGGTGGCTTCGGTGTTCGTTGGGAATCGCACATTTACGCAGGCTACACAGTGCCTCCGTACTACGATTCCATGATTGGTAAGCTGATCACTTACGGCGAAACCCGTGAAGTGGCGATTGCCCGCATGAAAAATGCGCTGGCAGAACTGATCATCGACGGCATCAAAACCAACATTGAACTGCAAATGCGTATTATGGACGACGAGAACTTCCAGCATGGTGGGACCAACATCCACTATCTGGAGAAAAAACTCGGTTTGCAGGAAAAATAATAAGACCGTACCGTCGCGTACATTCTTATCAAGGCCGGATATTCCGGCCTTTTTTTCATTTATGGGGAGGGGAAATGGATAAACGTTTCTTACAAGCCAACCGTGAAGCCCGCTGGGCGTTTGGGCTGACGATTGCTTATCTGCTGGCATGGAGTTTTGCCGCTTATATTCCTGATGATAAACAGGGCATTACCGGATTGCCGCACTGGTTTGAAATGGCGTGCCTGCTGGTTCCGCTGATTTTCGTGCTTTTAAGCTGGCTGATGGTTCGCGTGATTTTCCGCGATATTCCGCTGGAGGACAGTGATGAAGACTGAAGTTCTGCTGCCACTTATCGCCTATCTGCTGCTGGTATTCGGCCTGTCTGTATATGCCTACACACGCCGCCAACAGGGCAACTTCCTCACTGAGTATTTTCTTGGTAATCGCTCAATGGGCGGCTTCGTGCTGGCCATGACTCTGACCGCCACCTATATCAGCGCCAGTTCTTTTATCGGCGGCCCCGGCGCGGCCTATAAATTTGGCCTCGGCTGGGTGTTACTGGCGATGATCCAGCTGCCTGCGGTCTGGCTGTCACTGGGGGTTCTGGGTAAGAAATTCGCCATTCTGGCGCGGCGCTATAACGCCGTCACACTCAACGATATGCTGTTTGCCCGCTACCAGAGTCGTCTGCTGGTCTGGCTGGCGAGCCTGAGCCTGCTGGTGGCGTTTCTGGGTGCCATGACCGTCCAGTTCATCGGCGGCGCACGCCTGCTGGAAACGGCGGCCGGAATTCCTTACGACACCGGTCTGCTGATTTTCGGCATCAGCATCGCGCTGTATACCGCATTTGGCGGTTTTCGTGCCAGCGTACTCAACGATGCCATGCAGGGGCTGGTAATGCTGCTGGGCACCATTTTGCTGCTGGTGGGCGTCGTTCATGCCGCTGGCGGTCTGCACAGCGCAGTCGATAAGCTTCAGCAAATTGATCCGAAACTGGTGTCGGTTCATGGCGGAGGTGACGTTCTTTCGCTGCCATTTATGGCTTCATTCTGGATTTTAGTGTGTTTTGGCGTAATTGGTCTGCCGCATACTGCCGTGCGTTGTATCTCTTATAAAGACAGCAAAGCGGTGCATCGCGGCATTGTGCTGGGTACGATTGTCGTCGCCATTCTGATGTTCGGTATGCATCTGGCCGGTGCGCTCGGGCGTGCTATTTTACCGGATCTTAAAATACCCGATCAGGTGATCCCGACGCTGATGATCACCGTGCTGCCGCCTTATGCCGCCGGTATTTTCCTGGCCGCGCCAATGGCCGCAATTATGTCGACCATCAACGCACAGCTTTTACAGTCATCAGCGACTATCGTTAAAGACTTATACCTGGGCGTTAAGCCGGAACAGCTTAGCAATGAGCGCAAATTAAAACGCTTCTCAAGCTGGGCCACGTTTGTGCTGGGATTACTGGTTCTGCTGGCCGCCTGGCGCCCGCCGGAAATGATTATCTGGCTGAATTTGCTGGCCTTTGGCGGACTGGAAGCGGTATTCCTGTGGCCGCTGGTGCTCGGCTTGTACTGGGAGCGGGCCAACGCCACGGGGGCGCTGAGCTCAATGATTGTTGGCGGAGTTTGTTATACCCTGCTCGCCAGTATTGACCTGCATATTGCCGGTCTGCATCCGATTGTGCCGTCGCTGTCGCTGAGCCTGCTGGCGTTTTATGTCGGCAATAAATTTGGCAAACAGCCACAAGAAACCGTACTCAAGCCGTCCTGACCGGGCGGCACTGATTTTACAGATTGTTAAGAAGAGAATGGCTATGCCTTGGATCCAACTGAAAATTAATACTACCGGTAACGACGCAGAAACGCTGAGCGACGCGCTTATCGAAAGTGGCGCTGTGTCTGTGACTTTCCAGGACACGCACGATAATCCGGTGTTCGAGCCCCTGCCGGGCGAAACCCTGTTGTGGGGCGATACCGACGCCATCGGCCTGTACGATGCAGAAACCGACATGGAAGAAGTGATCGCCATGCTGGAAAACGAACCGCTGCTGGGCAAAGGCTTCGTGCACAAAATTGAACAACTGGAAGACAAAGACTGGGAACGCGAATGGATGGACAACTTCCACCCGATGCGTTTTGGCGAGCGTCTGTGGATTTGCCCGAGCTGGCGTGATGTGCCGGATCCGACGGCGGTCAACGTGATGCTCGATCCGGGTCTGGCGTTTGGTACCGGCACCCACCCGACCACCGCGATGTGCCTGCAATGGCTCGACAGTCTGGATCTGACGGATAAGACCGTGATCGACTTCGGTTGTGGTTCCGGCATTCTGGCGATCGCCGCCCTTAAACTCGGCGCAAAACACGTGGTCGGGATCGACATCGATCCGCAGGCGATCCAGGCCAGCCGTGATAACGCCGGGCGTAATGGGGTTTCAGAACGTCTGTCGCTGTATCTGGCGAAAGACCAGCCCGATAACCTGTCCGCCGACGTGGTCGTCGCGAACATCCTTGCAGGCCCGCTGCGTGAACTGGCACCGCTGATTGGTGTTCTGCCGGTCGCAGGTGGTCATCTGGGTCTGTCCGGCGTACTGGCGAGCCAGGCGCAGAGCGTCGCGGATGCGTACAAAGATAAGTTCGAGCTGGACCCGGTTGCCGAAAAAGAAGAATGGTGTCGTATTACCGGCGTTAAAAAGGCCTGATAACTGTCACCCGCTTTTTCTCTTTGTGCTGAAAGAGCGGGTTTTCCCTCCAAATCCTTTTCCGGCCTTTTCTCTCGTTTCTCCTGTCTCATTATCTCCTTATACTTAACGTGGTTTTCAATCATTGTTATGAAAGGGATATTTCATGAAACAAAAGTTACTGCTCGCCACCCTGGCGGTTTTCTCACTGTCAGCCGCTGCCGCTAACGAAGCGCCACACTGGTCCTACGATGGCGATGCCGCGCCGCAAAACTGGTCGAAACTCAGCCCTGATTTCCATCTGTGTGAGCAAGGCAAGAATCAGTCTCCGGTTGATATCAAAGAGGCGTTGCAGGTGCACCCGCATCCTCTCAAGGTCAGCTATGAGTTACCGCCGGTGAGTGTCATCAATAACGGTCACAGCGTGCAGGTGAATGTTCAGCAGGGCGATTTTGTCACGCTTGACGGGGAGAAATTCGTCCTTCAGCAATTCCATTTCCACTCTCCAAGTGAAAATACGCTCAACGGTAAACCCTTCCCGATGGAAGCGCATTTTGTTCATATGAATGCCGAAGGAGAAATTGCTGTGGTTGCCGTGATGTTTGAAACCGGCAAAACCAATCCTGAACTGGAAAAAATCTGGCAGCAGATGCCGGAACAGATCGGAGAAACCGTCACGCTGAAAGATAAAGTCATTCTCAAAGGCCTGCTGCCGAAAGATAGGACGCACTACCGTTTCAGCGGTTCTCTGACCACCCCGCCTTGTACTGAAGGCGTTCGCTGGCTGGTGTTAAAACAGCCTGTGACTCTCTCACAAGCGCAACTGGAGCAATTCCAGCACGCGATGCACCATGCAAACAATCGCCCCGTACAGGACCTCCACGGCCGCACGATTGTCGCTGAATAATCCTTCCCGAAACCGGAGGCACAGAATTCGACGCTGCTGCCTCTTTTTAGTTGTTTCTGAAACTTATCCGCGCTTACTAAAAATAAGTCACTTTTTGAGCAAAAGACGATCTGCATCACGGAATTTTGTGGTAGTTGCTGCTTTAAACGTCAGCTCTGCCCTTAGATTCAACTGATATAACAGTATGTTTCAGACAGATATTAGGAATTTGCTTAAGCGCACAATTTGACCGGCGTCATATAAGCCGATGTAAAACCAAGATAAAAATTTTAATTGCGCTGAATTTCACCGTTGGCAACGTATTTTCTTATCGAATTGCTCAAAGTTTGGCCTTTCATATCGCAACGAAAATGCGTAATATACGCGCCCTTGCGGACATCAGTATGGTCATTCCTAGTTCATGCGCATCGGACACCACCAGCTTACAAATTGCCTGATTGCGGCCCCAATGGCCGGTATCACTGACCGACCGTTTCGTGCCTTATGTCATGCGATGGGGGCTGGAATGGCAATATCTGAAATGCTTTCCTCCAATCCGGAGGTGTGGCGGACGGATAAGTCACGTTTGCGCATGGTACATAACGATGAACCGGGGATCCGCGCCGTGCAAATTGCCGGTTGTGACCCCGAAGATATGGCGGCTGCTGCACGAATTAACGTGGAAAGCGGTGCGCAAATCATTGATATCAATATGGGCTGCCCGGCCAAGAAAGTGAACCGCAAACTGGCAGGTTCTGCATTACTGCAGTATCCGGATTTGGTTAAACAAATCCTCACTACCGTTGTGAATGCGGTAGATGTGCCAGTCACGTTGAAAATTCGTACTGGTTGGGCACCGGAACACCGTAACTGTGTACAAATTGCCCAATTGGCTGAAGACTGTGGAATTCAGGCCCTGACTATTCATGGCCGAACCCGTGCCTGCCTCTTCAATGGAGAAGCAGAGTACGACAGTATTCGGACAGTTAAGCAGAGTGTTTCCATTCCGATTATCGCGAATGGCGACATAACTGACCCGCATAAAGCCAGAGCGGTGCTCGACTACACCGGAGCTGATGCTCTGATGATAGGACGTGCCGCTCAGGGGAGACCCTGGATCTTCCGGGAAATCCAGCACTATCTGGACACAGGGGAACTGTTACCGCCACCGCCTTTGGGTGAGGTACAGCGCTTGTTAATAGGGCACGTACGGGAACTGCACGACTTTTACGGTCAAGGCAAGGGATTCCGTATCGCCCGTAAGCATGTTTCATGGTATCTCCAGGAACATGCCCCGAGTGACCAGTTTCGGCGCTCCTTCAACGCCATAGAGGATGCCAGCGAACAGCTGGAGGCGTTGGAAGCATATTTCGAAAATCTTGCGTAACAAAAAAGAGCTGACAGAACTATGTTCGAACAACGCGTGAATTCTGACGTACTGACCGTTTCTACCGTTAATTCTCAGGATCAGGTAACCCAAAAACCCCTGCGTGACTCGGTAAAACAAGCACTTAAGGGCTATTTTGCTCAATTGAATGGTCAGGACGTGAATGACCTGTATGAGTTGGTATTGGCTGAAGTTGAACAGCCACTGTTAGACATGGTGATGCAGTACACCCGTGGCAACCAGACTCGTGCGGCCCTGATGATGGGTATCAACCGCGGTACGCTGCGTAAGAAATTGAAAAAATACGGCATGAACTGATACTAATCAGTCGATGTCTTAAAAAGGCGCTTTTCCGCAAGGAGGGCGCCTTTTTGTTTTCTGCTTTACCAGCAGGCCTTTAGCCTAAAATTTGCTCAAAACCTAACCCAGATCAACCCAAATGAGAATAATTCTCCCCTCTGTTCATCAATTAAGAATTACTTTAGAGAGACAATAAAAACATCTCCGGGAGTCATACTGATGAAGCAACTCTATCTTCGCTTTACCGCAGCACTGAACAAACCTGATCTGGCCATTTTACTGTTGCGTATCACCTACGGTCTGCTGATATTTCATGGCTGGCATAAGCTGCATGACGGCCTTGGTGGCATTCAGGGCATGCTGGCGGGTTATGGCATTCCGGCGTTTGTCGCCTATGGCGTGATTATCGGTGAAGTTATCGCTCCTGTTATGATGATTTTGGGGATTTTCACCCGCCTCGCCGCGCTGTCTGCGGCAGCGACGATGGTCGTGGCCTGGCTGATGGTCGGTATTCACCATACCTTTGCATTGTCACCGGTCGGTGCCTGGGCAATCGAAGACATTGTGTATTACTTCATGGCCGCCATCGTGATTGCCCTGTACGGCAGTGGGCGTTATTCCGTAATGAGCAATCCGCTGTACCGTTGATATTCCGTTTCAGCATGTCTGATCCGTCAGGCATGCTGATACAGCATGCCAGCCATTTTGGGTTCTTAAGCTAATGCCTTCTTTGTGTTGTGCTTTCGCTCTCCTATCCAAAAGTAGACGTAAATAAACGGTAAATAGTGCGTTTATCGGACAATTACCCCCTCCGGTTAGATCAAGCTACATGTTATACTCTACGTAAGAGTCGTACTCGCCCGCTCAACGCCTACGGACAGCCCTTCAGCTTCGCGATCCCGCCTTTTAACAGTGTCTTGATAGAGTAAAAAAATGCGTCAACTTGTGTCTTTTCAAAAACGATTGCCGACACACGCTGTCTCACTCTTTGTCAGACAATCCGTATCGCGACTGAGCCAACTCCTTACGCGTTACCCCGGTTTTTTATGCAGATGATTAGGCTTTTATGACATCTCCTCGCTTTCGCGCTTCATTTTTACATCCACGCTACTGGCTGACCTGGTTTGGCCTGGGCGTCCTGTTCCTGTTAGTTCAGCTGCCTTATCCGGTGTTAAACCGTCTTGGTCTCTGGCTTGGCCGAACGTCAATGCGTTTCCTTAAGCGGCGTGTGTCGATCACCCGCCGTAACCTGCAATTGTGCTTCCCGGAATTGCCTTCTGATCAGGTTGAAGCGCGAATTGTCAGTAACTTTGAATCTCTCGGCATGGGCTTGCTGGAAACCGGCATGGCCTGGTTCTGGTCAGATGCCCGTGTGAAGCGCTGGTTTGACGTCAGCGGCCTACACAACCTGAAAAAGGCGCAGGAAAACAAACAAGGCGTACTGGTGATTGGCGTGCATTTCATGTCGCTGGAGCTGGGTGGCCGTGCGATGGGCTTATGTCAGCCGATGATGGCGATGTACCGTCCGCACAACAATAAAGCGATGGAATTCGTGCAGACGTGGGGACGCATGCGCTCCAACAAGGCCATGCTCGATCGCAAAGATTTACGCGGTATGGTTCACGCGCTGAAAAAAGGCGAAGCAGTCTGGTTTGCACCGGATCAGGACTACGGCCCGCGCGGCAGCGTTTTTGCACCTCTGTTTGCCGTTGATCAGGCCGCAACCACCAGCGGCACCTTCATGCTGGCGCGTCTGGCGAAACCTGCGCTGGTCACAGTGGTGCTGGTGCGTAAAGCCCTCGGTAAAGGCTATGAGCTGGTGATTCAGCCGCAATTGCAGGACTACCCGATCGACGACGAAATGGCCGCTGCGGCTTACATGAATCGCGTGATCGAGAAAGAAATTATGCGTGCGCCAGACCAGTATCTCTGGCTGCACCGCCGCTTTAAAACCCGTCCGGCAGGAACGCCTTCTCTTTATTGATTAGCGCCAGACGTGATAAAACAGAAGCCCGATGCAATGCGTCGGGCTTTTTCATTGAACGCATCCATAAGAGATTTGTAATTTTCATGGCTAAAAAACCTGACGCGACACCTTCCATCTTTGACCATCTCAAAGAGGATGACAGTTTTGACCTCTGGGGACGTTCCGGCCTCAGCACAGCACTGAACAAAGCCAAACCAAAAGCACCGGATAACGAGCAGATTGCCGCCGCGCGTAAGCTCATCAAAGGCAACGCTGACAAGGGCGAATGATGTGAAAGCGTCGCCTGACAGAAACCCACTTCATGTGGGTTTTTTTAATGGCTTTTATCTGCGCAGACAGCTCGATGAAAATAATTCTCACGACAGATTAACCGCTTTTCTGTAACCTCTCTTTTTACCTGCCCTGGAGAGAAGTGATGAAAACCTCTGTTCGTCTGGCGCTGGTCGGAGACTACCACTGCGCGATCACCGCCCACCAAGCTATCCCCCTTGCTATCGACCTTGCAGCACAACACTTCAGCACTGAAATTCATGCCGACTGGCTCGCGACCGACACCATCACCCCTGAGATTTTGCAAAACTACGACGCTTTCTGGTGTGTGCCCGGCAGCCCGTATCGCTCCACCGAAGGTGCCCTGAGCGCCATTCGTTTTGCCCGCGAAAACAACAAGCCTTTCCTTGGAACCTGTGGCGGTTTTCAGCATGCGATAATCGAATACGCCCGCAACGTGATGGACTGGCAGGATGCCGGACACGGCGAAACCGATACAGAAGGCCGGCTGGTGATCAGCGCCCTGTCGTGCGAAATGGTGGAAGTTAAAAACTCCATCATCTTTACCCCGGACAGCCTGCCAGCACGTGCCTATGGCCAACTGGAAGTCGAAGAGGGTTATCGCTGTCGTTACGGCATAAATCCCGCCTTTCAGACCGCGCTGGAGGCACAGCCGTTGCTGATGGTAGGGCACGATGCCACCGGCGAAGTTCGCGCCATCGAACTGCCCGGCCATCCGTTTTTTGTCGCGACGCTGTTCCAGCCGAAACGCGCCGCACTAAAAGGTCAGCTTCCGCCGCTGGTGGCTGCACTGATAAAGTCCCTTCTCTGAGCCAGCCTGTTTCTGAATGTCTCTCAGGCCATCCGGTCTGAGAGATTTACACATCGTTTTGCCTCATTTTTTTTCCAAATATGACACCGCATTTCCCTTCCCTTCAAAGACCGCGATCTGCACTCCAATATTGAAATAATCCGCACCCATTTAAAGCAGCCACATTGACCGCGCACTTAAACAGGGCAATAAGTTTTATAACGCCCGTCAATGTTACTGTGCAATTCCAGTGCGTGACTTGATTGATGAGGCGTTTTCCATGTTGGCACTCCCTTTGCAATGACAGGTGCAGAGGGCGTTGCCCCATAAACAGACAGGGTGCTCCGGCACTCACACAATAATAATTTTCAGTTTTGTCTCACAGGACGCTTTATGAAAAAAATATTGCTCTCAACGCTGATTGCCGCAGCAAGCTTCGTGACACTGGCTGGTCAGGCTCATGCGGGTACCACTCTGGATGCAGTTAAAAAGAAAGGATTTGTTCAGTGCGGCATCAGCGACGGCCTGCCGGGCTTCTCGTATGCGGATTCTAAAGGCAAATTCACCGGTATCGACGTTGACCTCTGTCGCGCAGTGGCGGCAGCTGTGTTTGGTGATTCTGAAAAAGTGAAATATACCCCGCTGACGGCAAAAGAGCGTTTCACCGCCCTGCAGTCTGGCGAAGTGGACATCCTGTCACGTAACACCACCTGGACCTCTTCCCGCGACGCGGGCATGGGGATGATTTTCGCCGGCGTAAACTATTACGACGGTATCGGCTTCCTGACTCACCAGAAAGCCGGTCTGAAAAGCGCTAAAGAGCTTGATGGCGCAACCGTCTGCTTGCAGGCAGGTACCGATACCGAGCTGAACGTGGCTGATTACTTCAAAGCCAACAAAATGACTTACACCCCGGTGACCTTCGACCGTTCAGACGAAAGCGCCAAAGCGCTGGACTCAGGCCGTTGCGACACCCTGGCCTCTGACCAGTCTCAGCTGTACGCACTGCGTATCAAACTGGGCAAACCGGATGACTTCGTGGTTCTGCCGGAAGTGATTTCTAAAGAACCTCTGGGTCCGGTCGTTCGCCGTGGCGACGAAGACTGGCTGGCTATCGTGCGCTGGTCACTGTACGCCATGCTGAACGCCGAAGAGATGGGCGTCACCTCTGCCAACGTCGATCAGCTGGCGGCAAACCCGACCACACCTGACATGAGCAACCTGCTGGGTAAAACCGGGACTTACGGCGCTGATCTGAAAGTGCCTAATGACTGGGTAGTGAAAATCGTTAAACAGGTCGGCAACTACGGCGAAAGCTTTGAGCGTAACGTCGGTCAGGGCAGCGAGCTGAAAATCAAACGTGGCCAGAATGCATTGTGGAACAAAGGCGGCATCCAGTACGCCCCACCAGTCCGCTAAATATCCTTTCTACAAGAAGTTGAAAAGTGTTTAAGGAAGCTGATGCACCGGTCGTTCCCCGGTGCATCATTTCCACTGTTTTACCTGCAGGTCGAGGTTTTTATGTCGCAACGCCCAACCGTAAAGGCATCGTTCTCGCTGGCCAACCCAGCGGTACGCGCCTGGATTTACCAAATTTTCGCGGTGGTGTTGCTGGTAGCCTGTCTGGGTTACCTGCTCCACAACACCATTACCAATCTGACTACACGAGGGATCACCTCGGGATTTGCGTTTCTTGAAAAAGGTGCCGGTTTCGGCATTGTTCAGCATCTTATTGACTACCAGGAAGGCGACACTTACGCCCGCGTATTTGTTATCGGTCTGCTAAATACTCTGCTGGTTTCCGCACTGTGTATCGTATTTGCATCGATTCTCGGGTTCATTATCGGCTTAGGACGTCTTTCCGATAACTGGCTGATCCGTAAAGTCTCGACGGTCTACATCGAGACGTTCCGTAACATTCCACCGCTGCTGCAAATCTTCTTCTGGTATTTCGCTGTTCTGCGCAATCTGCCGGGCCCGCGTCAGAGCCTGAACGCGTTTGATCTGGCTTTTGTCAGCAACCGTGGTCTGTATCTGCCGTCGCCGGAACTGGCACCCGGCAGTCTGGCGGGTTTTATCGCCCTCCTGCTGGCCATTTTTGGCATCGTCGCGCTGCAACGCTACAACCATTTCCGCCAGATCCACACCGGACGCGTCTGGCATATCTGGCCGTGGGCGATTGTTATGCTCATTGCATTTCCGGCGCTGGCGCACCTGATTTTCGGGCCTGCCCTGCACTGGGATGTGCCTGCGCTGCGCGGTTTTAACTTCCGTGGCGGCATGGTGCTTATCCCGGAACTGGCGGCGTTAACGCTGGCGCTCTCAGTCTACACCTCGACGTTTATCGCCGAAGTGATCCGCTCCGGTATTCAGTCGGTTTCGCAGGGTCAGCATGAAGCCGCCCGTTCGTTAGGGTTGCCGAATCCGGTCACGCTGCGACAGGTAATTTTGCCGCAGGCGATGCGGGTGATCATTCCGCCGCTGACCAGCCAGTACCTCAACATCGTGAAAAACTCCTCTCTGGCGGCCGCTATTGGTTATCCGGATATGGTGTCGCTGTTCGCCGGTACGGTCCTCAACCAGACCGGGCAGGCGATTGAAACCATTGCCATCACTATGTCGGTTTACCTGATCATCAGCCTGGTGATTTCGTTCCTGATGAATATCTATAACCGGCGTATCGCGCTGGTCGAGCGTTAAGGGAAACCCATGACGATGACAACACTTCCTCCCGGAGTCAGAGCCGTGAAGCCTGGTACGCCGCTGGGTACCGCTGTGCTCTGGGCGCGCAAAAATCTGTTCTCCAGCTGGTTTAACAGTCTGCTGACGCTGTTTTGTTTATGGCTGATGTGGCTGCTGATCCCTCCGCTGCTGAACTGGGTGATTTTCCAGGCCAACTGGGTCGGCACGGCGCGAACTGATTGCACCAAAGCCGGCGCCTGCTGGGTGTTTATCCACGCCCGTTTCGGCCAGTTTATGTATGGCTTATACCCGTTTGATCAGCGCTGGCGCATCAACCTCACGCTGATTATCGGACTGCTCACACTGGCACCCATTTTCTTCAAAGCGATGCCGCGCCGCGGACGTTATATCGCCTGCTGGATGGTGCTGTTCCCGATTTTCACCTGGTTCATGTTGTATGGCGGATTCTTTGGCCTGAGCCGCGTCGAAACCCGCCAGTGGGGCGGCCTGACGCTGACGCTGATCATCGCCGCCGTTGGTATTGCCGGGGCATTGCCGCTGGGGATTATGCTCGCGCTGGCACGCCGCTCGCGGCTGCCGATTGTGCGCATTCTCTCAGTGGTGTTTATCGAGTTCTGGCGCGGCGTGCCGCTGATTACCGTGCTGTTTATGTCCTCGGTGATGCTGCCGCTGTTTATGACCGAAGGGACGAGTATCGACAAACTGGTGCGTGCGCTGGTGGGTGTGGTGCTGTTCCAGTCGGCGTATGTCGCGGAAGTGGTGCGCGGCGGCTTACAGGCGCTGCCGAAAGGCCAGACCGAAGCCGCTGAATCACTGGCACTGGGTTACTGGAAAACGCAGGGATTAGTCATTCTGCCGCAGGCGCTGAAAATGGTGATACCGGGTCTGGTGAACACCATCATCGCGCTGTTCAAAGATACCAGTCTGGTGATCATCATCGGCCTGTTTGACCTGTTCAGCAGCGTACAGCAAGCCACTGTCGATCCAGAATGGCTCGGCATGTCGACCGAAGGCTACGTCTTCGCCGCCGCCGTCTACTGGATTTTCTGTTTTAGCATGTCGCGTTATAGCCAGCATCTGGAAAGACGCTTTCACACCGGACGTTCCGCACACTGAGGTAAACCATGAGCGACCATCAAGTCACTGAAAACCAAAATATGATGATCACGCTGGAAAACGTGAATAAGTGGTACGGACAATTCCACGTATTGAAAGACATCAATCTGAGCGTCAAACCGCGCGAACGTATCGTGCTGTGCGGCCCTTCCGGCTCGGGTAAATCAACGACCATTCGTTGCATCAACCATCTGGAAGAACACCAGCAGGGGCGCATTGTGGTGGATGGCACCGAGCTGAACGATGATTTGCGTAACATCGAGCGCGTGCGTACCGAAGTCGGCATGGTGTTCCAGCACTTCAATCTGTTCCCGCATCTGACCGTATTGCAGAACTGCACCCTGGCACCGTGCTGGGTGCGCAAGATGCCGAAGAAAGAAGCCGAAGAACTGGCGATGCATTATCTGAAACGCGTGCGTATCGCCGAGCATGCGCATAAATTTCCCGGCCAGCTTTCCGGTGGCCAGCAGCAGCGCGTGGCGATCGCCCGTTCGTTGTGTATGAAGCCGAAAATCATGCTGTTTGATGAACCGACATCGGCGCTTGATCCGGAAATGGTGAAAGAGGTGCTGGATACCATGATCACGCTGGCGGAAGAAGGCATGACCATGTTGTGTGTAACGCATGAAATGGGATTTGCGAGAACCGTCGCTGATCGGGTGATCTTTATGGATCGCGGGGAGATCGTAGAAGAAGCCCCGCCGCTGGAGTTCTTTGCCAATCCGAAGTCAGCGAGAACACGGGAGTTCCTGGCACAGGTGATTCATTAAACACCAGGCGGTGTTTAAGTGCGCCGTTTAAGAGCGGGACTGTGAAAGTTTCGGTTTCTCAATAACGCTGATCGCTTAGCGGCTGCCGCCGAAACCGCCCAAGAGGGGCCATGACGGGCCCCTCTTGGATCTCCCCCGTCTTTCAAATGCGCGCTCCGCTCTCTGGCTATGTTTCAGTTGCCGCAGCGACAGGCTGGAAATCTTGCCGCTGCGCGGTACCTTCTCTCGGTCTTCGAGCCATAGGTCTCGAAGCCGCTCCGTTCAGCAAGATTCCTGAATCGCCCGCAGAATTTTAAAATCAAAAGAAGATTGTTTTTTATCTTTCAGAAAGGTTGATTGGCGTGCTCAAAAATGGCACCGAATGAACGGTTCGAGACCTACGGCTCGAAACCTGAAATCAAAGATCATTACCACATCATCACCCCGATCATCGGTGCAATCACCACCGTGACCACTCCCGCCAGCATCATCACCAGGCTCGATACCACGCCTTCTTCCTCGCCAAGCTCATACGCCCGCGCCGTGCCGGCCCCGTGCGAGGCGGCACCAAAACCGGCGCCTTTTGCCAGGCCGCTTTTCACTGCCAGACGCAGAAACAGCATATCGCCCACCGCCATGCCGAATACGCCGGTGATCACCACAAACAGCGCGACCAGATCCGGCTGACCGCCCATTTGCTTCGCCGCCGCCAGCGCGAACGGGGTGGTGATGGAACGCACCGCCAGACTGCGCTGGATTTCTTCGGGTAACGTCAGCATACGCGCCAGCCAGACGGAACTGCTGACAGCGACCACAATCGCGGTCAGCACGCCCGCACTCAGCGACATCCAGTGACGGCGGATCACCGCCATATTCTCGTAAACCGGTACCGCAAAGGCGATAGTTGAAGGCCCGAGCAGCCACAGCAGCCAGTGCGTTTCGCCGATGTAATCCTGATACGACGTGTGCGTCACCACCAGCAACACCACCAGCACAATTGGCGTGAACACCAGCGGCATCAGCAGCAAAGTGCGCTTCTGGCGATACAGTTTTTTGTTGGCGTAATACAACCCGAGCGTGATGACAAAACACAAAATGCTGATGAGTAAATCAGTCACGGCTCGCCTTCCTCGCCGCCAGACGTTGTTCCAGACGATAAACTTTATCGACCACCACCGCGGTCGCACCCAGCGTCAGAATCGTACTGACACCAATCACCAGGAAGATCTTCCAGCCTTCAATCATCAGCAACTGAGCGTAATTCACCACCGCGACGACGGCGGGTACGAAAAATAAAAGCATCTCCGCCAGCAGCCAGCGGGAACCGGCTTTCACCCAGTTCACCGGCAACACGCGGAACATAATCAGCAGCAATAGCATCAGCATCCCGACAATATTGGCAGGCAAAGGCAGATGTAATGCAGTGACCAGACGATCGGCAATCACGAATAACACCGCATACAGCACCACCTGAACGGGGATCTGACAGCGGATCAGCAGGGACGGCGCTTTAGTGCGCAACGCCAACAACATGGGAACGACCTCGAAGGAGGGAAAAGTGTGAAAATGAAGTATACGCTGGCAGGAAACCGGTAAAGAAATGAATTAAAATCATAAAAATGATTCCAGTTTGGAATACTTTGTTACTTGCCGATCTGAACGGGAAAACATCAGCCTATGGACGTCCGTACCTTACGCTATTTTGTCGAAGTGGTTCGCCAGCAAAGCTTCACCCGCGCGGCGGAAAAGCTGTTTGTCACCCAGCCGACAATCAGCAAAATGCTGCGTCATCTGGAAGAAGAACTGGAATGCACGCTGATCGTTCGTGAAGGACGGCGTTTGCGTCTGACCGACAGTGGTCAGGCGTTGTATCAGCGCGGGCTGAATATCCTCGAAGAATTCCGCCAGCTGGAAGCCGAACTCGAAGACATTAACTCGCTTAAATCGGGTCATCTGCGACTGGGCATTCCCCCGATGGTGGGGACGCAAATCGCGCCACTGATCGGCAGTTTCCGCCAGCAATATCCGGGCATCGAACTGATAATTTCCGAATTTGGCGGCCTGACCGTGCAACAGGCGGTGATCTCCGGCGAGCTGGATCTGGCGCTGACCGCCCTGCCCGCCGATGCGGTGCCATCCATCGCCTCAATGTTGTTGTTCAGCCATCCGCTGTGCGTGGTAGTGCCGCGCACGCCGCACTGGCAGAACCGCACGCGCGTCGGGTTTAGCGATCTGGCTGACGAAAGCATTCTGATTTATAACGAAGATTTTGCGCTGTATCGCCAGCTGATGGATGCGTTTTCCGCTCACGGATTCACGCCAAAAATTGCCGCACGCAGCGGCCAGTGGGATTTCCTGGCGGCGATGGTACAAACCGGCATGGGCGTGGCGATTTTGCCGGAACCTGTCTGCCAGCGACTGGATAAAAACGCGCTGATGTGGCTGCCGCTGGATCCGCTGATGCCCTGGCAACTCGGGCTTATCTGGCATGAGGGCAGTTATCTTTCGCACAGTGCGCAGGCGTGGATCACGCTGTGTCGGGATTACTGGAAACCGGCGCAATACGGATAAAAATGAAAAAACCCGCTCAAGGCGGGTTTTTTTATCACTATTACTTATCTGCTCAGGCCCAGGCCTTCATCGCTGTCGTAAGTGTTAGCGCAATTATCGGCAATTAAAGCGCGACAACGTTTACTGCTGACGGACCTTTCGCGCCGTTCTCGATAGAGAACTCCACTTTTTGGCCTTCGTCTAAGGTTTTAAAATCGCTGCTCTGAATGGCGGAGAAGTGTACGAACACGTCCTTGCTACCGTCTTCAGGAGTGATGAAGCCGAAGCCTTTTTCAGGGTTAAACCATTTTACTAAACCAGTCATTTTGTTAGACATAGATACTTCCTTTCATTTTTTTGAGCCGCTTATGCAGCAAAGATGGCCTGTTTTGCAGAGTTTTACTTATTGGGCACTTAGGAGGAGGCTCATGAAGAAGGGGTATCTAGGATAACGCTTGAAATGAGGACTGCTTTACTAAAACTGCTTTCATAAGGTCTGTGTTCCAAACCGATGCGATCATAATAGGCCTGGTTTGATTTTTTAAGCAAGGATTAATTTTTGATGAATAATTAAGCAGATGGCGGCGAAGCACTAATAGAGGGGGAGGATAGAGGAAAATTCATTGTGATGCATAAACAATAAAAGCCCTGACCATTGCAGTCAGGGCTTTTAAGGTACTACGAACTTAAGATTTAACATTAATGGACTTACTGATTATTACTGCTCATGGTACTGCTTTTAAATGCACACGTTCATTAAGATAATATCGGGTTAATACTAACTAAAACCTCCCTCTATTTCCCGTTTAAACTACACCACTCTGATAATACAACTCGAGAATGGCACCTTAAACAAGTACATTTCCCCTCGCGACATATATTTTTGATGCATGGCCTTACTTTCGTTGCGATGACTTAACCAAAAAATCCTAAAACCCATATCGCAAACAATCACTCTTTGTATCATGGCCTTACATCGTCGCGCTAACGTCACTACTTTGCGATTTGATATATCAACTACAGAGCCTTAAAGCATTGCCGATTTAAGATTTTAAACTTCTCTTAACATCGGACATCCCATACAAAAACACTTCGTGGCCTTTATCGCAAATAACACTTTACACATATCCAAAACTAATCAACTCCAACAGCAAACTTCTATAACGCCGCTGTTGATGGCTAATTTACGGATTTTTAAAAAAGTGTCAATACTGTTTTTAATAACATGTTTTAATACACATGTTTTAATACACATGTTATTAAAAACAGCATGCGTTAATCGTCGCGCTTTAAGATGTTGCTTATTCCTTTATCCGTGGGATGCGCCATTGAAGCTAATGGCGCAGGCAGGCCACGAAGTTTCACAAGGACAGGTGATGGCCCGCTTGCTAAAGCGGGCTTTTTACACTCATCTGGCGGACGTTATACTTCTTTTTCCACGAGGAGAGCTTCCAGCAAATCGAGGTCGTGCAGCAGTTTTTGCAGCGTCTCGTTGCTGATTTTCTGCGTCGCACGCAGATGATACAGCTCACCACGTTCAGCGCGCAGTGCGGTCAGACGGAAGCGGCGCTCGAGGTTTTCCAGCTTCAGCGCGGTTTCCATATCATCGCGGTTGGCCGTACGCCGCCGCAGCGTACCGATAACGCGCGAGCTGATTTCCTTCAGCGTCTGCTCATCAATGTTTTCTTCGGTATCCGCCGCCAGACGCTCTTCCATCTTATGCAGGCTTTCTATCGCCACTTCCGCCGCAATGGATTTCGCCATGCGTTCTTCTTCGCGATAAGCAGTACCATCCGCTACCACCACGCCTTTGAGCAGGAACGGCAAGGCAATCACACCGGCAATCAGCGAGAACAGAATGACGCCGGTCGCCAGGAACACCAGCTGATAGCGTGACGGGAACGCCGAACCATCGGCGAGGAATAATGGAATCGACAGCACACCGGCCAGCGTAATCGCCCCGCGCACACCGGCAAAAGACGCCACCCACAATTCACGCGTACTGTAGCTGCCAAACAGCAACGGTTTCTTTTTCAGGAAACGGTTGCTGAAATTCTTCATCACCCACAGCCAGACAAAACGCAGGATCAGCAGCGCAAAATAGATAATCCCGACGTCAGCAAACAGATGCCACGTTACGATTGAAGGGTCATGCGTCGCCTGATCAATCGAATTTTCCAGAATACCCGGCAATTGCAGGCCCAGCATGATGAACACCATACCGTTGAACACGAACTCCAGCATCGCCCAGACACTGTTCGCACGCAGGCGCATCGCCAGCGGCGCGTTACGGATAATGCCCGACTGGCTGATGGTCATACCGGCAGCCACCGCGGCCAGAATGCCGGAAACGCCGATGTGTTCGGCAATCAGATACGATGCGAACGGCAACAACAGCAGGAAGACGATTTGCGTTGCCGGGTCATCACCGCTCCAGCGGCTCATCAGGCGCAGCGATTTACTGTACAGCCAGGTCACCGCCACACCGGCCATCAGACCGCCGATTGCCACTTTCAGGAACTCAACGCTCGCGCCACCGACGGTAAAGATCATCGTCCCCATCGCCACAGCAATAGCGAATTTCAGGGATACCAGGCCGGATGCGTCATTCATCAGCGCTTCACCTTCCAGCACGCCCATGATCGACTTCGGAATACGCCCCTTCCCGACAATCCCGCCTAACGCCACGGCATCGGTCGGTGACAGCACCGCAGCCAGCGCAAAGGCGGCAACCAATGGAATATCCGGCACCATCATATAAATCAGATAACCGATACCGACGACGGTGAGTAATACCAGCACCAGCGCCAGCCCGAGAATTTCGCGACCGTGGTGGAGGAATTCACGGGTCGGGGTTTTCCAGCCATCGGCAAACAGCAATGGCGGGATGAACAGAACGAGAAACAGTTCCGGATCGAAGTCCACATGCAGGCCAAAATTGGGCCACGCCAGCAAAGCACCGACGAGAATCTGCATTAATGGAAGAGGAACCTGAAACGGCAACATTCTGGTGACGATACCGGAGAGCGACACCACCAGAATCAAAATCAGAATGGTAAAGAATATTTCCATGCTTTCCTTAGACTCTTGTTTTTATGAATTTCAGCCGGACGCAGGTGAGTGAGTCCGGAGCGAACCTTGGAATAGTAGATCAAAATGGGATGAGATTTAAATCAGTGCGTGCTTAAACTCAAGGTCAACACCGCGGGCTCGCCGCCCACACTGGCCCAAAGGGTTTTAAACGAAACCCTTTGGAATCCTGCGTTTTTAAACTGCTCGCTATCGCAGGTATGACGGACATGTTCTGGCACATCTGCGGGTGGCGCAAAATGTCATCGCTACGCGATTCCCGAATTTCAGGATTCGAGCCCCAAGTCTCGAACCATTCATTCAGTGCCATTTTTGAGCTCGCCAATAAACTTATCTAAAAGATAAAAACAGTCTGCCGTTGATTTTAAGATCGTGCGGGCGTTTCAGAAATCTTGCCGAACGGAGCGGCCTGAAGATCCAGGGCTTCAGGACCGAGAGAGGGAACCGCTCAGCGGCAAGATTTCCAGCCTGTCGCAGCGGTTGCTGAAACATAACCAGCAAGCGGAGCGCTTGTTGAAAAAAGCGAGGGGAGTTCAGAGGGGAAAAGCCTTTCCCCTCTGGTCGGTTTCGGCGCAGCGCGTTAAGCGATCACCGCAGGTGAGAAACCGAAATTTTCTCGGTCGGCCTGCCGGTGCAACCGGCCAAAGCCGCCTGATGCCCGGCCAGGCATTAAATCGCCCATCCACCCGCATAAAACACCACGAGCGCTACGGCGATAATCACCGTACCCAGGTTTAGTTTCCGCCATTCGCCGGAGAAAATACGGCCAATCACCAGCGAGCTGAAACCGAGCATGATGCCTGTGACGATATTACAGGTCAGCACGATGAACACCGCGCACAGCAGGCCGGACATGGCATCCACAAAATCGTTGAAATCCAGCTTGGTGACGTTGCTGAGCATCAGCAGACCGACGTACATCAGCGCCGGTGCGGTAGCGTAAGCCGGCACCAGATAAGACAGCGGCGACAGGAACAACATCAGCAGGAACAGTACGCCGACCACCGTCGCGGTCAGGCCGGTTTTGCCGCCCGCCGCCGTACCGGCTGCCGATTCGATGTAAACCGCCGCGGGTGATGCGCCGACCAGTGACGCAAAAATGCTGCTCACAGAGTCAGCCGTCAGGGCTTTGCCGCCGCTGATGATCTGGCCGTTTTCATCCAGCAGGTTCGCCTGACCGGCGACCGCGCGGATGGTGCCGGTGGCATCAAATACCGCTGTCATGACCAGCGCCAGAACGCTTGGCAATACTGCGGCTTTCAGTGCGCCCATGATGTCGAGGTCGAAAATCACTGATTTGCCGTCAGCGCCTGCCAGAGAAGGCATCGCGAACAAACCTTGATATTTAACGGCAGGATCGAAAATCAGACCAATAATGGAAATCGCGATAATCACCAGCAAAATGCCTCCGGGAACGCGCAGTTTCTCAAGGCCGAAAATCACCGCCAGTCCGAGCAGCGTCATGATCACCGGGAAAGAAGTGAACGCGCCCAGTGCGACAGGTAAGCCGTCCAGCGGATTTTTCACCACCAGGCCGACACCGTTGGCCGCGATCAGCAACAGGAACAGGCCGATGCCGATGCCGGTACCGTGCGCAACGCCGACCGGCAGATTGCGCAATATCCACGAACGGATGCCGGTCACCGAGATAATGGTGAACAATACCCCCATCAGGAATACCGCGCCGAGGGCAACCGGTACGCTGATGTGCTGGCCGAGCACCAGACTAAAGGCGGTAAAGGCAGTCAGAGAAATAGCGCAACCAATGGCCAGCGGCAGATTTGCCCACAGCCCCATCAGCAACGAGCCAAAACCGGCCACCAGACAGGTCGCGACAAACACGGCGCTTGGCGAAAAGCCTGCTTTACCGAGCATTGACGGCACAACGATGACCGAATACACCATCGCCAGAAACGTTGTTAAGCCAGCGATCACTTCCTGGCGGACATTACTGCCACGCGCACTGATTTTGAAAAAAGCATCAAACGGGCCCTTTGGCGCAACAGCGCTGCCCGTCTGAGTGTGTTGACTCGACATGGAAAATCCTCTGAATGTCTCTACTTATTAGCCGGCGTGGTCATTATGAAACCGTTTCTGCACGTTCACTTCCTTATTTGTCGCCTGAAATCGCCAAAACAGGCGTCAGAACGGCAAAGCAAACGTTTAACTCGCATCGCGTATGGCGGGACAAAAATTAACGCAAACGATTATCCGGCCTTTACCACTCCCATTTCAACTCCGTTCGCCGACAATTTACCGTTGTCTGGTCAATAAAAACGCGGTTGTGTTGTAAATTTATCCGTCTGACGGTTTGCTGTGCGGTATCGGTTGCGCGCGGTTCATCTTCCAGGATACCGAAAGGGCAAATCAGGGTGACTGCCACATGACAAGACGCAACAGAGCGGAGGGGAAATAACATGACATTTATTAAGGGTTATTTTTTGATGGCGCTGATTGCGCAAATTACCGGCCACGAATAAACATCCCTAAATATAAAAAGGGAGAACGTTCCGGCGACGAAAATGCCCGAACGTTTTCCTTAAAATTTATCGGCCACTTAAAAATAACTAACGCAGGATATTCAAAGGGCCGCCCGTTTCCAGTGCCCGCTGATAAGCCGGTCTGGCTGTGACATTAGAAAGCCATGCATTTATATGTGGGTATTTTCCAAGACCGGTACGGGCACTGACGGCTTCAATTGGGAAACTCATCTGAATGTCGGCGGCACTGAACTGGTAACCGGCAAAATAAGGATGGGTGGTCAGATGCTGCTCGAGATAATCCAGGTGAGTATAAATCTGCTTATCGAGATAGTTTTTCTGCACGCCCTGCCCGATGGCACTGCCGATCGGGCGGATCAGCCACGGCATTGGCGGCTTACCTAAGCGGCCGAAAATAAGCTTCATGACCAGCAACGGCATCAGCGAACCTTCTGCATAATGCATCCAGTAGCGGTACTGCTGACGCTCGGCGAACGCCGACGGTTTAAGCGTGCCAGCCGCATCATAAACTTCCTGCAAATATTCGATAATGGCGCCGGATTCCGCAAGGATCAGGCCGTTGTCTTCAAGTACCGGTGATTTGCCTAAAGGATGGATTTTCTTAAGCGATGCAGGTGCCAGCATCGTTTCGGCATCCCGCTGATATCGTTGTACTTCATAGGGGACACTCAATTCTTCGAGCATCCATAAGATTCGCTGTGATCGGGAATTATCTAAATGATGAACTGTTAACATAAATGTCTTCTGCCCTTGGGTATTTAATTATTTGTTAACTATAGACAACGCTTTCAATGCCCGTATCACAATCGTTTTAAAAACCCTGGTATTTATCCGGATTAATACCGCGAAAATCTTTTTATTTGATTAAAATCACTTACGGATTAATCTTAATTACACGAAAAAAATTATCGTAACTTCATTCGCCTTTAATAAATCTTAATGCCATTATCGCCGGATAAAAATCAGCCCGTCGCTTTCGACTCTATGTTTGTGGAGCCTTACATGTTTTCCAGTAATTACAACAATGTGCTTGTGATGTTTTCGTTCATTGTTGCAATGCTTGCCTCTTATACCGCGCTTGATATGGCTGGCCGGGTTGCCACCACGGAGGGAAGGGCTTCCCGACTTTGGTTAATTGGTGGCGCTATTGCAATGGGCATCGGTATCTGGTCGATGCATTTCATCGGCATGCTGGCCTTTAATTCTTCTATGCCAATGGGTTACGACCCGGTTATTACGCTGCTTTCCATGCTGATCGCGATTATCTCTTCGGCGTTTGCGCTCTGGCTGGTCTGCCTGCAAGAGTTGCCTGTCCGGCGTTTGCTGGCCGGCGCGTTGCTGATGGGCGGCGGTATTGCAGCCATGCATTACACCGGCATGTCAGCGATGCTGATGATGCCGCCGATTGTTTATGACTTCCGCTGGGTCACATTATCCGTCGTGGTGGCGATTGTCGCCTCCGGTGCGGCGCTGTGGATGGCGTTCCATCTGCGCCAGCAGTCGCCGAATGTGCGTCTGTTGCGCATCAGTGCCGCCGTTGTCATGGGCACGGCGATTGTCGGTATGCACTATATCGGCATGGCTGCCGCCGAATTCCCGATGGACAGCCACAGCATGGCGGCGTTCAGTGGCGTGGATAACAACTGGCTGGCGCTGCTGGTGATTGTGGTGACGCTGGCCATTCTGGCGATCACGCTGATTATTTCCATTCTTGATGGCCGGATGCAGGCACGCACGTCGATTCTGGCATCGTCGCTGGCGCAGGCTAACCGCGAGCTGACTCAGCTGGCGCTGCATGACAATCTGACCCGTCTGCCGAACCGCCTGTTGCTGGAAGACCGCCTCAGTCAGGCGTTTCAGAAAGCCTCGCGGGGAGAATCTCAGTTTGCGGTACTGTTTTTAGATCTCGACGGATTCAAGGCCGTTAACGATGCTTTCGGGCATCACATCGGCGATCAGCTGTTAATTTCTGTCACCGAACGGCTGAAATCTCAGCTGCGCGCGGCAGACACGCTGGCCCGTCTGGGCGGCGATGAATTTGTCCTGCTGGTGGAAATCGCCGAGCCGACGGATGCGTCTCAGTTAGCCGATAAACTGGTGCATATGATCGCCCGTCCGTTTTACGTCTCCCGTTACGAGCTGCTGGTTTCCGCCAGCGTCGGTATCGCGGTGTATCCGGGCGACGGCGAAAATGAACGCGAGCTGATGCTTAATGCCGATGCGGCGATGTATCACACCAAAAACTCCGGCCGCAACGGGCACAGCTTCTTCCAGCCTTCGATGAATGCCAACGCGCAAAACCAGCTACAGATGCTCAATGATTTGCGCCTCGCTATCGAACACCACGAACTGCGTCTGCACTATCAGCCGAAATTTATCGCGCCTTACGGGCCGGTGAGTGGTTTTGAGGCGCTGCTGCGCTGGGAACGTGACGGTATCACCCTGAGCCCAGACGTGTTCCTGCCACTGGCGGAAAAAACCGGGCTGATTATCCCGATGGGCGAATGGGTGCTCAATGAAGCCTGCCGCCAGTTGCGCGAATGGCATCTGGAAGGACACACCTCCTGGACGGTGGCGGTCAATCTTTCCACGCTGCAATTTGAACAGTCGAATCTGGTCGAAATGGTGATTGAGACGATTGAACGCCATCAGATCCCACCGGAAATGCTGACGCTGGAAGTCACCGAAACCACCGCAATGCGCAATCCGGACGTCAGCGTGGAAATTCTGGAGCGGCTGACCCGGTTTGGCGTGAAGGCCTCAATTGACGATTTCGGTACCGGCTATTCCAGCCTGCTGTACCTCAAGCGTCTGCCAGCCAGCGAACTGAAAATCGACGGGGCATTTATTAATGACCTGATCGCGGGCAGCGAAGACGCCAGCATTGTTTCGGCGATCATCGCTCTCGGCCAAACCCTCAATCTGAAAGTGGTAGCCGAAGGCGTGGAAACGACCCAGCAGCAGGATTTCCTGACGCAACTGGGCTGCGACACGTTACAGGGCTATCTGCTCGGGCGTCCGATGACACCGCAACAGATTGCCCAACATCCCGCTACCGACTGGGAACCGCAGCTCACCATCAAACAGAAAGCGTAATGACTCCCTGCTTTCGCTGTGCGGGATAAGCGCGCAGCGAAAGCAATTCAACGCATTTATTTCGGTTTACTTCGGTTCAAAGTCCGGCCATAACGGCGCAATGTCAGACATCAGATTCGGCGTTCCGGCCGCCACTGACATATGCCGGTAATTGTCGCTACCGTCCGGCGCTTTCGCGAATTTCACCACGGTTTGCAGTCCGGCTTCCTGGCAAAGCACAGCGCCACCGGCAATGTCCCACAGTGTCGTGCGGCGTTGCAGATGTCCGTCGATAATGCCTTTAGCGGCAAACACCATGCCGATGGTCGTACAGCGATAGCAATGCACCGACCAGTCAGCGGCGCGGAGCCCCTGATAAAATGCCGACGCTTCCGCCAGCTTATCGTCAGAACTGTCACCGAGGGAAACCACTTGCACATCGCCAAAACGGTCATCACGGCGAAAAGGCTTACCGTTATGGAAAATCCCCTTTCCGGATTCTGCGGCAAACAGATCGTTTAATACCGGCAGCGCGACAATGCCCATCACCGGCTTTTTGTTCTCCACCAGCCCGAGCGACACCCCCCACAGCGGCGAACCGCGCAAAAAATTCGACGTGCCGTCAATGGGGTCGATCACCCAGCAAGGTGCCTCTGTCAGCACGCCGCCGAGCTCCTCACCGATAATGGCGTCTTGCGGGAAATGTTCTGCCAGCTGACCACGGATAAACTTCTCGACCGCCACATCCGCCTCTGAAACGAAATCCTGCGTGCGTTTGCTGCTGACCTCAATGGTGTCCCGGCGGTTAAAAAAGCTCAGCGCCAGCTCAGCCGCCTGTGCCGCAATTTGGCTGGCCATCGTCAGACGGAGGGACATCGTCGTGTTGATCATCATAAATCCTGAATATTCAGTCTGAAGGAGAAAAGTCATTGCCATAGAATGCACCAGAACCGATGAATAAAAAATGACAACCTGACGCTTGCTTAAACAGCGCAAAACACTCTATATCTGTGTGCTTAACTTTTCTGCTTTTCGCCGGAGATTTGCATGCCTGATGCCGCCCACCTGATCCCCTTTATACTGATTTGCCTCGGACTGGTGTTAACGCCCGGCCCGAACATGATCTACCTGATTTCGCGTTCACTGTGTCAGGGGCCAAAGGCAGGCCTGATCTCACTCGGGGGAGTGGTGCTGGGCTTTCTGTTTTATATGCTGTTCGCCGCGCTGGGTATTACTGCGCTGCTCATGGCGGTGCCGTTCGCCTATGACACCCTGCGCATCGGCGGCGCAGCGTATCTGCTGTATATGGCATGGCAGGCGGTAAAACCTGGCGGCCGCTCGCCGTTTCAGGTTAAAGACCTGCCACGCGACAGCAATAAAAAACTCTTCAGCATGGGGCTGGTGACCAGCCTGCTGAATCCGAAAGTGGCAGTCCTGTACCTGACGTTACTGCCGCAGTTTCTCGTGCCGGGTCAGGGTCATGTACTGACGCAGTCGCTGATCCTGGGCTGCTCGCAAATACTGATCAGTGCGACCGTTAACGCGCTGATCGCCCTGTCAGCCGGTTATATCGCCATCTTCCTCGCGGGGCGCCCTTTGTGGATGGTGCTTCAGCGCTGGTTCATGGGCGCGGTTCTGGGCGGGCTGGCGGTGCGTATGCTGCTCGACGGTCGTAAATAGCGTTGAGTTTATAAAAACTGTCCGTTGTCACCGATCATATTCACTTAGCGGCCAACGCTATATAATCCTCTGCACAACGAAACCAGAGGATTTATCCGTGCGCGCATTATCATCCCGCTTTTTACCTTCGGTCGCCCTGCTCGGGCTTGCCCTGAGCTTTGCCTCCCCTTCCGCTTTGGCCTCTCGCCAGATAACTGACCAGCTGGGCCGTCAGGTCACGATCCCCAATCAAGTGGACCGCGTGGTTGTTCTTCAACATCAGACCCTGAATCTGCTGGTTCAGCTCGATGCCACTAAAGACATCGTCGGCGTGCTGAATAACTGGCAGAAACAGCTGGGCAGCGGTTATGTGCGTCTCGCACCAGAGCTTGCAAAAACGCCGGAAGTGGGCGACCTGACCAGCGTAAATCTGGAAAGCGTGGTAGCGCTGCATCCGCAGGTGGTTTTTGTCACCAACTACGCGCCGCAGGAAATGATCGACCAGATCAGCCAGGCCGGTATTGCGGTAGTCGCGATTTCACTGCGTGATGATCCCAAAGGCGAAGAACACAAAATGAATCCGGTGCTGCCTGATGAAGATAAGGCGTACAGCGAAGGGTTAAGGAAAGGCATCGCGCTGATTGGTGAAGTGGTTAATCACCAGAAACAGGCTCAGGAATTGATCGACTATACTTTTTCAGAGCGCCAGCTGGCCGCCGGGCGTCTCAAAGACATTCCGCCTGAACAGCGGATCCGCACGTACATGGCAAATCCAGACCTGACCACTTACGGCTCCGGTAAATATACCGGGCTGATGATGTCACATGCCGGTGCGATGAACGTGGCCGCCGCCACCGTGAAAGGGTTCAAACAGGTGGCGATGGAACAGGTGATCGCCTGGGATCCGCAGGTCATATTCGTGCAGGACAGATATCCGGAAGTGGTCGGGCAGATCAACAGTGATCCGCAATGGCAAAGTATTGATGCCGTTAAAAATCATCGTGTTTATCTGATGCCGGAATACGCCAAAGCCTGGGGCTACCCGATGCCCGAAGCGCTGGCGATCGGTGAACTGTGGATGGCGAAAAAACTGTATCCGCAAAAATTCGCAGACATCGATATGCAAAAACAGGCAGACGCGTATTACCAGCGCTTCTACCGGACGGATTTTAAACCCGCGGCAGACGCGGCGCGCGCGGGGAAATAACCTCATCCCCGGCGTTTATTGTTGAGGTAATGTGACAAGGAGACCTGATGACAAATTCAATCAAAGTGCTGGCCGCAGGTAGCCTGCGCCGGGCATGGCAACCGTTGTGTGAAGCCTTTACTCAAGAAACCGGCACGAAAGTGAATGCACAGTTCGGCCCTGCCGGGCTTTTACGTGAGCGCATCGAGCAGGGAGAAAAAGTCGACCTGTTTGCTAGTGCCAATACGTCGCACCCGCTGGCGTTACAGCAGCATGGTAAAGCGCTGTCAGTGGACAATTTTTGCGGCAACAGCCTGTGTGTGACTGCGCGAAAAGTGCCGGAACTGGAAACGCTCAGCTGGCTGAAGGTATTACTCGATTCGCGTTTCCGGCTGGCGACATCTACGCCAAAAAGTGATCCCTCCGGCGACTATACCTGGCAGATGTTTGAAAATATTGAGCGTCGCCATCCGGGGGCCGGAGAAACCTTGCGCAATAAGGCCTTACGGCTGGTGGGCGGTGAGAAATCAGCCAAAGTGCCGGAAGGGAAACTGGCGGCGGAATGGCTGATTTGCAGCGGACAAGCCGATGTGTTTATCGGCTATACCAGTTATGCCACGCTGCTGCGGGAGAATGACGAGCTGGAAGTTTTCAACGTTCCGGCAGATTACAATGTCCGCGCCATCTACGCGCTGGCCACCTGCACCGAAAAAGGGAAACCGCTGGCAGAATTTATTCTTTCAGAAACCGGCCAGCATATTTTGCAGAACGCCGGTTTTTGCGGAAAGCATTCGGTGATGCCGGAATAAAGACTTAATGATCTAAATCGCGTTCCTTCATTGCCCGCTGACGATCATAATACTCATCTTCGGCGGCAATGATTTCATCGAGCAGTGAATCCACGTCCGCTTTATGCGTATCTTCGGCAAACAAGCCGGTCAGCGGTGATTCCGGTGTCAGTTTGCCGTCTTCGTACAATGCCCAAATTTCTTTGGCATAGCGCGTTGCCAGCAACTGCGGTGCGAACTGACTGTAGTACTCCGTCATGTTATTCACATCGCGCTCAAACATCGATTCGGCATGGTTATTGGCAGCGGCATCGACGGCCTGCGGCAGGTCGATAATCACCGGCCCGTCGGCATCCATCAGCACGTTAAATTCTGACAAATCCCCGTGAACGATACCGGCACAAAGCATGCGCACGATATTGCGGATCATGGTTGCGAAATCTGCGACGGCTTCTTCTTCACTCAGGATGACATCACTGAGGCGCGGTGCGACCACACCATCGGCATCGGTGATAAGCTCCATCAGCAGCACGCCATCGAGACAAATGTAGGGCTGCGGTACGCGCACACCGGCATTTGCCAGACGAAACAGTGCATCGACTTCCGCCGTTTGCCAGGACTCCTCCTGCTGTTTACGTCCGAATTTAGTGCCCTTTTGCATCGCACGCGCGTTGCGGCTGTTACGCACCTTTCGGCCTTCCTGATACTGCACGGCCTGTTTGAAGCTACGTTGCGTTGCTTCCTTATAAACTTTGGCACAACGGATCTCTTCACCGCATAAAACGGTGTACACGTCGGCCTCTTTGCCACTTTTCAGTCGACGGACCACATCATCAATCAGGCCGTCATCCACCAGAGGTTGGATTCTATTTGGGATTTTCATGCAGCCTTGTACCTTATTTCAGCGCATGAGGGAATGACCTGCGCAATATTCCCTTCATTACACACCAGACACGCCGTTCGCGTCATCCTTTCTTAATCCTTATCGCTTACTGCTTTCAGGGGTACAGTTTAACGCAGTGGCGATAGAGTGGATACTTTCTGCACACAGGTTATTGTCATTCTGCGTAAAAAAGAAGACTCCCGGTGTCGGTGTTTCCCCCCTGCGCACCGCCGCTGTAAATTTGACTTAAATAATTACTTCTCGCCTGATAATTATTTCTCACTGTAAATAAGTTCTGCCAGTTATTATATTTTAATGTCACCGGAACTTTTTCCGTGATTTGAGCTTTCCGTACTGTTTAGTCTTCGTTTATTAAGGTCAGGAAACGGTATACGCTCCGTTTAGAATGGTGGTGGTACTGTGCCGGTAATTTCCCGTTGCAGGTTGTCTATTATGAACACTCTATTAATTACCGGCGCCACTGGTTTTGTTGGCGGAGCTGTTGTTGAATATTTTCTGCGTCAGCAATTAACCACCAAAAACAAATTACTACTTTTAGTCAGGGCTGACGATAATGCGACGGGACTCGCCAGAATTATCGATAATTTAAAGAAATTTGAACTCAGTGATGAACAGCTTTCCGCGCTGAGCGAACAGTCAATATTAACCGGTGATTTAGCTGAGCCGGCAAGTTTTATTCTGGATCCGCGTTTAGATAATGTCACCCATGTCATTAACTGTGCCGCCATTGCTTCATTCGGTAATAATCCGGCCATGTGGCGGGTGAATGTTGAAGGCTCGCTGGTCTTTGCCAAACGCATGGCGCAGGTCAGAGGGCTGCAAAGATTTGTGCATGTCGGCACGGCGATGGCCTCCATGCCGGATAAAGACAGCGTATTCTATGAAGGCATGCCGGATAACGAGCAGAACGAAGACCTGGTGCAATACACCGCATCCAAACGCGCCATCGAAAACCGGGTGCGTACAGAATGCCCGTCACTGCCGTTTGTCGTCGCACGTCCGTCGATTATCGTCGGTCACACCCAGCACGGCTGCCAGCCTTCGAGCAGCATTTTCTGGGTGTTTATGATGGCGATAAAACTGAAGAAATTTACCTGTACGCTCGACGATCAGGTGGATGTTATTCCGGTAGATTATTGCGCAATGGTACTGGCCAAATTATGTCTGGCGACCGAGCTCAGCCATAATTTCTATCATATTTCTTCCGGTGAGGAAATGTGTACGCCATTCCATGAAATTGATACATCCGTGGCGAAAGCAAATAACGCCCCGCGTATTATCAGTGAATATGAGCAGATCAGTTACCAGGACTTCACCGGCATCCGTAAACAATTTAAAGATGTGCTTGGCCCGTGTAATGACAAAATCATTTTACGCGCCATTAAACTTTACGGCGGCTTTGCACAATTAAATGTGAAATTTGATAACTCACGCTTATTGAATATGGGCATTCCTAAACCCACTGCTTTTAAAAGTTATATTGATAAGTGTGTAACCTCTACGCGGGGACAATCAATCAGTGAACTGATGCGGGTGGATTTTAAATAATCCCAACGGCAGTTAAATATTAGAAATATATTTAGACAACATGACGCAGCACGGGACATTGCTGCGTCATATTTTTGCTGCCAGTTCTTATACCAGACCATTACGACCATACTGACGAAAACCTTCGCGCTGATTCAGCCGGTCATAGTACGCCGTCACTGCCGGTAACGCCGGACGGGGCATCGGCGTCATCGACCAGCGGTTCACCGCCAGCCCGAGCGGAATATCTGCCAGGGTGAAATTATCCCCCAGTATATAATCGCCGCTGCGCTGCAGCTGTTCTTCCAGCATCTGCATATGACGGTTCCATTCGCTGACACCGGCATCAATCAGTGCCGGATCCTGATGTTGCGGACTGTTGCGCGCCAGCGCCGGAAACGCATAGCGCCAGGCGTTATTCAGCTCACCGGCCTGCCAGTCCATCCACTGTTCCGTCAGCGCACGACGTTTCGGATCGGATGACAGCAAATCCTCACGCCCTTCCCGCGCCGCCAGATAGCGGCAAATCACGTTGGATTCCCACAGGACGAATTCGCCGTCGAGCACCACTGGCACCATCGCATTCGGATTCAGCGCTGTAAATTCCTCTGTCTGCGTAGACTGAAAACCTGCGCCAAACTGCTCCTGCTCGTAATCCAGCCCCAGTTCGTCGCAGGTCCACAACACTTTGCGCACATTGATCGACGGTGATTTACCCAGAATCTTCAGCATGATGTCCCCTATTAAGTGCTGCACAAATGGCCTGTCACGACGGACGAACAAAAATCCGTGTGGCTGAGCCGTGATAGGTGGTATCGGTTTTGGCCACGAAACCACATTTTTCCGCCAGACGAACAGAAGCCTGATGCGCCGGTTCAATAATGCAGCATAGCTGACAGTCCAGATTTGTTTCAGCCCAGCGGATCACCGCCTGTGCGGCTTCAGAGGCATAACCTTTGCCGTGGAACGCCGGTGAAACCACCCAGCCCATTTCTGCCATACCATGGAGCGATGGCGTGATGTCGCGCTGATATTCTGCCAGACCGATTTCACCGACAAACGCGCCTTCTGCACCCTCCGTTTTTTCGAACACAATCCAGTAACCGAAACCGAGCATCTGCCAGTGGCCGGGATAACGCAGCAGGCGACTCCAGCTGGCTTCGCGGCTCGACGGTGTACCGCCGATATATTTCACCACTGCCGGATCGGCCCATTGCGCAGCAATATGTTCAAAATCATCCATGTGATGGGCGCGTAATATCAGGCGTTCGGTTTCAATAACAGGTGCTTGGGTCAGCATAGTTTTCTCTGAATAAAGTGAGTTTCCATTAACTTAGCACTGGAATTACACGGACCGGAAGAGGGGTTTTAACGGGAAATGAAAATCAGACGATAATGCCGCCGCGCAGCGCTGACGGCGTCATACCACGGACGGATTTAAAACGGTTACTGAAATGGCTGGTGGAACTGAATCCGCACTCCAGTGCGATAGACGTGATGTCCATCTGGCTGGTTTTCAGCAGATTTTCCGCGCGGATCAGCCGGGCATTCATCACGTACTGATGCGGCGCCATGCCCATACTTTGCTTGAACATGCGGGCAAAATGGAATTCGCTGAGTTGTGCCAGCGCGGCCAGTTCCGGCAGCAATAAAGATTCTGCCAGATGAGTGTGAATGTAATCTTTTACGCGATTGAGAATATGCGGCGCCAGCCCACCGCGCATCGTCGGCAGCGCCCATTGCAGATGGGTGTAATTTTTGACCAGATGCGCCAGCAGCAGATTAGCCGCGCTGCTCAGCATCAGCTGATTGCTGTTTTCCTGCCATTGACTGCTGAGTAAAAAGTGGCGATACAACAGCGTAATCTGCGAGTCTTCTTTGAACGTGCGTTCTTCCAGATCAATTGCCGCCGGGCTGCGATCCCAGGTCTGTTCGACCAGATGACGCAGATGCTCATCGGAACAATACAGATGCACAAACGACAAATCGTCGCGCACGTCCCAGCTCGACATGCTGCCTTTGGGCATCAGACAAAAACGATCCGGCCCGCCGCCATTGCGCCAGCCGCCACGGGTTTTGTGATAACACTCGTAACCGTCGGCAACGTACAGACTCAGCGTATGGTGATCGGCGCTTTCCTGATTCACGATGTCATTTTTATTCGACCACGACGCCAGCTGTATACCGCAACCCAGCTCCACACTGTCATGCAGAACCGCTTTATGCTGACGCAGCGTTTCGAAAGCCTGATAAACCTTAGTCATGGCATGTCCGTGTGGAGAAAAGAAGTGATTCAGTTTACGGTTTTTCCCCGCCACAGAGCCAGATCAAGCTGTGCCGGTGAACGAAAAAATGCGCAAGAATATGCAACTCAGCGCAAGTCGTTGAAAGCCTGCAATCCCCCCTTCCGGCAGACTTCTCTCAGCCATTACTTTTTTTGCGTGAGAGAAACCGATGAACGCTTTGCTTTATATTTTGGTCATTATTATCTGGGGCACCACCTGGTTCGCCATTTACCTGCAACAGGGCGACGTGCCGGTGACGGTGTCGATTTTTTACCGTTTCCTGCTGGCGGCGGTGATTATGCTGGTGGCATTGCTGGCAACACGCCGGTTGCGCCGTCTGGCGCTGAAAGACCACCTGTTCTGCATGGTTCAGGGCTGCTGCGTTTTTTGCTTCAATTTTTACTGTTTTTATCACGCGGCGGCTTACATCACCAGCGGGCTGGAATCGGTGATTTTCTCTATGGCCGTGCTGTTTAATGCCTTCAACGGCATGCTGTTTTTCCGCCAGAAACTGGCACCGGCGGTTATTCCGGCCTCCATTCTCGGGCTGGCAGGAATTATCACCCTTTTCTGGCATGATCTCAGCGCCGCACATATCGCGCCGGAACTGCTGAAAGGCATCGGTCTGAGCCTGCTCGGCACCTACGGTTTCTCACTCGGCAATATGATCAGCGCCCGCCATCAGCATCACGGGCTGGATGTGCTTTCCACTAATACTTACGCGATGTTTTACGGCACCGCAGTGATGGGCGCACTGAGTCTGGTGCAGGGCGCTTCTTTCGCCATTGACCTGACGTCGCAATATCTTGGCTCGCTGGTTTATCTTTGCGTATTTGGCTCGGTACTGGCATTCGGGATTTACTTCACGCTGGTCGGGCGTATCGGTGCCAGTCAGGCCGCCTACAGCACGCTGCTTTTCCCGCTGGTCGCACTGACGGTTTCCACTTTTTATGAAGGTTACCAGTGGCACGCTAATGCGGTCATCGGGCTGGCACTGATCCTGCTGGGGAATCTGGTGATGTTCTGCCGCCCGTCGTGGCTGGAGATGTTACGCAGAAAGACAGCAACGACGTAAAGCGGGTTACCGGTGCGTACAAAAAATCGCTCGACAGACCGGCTCCTCGTGTTGCATACCTTAAAGGCCGCATCCTGAGAGATGCGGCCTTCAGAAAATAACGAGGAAAATAAAATGCCTTTTGTACGTATTGATATGGTCGAAGGAAAACCCGAAACCTACCGCAAAACCGTCGGCGATGTGGTCTATGACGCGATGTGCTCTACGCTGAACGTACCGGAAAACGACAAGTTTATTGTCATCTCCGAACACTCTCCGGCAGAAATGATGATTTCGCCGGACTATCTGGATATCCAGCGCAGCCCTAACTGCATCGTGATTCAGATAACCCTCAACACGGGCCGCACGACAGACATGAAAAAAGCTTTCTACCACGCCGTGGCCTACGGACTGCACGAAAAAGTCGGCTTACGCTTAGAAGACGTCTTCATCAGCCTGGTCGAAGTACCGAAAGAAAACTGGTCTTTCGGCAACGGCGAAGCGCAGTACGCGTGATCATAACCGATTAAATAATCCCGCCATTCGCCTTCAGCGTCTGGCCGTTGACCCATGCGCCATCGGGACCGGCGAGGAACGCGACGACGGAGGCGATATCTTCCGGCTGACCGAGGCGTTCAAGCGGAGAAGTTTTGGCGATGGTTTCGACCAGCTGATCCGATTTGCCGTTGAGGAATAAATCCGTGGCTGTCGGGCCGGGTGCCACGGTATTAACGGTTATCTGACGGCCGCGCATTTCTTTGGTCAGCACGCGGCTCAGCGCCTCGACAGCGGCTTTGGTCGCGGCATACACGCCATACGTCGGCTGATATAAACCGACGACAGTCGATGAGAAGTTGATGATCCGCCCGCCATTGTGCAGATGTTTCGCCGCTTCACGCAGCGTGTTGAAGGTGCCTTTCAGGTTGATGTCGATGAGGCGATCAAATGCCGCATCGTCGGTGTCGGCAATCGCCGAAAGCGTCATAATGCCCGCGTTATTCACCAGCACATCCACGCCGCCAAACGCCTGTTCCGCGCTGGCAAACATCCGGCTGACCGCCGCTGCATCACTGACATCCGCCTGCGCGCTGATAGCCCTGCCGCCTGCCTGTTCGATTTTACTGACCACCGCGTCGGCTTCTGCTGCACCGCGTGAATAGTTCACAATCACGGTAAACCCGTCGCGCGCCAGACGCTCTGCAATGGCTGCGCCAATACCACGTGATGCGCCGGTGACCAGCGCGACTTTCTGTCTGGATGAAGTCATGATGTGTTTCCTTTTTTCAGTGATGAGGATTTGTTGTCGATGAAGAAAGAGTAGCCGATTGACGCTGCCGGATAATTCCCTGATATTCGTTATCACTATCCGGAAAAAGCGAACAATCATCATGGATAAACTCGACAGCATGCAGCTGTTCACCCGCGTGGTGGAATTGCGCAGTTTTACGCAGGCCGCCCAGGCGCTGAACCTGAAACGTTCGACCGTCACTGACGCGATAAAGCAGCTGGAAACGCGGCTGAACATCCGGCTTTTGCAACGCACCACCCGTCACGTCAGCCCGACGCTGGATGGCGAAGCCTATTACCAGCGCTGTCTGCGCATTCTGGCGGATGTGGAAGATGCCGAAATGGCCTTTGCCGGTGCGCAGCCTAAAGGGCTGTTACGGGTGGATGTGCACGGCTCGATGGCGCGGCATTTTCTGCTGCCCGGTCTGCCGGATTTTCTGGCGCAGTATCCCGACATTGAGTTTTACATGAGTGAAGGCGACCGGCTGGTGGATCTGGTGCGCGAAGGAATAGACTGCGTGATCCGCGCCGGAGAGTTGAAAGACAGCGATATGGTGGCGCGTGCGCTCGGCACTCTGCCCGAAATTACCTGTGCCAGCCCGGAGTATCTCCGGCGTTTCGGCACACCCGCAACGCCGGAAAGTCTGGCCGGTCACCGGATGATTGGTTTTCGTTCCAGTGCCACCGGCGGCCTGTTGCCACTGGTTTTTCAGTCGCAGGGCAAAACGCGTGAAATTATGCTGCCGACAAGTTTATCGGTCAACGGTGCGGAAAGCATGAAAGAAGCGGCGCGGCGCGGAATGGGCATTATTCAGGTGCCGCATTACGGTCTGCTGGAGGATCTGGCACAGGGAAGTCTGGTGCAAATTCTGGCGGATTTCCCGGCCGGTTCGCTGCCGGTTTCGCTGCTCTACCCGCGTAACCGTCAGCTTTCGCCACGCGTACGGGTATTCATCGACTGGATAGTGAAAGAGTTTGCGCGACGGGATCCGCATCCGCTTACAGCGTGACGCCCTGCTGGCGCAGTTGGCCGATATCCTGCAACGGCGGCGCACCAAATGAGCGGCGGTATTCACGGTTAAACTGCGACGGGCTTTCATAACCGACCCTGAACGCTGCCGTCGCCGCGTCGATATTACCGCTCAGCAACAGGCGGCGCGCTTCGAGCAGGCGGATTTGTTTCTGGTATTGCAGCGGGCTCATCACCGTCAGCGCTTTAAAACGGTGATGCAGATTGGAAACGCTCATGCCGACCGTTTTCGCCAGTTCGTCCATGCGCAGCGGATGAGCGAAATTAGCTTTGATCCACTGGATCGCCTCACTGACGCCCTTGCCCTGATAATACGACAGCAGATGCTGATAAAAATGACCACCTTCCGGCGCGGTGATCAGCCGGTAAAAAATCTCTTTTTTCACCAGTTGTCCGAGCGCCTGCAAGTCCTGCGGAATATCCAGCATCGTCACCAGCCGTAAAAATGCATCTGCCAGATAATCATCCGATTTCGCCACATAGGTCGCGCTGCCGGATTTAGGGATCAGCCGCTGATCGAGCTGCATGTCGATCATCAGATCCGCCATTTCTTTCAGATCCAGATCGATACGGATCCCCAGATACGGATGATCCTCTGATGCCTGCGTCACCTGCCCCGAAACCGGCATGTCGATGGCGGAAAGCAGATAACTGCCCGCGCCGTATTCCACCACCTCAGTGCCGATCAAAACCTTTTTCTTCCCCTGTAAAATCAGGCACATCGACGGTTCCAGCATGCCTTTATTGAGCGCGGTCGGATGAGTGAAACGGATAAATGACAGCCACGGCAGTGCCGTCGGACAGGAATTTTCTTCCGGCTGCAGGGCGGAAAAAGCGCGCAAAACGCGCGCGCTCAGGGAAATCATGGACGTATCTGACTTCATGGCGTCTCACTCATCGTCGATCAGGGTCTTCGGTTCAAGATACGCTTCCAGCCCGTAAGTACCAAATTCGCGCCCTAAACCGGACTGCTTGAAACCGCCAAACGGCGCATCCGGCGCGTCATACATGCCGTTAACGAACACCCTTCCGGCAACAATCTGCGCCGCGACTTCCCGCGCCTGCTGGCGGTTTTCCCCGCTGACATACGCCTGCAAGCCGTACACCGTATCGTTGGCCATCCGCACCGCTTCTTCGACAGTGCGGTAAGTCAGCACCGAAAGTACCGGCCCGAAAATCTCCTCGCGGGCGATGGTCATATCAGGCGTGACGTTCACGAACACCGTCGGTTTGACGAAATAACCGCGGTCTACTCCCTCCGGCCTTCCTTCACCGCCACACAGCAGCTGCGCCCCTTCTTCAATACCGAGACGAATATAATTCTGCACGCGGGCGTACTGTTTTGCCGTCACCAGCGGGCCGATTTGGATATCTGCCTGCGTCGGGTCACCAACTTTCACATTTGCCACCGCTTGCAACAGATGCGTTTTCACTTCCTCCAGCCGTTCCTGCGGCACCAGCAGACGTGTTCCGGCGATACATGCCTGACCGTTGTTCATGGTACCGACCGCCAGCGCCAGCGGAATGGCTTTCGCGAGGTCGGCATCCGGCAGCAGAATATTGGGCGACTTGCCGCCGAGTTCCAGCGTGACGCGTTTCAGGGTATCTACCGCGTCGCGGGCAATGGTTTTGCCGACCAGCGTCGAACCGGTAAACGAGATTTTAGCGATATCCGGATGACGGGTCATTTCCGCCCCCACCACATCGCCGCGACCGGTGACGATATTAAATATGCCTGCCGGTAATCCTGCGGCGTGCAGGCATTCGGTCAGCAGTTGCGTTTGTCCCGCGCTCAGTTCGCTGGGCTTAATCACCACCGTACTGCCCGCCGCCAGCGCGGTTGCCATTTTATTGCAGATGAAACCGTAATTCGCATTCCACGGCGTAATCAGCCCGACTACGCCCAGCGGCTCCATCACCACTTTTGCCCGGCCAATCTGGCGCACAAAGTCATATTCATTGAGCAGTTTTATCGCCTGCAAAAATGCGCCGGAAGACCGCGCCACCGTGCCCTGCACCATTGCCAGCGAGCCGCCGTATTCTGCACTCATTACCGCTTCCAGCTCATCCGCCCGCGCCAGTACGGCATCGTGCAGTTGCTGTAAATACTGGATGCGCTGCGTTTTTGAGGTGCGCGAAAAGGTTACGTATGCGGCCTTAGCGGCGGCAATTGCCTGGCGGGTATCCGTTTCATCAGCCAGACGAACCTGCGCCGCGACCTGTTCGGTCACAGGATTAATCAGGTCCATCACTTCATTGCCGTGCGGGGTGACGAATTCGCCATTAATATAGATTTGATTAATCTGTTTCATGAAAGCCTCCGGTGAATGAGCTTTCATGCTAAGACTTGTATGCAAATCTCAGATAGACCAATACTGTGCAAGGATTGCCTGATCCTGCTGTCGGGGAATAAATCAGAACGCTAATGATTGGGAGAAACCGATGACCACACCTGCTGTATTGCTGCATATCGGCAGCGAAGAAACGCGGGTTATCGTCCGAAATGATGATAACGAAGATAAAAATTTGCTCCTGACACTGGGCTCACAGCTGACGTCCGTCGGCTATTTCCGCCATTCGCCGCCGACGCCGGATGAAATGGAAACCACCATTATGGTGGTCGAGGACGAAGTGATCCGCATCCGGCATGACATTCCACCGGGCGCCAGATTATTCAGCACCGATAATGATATCCGCGCGCTGGCCCGCATTGCCGGTGAAGCGGAAAACGAAGTGATGACGCTGTCGCTCGACGCCGTAGAGCGCACTTTCGACCGGCTGGCGCTGGTGATAAATGGCCGTCCCGCACATTTCGAAGGCATTCCCGACGGCAATGATTTCGCCGCCACTTTACTGATTTTGCGCGAGTTTATGCATCATCTGCAATTTGATGAAATCACGTTGAAAGGCACGAAATTTGAGATGTGAACCCGCCATAAAACCCTAAAAAAACAGCCTCGGCAGAGGCTGTTTTGGTTTCATCTGCGCTTATTAAGACCGGCTTTTCAGCTGCGCAGGATCAGATTTCATCAGCACCAGAGGGCTGAGATCCGGCAGGGTCTGATGATTGAGATAATCCCGGAATGACATCCGCGGCGCGTTATTTTCCCAGGCCGATTGCAGCTGACCAAGCAGATCAGTGGTTTTCGACACGGATTCCGGCGTGGTGGTATCGGACTCCAGCGCGCCTTTCACATATTTCTGAATATGCGTTAAGTGGCTGGCCGACTGATCGACCGACGCACTGACCAGCGCCCCTTTGTGATACTGCACGGAGGTAGTGCTTTCCGACTTATCATCAATCTGATAATACAGGTAATTCTGCGAGTTACGGTCACTGGTCAGGTTGAGCTGCAGACCCGGCGTCAGCGACTGATGATAGCTGGCGACCAGATGTGACTGCTGCTTCTGCGTGATGTTGCGATCCTGCGTACCGGTGCCGGTAATCGTGCTGGCCTGTGAAAGCTGATAGGAGAACATATCAGTTTCGTCCGGACGCATCGGATTGGTGGAATCTACCGGCGTCTGCGAGACTGACGCCGTGAAATCCGCCAGCCCGGTCATCATGTTTTTATCGGTTTTGGTCAGCGAGAAATACACCGGTTCAGAACCACGGCTTTTGTACGTTGTTGCCGTATCGCCGTAATTGCTGTTCAGCGCGGTAAAGGCATCTTTAAACATCGCCATCAGCGAATCATCGGCATTGCCACGACTGCCTGCGCTGTTGATCTGCTTCAGATAACTGTTCAGCGCCTGTTTCTGCTGGATATCCGTGCCCAGGAGCGCGCGCTTGCTCATGTCGACGCTGATATCCACCGTGCCCGTAACACCGGTTGATTTCACCGAGCGCGTACTGGCATCAGCATGAAAATCCAGCGTCTGGGTGTTGGTGGTGCCAAGCGTGGCGTGTAAATCCACCGACGACAACACCGAGGTGTCGAATTTTGTCAGGCCACTCAGATCCAGCTTTGGCGGCTGCGCCGTCAGGCCATCGATCGCTTTCTGAAAACCTTCTGCCAGCCCGGCCAGTGCTTTGCGATCGGCATCGCTGAGCGTGCCTTTACTGACATTCACCTGCACGCCGAGACCGTCATCATCACTGCCGAGCGTAATATCCACCAGCGCGCCGCTGGCCGTTTTAATGCTCAGGCTTATCTGGTTATCGGCTTTGGTATGCAGCTGAGTTTGAGCGGCAACGTTGCCTGCCGAACTGGCTGATTGAGCGGAAGTTTGTTTCATCACCGATTGCGAATAACTGCTGCTGTCGGTGGTAAAACGCTCAAGCAGTGCCGCGCCGAGCCCGGTAAAACGCGCTGCATTACCGGCGTTACTGAAATTCGACGCGAGCTTTGAAGACATCAGGTCGCTGGAAGAACGTTCCCAGACCAGTGCCGGTTTGGTGATGTTATAGACCGGCGACGGGGTGTCGGTCTGGCCGATCATCACCGCGGTGGATTGCGCCGTCGTCGCTTGCTGCTGACTGGCGGCAGAGGTGACTACCGTCAGTGATTTTGTCGCCGTAACCCGCGTATTGAGCGCCTGATTACCTGTCGCAGAGATAACTGTCATCCTGATGAGTCCCTATGTTTTTGCGTCATAGCGCCAGTGGATACCTTGATCCTTCTGATGCTATTTTCGGCAAAAACACAGGAAACTTTAAGGAGTTGTAAAAAGTTATTTCTCACGCATGACGGCGCTATTCCAACGGGCCGCCGAGAATGGTTTCGCACATGCCGGAAAGAATACGTTCGCCGGTTTCGGTTTTTAAATCTTCATACCATTGTTCGGTGACGGCCATTTCTTTGCCGTGGGTGACATCGCAACGTTTACGCGCTTTCAGTACCAGATCCTTCACGCGATACGCGCGTTTTTCCTGATAACGCAGCAGCGCATCTTCAATGCCTAATGAATTGGTTTGCAGCATATTGGCCAGCACCACCGCATCTTCCATCGCCGCACAGCCGCCCTGCCCGATATCCGGCGTGGTGCTGTGGCCGGAATCACCGAGCAGCGCAATCCGGCCTTTTACCAGTTGCATAAAAGGTTCGATGTCGTGGATTTCGACGCGGTTGGTGGTCTGTGGATCAATCTGACTGATCAGTTTCTGCACCGGTTCTGCCCAGCCCGCAAAGTAGCCCTGCAAATCGTCGCGCACGGTGGTGCGGTCCTGTGGCAAACCTTTTGGCAGCGGCACATCAAAGAAGAAGTAGAAACGATTGCCGCTCACCGGCATCAGCGAAACGCGTTTGCCTTCGCCGACAAACGTCGTCCACTGATCGGCAGGCGCAATACTTTCGTCGATTTCCACCAGTCCGTTCCAGTTGACGTAACCGGCGTAGCGGCGCTCTGTCGCATAGCCCAGAACGTGCTGGCGGATAATAGAATGGGTGCCGTCGGCGGCGATCAGCACATCGCCGGTCGCAGAGGTGCCGTCGTCAAACCAGGCGGTGACGCTGTCGGCGGATTCTTCAACGTGCGTCACGCGCTTGCCAAACTGCACCTGATCGCGGCCATAAGTATCGAGCAGCATCGACTGAAGTTCCGCGCGCGCTACCGGATACGGCTGTTCGCCGACGCATTGGATCAGCGGATCCATACTGAACCGCGTCATGGTCTGACCCTGCTGATATTCTTTGTAGGCCATAAAACGCATGTTGCCGCCAAGTTCGCGCAGCGCGTCTTTCATGCCCAGATAGTTCAGACATTTCACACCGTTCGGCCAGATCGAAATCGCCGCACCCACCGGTTTGATCTCCTTCACCGCCTCGTATACAGCCGTTTCGATACCAAAACGCTTCAGCGCAATAGCCGCACACGCACCGCCAATACCGCCACCAATCACGACAGCTTTCATATTTTTCTCCCCTGAGTCATACAGGGGAAAAGCAATTTCTGTACCAGAAAGACATTTTGCTGCCGAAGCCTTGTATACAATCTTAAGTGCAATCAGAAACTGCCGGAGCGCGGAAGAAATGCCCTAAAACGAGGCGTACTTTTGGAGCAGGAGAGGTGAAAACACCGCGCAATGAGTCAGTGTGGTGCGCGGGCGCGAAGGTTGATACTCTGCGTAGTATTGGTATTTCGAATACGTTAAACATAAGTATTTATAAAATGAATCGCTATCCGATGTTCAGCCCGCAGCAGTTACTCAGTTTTGTCGCCGTCTGCGAAACTGGCAGTTTTACCCGCGCCGCCGACCGCGTGTATCTCTCGCAATCGACCGTCAGCCAGCAGATCCGCAGGCTGGAGGAAACGCTGGGCAAACCGCTGCTGGAACGCACCTCCCATCAGGTACAGCTCACCGAAGAAGGCGAACGGCTGCTCGGTTACGCGCGGCGCATCATTGCGCTTAACGGTGAAGCGCACGATGCGCTGAGCGATCAGTGGCCGGACGGCGTGGTGCGACTCGGCGTGCCGGAAGATTTCGCGGCCGCCACCACGTCGCTGCTGGCGCAGTTTTGCCGCGCCCATCCGCATATCCGCCTCGACGTCACCAGCGGCCTGAGCCACGAACTGCGCCGCGCCTGGCAACAGGATATGCTGGATATTCTTCTGGTGAAGCAGCTGACCGGTGAGAAAGCCAATGCCTCGCGTCCCGAGCCGATGTTGTGGCTCGACAGCGCCGCGTTTCCGGCGTTTGAACGGGATCCGATCCCGCTGGTGCTGTTCCCGCTCAACGGCTTATACCGCGAAGAACTGTGTCAGGCGCTCGATGCACTCGGGCGCAGCTGGCGCATCAGTTACAGCAGCGCCAGCCTCGCCGCGCTGGTCGCCGCCAGTGCCGCCGGACTGGGAGTGACATTATTGCCAGCCAGCTGCCGTCTGCCGGAACACCGGATTCTGGGTGCACAAAGCGGATTGCCACAGATTGATAACGTCGAACTGGCGCTGTTTTACCGCCCTGACGCGACGCCTGCGCAAATCGCACTGGCCGGAAAATTAAAGGATTTTTGCCAGCTCAGCTAGGCATTAGGTTTTCCACTGACAGGCAGTGGGAAAAATCGCAGCCGGAACCGGCGATATCTTTTAGGGTGAAAGGGAAGCAGCATCCTCCCGCATCATGATTAAGGAATTCGACGTGCAAAATCCTCAGCAACAAAGCCGCAGAAACTTTCTCTCTCATAGCGCCAAAATCACCGCCACCGGCGCACTGCTCACCGCAGGGATGGCCTCCGGCATCGCATCGGCCTCGCCGTTTAAAGCAGGCGCAATGAACGAAAAATGTGACGATGCCAGTCAGATCAATGCCATTTCTGCTCCGCACTACCAGCTGCGTAATGTCCGGCTGGAAGAGGGTTTTGAGCGCGAAGGCGATATCGTGATTGCCACGAAAACCGGGCTGTACCATCTGGAAATCAATAACGGCAAAATTGTGGCGATCCAGCCGGTAAAAGATGCACCGGCCAGTACCTTACCTGCCTTTGATGCGCGGGGATTACTCCTGCTGCCCGCCATGCGCGACATGCACATCCACCTCGACAAGACCTTCTACGGCGGCAAGTGGGAAGCGCCGCGCCCGCGTAAAGGTAAAACCATCATGGACATGATTGCCCGCGAACAGGTGCTGATCCCGCAACTGCTGCCGACCTCGGTGGAACACGCCGAAGCAATCATCGGCCTGCTGCATTCCAAAGGCACGACCGTGGCACGCAGTCACTGCAATATCGACCCGGTGAGTGGCCTGAAAAGCCTCGAGCATCTGAAAATCGCGCTGGAAAAACATCAGCAGGATTTCAGCTGTGAAATTGTGGCATTTCCGCAGCACGGTTTACTGCATTCGAAAGTCGACGGGCTGATGCGCGAAGCGATGCAAATGGACGTGCAGTACGTCGGCGGGCTGGACCCGACGAATGTAGACGGCGCGATGGAAAAATCCCTCGATGCGATGTTCCAGATTGCGCTGGATACAAACAAAGGCGTGGATATTCATCTGCATGAAACTACGCCAGCCGGGATTGCGGCGGTGAAATACATGATTCAGACTGTGGAGAAAAACCCGCAGCTGAAAGGCAAAGTGACGCTCAGCCACGGTTTCGCGCTGGCAATGATGCAGGGTGCAGAACTGGAGGGCGTGATCACCGGGCTTTCCGAGCAGCAGTTCACCGTCGCCTCCACCATTCCGCTCGGCAAACTGAACATGCCGCTGCCGCAGCTCAGCCAGAACGGTGTTTTCGTGATGACCGGCACCGACAGCGTGATCGACCACTGGTCGCCGTTTGGCACCGGCAGCATGCTGGAAAAAGCCAGCCTGTATGCCCAGCTCTACGGCAACTCCGACGAATTCGGCCTGACGCGCTCCCTCGCTATCGCCACCGGTAATGTCCTGCCGCTCGACGACAGCGGCAAACGCCAGTGGCCTGCGGTGAACGATAACGCCGAAATGATCCTGGTCGACGCCAGCTGCTCCGCCGAAGCGGTAGCCAGGGTGTCCGAGGTGAAAGCGACGTTCCATCAGGGCAGATTAGTGTTCGGGGCTGTGGGGAAAGTTTGAGGAATTAGAAAGCCCTGAATTCCAGACAACAAAAAGCCCCTTGCGGGGCTTTTTTCATTTCTGACATGGATGCCCGAAGGCAGGTATCAGAACGGGATATCGTCGTCGAAATCCATTGGCGGTTCGTTGTTCTGTGCTGGCGAGTTGTTTTGCGCAGCCGGACGAGCCTGCTGGCCGCCGCTGAACTGGTTGCCGCCTTGTGGCTGCTGAGGCTGACCCCAACCGCTTTGCTGACCGCCTGCGGATGGCTGACCGCCACCTGCTGGTGCGCCGCCGCCGGCACGACCGCCGAGCATCTGCATGGTGCCGCCCACGTTAACGACGACTTCGGTGGTGTATTTTTCAACGCCAGCCTGATCGGTCCATTTACGGGTTTGCAGTGCACCTTCGATGTAAACCTGAGAACCTTTCTTCAGGTATTCGCCCGCGACTTCAGCTAATTTGCCGAACAACACCACACGATGCCATTCAGTTTTTTCTTTCTGCTCGCCGGTGGCTTTGTCACGCCAGCTTTCAGAGGTTGCCAGAGTGATGTTGGCAACCGCGCCGCCGTTAGGCATGTAGCGGACTTCCGGGTCTTGTCCCAGATTACCGACGAGAATAACTTTGTTTACGCCTCTGCTGGCCATGTGGATTCTCCTGATGATGTATGTCGTGGTTGAAACCACAATCCGAGGTGTGGAAGGTCACACTTTGCAGCATTATAACCATAAAACGATACCTTCGTACCATGGATGTCTGAGGATGCGGCATTCTTTCCAGATTGTTCAGCAAACATTCCATTGTTACATCGAGTACTGGATATACATTCAGGTTTTGGGGTGGCATGGGCTGTGATTTGTGTCATAATTGCGCGTTACGTTCTTCTCTGTGCCCGATTCGATGGCTGGCGCGAAGCTTTGTTTCACGACGGTCACCGGCACGGTGAGCTATCAAGTTAATCCGGGAATGATGAATGGATAAGATCGAAGTTCGGGGCGCACGCACCCATAATCTCAAGAATATCAACCTGATTATCCCGCGCGACAAACTGATTGTTGTCACCGGCTTATCCGGTTCAGGCAAGTCCTCTCTGGCGTTCGATACGCTGTACGCCGAAGGCCAGCGCCGCTATGTCGAGTCGCTGTCTGCCTACGCACGCCAATTTTTATCCTTAATGGAAAAACCGGACGTCGACCATATTGAAGGTCTGTCTCCGGCGATTTCGATTGAGCAGAAATCAACATCGCACAACCCGCGTTCTACCGTCGGGACGATCACCGAAATCCACGACTACCTGCGTCTGCTGTTTGCCCGCGTGGGCGAGCCGCGCTGCCCGGATCATAATATTCCGCTGTCAGCCCAGACCGTCAGTCAGATGGTGGATAATGTGCTGGCGCAGCCGGAAGGTCAGCGCCTGATGCTGCTGGCAACCATTGTTAAAGACCGCAAAGGTGAGCACACCAAGACGCTGGAAAACCTGGCGTCGCAAGGCTATATCCGCGCGCGTATCGACGGCGAAGTCTGTGACCTGTCTGATCCGCCGAAACTGGAATTGCAGAAAAAGCACACCATTGAAGTGGTCGTTGACCGCTTTAAAGTGCGTGATGATCTGGCACAGCGTCTGGCGGAATCGTTTGAAACCGCGCTCGAGCTTTCCGGCGGTACCGCCGTGGTCGCCGATATGGATGACCCGAAAGCCGATGAGATGCTGTTCTCCGCCAACTTCGCCTGTCCGGTGTGTGGCTACAGCATGCGCGAGCTTGAACCGCGTATGTTCTCGTTCAACAACCCGGCCGGTGCCTGTCCGACCTGTGACGGGCTGGGCGTGCAGCAGTTCTTCGACCCGGAACGCGTGGTGCAAAACCCTGAACTTTCTCTGGCAGGTGGCGCGATCCGCGGCTGGGATCGCCGTAACTTCTATTACTTCCAGATGCTGCGCTCTCTTGGCGAGCATTATGATTTCGACGTGGAAGCGCCGTTTAATGACCTGAGCAGCGACGTGCAACACGCCATCCTGCACGGTTCCGGCAAAACCACGATTGAATTCAAATACATCAACGATCGCGGTGATACGTCTATCCGTCGCCATCCGTTTGAAGGCGTGCTGCACAATATGGAACGCCGTTATAAAGAAACGGAATCCAGCGCGGTGCGTGAAGAACTGTCCAAATACATCAGCAACCGTCCGTGTACTTCATGTCGTGGCACCCGCCTGCGTGAAGAAGCGCGCAATGTGTTTGTCGAAGAAACCACGCTGCCGGAAATCTCTGATTTCAGCATCGGCCATGCGATGGATTTCTTCCGCAATATGAAACTCAGCGGTCAGCGCGCCAAAATTGCTGAGAAAGTGCTGAAAGAGATTGGCGATCGCCTGAAATTCCTGGTGAACGTTGGCCTGAATTACCTCTCGCTGTCCCGTTCTGCGGAAACGCTGTCCGGCGGTGAAGCTCAGCGTATCCGTCTGGCGAGCCAGATTGGTGCCGGGCTGGTGGGCGTGATGTACGTGCTGGATGAGCCGTCTATCGGCCTGCATCAGCGCGATAACGAACGTCTGCTGGAAACCCTGATCCACCTGCGCGACCTCGGTAATACCGTGATTGTGGTCGAGCACGACGAAGACGCGATCCGCGCCGCTGACCATATTATTGATATCGGTCCGGGTGCTGGCGTTCATGGCGGCGAAGTGGTGGCTGAAGGCACCGCGGAAGACATCATGGCGACGGAAAACTCACTGACCGGCCAGTTCCTGAGCGGTAAACGTGAAATTTCGGTACCGGCGCAGCGTGTCCCTGCGGATGCGGCAAAAGTGCTGAAACTTTCAGGCGCGAAAGGCAACAACCTGAAAGACGTGACGCTGACGCTGCCGGTGGGCCTTTTCACCTGCATCACCGGCGTGTCTGGTTCCGGTAAATCGACGCTGATTAACGACACGCTGTTCCCGCTGGCACAGCGCGAACTCAATGGCGCGACCATTGCCGAAGCCGCACCGTATCGCGAAATCGAAGGCCTGGGACATTTCGACAAAGTCATCGACATCGACCAGAGCCCGATTGGCCGTACGCCACGCTCTAACCCGGCGACGTACACCGGCATTTTCACACCGGTGCGCGAGTTGTTTGCCGGTGTACCGGAATCACGTTCACGCGGTTATACGCCGGGGCGTTTCAGTTTCAACGTCAAAGGGGGACGCTGCGAAGCCTGTCAGGGCGACGGCGTGATCAAAGTCGAAATGCACTTCCTGCCGGATATTTATGTGCCGTGCGATCAGTGCAAAGGCAAACGCTATAACCGCGAAACGCTGGAAATCAAATACAAAGGCAAGAGCATCCACGAAGTGCTGGAGATGACCATTGAAGAAGCGCGTGATTTCTTCGATGCCGTTCCTGCCCTTGCGCGTAAATTGCAGACGCTGATCGACGTCGGTCTGACTTACATCAGCCTCGGCCAGTCAGCGACTACGCTGTCCGGCGGTGAAGCGCAGCGCGTGAAACTGGCGCGTGAGCTGTCCAAACGCGGTACCGGTCAGACGCTGTATATTCTCGACGAACCGACAACCGGCCTGCACTTTGCCGATATTCAGCAACTGCTGGAAGTGCTGCATCAGTTACGCGATCAGGGTAATACCATCGTGGTGATTGAACACAATCTGGACGTGATTAAAACCGCGGACTGGATTGTCGATCTCGGGCCGGAAGGCGGTGCGGGGGGGGGGCAGATTCTGGTCGCCGGTACCCCGGAAACCGTCGCGGAGTGCAAAGAATCGCATACCGCCCGCTTCCTGAAACCGTTGCTGGAACGCCACAGCCAGCAGGCGAAGAAAAGCGCTTAACGATAGGTTAAAGCGCCGATCAGCTCCTCCCCTTCGCAGGGGGAGGAGCTAACTTTTCTACATTGCGGTTCAAACTTACTTAAATATCTTCTGCACAAACTCCGCATAGGCCGGGCGCCAGACGTCCATTTCGTGGCCGAGATTCGGGTATTCGTGGTAATCAAATTTAATCTTTTTCTCTTCCAGCTCAGATTTCAGTCCGGCGATATCCTTACCCGTCACTACATCTTTTTCCCCCACCACTAACGTGAAGTTTTTCAGCTGCGCGTTGATTTTATCCGGTTCGGCGAAGCGTTTTTCGACGTCGGCATTCGGGACTGTCGTGGTAGTTACACCGCTTAACGTCGCCAGCCAGCCGAACTGGTCGAGGTGCGTCATGCCGCTGACCAGCGTCTGATAACCGCCTTGTGAAAGCCCGGCCAGTGCGCGTCCGGCGGCGTCATCGCGCACGCGGAAGGTTTTAGAAATCAGCGGGATAATGTCGCCGGTCAGTTCTTTATCGGCCGCTGCGGCATTACGCGGATAAAACTCCTTACGGCGATCTTTGGTGACGTAATCTTCCGGCACCACGCCTTTGGCGTCGGTTTCGGTATCCGGAATAACCACCAGCATCGGCGCGATTTTTTTCTCCGCCAGCAGGTTATCCATGATTTGCGCAATACGTCCCTGATCCAGCGCCGAGCGGCCGGTATCACCAAAGCCGTGATAGAAATACAACACCGGCAGCGGCTGTGACGCGTCGGTGTAACCCGGCGGTGTCCACACCGCGACCTGACGCTCTGAATTCAGCGCGGCGGAATGATAAGTCAGCGTACGGACTTCGCCGTGCGGCACGTTTTTCACATCCAGAATACTGCCCGGCACCAGGATCAGGCTGGTATTCACCTGACGCTGCGGCTTAGGCATCGCGCTGCCCGGATCGGCAATACGTAAGCCATCAACGTTGAAGAAATATTCGTAGAGATTCGGTTTCTGCGCATCCGACGTCCAGCTCCAGACGCCTTTATCGTCCTTGGTCATCTGATGCGGAATGTACGTCACCGGCGTCGCACCGGTTACCACGTCAACGTGTTCGGCAGTCGGCGCATACAGCCGGTAAGTGATGGTTAAATCGGGATTTACCGCCGTGATGTAGTTTTTGGCAGGCACCGACGCATCAGGATCCTGCGGCAAACTCTGCGCAGAGACAGTCATGGAGATCGGCGCGCTGAGCGCCAGTATCAAAAGCGTGGCAAGATTCAGCCGGTTACGGGTCATCATCCTTTCCTTCTGGGTTGGCGTGAGTAAACGGACAACCTGTCCTGAAGTAACTCACTGTTTTTGCACAACTCTCAGAGTAGGTTATTTTTACCGCACACGAGCGTGATCGGCGTCACTGTTCAGAGGATGCGTCCAGCGCATGAAGTTGCGGAAGTTCGCTCAGCCGCTGATAGGTGAAATCCCAAAATGTGCGCACCTTGCGCGGCATCTGCTGCACCTGTTGCGCCACCAGTTGTACCGGCAGCGGCAACGGTTCGAAATCCGCCAGAAGCCGTACCATGCTGCCTGCCTGTAAATCGTCGCTCACCTGATACGACAACAAGCGCGCAATCCCCTGCCCGCTGCGTACCGCCAGAAGCTGCGATTCGACGTCATTGGAAAGCAAACGCGGCGACAGCCGCACACGCAGGTCATCCTCATGCGGCCCGAAACGCCATTCACGGATTTGCGTGCGCAGCGTGCCCATCACGGTCTGATGCGATGCCAGTTCAGACGGATGCTGTGGCTCGCCGTGTAACGCCAGATACGCCGGGCTGGCGACCAGTATGCGGGTGACTTCTGCCACCTTACGCGCCACTTTACCTGAGTCTTCCTGATGCCCGATACGCACCGCCAGATCTAAACCTTCGTCGATCAGATCCAGATTCCGGTCGTTCAGCATCATCTCAATTTGCATGTCAGGATGCTGCGCCAGAAATTCCATCACCAGCGGCGCAATGTGTTTACGGCCAAACTGCACCGGCGCGGTAATACGCAGCAGACCACTGAGCTGAGTTTCTGCGGTGTCTTCGACGGCGTCCTGATACTGGCTGAGTAAAATCCTCGCCTTTTCTGCCAGCCGCGCGCCTGCCTCGGTCGGTGCCAGGCTGCGGGTGGTCCGCTCGACCAGTCTGGCGCCGAAACGATGTTCCAGCGAAGCAATGGCGCGGGTGATTGCCGGTGGCGAACGGTGAAGTTTACGGGCAGCTTCCGCCAGGCTGCCATACTGAAGGACAGCGACAAAAATCGCCATTTCGTCCAAACGATCCATAAATTCTTCCACAAAGTGAAACGCTCAATTTCAATCTTCGTGGATCCCAATCGTTTAGTGCAAGAGTAATCTTGACGTCAGACACATAAAGGAGACAACCCATGCCCGCCATCCAACTTTACAGCACACCGCTTTCCGGCCACTGCCACCGCGTGACCCTGTTGCTGAATATGCTCAGCCTGCCTTTTGAAACCCGGGACGGCGGAAAGGACGTTCGCCAGACCGCAGCGTTCGCGCAGCTAAATCCGCTGCAACAGGTGCCGGTGCTGACCGACGGTGAGCACGTTCTTACCGACAGCAATGCGATTCTGGTGTACCTGGTGAAACGCTACGCGCCGGACAGTCACTGGTTACCCGAAGATCCATTGCCGGCTGCCGAGGTGCAAAAATGGCTGTCCCGTGCCGCCGGCGAAGTGCGATACGGCCCGGCCTCTGCGCGTATGGTGAAGCAGTTTTCTGCGCCGGAAGTGTATGAAAGTGCACTGAAAGTGGCTGCGAAATTCCTGCCACAGCTGGAAGAACATCTGGAAAACCGTGAGTTTCTGGCAACGGATCGCGCCACCATTGCTGATCTGGCCTGTTACAGCTACGTGGCCACCGCACCGGAAGGCGGCGTGTCGCTGACGGGTTATCCGGCCATTCAGCGCTGGCTTGCGCGCATCGAAGGCCTGCCCGGCTTTACGCCGCTGCCGGCGTTACCTTTGCCTGAAATTGTGGGGTAAACATGATGAATAACCCTTTCCATGCAGACGAAATTCTGGCTCAGGACATGGCAGGGTTTGACGTCGAAGCACACGGCATCCGTGAAGCGATGCCGGAACAGCACCGGTTGTTTTTCGCCGCTCTGCCCTATTTGTTTATCTCAACGCTGGACGAAAACGGCTGGCCGGTGGCGACCTTACTGACCGGGCCTGCCGGATTTATCCGCACGCCTGATGCATCGCATTTGCGGGTGAATGCCCCGAGGCGGGCGGACGATCCGGCGCTGGCCGCCTTACAGCCGGGGAAACAGGCAGGCGGGCTGGGGATCGATTTTTCCAACCGGCGGCGTAACCGGGTGAACGGCAGGATCGGGCGCATTGATAAAAACCGGATCGAGATCGTCGTCGATCAGAGTTTTGGCAATTGTCCGCAGTATATTCAGATCCGCAAACTGACGGATACGCCGGTCAGTTTACCGCTGCCTCCCAGGGAAGATATGACGGAGCCGGATGCCGACGCGCGCGCACTGATTGCACGCGCTGACACATTTTTCATCGCCAGCCACGCGCATGGCGGCGCGGATGTGTCGCATCGCGGCGGTCAGCCGGGGTTTGCGCATCTGATCGGGAACCGTTTGTGGGTGCCGGATTTTCGCGGCAATCGCTACATGAATACGCTGGGAAATTTACTGGCAGAACCGCGTGAAGCGCTGCTGTTTATGGATTTCGAGAACGGCGATATTCTGCATCTTCAGGGACATACGCAGATCCACTGGCAGCCGGAAGCGTTTCCCGGCCCGGCAGGGGCAGAACGCTACTGGAGTCTGGATATCACCCGCGTGTGGCGCTTTCGCGCCGCGTTGCCGTGGCGTGCAGCATCACCGGATTTCTCGCCCGCGACGCTGAAAACCGGCCACTGGTCAGGCGATCAGATGCCCATTTCCTGACGGCGATGCTCCTCTAAGCCGGAGACGACCATCTGATAAGAACTGTCGATCAGGGAATAAAATTGAGAATCCGGCAGGGTGCCGTCGAGAACCACGGTATTCCAGTGCGCCTTATTGAGATTCTTACCCGGAAGAATACAGGTATGTTCGGCACGTAACTTGCCGGCCATGCCGGTGGTGGTTTTCAGCGATACCGCTTCATGTCCCTGGCAATCACAGAACATGGCGAACATGACGCCGCCCACTTTTATCTGATTCGCACCGAGCTGATTTTGGGTACTTTGTTCTGCCCCAGGTTTTCCCATGCAATAGTCGAGCAATTCCGAACTGGTCATTTTGGCCTCTCTCCTTGTCTGATGTTGACGACCCCGCAAACCGGAATCGTCTATTTAGTGTGCAGCAACATCGCGAAAAAGAAAGGTAACAGATCGCAAATACAAAAAAGGCCGACATTTCTGTCGACCCTATACCTATCCAATCCCCTAAATAATTCGGGGTGAAGCAAGGCGTAACCAACGAAGCAGCAGCCCGAAGTATGACGGGGATTTACTGAACGGCAGCGAAGGCTTCAGCAACCTGTTTCACATTATGGTGATTCAGACCCGCCATGCAGACGCGACCGCTGAGGATCAGGTATACGCCGAATTCTTCGCGCAGACGAACCACCTGCGCTTCGCTGAAACCGGTGTAGCTGAACATCCCGCGCTGTTGCAGCAGGTAGTCAAAATTGCGGCCCGGCAAGGCGGTTTTCAGGCTATCGACCAGCGTGTGGCGCATCTCGAGAATACGGGTACGCATTTTCTCGACTTCGGCTTTCCATTGGGCGTTCAGGGCGCTGTCACTCAGGACTTTCGCCACCACTTTCGCACCGAAATTCGGCGGGCTGGAATAGTTACGGCGCACGGTCGCTTTCAGCTGACCCAGTACGCGGCTTGCGGCTTCGCTGTCTTCACAAACCACAGACAATCCGCCAACGCGCTCGCCATACAGGGAGAAAATTTTCGAGAAGGAGTTGCTGACGAAGCAGTTCACGCCCGCTGCCGCCATCGCGCGGATGGCGTAAGCGTCATCATCAATGCCTGCGCCAAAGCCCTGATAAGCGATATCGAGGAACGGGATCAGCTCGCGCTGTTTGGTGACTTCAATCACCTGATCCCACTGGGCTGGCGTCAGGTCAGAGCCCGTCGGGTTATGACAGCATGGGTGCAGCAGCACGATGCTTTGCGCCGGTAAGGTTTTCAGGCGTTCGATCATGGCGGTGAAATTCACACCCAGCGTTTCTGCGTCAAAGTACGGATAGGTATGTACTTTGAAGCCTGCGCCGCCAAAGATAGCCACGTGGTTTTCCCAGGTCGGGTCACTCACATAAACTTCTGAATTCGGGAAATAAAACTTCAGGAAATCCGCACCCACTTTCAGCGCGCCGGAACCGCCGACAGTTTGAATCGTCGCGATACGCTGTTGTTTCAGCGCCGGATGACAGCCACCAAACAGCAGTTCCTGAATGCCTGCACGGTATGCCGGCAGACCTTCCATTGGCAGATACACTGACGCGGCCTGCGGCCCGGCGTTCAGGTGGTTTTCTGCATTTTCCACCGCAGCCAGTTGCGGAATAATACCCTGCTCGTCGTAATAAAGACCGATGCTCAGGTTTACCTTATCTTGTCTCGGATCGGTTTTGAAGCTTTCCATCAGCGACAAAATCGGGTCACCGGCATAAGCATCGACATGTTCGAACACGGTATACATCTCCTTGGTAGGGTTAAGTAGCGCAGCGATCAGCCCCCGGTAGCCCGGTGCATCGCGACTGTTTCACAGACTATCAAAGTTCGTTAAAAAAGATGACAACTATGTTGTCATTTGTCGGGCACATCCTGCATATCAAACCGCCCGTTCGCCTGAGATGCTGTTCTGCTCATTTAGTCTACGATCATACAGTCATCTCACCTTCCGGAGCATCTCAACATGACCACACAACACTCACTGCAGGGTAAAGCCGCTTTTGTACAGGGTGGTTCACGCGGCATCGGTGCCGCCATCGTTCAGCGTCTGTCCCGTGAAGGTGCCAGCGTGGCCTTCACCTATGTTTCTTCTGAAGATAAAGCACAGGCGCTGGTAAAAAGTATTGAAGCCAGCGGCGGCAAAGCACTGGCGATTAAAGCAGACAGCGCCGATGAAAGCAGCGTGCGCACAGCTATTGACAGCGCCGCCAAAGCATTCGGCAAAATCGATATTCTGGTGAATAACGCCGGTGTACTGGCCTTTGGCGAAATCGATGCGCTGACCATGGATGATTTCGACCGTTCCATCGCCATCAACGTGCGCAGCGTATTTGTCGCCAGCCAGCAGGCTGCGCGCCATATGCCTGACGGCGGGCGCATCATCACCATCGGCAGTGTCAACGCCGACCGGATGCCGTTCCAGGGCGGCGCGGTGTATGCCATGAGTAAATCCGCTATCGTCGGCCTGACCAAAGGTCTGGCACGTGATTTAGGCCCACGCGGCATTACCGTAAATAACGTGCAACCGGGCCCGGTGGATACCGATATGAATCCGGCAGATGGCGAAATGGCTGAGGGTATGCGTTCCTATATGGCGCTCAACCGCTACGGTAAAGACAGCGAAATCGCCAGCTTTGTGGCCTATCTTTCCGGCCCTGAAGCGGGTTACATCACCGGCGCGAACCTGACGATTGACGGCGGCTTCGGCGCATAGTTCATCGAAAACCACCGCAACTCACTAAAAGAATGGCGCTGTTTGCGCCATTCTTTATTCATTTCGTCAGACGCTGTAGCGCCCCGGACGATGGTTCATCGCGATGATCAGATTGACGATCACCGCGCCCAGTACCGAGGCAATCAGCATTTCGTAACTCACCACGAAAAGCGACGCCAGCACGATGCAGCAGTCCACGCCCATTTGCAGTTTACCGGCGCGGATACCGTATTTATCCTGCAGAAACAGCGCCAGAATGTTCACGCCGCCGAGGCTGGCTTTATGGCGGAACAGCACAATGAAACCGATGCCCATAATCACATTGGCAAACAATGTGGCGTAGAACGGCTGAAGATGATCGAAATGCACAAACAGCGGATGCAGGTCAGAAAACACGGAAACCAGTGCGACCGCGGCGAAGGTTTTCAGCGTGAACTGCAAACCCATACGGCGGAAAGAGAGGTAATAAAAGGGTAAGTTGATGATAAAGAACGCGGTGCCGAACGAAATCTGTGTCACGTAATGCGCCAGAAACGCCATTCCTGCCGTACCACCAGTCAGCGCGCCGACCTGCCGCAACATCACCACGCCAAAAGAGACCATCAGCGTACCGATAATGATCGCCAGCGCATCTTCCACCAGCGTATGCCCGATGCGCGGTTGCTCAGCCGGCTGTTTGATGTCGTCTGCACTTTCCATAATTCCCCGTACCCCAAAATAATATTTCTTAAGACTGATTTTGAGATAATTAATGAGATGGGAAATTAAGGCAATATTCACGCACAAAATTTGCATTAAAAATTGAAAATAAGATTTTATGACGCGTTAATTAATCTTTACATGCACAGAATGCGCATATTAATTCAAAATAATGCACTATTAAAGTGAGCTTGCACCAAAACAAATCACCATAACAGTGCGCACAAAAGACCGGGTTATATTACTTAGCCCAGTGTTAATAATCCGATTTCTTTTAACCGGTTAAGGACTACCGACGTTTTCACATGCGCCACACTTTTATGCACTGACAGGATTTGGCTTATCAACGTGCTCAAACCGGCTAAATCTTTTACGGCGACCTTTAGCAAATAATCGGCATCGCCGGTGGTTTTATAGGCGTCAATGATGGCAGCCACTTCCCCCAGCATACTGTGAAAGGCGTCGACCTGTGCAGGCAAATGGTTGATAAGCCTGACTTCAATCAACCCGATCATGCCAAGACCCAGCGCTTCAGGGGCCAGACGCGCGTGATAGCCGAGGATCATCTGAGCCTGTTCCAGACCAATCCGGCGACGTGAACATTGCGAAGCTGACAGCCCGACCAGTTCACTCAGTTCCTGATTGGTCAGTCTTCCGTTGGCTTGTAATAAGGTCAGAATTTTCAGGTCATAATCATCAACGCTATACATGGCACCTTTCCTGTCGTTTTAATTTTTATGTGTCGGATTTTTATTGCAAAGGCATTGCAAAAAACATTCCCACAATAACGAGTTATAAATACTTATCGGCTGTTTTTTCTTATACTTGCGCATGATTTAAACACAAGGAAAGAATAATGAAAAAAGTACTCTACTCTCTCGCCTTACTGTCTGCTTTACCCGCTTTCGCAAAAGCGGATACCACATCTTCCCATCTTGAGCGCGTATTACAAAAAGGCTCGCTGAATGTCTGCACTACCGGCGACTATAAGCCGTATACGTTTTTGAAAGAAAACGGGGAATATGAAGGGATTGATATCGCGATGGCGCAATCACTGGCGGCAAGTCTGGACGTAAAAGTGAACTGGGTGCCGGTCACCTGGAAATCCCTGCCGGATGAAATGAACGCAGGTCATTGTGATATCGCGATGGGCGGGATTTCCGTCACGCTGAAGCGCCAGCAGAAAGCCTGGTTTGCTAACGTGTTGGATCAGGACGGGAAAATCCCGTTAGTGCGCTGCGAAAATGTGCGTCAGTACCAGACCGTTGACCAGCTGAACCGGCCGTCCGTGCGCCTGATTGAACCGGCGGGCGGCACCAATGAGGCCTTTGTCCACAGCCATCTGCCAAAAGGCACGCTGACGCTGAGCGATAATGTGACCATCTTCCAGAAGCTGGTGGATAAGAAAGCGGATGTGATGATTACGGATGCGTCGGAAGCGCTGTATCAGCAGAAACGTTATCCGAAGCTGTGCGCGGTGAACCCGAAAAAGCCGCTGCAATATGGCGAGAAGGCCTACATGCTGCCGCGTGATGACGTGAGCTGGAAGATGTATGTCGACCAGTGGCTGCACCTGAGTAAAGCCACCGGCGATTATCAGAAGATTGTCAGCCAGTGGCTGGCGGTAAAGAAGTAAGATCTAGTCGTTGATATAAAGGCGGGCCACGCGCTCGCTGAGCTGAGTAATCAGCTCATACGCACTGATACCGGTTGCCTGCGCAATGCGCTCAGCCGGTAATTTATCGCCCCAGAAAATCACTTCATCACCGACTTTATCTTTCGCTTGCGGCCCCAAATCGACGGTGATCATGTCCATAGACACGCGCCCGGCAATCGGCACTTCGCGACCATTGATCCGCACCGGCGTGCCGTTCGGCGCACTGCGCGGATAGCCGTCGCCATACCCCATCGCGACCACGCCCAAACGCGTATCACGGTCGCTGACCCAGGTACTGCCGTAACCGACCGGTTCACCGGCGAAATGGTCGCGCACGGCGATGAGGCTGGAGGTCAGCGTCATTGCCGGTTGCAGCCCGAAATCGCTGGCCGTGCCGGTTTCCATTGGCGATACACCGTACAAAATAATGCCAGGACGAACCAGATTCATATGCGATTCCGGCCACAGCAAAATCCCGCCGGAAGCCGCGATCGATTTCTGCCCCGGCTTGCCGTCGGCGAACGCGTTAAAGCTGTTCAGCTGTTTCGTTGTGGCGTCGCTTTCGGGTTCATCGGCGCGGCAGAAATGACTCATCATATTGACTGGCTGTACGACATTTTTGCAGGCACCCAGGCGCTGATAAAACGCCTCTGCCTGTGCAGGATGAACCCCCAGACGGTGCATTCCGGTGTCGATTTTCAGCCAGACATTCAGCGGACGCGCAAGGTCAGCGCTTTCCAGCGCTTCCAACTGTTCAATGCTATGAATGGCGGTATCGAGCTGATGTTCAGTCAGCAGGGGTAATTCGCTGGCGGAAAAGAAGCCTTCGAGCAGAAGAATCGGTTTCACGATACCGGCTTTGCGCAGTGTCAGCGCCTCACTGAGCCGGGAAACGCCGTAATAATCGGCGTCCTGCAGACTGTGCACCGTCTCTAACAGACCATGCCCATAAGCATTTGCTTTGACTACCGCAACCAGACGACTTTGTGGCGCCAAATGACGCACCCGTTGCAGATTGTGTCGCAGAGCGCGGCGATCAATGACAGCCGTAGCCGCTTTCATTTTGAGTCCTTTGCATGAAATTGAGAGTGTTAACCTAACCGCTAATGTTTAGGGGCGTCAGCGTCGCGGCCAGTTTGGACACGGCCAGCGCGGAAAAACCGGAGCGTACACAAAGTACGTGAGGATTTTGAGCACTGCCCGGGTTCAAAATGGCAAGTAAGCTAGCTCCGCACTAGTCTTCGTCGTATTGCGGGCCGCCATAGTTATCAAACCGCGACCACTGACCGTTAAAGGTCAGGCGGACGGTACCGATCGGGCCGTTACGTTGTTTACCGAGGATGATTTGCGCAATGCCTTTTTCTTCACTGTTATCGTGATAGACCTCGTCACGATAGATGAACATGATTAAGTCGGCGTCCTGCTCGATGGAGCCGGATTCACGTAAGTCGGAGTTGACCGGGCGCTTATCGGCACGCTGCTCCAGGCTTCGGTTGAGCTGCGACAGCGCTACCACCGGCACCTGCAATTCTTTCGCCAGCGCTTTCAGAGAGCGGGAGATTTCGGCAATTTCCAAGGTACGGTTATCGGACAGCGCCGGAACGCGCATCAGCTGGAGGTAGTCGATCATGATCAGACTCAGGCCGCCGTGCTCGCGGAAGATACGTCGCGCACGCGAACGGACTTCGGTTGGCGTCAGGCCGGACGAGTCATCGATATACATGTTACGTTTTTCGAGCAAAATGCCCATGGTGCTGGAGATTCGCGCCCAGTCTTCATCATCAAGCTGACCGGTACGGATTTTTGTCTGGTCAACGCGGGAAAGCGACGCCAGCATACGCATCATGATCTGGTCGCCGGGCATCTCCAGACTGAAGATTAAGACCGGTTTATCCTGCATCATCGCGGCGTTTTCGGCGAGGTTCATCGCAAATGTGGTTTTACCCATCGACGGACGCGCAGCCACGATGATGAGATCCGATTTTTGCAGACCGGCTGTTTTCTTGTCGAGATCCGCATAGCCGGTAGACACACCGGTCACGCCGTCGTGCGGGCGCTGGAACAGTTCTTCGATACGGGACACGGTGCTTTCCAGAATGCGGTCGATGCTTTTCGGGCCTTCGTCTTTACTGGCGCGGCTTTCGGCAATCTGGAATACGCGGGATTCGGCTAAATCCAGCAGGTCTTCGCTGCTGCGCCCCTGAGGGTCGTAACCCGCATCGGCAATTTCATTGGCGACGGAGATCATTTCCCGCACCACCGCGCGTTCACGCACGATGTCGGCATACGCGCCGATGTTCGCCGCACTTGGGGTGTTTTTCGAGAGTTCTGCCAGATACGCAAAACCGCCGACAGAGTCCAGATCCCCTTTCTGTTCCAGAGATTCAGAAAGCGTAATCAGGTCAATCGGTTTGCTCATTTCCAGCAAACGCTGCATTTCAGTAAAAATCAGGCGATGCGGGCGGCTGAAGAAGTCATTGCTGACCACGCGCTCGGCGACGTTATCCCAGCGTTCGTTGTCCAGCATCAGCCCGCCCAGAACGGATTGTTCAGCTTCCAGCGAATGCGGCGGAAGTTTCAATCCTTCCATCTGGCGATCGCGGTTTTCGTTCTGTTGATTGGTCGGTTTTTTTGCTGCCATCTGTGGATTAGTTCCTGCTCTAAGCGCCTGTTTTATGAGCGTCGGGTTTCCAAAATTAGGAGCCAGACTCGCGCGACAGTATAAACCATTTCAAAAGGGTATTAACCCTTAGTGCCGAAAATCTGGATTGTCCCGGACATTTAGCCTAGGGTTGAAATCAGACTCCATCACGAGGGAAAAACATGGCAAAGCGCATCCAGTTTTCTGAAACAGGCACCCCTGACGTTCTGCAATACGTTGATTATCAGCCACAAGATCCGCAGGCTGGCGAAGTTCAGGTCGAGAATAAAGCCATCGGTATCAACTATATCGATACGTACGTGCGCAGCGGTCTGTATCCGCCCGCCAGTTTTCCGGCCGGTTTAGGCACCGAAGCGGCGGGGATTGTCAGTAAAGTCGGCAGCGACGTGACCGCTGTTAAACCGGGCGACCGCGTGGTCTACGCGCAATCGGCGCTCGGCGCTTACAGTGAATTCCATAACGTGCCGCAGGAAAAAATCGCCCTGCTGCCGGACGCCATCAGTTTTGAACAGGCGGCGGCATCCTTCCTTAAAGGGCTGACGGTTTACTATTTACTGCGCCAGACCCACGAAGTGCAGGCCGGTGAAACCATTTTGTTCCATGCTGCCGCAGGTGGCGTGGGCCTGATTGCCTGCCAGTGGGCAAAAGCACTGGGCGTGAAACTGATCGGCACTGTCGGTTCTGATGAAAAAGCCGAACGTGCGAAACAAGCCGGTGCCTGGGCAACGATTAATTATCAGAAAGAAGATATCGCGGCACGCGTGGCAGAACTGACCGGCGGCGAAAAAGTCGGGGTGGTTTACGACTCCGTGGGTAAAGACACCTTCGAGAAATCGCTGAACAGCCTGAAACGTCGCGGTTTACTGGTCAGTTTCGGCAACGCTTCCGGCCCGGTAAAAGGCGTGGATCTGGCTGTCCTCAATCAGAAAGGTTCACTGTTCGTAACGCGCCCTTCCCTGAATGGCTACGTGACTAACCGTGAAGAACTGGCGCAGGCGAGCAGCGAGTTGTTCTCCCTGATTGCCAGCGGTGCGATAAAAGTGGATGTCAGCGACGCACAGAAATTCCCGCTCTCCGAGGCAAAACGCGCACACGAAACGCTGGAAAGCCGCGTGACGCAGGGTTCGAGTTTACTCATTCCATAACAGTTTCCCTAAGCCATTGACGTTACAGCAAGGCAGCAAACGAAGGAGTCCCGATGAGCTTACTCAGGTAAGTGATTCGGGTGAGTGAGTGCAGCTAACACAGCTGTGGCGGCAAGGGCGACGGGGAAGAATGCAAAAAAGGCTTCCAGAATATGGAAGCCTTTCTTACTGTCTGACTCAGACGACCTCTGATTTCAGACGGGTACTGCTGTAGGGTACTGCCGGGTAAATCCACCGGGCGATGTCACTTATGCGACTATTGTGTGCCTTAGCGGACTTGATGAATTCGTTTTGCGATACGTTAATCTGCAATGGAATCCATCCTAACAGTCACCCATGTTAAAAAATATGATTTATGCACTTTCACCGCACATTCTGACCCGGCCTGTGATCGCTAGCACATAAGCAAAAGTTATCGCTGCAACGGTTACATTTTTTTGTGTTTAAAAGACCATCGTTAATCAACAGCATTTCATGCAGTTACGAAAACCCATTACCGGAAGCAGAAATTACGGCAAACGGCGGCGGCGATATTTTGGCTGATCCGGCTTAATGAATGTCCGGTAAATCCACACCACGACCACGGCCAGAACCAGCCACGGCAACATTTTTATAACAATCGCCAGAAACCCACCCAACATCATCACAGCAAATGCCACGATCAGCGCAGCGACCATGCCCAGCAGCGAAATGCCGGTCAGCATCAGCATAAAGAAAAAACCAAGCACGAAGAGAATTTCCAGCATCGGGTGCTCCTTAATAAGCCATGTGCATTAAGACGTGATGTCAGAACACGCATTCACTATTACAAGAAACGTGCCAGCATGACAAAATGAATAATTGATTGAATGATAAGGAAAAAACAATTCGCAGGCACGGACGACCTGCGAAAAGATAGTAAATTTGACTAACAGATAGTGAGTTTGCTCACCGGTTAATTAAGCCTGAGTAGCCATTTCCTGCTGCTGAGCGACCATCTGCAATGCCTGTTCAACCACATTAATGCCCGCGCCTGCTTTATGTGCGTTTTCACTCAGGTGACGACGGAACTGTCGCGCGCCCGGCACGCCCTGGAACAGACCAAGAATATGACGGGTAATGTGGCCCAGATAGGTGCCTTTGCTCAGTTCCGCTTCGATATATGGATACAGCGCGCGGATGATATCAGGCCCAGTTTTCAGCGGCGCGTCGGAGCCAAACAGCTCGCGATCCACGTTCAGCAACATACCTGGATTCTGGTAAGCCTCGCGACCGACCATGACGCCATCCATAAACTGGAGGTGCGTTTTGGCTTCTTCGAGCGTTTTAATACCGCCGTTAATCGCCATCGTCAGCTGCGGGAAATCACGCTTAAGCTGATACACGCGCGGGTAATCCAGCGGCGGGATCTCACGGTTTTCTTTCGGGCTGAGACCGGAAAGCCAGGCTTTGCGCGCATGGATAATGAAAGTATCGCAGCCGCCGTTTTCTGAAACCTGACGGATAAAATCGCACAGGAATTCGTAGCTGTCCTGCTCGTCAATACCGATACGGGTTTTGACCGTGACCGGAATCGAGACCACATCGCGCATGGCTTTGATGCAGTCAGCCACCAGTGACGCCTGTCCCATCAGACAGGCACCAAACATGCCGTTCTGCACGCGATCCGACGGGCAACCGACGTTGAGGTTAATTTCGTCATAACCCCGTTCTTCTGCCAGTTTCGCGCAATGCGCAAGGTCAGCCGGATTGCTGCCGCCAAGCTGCAATGACACCGAATGTTCAGCGTCGCCAAACCCGAGATAATCCCCTTTGCCGTGAATAATGGCACCGGTGGTGACCATTTCGGTATACAGCAACGTCTGACCGGTCATCAGCCGGTGAAAATGGCGACAGTGGCGATCGGTCCAGTCGAGCATCGGCGCAACGGAAAAACGCTGGGGGGAAAACGGAGTGGTCTGAGGCATTGCGTGTTGAGTTTCTGACATCGGCCTGACATTCGCTGAAGGGGTACGTGGCGCTCCCTCCGGCGCAACGCCAGAGGGAAGGTAATCACTGATTATACCACAGAACAAAGATTCGGCATCTCGCGCTGCTGAGCTGCTTTAGATGTCCATCACTTCTCCCCGTAATCCACACAACATTATTACGTCACGTCAGCGTTTGTGCAGATAGCGTCATACATTGAGTGAGCGTTTGCTGTGGCTGAAGCACCTTAAGCCCCCCAAGATCCGGCATGTTATGAGCATTCGCAGCATGACTCATGGGTTCGAAGCAGAAGAAATCAAAATCATAGCCGGGGTCAAAAACAGGATCGGAAACAAAGATAAAACAGACCGGGCAGGCAGGTTCAGTGGTGAGAAGGAGTTGCTGCTGATGTTGCGGCCAGGTGATTTTCGCCCGTCCGTCCCAGCCAGAAAAACCGTTGTTCACCCAGCGGCGCGGTAAAGGTTGAGCGGTGGCGAAACACAAATCAGCCGGGATATTCGTGTCATGTTCACCCGCCAGCCACTGCGCCCCTTCCTGCCAATACCCGTTGGCATTGGCCTGTAACAAAGTATCCGCTGCCAGTGGGAAATAGGGATGCCACCCCAGACCAAATGGCATCTCTTTTTGAGCAAGATTGGTGACACTGAGCGTCACCGTGATTTTGTTATCATCGAGTTCAAAAAACTGACGGGCGTGATACTGATATGCGCCTTGCGTATGCACGTATTCCAGCAATACATGCCTTGCGGAGTGTTCTGGGCAATGCCATTCATTAAGCCAGCCATCACCATGCAGATAATGCGCATCCCAGCCGGTATTTGGCACAAGCGGATAAGATATTCCGTCGAATTCGAAAGTATTCCCGTTTACCCGATTGCCAAAAGGAACCAACGGAAAACAGCACGATTCGAGCGGCGGTGTTTCCGGTGCCACCACCGCGGGGCGCAACAAGGGCTGGTCGCCTTCAGGATGATGCGCCACGAGTTTTACGATACTGCCGCCATGCGTAGACACGATCAGCGATAATTTTGAACCTGCCAGTGTAAACAAAGACATCGGGCTCTCCCTGAGCTATCACTCTGCAAAGTTAATGACCACTTTTCCGCATTTACCGCTGGCCATCAGTGCATATGCTTCACCCGCCTGTTTCAGTGTAAAGCGATGCGTAATGGCATTTTGCGGGCGCATTTTCCAGTCATGCAGGTCGCCACAACATTTTTCCATGTTGTAGAGACTGGTGACCCACGAGCCAATAATTTGCCGCTGGTGGTGCATTAAATCGGCACTGACTTCAAATTCCACTTTGCCAGTTTCACCGATATACACCACCCGCCCCCAGTCTGCAGTAGCCTGAAGCGCAAGCAGACGTCCCTGTGCATTACCGGAACAATCCAGCGCAACATCCGCTCCGCCTCGAGTGAGTTCCATGAGAGTCGGGATCAGATTTTCACCTGTTGCGAGAAATCCGTGATCCATCAGCCCCAGCTTTTGTGCCGTTGCCAACCGCTCAGGCTGTACATCCACGCCGATAACGCGTTTAGCACCGCGCCCTTTTGCCAGCATCATGGCCATCATGCCCACCGGCCCGAGACCCACCACCAGCACATTGTCGCTGCCTGAAACATTCCCGCGTAAAATCCCTTCGTAAGCCGTGCCCACACCGCAGGAGATAAACGCACCATCTTCATAGCTCAGTGAATCTGGCAGATGGATCAGGTCTTTTTCTTCAGCCAGCAGATATTCGGCGTGGCCACCGTCCCGCTGCCAGCCATAGGCTGCTTTCCCTTCGCCGGTGCATGAAATAGGAAAACCTTTGCGGCAGTTTGGGCAAAATCCACAGCCGGAGATATGGTAGACCAACACACGGTCGGCTTCTTTAAAATGGCGGCAACCGGCGCCCAGGCTGATAATTTGCCCGGAGGGCTCATGACCATTAATAAACCCCTGATAAAGCGGTTTATCCGGTGCCGCCGCCGTGGCCCGATGTTCATGATAAATATAATGAACATCACTGCCACAAATACCCGAAGACTTCATTTTAATTAATACCTGACCAATACCAGGCTGTGGGATCGGCACTTCGCGAAGCTCAACGCTGGAATTACCCGGCAGGTAAGCAGCCAACATGGTTTTCATATTATTACTCTCTCTAAATTTAAAAAGTGTGCATATTATTTTTGCCATCATGCCCCGCAAACTTTCGTTGCAAGGCGTGATGAGACACATTATTTTTTCGAGCGGACACGATTATTTCGCTCAGTCAGCAGGATATTCGCCAGTACGGCGACGACGATAATGACGCCACGGACCACCTCCTGGAAAAAGGAGTTAATGCCCAGCAACACTAATCCGTTACCTATCAGGGTAATGACAAGCACGCCGAGCAACGTACCGAGCAGGGAACCACGACCACCAGACAATGCTGTGCCACCTACCACTACGGCGGCAATCACATCAAACTCCAGTCCGCTCGCCGCCCCTGCATTGCCGGACCCCAAACGGGCAGCCAGCAAAATTCCAGTGACCGCGGCTAACAGGCCGGAAAGTGTGAAGATCAACACGCGTACGCGTTTAACGTTGATACCGCATAGCTGTGCCGCCGCCGCATTCCCGCCCACAGCATAAACGGAGCGACCAAACGCCGTTTTGCGACTAACAAAAAGGAAAATAACAAATAAAATCAGCATGATTAGCGCCGACACAGGAATCCCCACGACTTGTCCACCGAGCCAGTCCATGATGCTATTTTCATCAATGGGCACAGGTAAAGCATCCGTCATGAACAAACCCAGCCCGCGCAACGCACTCCATAATCCCAGCGTGGCCACAAAGCTGGGGACGTTAAACCAGCCGCGAAGAAAACCTGCCAGCGTACCGCACACCGCACCGAGGAACAGCACCAGTACTATTGAAGCGGCCAGCGGAACCTGCGCCTGCATCAGGTATGCCAGACAGACGGAGACAAACGCCACCGTCGGGCCAACACTGACATCGATTTCACCGGCAATAATGACCAGCGTCATCGCCCAGGCTGCAATGCCGATGGTCGCCGCATCACGCAGGATATTCATCTGGTTACTGAGTGAAATAAAACCTGGTGCATAAAATGAAAATACCAGATAGAGCAGTGCAATAACGACCAGCAAACCAATGGCATTTATATGGGCCGAAATAAAGGCACGGCGCAAACTTCCTTTTTCATGAGAATACGTTAATGTCGTCATTGTCATTTCATCACTCCATATTATTCCCATCAGCAGGGGATAACATTAATTCATTAAAAATATAAACACGGGTTGCCGTGCCATATTTCACGGTCTGACCGGTCAATGTGATGCCAATATTTCAGCCATGAGTGTTTCGGTGTTGACGGGTGAGGTCAGGGTTCGGGTCAGTGTGCCCTTTTGTAGCAACAGGATGCGGTCACAGACCAGGGGTAACTCCTCAATTTCGCTCGAGACAAAGATGATGCTTTTCCCCTCGCTAGCCAGCTGACGGACAATCTGGTAAATCTGATTTTTAGCTTCCACATCCACACCACGGGTGGGTTCATCAAGCAGCAACACCCGACTTCCTGCATATACCCAGCGGCCAATAACCACTTTTTGCTGATTCCCCCCCGAAAGCGTGCCAATGGGTGTTGTTGTACTCGCGGTTTTAATCCGCATGCGTTCAATGATTTCCTGCGTAAACAGCCGGACTTTCGGCCATTGCAGAATGCCAAAACGACTGACACGGTGTCGGTTAGTCATCACCGTATTTTCATCAACACCCAGCAGCGGCATGATCCCCGCATCTTTACGGTTTTCAGGGGTATATCCCAACCCGAGTGCCAACATCCGCGCATAAGTCGGTTTGCGGATCACCTGTCCGTCAATTTCTATTACACCGTCACCAGAAGGCGCCAGCCCCGCCAGAGCATTAAGCAGTTCCGTTCTGCCTGAGCCCAGCAATCCGGCGATGCCCAACACCTCGCCACGGCGCAGTTCGAAATGGATATCATGAAGTTTGGGAGGTAGGCTCATGCCGCGCACGGTCAGCACCGGTTCGCCCCCCTGCGATTGTGTCACCTGATTATTCTGATGGTCACTGTGACCCAGCATCAGGGCAACAATCTCACGGGTAGAGGCATCAGCGAGTTGTACATTTCCCGCGACCTTACCGTCGCGCATGATGGTCGCGCTGGATGCCAGACGGCGGATCTCACTCATCCGGTGGCTGACATATACCACCGCAATGCCGGCTTCAGACATGGACCTTACCGCCGCAATTACCAACTCGACTTCGTTTGAGGCTAGCGAACTGGTAGGTTCGTCGAGGATCACCACCTGCGGATGCCCTTTCATCACGCGGGCAATTTCCACCAACTGTTTTTGCGCAGTGCTGAGGTTTTCGACCCTCTGTAACGGGTCGATGTCCACCCCCAGATGAGCAAGGCAATGTTGCGCCTGCTGCACCATTTTTTGGGTATCAATAATGCCACCGCTGCGTGGCCATTCACCAAGGTAGAGGTTTTCCGCCACACTCAAGCCGTCCACCAGGCTGAGCTCCTGATACACCGCACGCACTCCCAGTTCGGCAGCGCGACGGGTGAGCCGGGCATCACTACCAGACAGAAGCTGCCCGCCCAGCATCACGGTTCCGCGGTCTGGTTTTTCACTGCCAGTGAGTAAGCGGATAAGCGTGGATTTCCCCGCACCGTTCTTCCCCAATAAGGCACGGATCTCACCGCGTTTTAGCGTAAAATCCACATTTTCCAGCGCGATGACGCCCGGATATTCTTTATAGCCGCCGCGAATTGCCGCAACATTATCAGTGTCATCTTCAGACAGGGATGCGATGTATTGTTCGTGTGCAAATGCTGACATAGCAGGCCCTCAGATTAAGGTAATCCGTCCTGATGGATGTCCAGCCAGCCCTGGCCCTGAGCCGCGGTGGTGTACAGGTCAATCGGTACCTGAACCACTTTTTCAGCCGGCAGGGTTTTATTGATGGCCTGTAACGTTTTGGCGAAGACCTGATCGCCCATTTTCTTACCGGAGATATCGACAACGGCTTTGAGCACCTGATTTTTATTCAGTTCCTGCGCAATTTCGGTGGTCATATCAGCTCCGAAGACCACCGTTTTGCCGACACGATTCTGGTTACGCACCGCTTTAACCGCTCCAAGCGTGGCGCCACCGGATTCACCGAAAATAGCGTCGAGGTCAGGTTGGGAGATGAGCAATTTTTCGCCAACGGAAATCGCTTTATCAATCACCGTTCCTTCCTGATTGGCGACAATCGTCATGCCCGGCACCCGTTGTTTCAGCGCCTCTACAAAACCTTTTCGTCGTTGTACACAAACTTCGAACGCCTCACAGTTAATCACCGCGATTTTTGGCGCTGTGATTTTGTTGGCAATAAAATAGTCGGACGCCGCATTACCGGCTTTACGCCCAAACTCCAGCGGATCGCCCACCAGATAAGCGGACACATATTTTTCGACGCCTTTAGCGCTGATGCAGGTGTTGTAGCAAATCACCGGAATATTCGCTTCGCTGGCACGCTGAATGGCCCGTCGACTGCCTTGCTCAGACACCGCTGACAGAATAATTGCGTCAACATTACGAGCAATCAGAGTATCGATGAAGGTACTTTCTTTGGAGATATCCCCCTGCGCGTTGGTTTCGATAAGATTAATATTCTCGCCGTACGCATCGGCACTTTGCTGCACGCCCGCTTTAACGCCCGCGTAATAACCCTGTGTATCAAGGTAAATCGCGCCAATTGTCAGCGGCTTACCGGTTTGTGCCTGCGCCGCAGACAATGACAAAAGACCGGTAAGTAAGGCGGTAGTCAGAGCAATTCTTTTATTATTGAAGAACATGATCCCTCCGGATTTCCTGGGTTGGCGTGGTTTATCTTTAAAAACGATGTCAGACCGTCATCGTTGTAATTGTGAAATTAATGATTATTTTTTGTTAACACAGCGAGGATAAAATAAAACATACTCGCTGTGCGGTTATTCTTCATGATCACGGATTAAACTAAACAGTGTTTAGTAAATCCTTTCCGTTCAAGGCAAGATGCAGAAAAAGCTGTGCTTTGTTACTGGAGGGATCCCCTTGCAGCACTTGTTTCAGAGTAGAGGCGGCCCGATGATCTCCGGTGCCTAGTTCTGCCAATCCTTTGACTAACAACAGATGCTCGCGATGCGTTTTCTCGCGGTCACTGTTGAGTACCAGTAAATCCGGCAGTGAGACGGCAAAGAAATCGGCCCCCCCCGTCTCTTCGCTGGCCTCCTCAGCCCAAAGGAGCATCCGGTGGAATAACGCATCGGCAGCGGAATGCTGATCCAGACGACGTAACGCCATACCCTGCCAGAACAGGTAATCAACCGGCTGATCGTTATAGTAACGACGTTCGCTGATACCTTTATCGCCCTGCGCTGCCCGTTCAAACCACTGCTGCGCCTGATCCGGTTGCCCCATTTTGTCCGCAGTGATACCCAACCAGTAATAGAGGTCATTGTCGGTTTGTCCGACCAACCGCCCTTCACCGAGATTGAGCGGATAAGTGAGTCCCGTCAGTAAGAGGGTTTGTGCATCTCGGGCATTCCCGCTTTCAAGCAACTTCAGGGTTCGGAGCTGGACATTGAGCAGATACTGACCGGTGATGCGCCCTTCACCGCCTTCCCACGGATGGAATTTCCGGTCAGCCAGCAGCGCCTGTGCTGCCTGTAACTGGCCGCACTGGTTATATAAACTGAGAAGTTCAGCTGTCAGGTCATCACGCTGTGTGGCGACGGACAGCACTTTTTCCAGCCGCGCCAGACGGATTTGCGGTGCTACGCCGGTCAGACGGTTAAGCAGATCGGATTCAAATAACAGCCGCGCATCCTGTGGCTGTAACCGGCACGCTTCTTCCAGACAGCGGTGCGCTTTTGCGCCATCCTGCTGATGATTCCACGCATCAATCCCCAGCCCGCGCCATGCATCCGCAAAGTCCGGTTCCAGTACCAGACAACGTTGCCAGCAGGCGACCGCCGTTGGTGTATTCCCTTTGCTGTAATGGAAAGAGGCCAGTAAATGCAGGGCAAACGCGTCATCAGGGAAAGCCTCAAGCATGCGGACTTCTGCCAGCCATTGCGGGAAACGGACATACTGCGCAAAGGCATTTCGCGCGGCCAGACACAATGCCTCGCGCCCTTCTTTTTGCAGGGAAGCCTGTAAATACAGCGGCAGCGTTTCCTGACTATTCAGCACGTTCAGCGCTTCCAGTGCCAGCGCATCCAGCCCGCAACCGGTCAGCTGACTGGCAATATTCATGGCGTTTTCGCCACGCTGACCGGTGACATGCCGCAGTTGCGCTGCCGATTTATCATCAGGCGATAGGTGATAGCGCAGGAAGTGCAGAAGGTAATGCAGGGGGTAGCGTTGTAAATGGTCTTCGATATACGCCGGGGCGTCCTGACCCATCAGGTACAGCAACGTGGCTTTCAGACCGATCAGGCCGTAATGATTCGCCTGCGTCGCCAGCCCCTGCTCACAGAAACTCAGCGCCTGCGGATACTGCTCCCGGCGGGTGGCAATCCGCGCCAGCCCGAAGTAACCACCGGATTTGGCGTTACCGCTCCATACAGCGCGATAATAACTGTCAAACGCCGCGTCAAAATCGCCGGTTTGCTCAAGCGTATTCGCACGAACGAGGCTCGCCAGACCGCATTGCGGATTCTTATTCAGCCGGTGCGCCCGGCTCAGCGCCGCATCAGCAAAAGCCAGCGCCTGAGTAAAACTCGCCTGATTGTAGCTGAGCGTCGCCAGCGCCAGATTGCAGCGATAATCCAGCGCGTCCAGTTCCACGCCACGCCGGTAATAATTCACCGCTCCCTGACTGGCATGATTGTATTGCTCAAGGTGCTGGCCGATAAACCAGGCTTCGTCGGCAGAGGTGATGTCCTGCGCGGGCAATGGCGCGCTGGCAGGCGATGGCAACGGCGTCTCGCTGGCCTGATGTTCCAGATAGGACAACAATTCCTGCCCCTGATCATCGCGCAAACGTAACCGAAGACGCGCCGGGAATTCACCACTCAGTTCGCCCTGAAGCACGTCGCCCGGCTGCAAATTAATGTCCTTTTCCAGCAGAATTTGCGTGCCATCTTCAGAAGCGATACTGATTTTTGCAGCCTGCAACGGGCTGACCGCATAAACGCCCCACACCCGTTTTTGCCCGTGGCGTTCAAGCTTGATCACCGCCTGTTCAGAGGCATTCTGCACCGTGCCCAGCTCGCTGTAAGGCAGGAAGTTTTGAACGAAACACTTCTCCTCATAGGCATCCAGCCAGGTGAAATCCGGCTGATTGTCGGTGAATACGCCGGTCATCAGCTCAATGTAAGGCCCGTTGTTATCGGTCAGATTACGATCCCACGCCCGACCAAAATCGCAGTTGCCCCACGTCCACTGCTTTTTGCCCGGCGACACATGATGGTCGGCGATATGCAGCAATCCGCCCTGCTGGTCGTGATCGTACGCACCGACAAAGTCATAGTCAGATTTGTCGGCCATGTAGGACGTCGGGACGGGAATGTTTTTGTAGCGCGAGATATCCACGCCCGCCGAATAATCCACTTTGTAGTAGGTGCCGGTCGCAATCGGGAAGGAAGAAACATCGCGTTTGCCGTGATCGAAAACCGCAGTGACATCCGGCGGAAATACGCTCTGATGACCGTCTCCGCCGGTAACTGCCGGATTAGCCCACCACAGGAAATGGCGCGGCGTCGGATTGCCGTTGTAAATTTTGGCGCTGATTTCCAGCAACGCTTTATCGGGATAGAGGGTAAAACCGGTCATGACCTGTAAACCGCGCATCGGTTCGACTTCGCCCATCCAGACGGTTTGTGCGCCGTTATCGTGCGCCTGCACGGTGAAATCTACCGGCATAAAAGTGGTCGGCCGGTGATGCTGCGGCCAGTTAAATTCGATACCCCCGGAAATCCATGGTCCGAGTAAACCGACCAGCGCGGGCTTGATCACTTCATTGTGATAGACAAAATCACGCTGTTTAATCTTGTCCCAGGCACGGTGCACGCGGCCACCTAATTCAGGCAGCAACATGATTTTTACGTAATCATTTTCCAGATAAAGAGCCTGATAGGGCAGTATCTTCTTTTCACCGGTCAGTTGGTCAGTAACGCCATAGGGATACACGTTTCCCGACGAGCCCTGATAAACCCGATGGGACAAAAACATCGGATGAGTATCTTGCTTACCCACGAGATACGTCGGTAGTTCGACCTGCTCCTGCCAGACTTTTACGTTTCCGCTCATGCGTTCCTCACACTAATGAATGCTGAAAATTCAATTTCGAGAGTTTACGCAGCGTAAGCAGTGAATGAATACGCTATGGTCACGCGATTCAGTAAACGGAGTTTAGTAAATGCAACTCACCGGTTTAAATAATCTACGGGTACGCCAGTTCAATAAAAAAGTGCTGATGACTCTGCTTTACCGGGAAAAAATTGCCAGCAAATCAATGCTATCTCAACTTTCTCGGTTGTCGATCCCAGCCATCAGCCAGATCCTGGATGATCTGCAAGGCGACAATCTGATCGCGCACAGTCCGGTGAATTTGCATAAACGGGGCCTGGGAGGGGGCAGCTATCAGGCAACCCACGATGAGAGCGCCATCCTTTGTATGAATATCACGCCTTACCGCATCGAAAGTATTCTGGTCAGCAGGCTGGTCTTGCCACTGAGTGACTATCAGATGACTGAGATTTCAGTCAAAACACCGGAAGCCTTGCTGGCACAAATTGAAGCCTGCTTTCATCAGTACAAAAAAAACTATCCCGGCCTGAAAATCCGGCTGGCGCTGGCGATCCACGGACAGGTCAATCCGACCACCGGCGTATCACAACGTATGCCGCAGGCACCCTGGACGAGTGAAATAGAGATTAAGTATCTGCTGGAAGAAAAGCTGCAAACTGACATCCTGATGGACAATGACTGCATCATGCTGGCACTGGCGGAGAAATGGCAAAATACCAATTATCATCAGGATTTTTGTGTGATCAATGTCGATTACGGTATCGGCTCTTCCTTCGTGATTAACCAGCAAATTTATCGCGGTAATCTGTTTGGCAGCGGACAAATCGGCCATACCATCATTGATCCTCACGGCGACCGGTGCGCCTGCGGGCGGTATGGTTGCCTCGAAACGCTGGCCTCATTGTCAGCATTAAAGAAAAAAGCACGCCTGCTGGAGCCTGCGGATCCGACGAGGCGAACGCCTTCAACTCAGGAGCTGCTAGACCGCTATCATCAGGGCGAAAGCGCCATTTGCCAGCAGGTGATGGAAGGTGCCCGCGCACTGGGGTTGAGTCTGTATAACTTCCTCAACATTTTGAATATCAATCACATTTATCTTTATGGTCGCAGTTGCGGTTTTGGCGATGCGTGGCTGAAAACTGTCTGCGGACAAAGCGGCCTCAATCCTTTTGATCGTACCGATCATGTCAAAACCCAGGCGACGCATATTGCACCGGGGACGCTGAGCCGGGAGCAGCAAATTATGGGTATAGGGTATTTGTATGTGGAAAAGGCGCTGGACGCGATGGCGGACTGAATGGCGCATAATTCGTCGTTTTAGCGCAAGCATGGTAAAATCAACAATGGTCGCATGATGTGGCCTATCAATCCCAATCTGCGCTCAGAGAACGTTGCTATGACCCTGAATAATCCGGAAAAATTACTTTCACAAGCTGAAGAACTTTGCCAGCAGCGCAATGTTCGCCTTACCCCGCAGCGGCTGGAAGTACTGCGTCTGATGGCGCAACAACCCGGTGCCATCAGCGCCTATGATTTGCTTGATTTGCTGCGCGTGACGGAACCGCAGGCGAAACCTCCAACCGTTTACCGCGCGCTGGATTTTCTGCTGGAACAAGGGTTTATCCATCGGGTTGAATCAGCTAACAGCTACGTGCTTTGCCATCATTTTGAAGAGCCGAGTCACACGTCGGCGCTCTTTATTTGTGACCGTTGCGGACTGGTGACGGAACAAACCACTGACGGTATTGAAGAACGGCTGGCGAAACTGGCAGCGGAATCAGGATTTGAGCTTCGACATTCTGTGGTAGAAGCCCATGGCTTATGCGGTGAGTGTAAAGTGGTAGAGACGTGCGAAAGCCACGATCACTGCGATCATGACCACAGTATTGTGGTGAAAAAGCGCTAGGCGATTTGAGAGTTTGTGGCGTAATACGGGGATGTTACTAAGAAGTTGGGTACATCCTTGTACCCGTATCCTGAAAAGCGTTCCGGGTAGGAGCAGCTATAATTCTTCAGGATACGTCACTGACACGCGAGGGGGAGTCGCGTATTACCAGTGATATTTGTTGCTGGTTTCCCATTCCTTGAGCTCTTTCTCGGCCTGATCTTTCTGATAGCCGTAACGCTCCTGAATTTTACCAACTAACTGATCACGTTTACCCTCAACCACTGTCAGGTCGTCATCGGTCAGTTTGCCCCATTTTTCTTTCACTTTCCCTTTGAACTGCTTCCAGTTACCGTCGGCTTGGTCCTTATTCATAAAATATCTCCTGTTACCTTGGGTTTATGGAGCTGCGTTTTGTGCTGGCAGCTCGTCCTTAACACTTCTAAGGTTAGTAGAGAATCTGGATTAATCCTCCCCCGACAGAGATTAAGACCACTATTAGGATTATTCCAAAGCAGGAAATAACGGCAACAGGGGATTTATCTCTTTGATAAAACACTGCGAACTCAGTGTCCCGGAGAGGAAAACCACGTATCACGCTGCCAGTAACGACGCCAAATCCAGCCCAGTGAAATCCCTCTCAACCCGAGGAAAACAGTCAGCGCCAGCCACAACGCGTGGTTTCCGAGTACCGGCAAGGTCAGAAGCGTCAGCCCGTAACCGAGCGCAGCTACCACCATACTGTTACGCATATCCCGCCCGCGCGTTGCGCCGATAAACATACCGTCGAGCAGGTAACACCAGACCGCCACCAGCGGCAGTACAATTTGCCAGCCAAGATAATGGTCAGCCAGCTCTCGTAATTCGGGGAGTGACGTCAGCGCATTAATAATAGTCTCGCCTGCCAGGGCATAAATCAGCGCAAAAGCCAGTGCTACCAGCCCTGCCTGACGGCACGCGGCGTGCCATACATTCAGCAGTTTTTCCCGATTGCGTGCGCCGAATGCTTCACCGGAATGGGCTTCGATGGCATAAGCAAAGCCGTCGAGTGCGAACGCGGTAAAGGTCAGCAGATTCATCAGCACAGCGTTGACGGCCACAATGTGGCTGCCCAGTCGCGCGCCCAGTACGGTCAGCGAGGCAAAGCACAGCTGCAACAGCAATGAGCGCAGCATGATGTCGCGGTTAAGTCCGAGCAGACGACGCAGATTACCGCGCCACGCAGAGGTGATTTCTGTGCCGGTGATACCGCGTCGTTTCATCACACGCCAGACAAAATACAGCCCGATGAATAACGTGAAATACTCCGAACTGGCCGTGGCCATCGCCGCGCCGCGCACGTTCAGTCCCAGCCCCATCACCAGCCAGATATCCAGAATAATATTCAGCAGGTTTCCGGCAATCAGCAAAATCACCGGCCCGCGAATATATTGGATACCCAGCAACCAGCCGAGGATCACCAGATTCGCCAGAGAAGCAGGCGCACTGTACCAGCGGATTTCGATAAACAGCCTCGCCTGTTCAAGCACCGACTGACTGCCACCGACGACGTGAAATGCCAGCTCCATCAGCGGATGACGGAATAATAAGATGATGACCCCCGCCAGTACCGCCAGCAAAAAGGGCTGCACGAAAGCGCGCGCCAGCCGCTGATTATCTTTCGCGCCCAGTGCCTGTGCGGTCATGCCGGTAGTGCTCATGCGCAGAAACAGCAGCATCATGAAGAGGAACGTAGTGATCATCGACCCGACCGCCACGCCACCGAGATAATCCGCACTGTCGAGATGACCGATCACCGCGGTATCCACCAGGCCCAGAAGAGGCACTGTGATATTTGAAAATATCATCGGCAACGCCAGCATCCAGAGTGCTTTATCGGCAGGGCTTAAAAAGGTGTTTTTGAATGCTTGTCGCAGGGAATGATGTTGCATAGAGAATCTCATAACGGAGCTTCAGGTTATGCCTGGAAATGACATCGCCCCGAAAGGGGCGACGATGAGAGAAACGCATTTCTCTTTGAATTCACATGGATGCCAGGGCGGCCGCCATCCATATTCAATAAGTTTTTGGTCTTCTAAATCTGACCCAGCAATACCTGAACCAGCAATATTTGACCGAGTAATTCGAGTTGCAGGAAGGCGGCAAGCAAATGAATCCCGATGAGCTGACATTAGTCAGTGATTCGGGTGAACGCGCGCAGCCAACGCATCTGCAGCTCGAAGTACGAAGGTCAGATCCAGTCACCGTTGCGGATGACGCCTACCGCAAGCCCTTCAATGCTGAAATTCTGCTCGCGCAAATCCACCACGATCGGCTGGAATTCGCTGTTCTCAGGCAATAACTGCACCACGCTGCCCTGTTTTTTCAGGCGCTTTACGGTGACTTCGTCATCGATGCGGGCCACCACAACCTGACCATTACGCACGTCCTGAGTTTTATGCACGGCCAGCAAATCACCGTCGAGGATACCGATATCACGCATCGACATGCCGCTGACGCGCAGCAGGAAATCGGCGCTCGGCTTGAACATCGCCGGATCAACCTGGTAATGGCCTTCGATATGTTGCTGAGCCAGCAGCGGTTCACCGGCGGCAACGCGGCCGATCAGCGGTAAACCTTCTTCTTCTTCCATCAGCAGACGGATACCACGAGATGCACCGGAAACGATCTCGATAACGCCTTTACGTGCCAGCGCTTTCAGGTGTTCTTCCGCCGCATTAGGAGAGCGGAAACCCAGACGCGATGCAATCTCGGCGCGGGTTGGTGGCATACCGGTGGTGGAGATATGATCGCGAATAAGGTCGTAGACCTCTTGTTGTCTGGTCGTTAAAGCTTTCATTCCGCCCCCTGGTTGTTTATACAGTCGTGCTGTGAGTATATACAGCTAAACGGTCAATGAAAACCTAAGATTGAATAAAAACAGGGCATAACGGTGATTCCTGGAATACAGATTCCAGATCAGAACCATCGCGGCCAAAAGATACTGACCCAGACAAAAATCGCCAATATGATGGTCAGAAGCACGGCAGCAGAGCCGATATCTTTTGCGCGTCCTGAAAGCTCGTGAAATTCAGAGCCGATACGGTCAATCGCACATTCCACCGCACTGTTGAGCAGTTCAGTGACGCAAACCAGCACCACGGAACCGATAAGCAGAATGCGTTCTACTGTGCTGACATCAAACCAGAAAGATAACAAAATTAGCGGGATAGCTACGCTGGCTTCCTGGCGAAAAGCCGCTTCGTTTTGCCATGCCGCTTTCAATCCTTTCCAGGAATATCCGGCCGCTTTATAAATTCGGGTAAATCCAGTGACTTGGTTCGCCATTTGGGGTACTGATCCTTGAAGGGTTATCCTTAGAAGTGTGCCGTATTTTAGCTTTTATATGACCACAGATCTCCACGGATCTTTCTGGTATCCTTGCGGCGAAATTGCTAACAAGAGGCTTCACGTTTTTATGTCAGGTTGGCGTAGACTTTATTACACATTATTGAATTTACCACTCTCATTGCTGGTAAAGAGCAAGGTCATACCTTCAGATCCGGTTAGCGAGTTGCATTTAGACCCGACGCGCCCGATTTTGTACGTATTGCCTTACAATTCCAAGGCAGATTTGCTGACGTTGCGTGTGCAATGTCTGGCAGAGAATCTGCCCGATCCCCTTATTCCGCTGGAAATCGACGGAACCCTGCTGCCAAGCCATGTATTCATCGCTGAAGGCCCGCGCGTATTCTCGTATTACACGCCAAAGCAGGAATCCGTAAAACTGTTCCACGACTATCTGGATTTGCACCGTAACAATCCGGATTTAGACATTCAGATGTTGCCGGTATCCGTGATGTTTGGTCGTGCGCCGGGCCGCGAAGGTCAGGACGATACACCACATCTGCGCGTGCTGAACGGCATTCAGAAATTTTTCGCCGTGCTGTGGCTCGGGCGTGACAGTTTTGTTCGTTTCTCTAATACCGTTTCCCTGCGTTATATGGCAACGGAACACGGCACCGACAAAACCATTGCCCAGAAACTGGCACGCGTGGCGCGTATGCATTTCTCCCGTCAGCGTCTGGCGGCAGTCGGCCCGCGTCTTCCTGCCCGTCAGGATTTATTCAATAAATTACTGGCTTCCAAAGCCATCGAAAAAGCGATTGAAGACGAAGCCCGCAGCAAGAAAATTTCCCACGAAAAAGCCCAGCAGAATGCTATCGCACTGATGGAAGAAATCGCGGCGAACTTCTCTTATGAAGCCGTTCGTCTTTCAGACCGCGTGCTGAGCTGGACGTGGAACCGTTTATATAAAGGCATCAACGTCAATAATGCTGAGCGCGTTCGTCAGCTGGCGCTTGATGGTCAGGAAATTGTGTATGTGCCCTGCCACCGCAGCCACATGGACTACCTGCTGCTGTCTTACGTGCTCTATCACCAGGGGCTGGTGCCGCCACATATCGCTGCCGGTATTAACCTGAACTTCTGGCCGGCTGGCCCGATTTTTCGCCGTCTGGGCGCGTTCTTCATCCGCCGTACTTTTAAAGGCAACAAACTTTATTCCACCGTTTTCCGCGAATATCTGGGCGAATTGTTCAGCCGCGGTTATTCGGTTGAATACTTTGTCGAAGGTGGCCGTTCACGCACCGGACGCCTGCTGGAACCGAAAACCGGTACGCTGGCGATGACCATTCAGGCCATGCTGCGCGGCGGTTCACGTCCGATTACGTTAGTGCCGATTTACATCGGTTATGAACACGTGATGGAAGTGGGCACTTACGCCAAAGAATTACGCGGTGCGACCAAAGAGAAAGAAAGCCTGACGCAGATGCTGAACGGGCTGCGCAAGCTGCGTAACCTCGGTCAGGGCTATGTGAACTTCGGTGAGCCGCTGCATCTGACCACTTACCTGAACCAGAACGTGCCGACCTGGCGTGAAGCGATCGACCCGATTGAAGCGCAACGCCCGAGCTGGCTGACGCCAACGGTGCAGGATCTGGCCGAGCAGATCATGGTGCGTATCAACAACTCAGCCGCGGCTAACGCCATGAACCTGTGTTGTACCGCGCTGCTGGCTTCGCGTCAGCGCTCGCTGACCCGCGAACAGCTCACTGAACAAATCGACTGCTATCTGCAATTGCTGCGTAACGTGCCGTATAACGCGGATTCAACGGTGCCTGATCTGACCGCCGATCAGTTGCTCGATCACGCGCTTAACATGAACAAGTTCCAGGTTGATAAAGACAACATCGGTGACATCATCATTCTGCCGCGCGAGCAGGCGGTGCTGATGACGTATTACCGCAACAACATCCATCACATGCTGGTGTTGCCGTCCCTGATTTCAAGCATTGTCATGCATCACCGTCAGGTCACCCGCGCAGAATTACTGCGTCAGGTAGAGCTGATTTATCCAATGCTCAAAGCTGAACTGTTCATGCACTTTGATAAGTCAGAACTGCCTCAGGTGCTGGATGTCCTGACGCTGGAACTGGCACGTCAGCAAATCATTCATCTGGAAGATGATGAACTGACGCTGAACCCGGCGCGTATCCGCACATTGCAGCTGCTGGCGGCAGGTGTGCGTGAAACGCTGCAACGCTACGCGATTACCTTCTCGCTGCTCACTAATAATCCAAGCATCAACCGTGGTGCACTGGAAAAAGAGAGCCGGATTATGGCGCAGCGTTTGTCCGTGTTGCACGGTATCAATGCACCTGAATTCTTCGACAAAGCGGTGTTCTCCACGCTGGTCGGCACCTTACGCGCTGAAGGTTATATCAGCGACAGCGGTGATGCGATTCAGGAACAAACGCGTGAGATTTACATCATGCTCAGCGATTTGATGACGCCGGATATCAAGCTCACCATTGAAAGTGCGGGCATGCCTTCTGAGCTGCCGCAAGCAACTGAGCCACCGGCTGAGCCGAAGATGGATGTCCGCGATACCGATCATTAACCGGCATTAGTGGCACCAGCCATAAAGTTGCGCCAGCCATCAGGCGGCAAAAACAAAACGCCCGGACTTTTTACAGAGTCCGGGCGTTTTTTATGGGCGCTGAATCAGTTAAGAAAATCTTACAACGTGAAGGCTGACAGGCTCATCAGGATGCCGAGGAACAGCACCAGGCCGACATAGTTGTTCTGACGAAAAGCCAGGAAACAGGCATCACGTTCACGTTTCGCAATCAGCTTCTGCTGATGCACAAACAGTGCAGCAGCCAGCAGCAGCGACCAGTAGAACGGCGCGCCAAGCTGCGAAAGATGACCGACAATGCCCATCAGCACTAACGTCGCCAGTTGCAGCAGGCCGATAATCAGCGTGTCAAAACGGCCAAACAAAATCGCTGTAGATTTCACGCCGATTTTCAAATCATCGTCACGGTCTACCATCGCATATTGCGTGTCGTATGCCACCGTCCAGCAGATATTGGCGGCAAACATCAGCCAGCAACTGAGCGGTACGCTTTCGCTCACCGCCGCGTAAGCCATCGGAATGGCCCAGCCAAACGCAGCGCCTAACACCACCTGTGGCAAATGGCTGACCCGTTTCATAAACGGATAAATCCATGCCAGCGCCAGCCCGGCCAGGGACAGCAAAATCGTCATGCGGTTGAGCAGCAGCACCAGCAGGAAGGACACCAGCACCAGCCCGACGAAAAGCATTTTAGCCTGTTTACCGGAAATGGCTCCGCTCGGCAGCGGACGGTTTGCAGTGCGTTTTACATGACCGTCAAATTTACGATCGGCGTAGTCGTTCACCACGCAACCGGCTGCACGCATAAAGAACACGCCCAGCACGAAAACCAGCAAAATCTTTGCCGAAGGCAGTCCGCCACCGGCGACCCACAAAGCCCATAATGTTGGCCACAGCAGCAGCAGCGAGCCGATCGGCTTATCAATACGCATCAGGCGGCAGTAATCCCGCCATGTGCCCTGCGTCATACTTCCTGACACTCTCTGTTCTCCTTGTTGATTCGTCTGACTCATTGCTGCCCCACCTTATTTTGCGGGCGATGCAACGGTGAGTCCGGCAGGAAAATTTCAGTCAGTAACAGCGGTTTATCTGAAAGCCGCAGACGGGAACGACGCGCCCATAAGTCGCCCTGTTCACTCTGCAATTGCCCTAAATGGATGTAATCGCGGGTCAGGTTATTACCGCTAAACAGATAGCGTCCGAGCGGCACAGTGCCCAAATCAACCAGTGCCAGATCCGGCCCGGTCAGCGTTTCTTCAGGAATGACTGTGCGGCCCAGCAACCAGGGTTCGGCATCCCCAAACAGCACGATTTCGCGGATCCAGTAACGGGCACTTTCCGGCAACTGCTGCGCTTCACTTTCACCCAGTTCATCGCGGCTGACAAAACATTCATTTTGCGGCTTCACGGTGACGGTAACACCCTGCTTTTCAAACCGGCGGGTCATGGATCCCATTTCCATCAGCCAGTCAGCCACATCCGCAGGCACCTGCGAGGGATCGTCAAACCAGTGGATCGGGGATTGTTCAGGGGAATGGGAATCAGACATCAACGGCTCCGTAATGAAGGTATTCATACCTCCAATGAATTATCTGCCCCGCATTCTAGCGCATGAATGCGAGGCAGTAATGGCCTGTTTTATTCGCGGCGCAGACGTTCGCTGTTGGCAAGGAACAGCGTCACGACCAGCACGAGGATGGCGCAGGCGTAAACCAGTGTGTCATAAGGACTTTTGTGGTCGACGATAATCAGACGGATAATCGCGGTAATACCGATGTAAATAAAATAGCGCAGCGGGAAGTGATAACCCGAGGAAAAATATTTGATAATCAGCGCAATAAACTCGAAATAGAGGAAGTAAATCACAATCCCCTCTATCAGCAGATACGACGAAGACTGGTCGTTATTAACGAACAACACCATGGCTAAATGATAAGTTTCACGCCCGATAAAAATCATCAGGATCGCGGCCAGTCCCAATAAGAAAACGTTCAAGATTCGCTGCATAATGACGGATATCATCATTGCGCGTTTTGATCCTGCCATGTGATCTACATCCCACTTTTGTTATGAATACCCGCAGAATACCACAGAGTCCGCACCGGCAAAGCGCCATTAAAAAAGGGTCAGCCGGTGAAAGCTAACCCTTTTATTTTGGCGTATTAAATACCTTTTTGCCCTAAATCATTCGGGCTGCATCCAGGCGGCAACTGAATGAATCCCCGGGAGCTTACATAAGTAAGTGACCGGGGTGAGTTCACGCAGCCAGCGCTGAAGGATGACGAGGGATTAACGCCAGTTTTTGAAGCGGTTGATCAGGCCGTTAGTTGAACTGTCGTGGCCGGTAACATCTTTATCACCCTCGAGCTCTGGCAGGATACGGTTTGCCAGCTGTTTACCCAGTTCCACACCCCATTGGTCGAAGGTGTAGATGTTCAGGATAGCGCCCTGAGTAAAGATTTTGTGCTCGTACATCGCGATCAACGCACCCAGGCTGTAAGGCGTGATTTCACGCAGCAGGATGGAGTTAGTCGGACGGTTACCTTCGAACACTTTGAACGGAGCAACGTGTTTCACGTCTTCCGGTTTTTTACCCTGATCGGCGAATTCTTTCTCGACGACGTTCAGAGATTTACCGAACGCCAGCGCTTCTGTCTGTGCGAAGAAGTTAGACAGCAGTTTCGCGTGGTGATCACTCAGCGGGTTATGGCTGATGGCCGGTGCGATGAAGTCACAAGGGATGATTTTGGTTCCCTGGTGAATCAGCTGATAAAACGCGTGCTGGCCGTTGGTGCCTGGTTCACCCCAGATGATCGGGCCAGTCTGGTAATCCACCGGGTTGCCGTTACGGTCAACGAACTTACCGTTAGATTCCATGTTGCCCTGCTGGAAGTAAGCAGCAAAACGGTGCATGTACTGGTCGTATGGCAGGATAGCTTCGGTTTCAGTGCCGTAGAAATCGTTGTACCAGATACCGATCAGCGCCAGCAGAACCGGCAGGTTTTTCTCAGCCGGAGTATTGGCGAAGTGTTTATCCATCGCGTGTGCACCGCTCAGCAGCTGTTCGAAGTTATCGAAACCAACAGACAGGGCGATGGACAGACCAATTGCAGACCACAGTGAATAACGACCGCCGACCCAGTCCCAGAACTCGAACATGTTGTCGGTATCGATACCAAATTCGCTCACCGCTTTACCGTTGGTAGACAGCGCCGCGAAGTGTTTCGCCACGTGTTTGTCATCGCCTGCGGTTTTCAGGAACCAGTCACGCGCGCTGTGGGCGTTGGTCATGGTTTCCTGGGTGGTGAAAGTTTTTGATGCGACCAGGAACAGTGTGGTTTCCGGTGACAAATCTTTCAGCGTTTCGGCAATGTGTGTGCCATCCACGTTGGAGACGAAATGCATATTCAGGTGGTTTTTGTACGGACGCAGCGCTTCGGTCACCATGAACGGGCCGAGGTCTGAACCGCCGATACCGATGTTCACCACGTCAGTGATGGCTTTGCCGGTATAACCTTTCCACTCGCCGCCAATAACGCGCTCGGTGAAACCTTTGATTTTCGCCAGAACTGCATTCACTTCTGGCATCACATCTTTGCCGTCCACGACGATCGGCGTGTTGCTGCGGTTACGCAGGGCAACATGCAGCACGGCGCGGTCTTCGGTGCGGTTGATCTTCTCGCCAGAGAACATCGATTTGATTGCGCCCTGAAGATCGGTTTCTTTCGCCAGCGCCTGCAGTTTGTCCAGCGTCTCGGTAGTGATGCGGTTTTTGGAGAAATCGACCAGCATCTGGTCTTCAAACGTGGCAGAGAACTTGGAGAAACGATCACCATCTTCAGCAAACAGATGGCTAATCTGCACATCTTTCATCTTGTCGAAATGCTGCTGCAGGGCTTGCCAGGCAGCGGTCTGAGTTGGATTGATATTTTTCATAGCAATGCTCTTAGGCTGAGAATAAATATGAGGTAACTGTCCCGATTGTATCCTGAACTTCCCGAGATGAGATGCCTTTTCTTGCGATAGGTCAGATCTGCTAAATCACAATGACAGAGAACAATATTAGATGAGAATCGTTCAAAATGTGGCGCATGGGCTGCGAGACCGTTGACAGACGCGCCATAACCCGTTATTCCTAAGCACCTAACTCGCGCGCGTGTCGCGTGAGCCAGAAGAGGCGCGTCGCCCAGGAAGTGTATCGGAGGAGCCGAATCCTACGAAGGTGCATCAGGGGGAGCGACGCCGAGGTCTGAAGCCCGCGGCAGGCATAGGATCGACTACAGGGGCTGAATCCCCTGGGTTGTCACCGGACATCCGCGAGGATGTCAACAAGGTGGGGCGCTTCTGGGTGTATCGTAGCATCTCTACGTCTGCCCCCTTCCCGCTCTCCCCTTGTGCCAATTCTTATAGAATTATGGAATAGATGGCCGTCTGGTATGACGACCCTGACACGAGGTTTTACATGAATTACGCAGCATCCCGCAACGCCAACCCGCAGCCTCTGGGCAACGTTATCGTCGCCAAATTCGGCGGTACCAGCGTAGCGGATTTCGACGCCATGAACCGCAGTGCAGACATCGTTCTGTCGCGCCCTGAAGTGCGTCTGGTTGTTCTCTCCGCCTCTGCGGGCGTCACCAATTTATTAGTCGAGCTGGCCGAAGGCAAAGAAGCTGAGCGCCGGGCGTTTCTGCTTGATGAAATTCGCCGTATCCAGAATGCCATTATTGACCGTCTGGAGAATCCGACGGTGATCCGCGAAGAGCTGGTCCGCATGCTGGAAAACATCGCCATGCTGTCCGAAGCGGCCAGCCTCGCGACATCAACGGCACTGACCGACGAACTGGTCAGCCACGGCGAACTGATGTCCACCCTGCTGTTTGTTGAAATCATCCGTCAGCGCAATGTGCCGGTGGAATGGTTTGACGTGCGTAAAATCATGCGCACCAACGATCGTTTCGGTCGTGCAGAACCGGACACGCAGGCCCTGAGCGAGCTCACCGTTTCGCAGCTGCAACCGCGCCTGCAGGACGCGCTGGTTATCACGCAAGGCTTTATCGGTTCAGAAGGCAAAGGCCGCACCACCACGCTTGGCCGCGGCGGCAGCGATTACACGGCAGCCTTGCTGGGCGAAGCGCTGAGCGCGGTACGTGTGGATATCTGGACCGACGTACCGGGAATTTACACCACCGACCCGCGTCTGGTGCCGGCAGCAAAACGCATTGATCGTATCGCTTTTGAAGAAGCCGCTGAAATGGCGACATTTGGTGCAAAAGTTCTGCATCCCGCCACGTTATTGCCTGCGGTACGCCGCGGTATTCCGGTGTTTGTCGGCTCGAGCAAAGATCCGTCGGGCGGCGGCACTTTAGTCTGTGATACCACTAATAATCCGCCGCTGTTTCGCGCGATAGCGCTGCGTCGCAGACAAACGCTGGTCACCCTGCACAGCCTGAGCATGTTGCATTCACGCGGTTTCCTCGCCGAAGTGTTTGGCATTCTGGCGCGTCACAGTATTTCCGTGGATCTCATCACGACCTCAGAAGTCAGCGTGGCGCTGACGCTGGATACCACCGGTTCCACCTCTTCTGATGCCAGCCTGCTGACTACTTCGCTGCTGACAGAATTATCCTCACTGTGTCGCGTGGAAGTGGAAGAAAATCTGGCGCTGGTCGCCATCATCGGCAACAAGCTGTCGCAGGCTTGTGGCGTCGGCAAAGAAGTCTTCGGGGTGCTGGATCCGTTCAATATCCGCATGATTTGCTACGGCGCAAGCAGCTACAACCTGTGCTTCCTGGTGCCGGGCAACGATGCCGATCAGGTCGTCAAAACTCTACACCGCAACCTATTCGAATAATATCGGGCGCGGTATCTGTGAAGACCGGGCCATGTGCCCGGTCTTTTTTTGTCTGTACTTTTGCAAAACAACAAAGACAAGGATCATCCTCAATGTTAGCCATAATAACCCGCCTGTTCCCGCTGTGGGCCGTGCTGTTATCCGTCGCAGCCTATTATTCGCCGGGCACGTTCACCCCGATCGGCCCTCATGTCTCCACCCTTTTAATGCTGATCATGTTCGCGATGGGCGTCACCCTCGAATTCGGCGATTTCAAGCGCGTTCTGTCGCGTCCGGGCCCGGTCGCCGCTGCCACTTTCCTGCATTATCTGGTGATGCCTCTGGCTGCCTGGGTGCTGGCAAAACTTTTCCATATGCCTGCGGATTTATCGGCGGGTATGATTTTAGTGGGCAGCGTCGCCAGTGGTACTGCTTCTAACGTCATGATTTACCTTGCCAAAGGCGACGTTGCGCTTTCCGTGACGATTTCTGCCGTCTCCACGCTGGTCGGCGTTTTCGCCACGCCGTTGCTGACGCGTCTGTATGTCGATACGCATATCAAAGTGGATGTGGAAGGCATGCTGCTGAGCATTTTGCAGATCGTGGTCATCCCGATTTTAGCCGGTCTGATTATTCATCATCTGTTCACGAAGACCGTGAAACGCATTGAACCGCTGCTGCCGCTTTTCTCAATGGTGTGCATCGTGGCAATTATCAGCGCCGTGGTGGCGGGCAGTCAGGGCTTTATTGGTTCCGTAGGCCTTATCGTGATTGTGGCGGTGATCCTGCACAACGGTATTGGTCTGCTGAGCGGTTACTGGGGCGGGAAGCTGTTTGGCTTTGACGAAACCACCTGCCGCACGCTGGCGATGGAAGTGGGTATGCAGAACTCCGGTTTAGCTGCGACGCTCGGGAAAATCTACTTCACCCCGCTGGCCGCGTTGCCGGGCGCACTGTTCTCGGTCTGGCACAATCTGTCAGGCTCGTTGCTGGCCGGTTACTGGTCCGGTAAGCCGGTTAAAAAAGACTGATTTCAGACAGTCTCTGAGACGTGAAATAAAAACGGGTGCATCCTCAGCACCCGTTTTATTTACTCATGAAAGCTGATATTACACCCGTTTCATATCGTCATTCGGTTCACGCATTTCATCTTCCTGCTCGTCCTGATCCAGCACGTTATACGCCACCGCACAGAACAGAGAATTCAGACGCTTCATGTCACCCAGCAACCCGAGGTGCAGCGAACTGGTTTCGATGCTTTGCACGTTATGCTGATGCAAACGGTCAACGTGGGCGTGTGCATAACGCCGGTCAAGAATACGGAAACGGTGCTTGGAACGGCGCAGACGCCGCGCACTGGTCAGGTCATTCGACAGGAAAACACCCAGACTCAGACGCAGGTTATCCAGAAGTTTTTCATGCAGGGCTTCCAGCTCCACCAGCCCTTCCGGTGAGAATGCACGGCGCGTGGCGTGGGATTTGGCGGTGATATCGCCGGTCATGCGCTCGATGATGTCACCGGCCTGTTCAAGGTTCAGCGCCATCTCAATGATTTCAGCCCAGCGGCGCGAATCATCTTCGCCCAGACCTTCTTTATTGATTTGCGCCAGATAAAGTTTGATGGCGGTATACAGCACATCCACATCGTCATCGAGACGCCGCACTTCGCGATCCTGTGCCAGTTTGCCATGCATCACTTCGCGGTTGAGGATCAGCATATGTTCCACGACGTCGCCCATGCGCAGGGTTTCCCGGGCGGCATTAGACAGCGCCAGCGTCGGCGTATCAATCGCGCTGACGTCCAGGTGACGCGGGCGCAGACGCGGATCGTCTTCCGGCACGTCGGCAATCATCATCTCGCAGACTTTTGCCATCGGCGCAGTCAGCGGCACCATCGCCAGACAGCGGATCAGGTTGTAGAACATGTGAAAATAGATCACCAGCTCTTCATCCGGTATACCGAGGCGCGCCAGCTGATTAGAAAGCGGCCCGATAAAGGGCAGCACAATCACTAAACCAATCAGTTTAAACAGCGTACTGCCCAGCGCCACACGTCGCCCTGCGGCGTTCATTTTACTGGCGTTAATCATCGCCAGCAGCCCGCTGCCAAGGTTGGCACCGATCACCAGACATAAGGAGACTTTGAGCGAGATAACGCCGGTCGCCGCGAGGGTGGCCGTCAGCAAAACTGCCGCGAGACTGGAATAACTGATGATGGCAAACACTGCGCCGGTCAGCGCATCCAGCAACACGTCACCGGTGAGAGAAGAGAACAGCACTTTCACGCCGGATGCCTGCATGATCGGCGTCGCGGCGCCCACAATCAGTTCCAGCGCCAGCAAAATCAGACCCAGCCCGATACAGACGCGCCCCATTTGTCCGGCGCGGGTTTGCTTACGGCTGAGGAAGAAGGCCACGCCGACAAAAATCAGCAGCGGGGAAAGCCAGGAGAGATCGAAAGTCAGGATACGCGCCATCACGGCGGTCCCGACGTCAGCACCGAGAATAATCACCAGCGCCGGTGCCAGAGCAACCAGCCCTTGTGAAACAAAAGAAGTGACCAGCAGCGCCGTCGCATTGCTGCTTTGTACCAGTGCGGTCACGCCAATACCGGCGACGAACGCCAGGGGCTTTTTCTCGACGCTGTTACTCAGAACACGGCGCAGATTGGCGCCAAAAACACGCATGATGCCGGTACGCACGATGTGCGTACCCCATACGAGCAAAGAAATAGCAGACAACAGATGCAAAAGGGTTAACACGAAAAAACAGCTCCATTAACGCCAGGCATAGACCGGCCATCCTGCCTGCCGGGCGTGCTTGAGCAGGATGGCGTCCGGATTCACGGCCACCGGCTGACCGACACGGGTCAGCAAGGGCAGATCATTATGAGAATCCGAATAGAAACTGGCTTGTTGCAGCAGGGAATCGTCCTGATTGATGAGTTCCATTAAACGCGACACTTTACCTTCGCGATAGGTCATCGTCCCCTGCGTGGCGCCGGTAAAGCGCCCGTCTTTAATTTCCACACCAATCGCCAGCGTTTCCTTAACACCGAGAAAACGGGCAATCGGCTGCACCAGATGCTCGCCGGAGGCGGAAATAATCACCGTCCGGTCGCCCTGTGCGCGGTGAGCGGCCAGACACTCACGCGCCTGCGCATAAATGCGCGGTGCAATAATATCCTGAATATAACCTGCGACCATCGCCGCCACGTCAGTTTCGCTGCGTCCGGTAAGCGGCACCAGAGTACATCGCATGTACTCCTGCATATCCATCTTACCCCGGGCATATTGTTGCATAAGCGCAGCATCTTGTTGCAGGAAAGCCTGCTCATCCGCCACCCAGCCATTCGCCACCATGTAGGCAGACCAGAGACTGGAACAGTCGCCGCTAATCAGGGTTTCATCGAGATCAAACAGCGCCAGTTTCATGCAACTTCCCGTAACGTAACAAGATCTAACTGTAGACCAATATCGCTGCCATCGGCGCGAAGTGAGGCCACAGAACGGTTTAAGACATCCACAGAAAGCTCGACACCGTGCGCTAATACACGATAGCGCACCACGTTGCCGAGCAGACTGTGACTGAGAATTTTAGCCGGAATGCCTTCATTGAGCTCACTTATCGTGACCGACTCCGGACGGATGGCGACGCGGCCCGCGTAAGTAATGCCGGTCAGCGCCATCGCCTGTTCAGCGCTCAGCAGGTTGTAGCTGCCGATAAAGCCTGCTGCAAAAGCATCCACTGGTTCAGTATACAGGGTTTCGGCATCGGCATTTTGGACGATTTGTCCTTTGTTCATCAGCACAATCCGGTCTGACATGGTCAGCGCCTCTTCCTGATCGTGAGTCACGAAAATCGCCGTCAGGTTCATTTCGCGCTGAATACGGCGAATTTGCTCGCGCAGATGCCTACGGATACGGGCATCGAGCGCAGAAAGGGGCTCATCGAGCAGCAGCAGGCGCGGCTGCGTCACCAGCGAGCGTGCCAGCGCCACACGCTGACACTGACCACCTGAAAGCTGATGCGGATAACGTTTGGCGTAATCGTTCATTTCCACCAGTTCCAGCACATCACCGACGCGGCGATGCAGGTCGCAAGCCGGTATCCTCTGCATTTTCAAACCAAACGCGACATTAGCTTCCACCGTCATATTCGGGAACAGCGCATAGCTCTGGAAGACCATGCCGATGCCGCGCTGCTGTGGCGGCAGGGGCACAATATCCTGCCCCTGAATCACAATTTTTCCGCTATCGACCGACGTCAGCCCGGCCAGACAGCGCAGCAGAGTGGATTTGCCGCAGCCGCTTGGCCCCAGCAACGTGACGAATTCGCCTTCTTCAGCCGAGAAATCAATGTTATTGAAAATCTGCGTCGGACCGTAAGACTTGTTGAGTTGAGTGACCTGCAAATACGACATAATCAGCTCTTTCCTTTGTTCAGCATGTTCGCCACCCAGGTGAAAATCAGGACAACCATGAAATAGGAGATGACCAATGCGCTGGTGAAATGGCCGCTGCCATTGCGCATGTTATAGAGATAAACCTGCACCGTTTCATAACGGCTGCCCGCCAGCAGGTTGGCGAACACAAATTCCCCGATCAGGAACGAGAACGACAGCAATACGGCGATCATTCCGCCCTTGCGTAAGTTCGGTAACACCACCAGCAGCGCGGCCTTCCAGGTGCTGGCACCGAGAAGATGTGCCGCATCCATCAGGTCGCGCAGATTGATGGCCTGCATGTTGTTGGAGATGGCACGATAGATAAACGGCAGCGCGATGGTGAAGTAACAGCCAATCAGGATCCACGGCGTACCGGTCAGCGCCAGCGGCTCAGCGGAATAGAGCTGCATCAGCCCCACAGATGACACCACCGGCGGCACGGCGAACGGCAGCAGGATCAGGATATTCATCAGTGCGTCGAGCTTCGGGAAATAGTAAGCAATCACAAACATCAGGGGCAGGATCAGCACCAGCGACAGGAAAAGCGTGCCGAAACACACCAGCAGCGAGTGCCAGAGTGCAATCAGGAAACGCGGATCGCTCCACAGTTCCACCAGCCATTTGAGCGTAAAGCCGCTGGGCAAAATGGTGGCGCCCCACTCCAGCACCAGCGCATACACCAGCGTCGCCAGCAGCGGCAGCATCAGAACAATCAGTAAAACCCAGATCACCACACGGTGGTAAATCGCTTCAGACCGCGACATCTTACGTTCCTTTTTCCGGCAATCAGCTGCGCTGACTGAGATAACTTTTACGCAATAGCCACTGATGGACAAGCGTGATAAACGCCATCAGCACCACCAGTAACATTGCCAGCGCACTGCCCATATTCGGGTCGAGAGAAATATCTCCCGACACCAGCGCAGCGATACGTACCGGTACCACGTTGAAATTACCGGTCGTCAGTGCGTAGACCGTGGCGTACGCACCCAGTGCGTTTGCGAGCAAAATCACAAAGGTCCCCAGCAGAGCCGGGAACAGAACCGGCATGCCGATATATCGCCAGTAACTCCAGCGCCCCGCACCGAGTAATGCCGCCGATTCGCGCCAGTCTTCGCGCAGGGCATCGAACGCCGGATACATCAGCAATACGCCAAGCGGGATCTGGAAATAGGTATAGAGCACTATCAGCCCGTCTTTCGAATACAGGTCGAAATGCTCCATCAGCCCATATTTGCGCAGCAGCAACGTCAGACAGCCGTTCAGGCCAAGCAGAATGACGAAAGCAAAAGCCAGCGGCACGCCCGCGAAGTTGCTGGTCATGTTGGTGAACGACATGACGAAATCATGAAGCTTTGTCGGGCCTAGCTGGCGAAGTGAGTAACTGCCCACTAACGCGATAATCAAACCGTACAAACTCGACCAGATCGAGATATCCAGCGAGAAACGCATCGCCTGTAAATAAAACGGAGAAGTCAGAATGTCGCTGTAATTGCCCAGTCCCCAGGCTTCATAGGTTTCGCTGTAAAAGCTGCTCACCGCAATCCAGGCCAGTGGCGCCAGCTGAAATGCGACGAAAAACACCAGAAACGGCAACATAAACAGCGCTGCAATCCACTTAGCTTTCATCGGTTATCCTTTAAAAGTGAAGGGATTCAGGCCAGTAATGCCGCGCAATGTGGCTTGTCGTGGGCAATATTAAGTATCTGACAAACGGTTCCGCACAGCTCAGTTTGCAACGGTGCGGCGTCTTTAAAACTGAACGCGCTGCCGAATACAAACAGCGGCACCTGGCGCTCTTCCGGCAAAATACCGCCGTGGCTGCGGTCATCGTTCATGCCGTGATCGGCGGTCACGATTACCTGATAACCCCCCTCCAGCCAGTCGCCCAGATAGCACGAAAGTATGCCGTCCGCCGTCCGCGCTTTGTTGCGGTATTGCGGCGTCGACAGGCCAAATTTATGGCCCGCGTCATCAATGTTCATCGGGTGGATCAGCAGAAAATCAGGATTGTGGCGACGGCGCAGGCTTTCTGCGTCGTCGAACAAATGTGAGTCAGGGTAGCCGTCGTCGTAATAAAAATGACCGTGCTGAATGGCCAGCGATTCATCGCTGGTATGGCGGTCACGCGGCGGGTCAAACGGCGTGCGGTTATACAATTCGCTGACCCAGTGATAAGCCGCTGCAGCCGTGGTCAGGCCCGCATCACGGGCATAGTGGAAAATACTGCGTTGTGTCGATAACCGGTCAACGTGGTTATGCACAATGCCACTCACCACCGGCGTGATGCCGGTGAGAATGCATTCATAAAGCGGCCGGGACAGCGATGGCAGTTCACACTCCAGTTGATACAAGCGGCCGCGTCCTGCGGCACACTGGGCCTGTAAATAACCCATTGCGTCTTTGGCGACCTGATAATTCAGACCGTCGAGTACTACCAGAATGCTCTTCATTACGCGTATGCCTTTCGTCTCAAACAGGTGTTGTAATTGAACCAATGCTTTCGCTGTCCGGTTTTTCTTATTAATTCTTAATGGCTTACTGCTGCATGTTGATCATGACGTTTTCCTGCCACAGACGAGGCAAGGTTTTGGCGCTCTTATCCCAGGCAGCCGGATCGGCAATCGGATGAGCATTTTTGTATTCGCTGGATGGCAGCAGTTTGGCTTTTGCATCCTCTGGCAGAGTGATGTGATCAGCACGGATTGGGCGGGCGTAACCCTGCGCTAAGTTAATCTGACCGGCATCTGAGAAGATGTATTCACGCGCCAGTTTGGCGGCGTTCGGGTGCTTGCCGAATTTGTTGATGATGGTGGTATAGCCGGAAGTGATGGAGCCATCCGATGGGATCACTACGTCAAAGCGGGTTTTATCAATTTTGTCGCGATAGCTCAGACCGTTGAAGTCCCAGACCACGCCAACCTGCACTTCACCTTTTTCCAGAGAAGCAATGACCGGGTTAGTCAGGCTAAGACGCCCTGCTTTCGCCAGTTTGCCGAAATATTCCAGACCTGGTTTCAGATCCTTTTCATCCCCGCCCATCGCATACGTTGCCGCCAGCACGCCGTTCGCGGCCTGCGCCGCCGTACTCACATCACCGATGGTGACTTTGTATTTGCTGTTCAGCAGGTCAGCCCAGCTGTGCGGCTCGTCTTTGACCTGAGACTTATCGATGATGAACGCGATAGTGCCGGTGTAAGCGAGTGCCCACATACCGTCTTTATCTTTTGCCCAGTCAGGCACCTGATCCCAGGTGGTCGGTTTATACGGCTGAGTGACGCCTTTCGACACCGCGACCGGGCCAAAGGCCGCCCCCACATCACCAATATCAGCGCTGGCATTGTCTTTTTCAGCGAGGAATTTCGCGATTTCCTGTGCGGAGCTCATGTCGGTATCGCTGTGTTTCAGGCCGTATTTGGTATTCAGATCACTCCAGGTGGCTTTCCAGTTTGCCCAGTCATCAGGCATACCGACGCTGTTTACGGTTCCTTCGGCTTGCGCCGCTTTGAGGAGTGCAGCAGGGGGTTCAGCGGCAAATGCCGAAGAAGCGGAGAGGACAAGCGCGCTGGTTAACACAGAAGCGAACAACTGTTTCATAACGGATGCTCCGGATGGTAGTGTGTGTGAAGTGCTGGTCTAGTCCAGCAAGAACCAAGCCAATCTAACGCTCAATTGTGATAATTATATGTCAGCGTGAAAAAGCAGCAGTTTTAAGCTTATAGCTGTTAACAGGCGCACATTATTGACACGACAAAGGGTCGGATTGGTGCAAAAACGCACTGAAATGAGGCTTGCTGACCGATGAGTGAATCGCAGACCACCCTTGCTGTCATCTGCAAGGCATTGAGCGAAAGTATTGCGACCGGGGCATTTTCTGCCGAGGGAAGGCTGCCTTCTGAGCGGGCGTTAAGTGAACAATTTTCCACTACCCGAATCACATTACGGGAAGCATTAAGCCAGCTCGAGGCGCAGGGGCTGATCTACCGGGAAGTACGCCGTGGCTGGTTTGTTTCCCCACCGCGCATTGTTTACAACCCGCTGCAAAGAAGTCATTTTCACGCGATGGCGAAAGACCAGGGACGTCATGCGCAAACCGAAGTCATCGATGCGAAAAACTGCGTTGCCAGTGAAACGGTCAGCCAGAAGCTGCTGTTGCCGTCAGGGAGCGAGGTGATTTGTATCCGCCGGTTGCGTTATATCGACAAGCGCCCGGTGCTGTATGTCGAGCATTACCTTAATCCGGTGTATTTTCAGGGCATTCTCGATGCGGATCTCACGACATCGCTGACAGATTTATACGCTTCCCGTTATGACATTCATTACGGACGCGTGCGGTTCGATATGGTGCCGACGTTGCTGCCTCAGGAAGCATCGCATGCGCTGAGAGTGGCTTCAGGCAGTCCGGCGCTGTTTATCACGCGTATTAACCGTGACCAGCATGACCGGGTGATCGACTGCGATCTGGAATACTGGCGCTATGACGCGCTGCACATTGATGTGGAAGTGAATTAATTTAAAGAAAGGTGAAACCGGACGAGGGCCCGAACTGCGCCATCCATGGCGCGGACGCTTTACTCTGCTGCCTGTTTTCACGTCCAGAGAGCGGAAGTATTCTGGATCAGTCGGCGTCGTAACCTAAGTTTGGCGCCAGCCAGCGTTCAACTTCGCCAATTGGCATATTTTTACGCGCGGCGTAATCTTCGACCTGATCGCGCTGAATCTGCGCCACGGCGAAGTATTTGCTGTCAGGATGGCTGAAATACCAGCCGGATACCGCAGCGCCCGGCCACATCGCAAAGGATTCGGTCAGCTGCATACCGGTGTTAGTTTCAACATCGAGCAGTTTCCAGATCTGGCCTTTTTCAGTGTGTTCAGGACAGGCCGGATAACCCGGAGCCGGGCGAATTCCCTGATAATTCTCGCGGATCAGCTCTTCATTGCTCAGGTTTTCTGTCGGCGCAAAACCCCAGTAAACCTTACGCACTTTCTCATGCAGATATTCCGCGAAAGCTTCGGCCAGACGGTCTGCCAGCGCCTTAATCATGATTTTATTGTAGTCATCATGCTGCTTGTCATACGCCTCAGCCAGCGCATCTTCTTCCAGCCCGCCGGTGACGGCGAACGCTCCCATGTAATCTTTTTTACCGCTGGATTTCGGCGCAACAAAGTCCGCCAGACAGTAGTTGGCGAAATCTGTTTTTTCCGTTTGCTGACGCAGATGATGGCTGACCACCAGCACGTCTGTACGGCGTTCATCGCTGTAGATTTCGATGTCGTCGCCTTTACGGTTCGCAGGGAACAATCCGACGACACCACGCGGGTTCAGTAGCTTCTCTGCGGAGAGTTTATCGAGCAGATCATTGGCATCCTGGAACAGCCGTTTCGCTTCTTCGCCGACCACTTCATCTTCCAGAATGCGCGGATATTTACCGGCCAGCGACCAGGTCATGAAGAACGGCGTCCAGTCGATGTAATTACGCAGCGTTTCAATGCTGGCTTCCACTTTCTGAATGCCCAGCCGATGGGCAACCGGCGGCGTGTAATCATCCCAGTCGATAGTCGTCGCGTTATCGCGGGCCACGTCGAGACTGACCGGCGGTGTACGCGGCTTTTTACGTGCATGCTGGATACGCACGGTGTCGTACTCTTTGCGCGTCCGTTCGATAAATGCGTCACGCTGCTCTTTTGACAGCAACGCAGATACCACGCCGACAGAGCGCGAGGCGTTTTGCACGTAGCAGGTCGCGCCACTGTAGTTTTGTTCGATTTTAACCGCGGTGTGCGCTTTGGATGTGGTCGCACCGCCAATCAGCAAAGGCATGGTAAAGCCACGGCGTTCCATTTCTTTCGCCACGTTAACCATTTCGTCGAGCGACGGCGTAATCAGCCCGGAAAGTCCGATGATATCGACGTTTTCTTCGATGGCGGTTTTCAGGATTTTGTCGGTCGGCACCATCACCCCGAGATCAATGATCTCGTAGTTATTACATTGCAGCACCACGCCGACGATATTTTTGCCGATGTCATGCACGTCGCCTTTTACCGTCGCGAGCAGGATTTTGCCGTTGGTCTGGCCCTTTTCCTTGCTGGCTTCAATGTACGGTTCCAGATAGGCCACCGCCTGTTTCATCACGCGTGCGGATTTGACCACCTGCGGCAGGAACATTTTACCGGCACCAAACAGGTCACCGACGACGTTCATACCGTCCATCAGCGGGCCTTCGATCACTTCGATAGGACGTGCAGCCAGCTGGCGGCACTCTTCAGTATCCAGTTCGATAAATTCGGTAATGCCTTTCACCAGCGAGTATTCGAGGCGTTTTTTGACTTCCCAGCTGCGCCACTCCGCCTGCTGTTTGTTCGCTTCGCCATCGTCCTTACTGCCACGGTATTTTTCGGCCATTTCGAGCAGACGCTCGGTACCATCGTCACGGCGGTTGAGGATCACGTCTTCAACGGCGTCGCGCAGTTCAGCCGGTAAGTCATCATAAATCGCCAACTGACCGGCGTTGACAATGCCCATATCCATGCCGTTGCGGATAGCGTGGTACAGGAACACGGCGTGAATGGCTTCTCGCACCGGTTCGTTACCGCGGAACGAGAATGAAACGTTGGAAACACCACCTGAAATCAGCGCGTGCGGCAGTTGTGCTTTGATATCGGCGCAGGCTTCGATGAAATCGACGGCGTAGTTGTTGTGTTCCTCAATGCCGGTAGCGACGGCAAAGATATTCGGGTCGAAAATAATGTCTTCCGGCGGGAAGCCGACTTTTTCCGTCAGCAATTTGTAGGCACGGCGGCAGATTTCAATTTTGCGGGCGCGGGTATCCGCCTGTCCGGTTTCATCGAATGCCATGACCACCACGGCGGCCCCATAGCGGCGAACCAGGCGGGCGTGATGCAGGAAGGCTTCCTCACCCTCTTTCATCGAAATGGAGTTAACGATGCCTTTGCCCTGAATGCATTTCAGGCCTTTTTCAATGACATCCCATTTGGAGGAGTCGATCATGATTGGCACACGGGCGATATCCGGCTCACCAGCAATCAGGCTGAGGAAACGAACCATCGCCGCTTCGGCGTCGAGCATCCCTTCATCCATGTTGATGTCGATGATCTGCGCGCCACTTTCAACCTGCTGGCGGGCAACGGCCAGTGCTTCAGAATACTTCTCTTCTTTGATCAGTCGTTTAAAGCGCGCAGAACCGGTGACGTTGGTACGTTCGCCGACGTTCACAAACAGCGTCTGGGGATCAATAGTCAGTGGTTCCAGACCCGCCAGGCGGCAGGCAACAGGAATGGTCGGTAATGCACGCGGCGGCACACCTTCGACGGCTTTCACCATCGCCGCAATATGCGCAGGCGTGGTACCACAGCAACCACCCACAATATTCAGGAAACCCGAGCGCGCCCATTCGGCTATGTGCTCCGCCATTTCTTTGGCTTCCAGATCGTATTCACCGAAGGCGTTAGGCAGCCCGGCGTTCGGGTGAGCCGTGACATAACATTCTGCAATACGCGACAATTCAGCGACATACTGACGCAACTCATCCGGGCCCAGGGCACAGTTCAGACCGAAAGTGAGCGGTTTAACGTGGCGCAGCGAGTTGTAAAAAGCTTCCGTGGTCTGGCCGGATAATGTTCGACCAGAAGCATCGGTTATCGTCCCGGAGACCATCACCGGCAAGACGATGCCCATCGCTTCAAACTCGCTTTCTACGGCGAATGTGGCGGCTTTGGCGTTGAGCGTATCGAAGACGGTTTCGATCATGATGAGATCTGCGCCGCCCTCAATCAGCGCGCGCGTCGATTCGCGGTAGGCTTCTACCAGCTGATCGAAAGACACATTACGGAAAGCGGGATCGTTAACGTCAGGCGAAATCGACGCCGTGCGGTTGGTCGGGCCTAGTACGCCGGCGACGTAACGGGGTTTATCCGGCGTGCGGGCAGTCCATTCATCGGCGCACTGCCGCGCCAGCCGCGCGGCCTGATAGTTAATTTCAGCCGACAGCGATTCCATATGGTAATCAGCCATCGCAATCGTGGTGGAGTTGAAAGTGTTGGTTTCGAGGATATCGGCGCCAGCAGCAAGATAACCGTTATGGATCTCGACGATCACTTCAGGCTTTGAGAGCACCAGAAGATCGTTGTTACCTTTAAGATCGCTTTCCCAGTCAGCAAAACGTTCGCCGCGGTAATCTTCCTCTTCCAGGCGATAGCTTTGGATCATGGTGCCCATGCCGCCGTCCAGAACCAAAATGCGCTCTGCCAGTTGCTTGTGTAGCGCTTCAACTCGATTTGTCACTTTCACCTCATCACCCGTCACTCACACCCGGCAAATTGTTCATTCATGCACCGGAAATTATGGTCAACATCCTAGCATACCTTCCTCAGCCAAAAGCCCGCGCAGACGTGAGACTTTTTCAATTCGGGAAGACATCCCGCAAATACAGTGCAACACATCGGATGAGCGCAAAGGCAGGTTGCGATCCATACTGTAAAAACGAAAACCAATTCCAAAAATGACTTTTATTCGCCAGCGTTTGGCGCATCTTACAAGGAACAGGCTCATGGCAATGTCCGTATCGGCTCCGGCCAAACGTGCTAAGAAAACCAAAGCCGCTGCCGCAACAGGCAGCGCCGCGACCGGGCAGGTTCAGTCCCTGACACGTGGCCTTAAGTTACTGGAATACATTGCTGAAGCGCAGGGCAGCGTAGCGCTGACTGATCTGGCCCAACAGGCCGGTTTACCTAATTCCACCACCCACCGCTTGCTGACGACTATGCAGCAACAAGGGTTTGTCCGTCAGGTTGGTGATCTGGGCCTGTGGACCATTGGTTCGCATGCTTTTGTGGTCGGCAGCAGTTTCCTGCAAAGCCGGAATTTACTGGCGATGGTGCATCCGATGTTACGCCGCCTGATGGAAGAATCCGGCGAAACCGTGAATCTGGCGGTGCTGGATCACAGTGATTATCAGGCAATCATCATCGATCAGGTGCAGTGTAATGCGCTGATGAGAATGTCAGCGCCGATTGGCGGGAAATTACCGATGCATGCGTCGGGTGCCGGTAAAGCGTTTCTTTCGACGTTACCGGAAGAACGTTTGGTGAAGTTGCTGCATAAAATTGGTCTGCACAGTTATACGCCGCTGACAAAAACATCTCCGGCAAACCTGAAACAGGAGCTGGCGGATACACGTAAACGCGGCTATGCCTTTGATGATGAAGAACATGCGCTCGGGCTGCGCTGCGTGGCGACCTGCATTTACGACGAGCATAACGACGCGTACGCAGCGATTTCTATTTCAGGCCCCCTCTCGCGGATAACCGATGACCGGGTGACGGAGTTGGGTGCGCTGGTTATTCATGCGGCAAAAGAAATTACGCAGGCCTACGGTGGCGGGAAACACTGACAGAAGGCTGATATCCCGCCGGAGTGTGGCGGGATGATGACGCACTTTAGCGACGGCTAAAGCGCTGGGAACGGCGATAAGCAAAGACATCTTCGACATGGCCTTCGCTGATCCGCTGCTGCAAACCGCGCCAGTAGTCAGCGCTGAACAGGTCGTCGTGTAGTGACTCAAAAATCTGAGCGAGACGTTTATCGCTGCACAGAAAATGCCGGAATTCTTCCGGAAAAACATCGCCCGGCGCAATGCTGTACCAGGGCTCACTGGCCAGTTCATCCTCCGGATAACGTGGCGCGGGGATATCGCGAAAATTTACTTCAGTCATGTAGCAGATTTCGTCGTAGTCATAAAATACCACCCGGCCATGACGGGTCACGCCAAAATTCTTAAACAACATATCGCCGGGAAAAATATTCGCCGCGGCCAGTTGTTTGATGGCATTACCGTATTCTTCAATCACATCATGTAGCTGCGCCTCACTGGCGTGCTCCAGATATAAATTCAGCGGCGTCATACGCCGTTCGATGTACAGATGGCGCAGCGCTATGCTGTCACCCAGATCTACGATTTTGGCAGGCACTTCGCGTCGCAATTCGGCCATCAGTTCCGGGCTGATATTTTTCTTCGGCAGAACAAAATGTTCGAACTCCTGAGTGTCAGCCATCCGCCCTACACGATCATGCTCTTTCACTAACTGATAGCAGGCCATGACCTGTGTTTCAGTGACTTCTTTCTGCGGTGCAAAATTATCTTTTATCACTTTGAAAACGCGGTCACTGCCAGGCAGAGTGAATACCAGCATGACCATACCTTTGACGCCAGGCGCAATAATAAAAGACTCGTCGGATTGCGCCATAAAGCGCAGATGCTCTCGGTAACACTCTGTTTTTGCATGTTTCTGGCAGCCGATAGCGCTGTAAAGTTCAGCGGTCGTTTTCGCCGGTAAAATCTCACGCAGCCATTCCACCAGCGCACCGGGCTGAGGGGCATAAACCATGAAATACGAACGGGCAAAACCGAAAACGATACTGGCGTCGTGACCATCGGTCAGGCAGGCATCAACAAACAGCTGGCTCTGATGGCTCAGATGCACCGGCAATAACAACGGAAATACCCGTGAACCCGAGCGGATTTTCCCGATGATCCACGCAGCCTTATTGCGATAAAAGATTTCGGTGGCAATCTCAATATCAGCACTCGCCAGCCAGTCTGTTGGAAACCGCTGCTGCAACGCCGTAGCCATATAATCTACGTCGCGGTTCGCATCTTCCCACGATAAACGCACTGGCAAATCATTAAGCACTTTTGATAATACTGCGATCAGATTGCCCTGAACCGGATACTGGCGTGACAAGGGACGGGTGCAAATTTGTGGTCGCCGGGCGGGCTGTTCGCTGAAAATAAACAGTTTGTCCGCCGTCAGATCACGATGTTTGAATATCCGGCAATAGACTGAATTAAAGAAACTTTCGGCGATTTCAGCCCGGGGATAATCAGGCAGTAATTCGGAGTAACATTCCTTTATGCGGATCAGGAATGCAGCATCATAAAAGTGCTGACCGGTGATGCATTTAAGCTGAGCGACGACCAGTCCGACATGGTGGTCATACAAATGAATACGCTGCTTCATCGCAGCCTGTACCGCCGGCCAGCTGGCATTTTCAAAGCGTTGTTGCGCCCCCGCTGTCACCTCGAGAAAACGGCCATACTGTGCGTCGAATCCCTGCAAAATAGTCTGCGCAATCAACAGTTCTATACGCATAATGGCGGCTCCATAAGGGAAAAGGCCCGGATTTCGCCGGGCCGACAGACAGTCAGTAACAGGCAGTCAGTGCGACGTGGAGGAGAATTGCTGTTCTTCGGTAGAACCGGTTAAGGCAGTCACCGAAGATCGTCCTCCCTGAATGATGTTGGTCACTTTATCGAAATAACCGGTGCCCACTTCCTGCTGATGCGAAGCAAAGGTGTAGCCACGGCTGACCGCTGCAAATTCCGGCTCCTGCACTTTCTCAACGTAGTGTTTCATCCCTTCGCCTTGTGCATAGGCATGTGCCAGGTCGAACATGTTGAACCACATGCTGTGAATGCCCGCCAGCGTGATGAACTGGTACTGATATCCCATCGCGGCCAGTTGCTCCTGGAAACTGGCGATGGTTTTATCGTCGAGATTTTTCTTCCAGTTAAACGATGGCGAACAGTTGTAGGCCAGCAGTTTGCCCGGGAATTTGGCATGGATAGCTTGGGCAAACCGCTGCGCCAGTTTGAGGTCTGGCGTGGATGTTTCGCACCACACTACGTCAGCGTACGGCGCATACGCCAGCCCGCGGCTGATAGCCTGTTCAATACCCGCATGCGTTCTGTAGAACCCCTCATGCGTTCTCTCGCCGGTAATAAACTGGCTGTCATAAGGGTCGCAGTCGGATGTCAGTAAATCTGCGGCATCTGCATCGGTACGCGCCACCAGAAGCGTCGGTACACCGAGAACATCAGCGGCAAGGCGTGCGGAAACCAGCTTCTGCACCGCTTCCTGTGTTGGCACCAAAACTTTGCCGCCCATATGTCCGCACTTTTTCACGGCAGCAAGCTGATCTTCAAAATGAACCGCAGCAGCACCCGCTTCAATCATGGATTTCATCAACTCAAACGCATTGAGTACACCACCAAAACCGGCTTCCGCATCGGCCACAATCGGCAGAAAATAGTCGGTATACCCCTGCTGACCAGGCTCAATGTTATTCGCCCACTGGATCTGATCCGCACGGCGAAAGGTGTTGTTAATCCGCGCGACCACTTCAGGCACCGAATTCACCGGATACAACGACTGATCGGGATACATACTGGAGGCCGTATTGGCATCGGCAGCCACCTGCCATCCGGACAGATAAATGGCTTCTATCCCGGCTTTCGCCTGCTGTAAAGCCTGCCCGCCGGTCAGCGCGCCGAGGCAATTCACATAGCCTTTTCGTGAAGCGCCGTGCAGTAAATTCCACAGGCGGGATGCGCCATGCTGGGCCAGCGTGCATTCAGGATTGACCGAGCCACGCAGGCTGATCACTTCTGCCGCTGTGTAAGGGCGGGTGATATTTTTCCAGCGCGGCTGGTTCCAGGTTTCTTCAAGCTGCTGAATTTGCTGAGTACGGGTCGTTTTCATGGCAAATGCTCCGGTCTTTTTATGTGTAGGGTAAGAAAACTCAGGCCAGCAGCTGATAGCCCGGCAGTGTCAGGAAGTCGATCAGTTCATCCTGTGTGGTGATTTTTTCCATCAATGCGGCGGCCTGTGTAAAACGACCGGCGCTGAAACGCTGTTCTCCCAGTTCCTGCTGGATCACAAGAATTTCTTCGTTGAGCATGCGGCGGAACAGCGGTTTGGTGACCGGCTGACCGTCATTGAGCGCTTTGCCATGATGGATCCACTGCCAGATCGACGTGCGGGAGATTTCAGCGGTAGCAGCATCTTCCATCAGCCCGTAAATCGGCACGCAGCCGTTACCGGAGATCCAGGCCTCAATGTATTGCACAGCCACACGAATATTGGCACGCATGCCCTCTTCGGTGCGTTCGCCGTGACAAGGTTCGAGCAATTGTCCGGCGGTGATTTCAGCATCTTCTTCGCGTAATACGTTCAGCTGGTTTGAGCGGGTTCCCAGCGCCTTATCGAACACTTCGAGTACCGTATCCGCCAACCCCGGGTGTGCAATCCAGGTACCGTCATGTCCGTTATTCGCTTCCAGCTCTTTGTCGGTACGGACTTTGTTGAGCACCCATTCGTTACGCTTAACGTCTTTGCTGGGGATAAATGCCGCCATGCCCCCCATCGCAAATGCGCCACGGCGGTGACAGGTTTTGATCAGCAAACGGGAATAGGCGTTCAGGAAAGGCTGAGTCATGGTCACCGACTGACGGTCAGGCAATACGCGATTCGCGTGATTTTTCAGCGTTTTGATATAACTGAAGATGTAATCCCATCGACCGCAGTTCAGGCCGACGATGTGATCCCGCAGGTGATAAAGGATTTCATCCATTTGGAAAACAGCAGGCAGAGTTTCAATCAGCACTGTGGCTTTGATCGTCCCACGGGATAATCCGGCGTATTCCTCCGCAAAGCTGAAGACCTGGCTCCACCAGTCAGCCTCATGATAAGACTGCATTTTGGGCAGGTAGAAATAGGGGCCGCTGCCTTTAGCCAGCAAGGCACGGTGGTTGTGGAAAAAGTACAAAACAAAATCAAACAGTGAACCGGGGATGGCCTCGCCCTGCCAGGTCACATGCTTTTCAGGCAAATGCAGACCACGCACACGGCAAATCAATACTGCCGGATCGGGCTTGAGCTGATAAATCTTTCCGGCTTCATTGGTGTGGCTGATGGTGCCGTTCACCGCATCGCGTAAGTTGATTTGTCCTTCGATGACTTTCTGCCAGTCCGGAGCCAGCGAATCCTCAAAGTCCGCCATAAACACTTTTACATTGGCATTCAGCGCATTGATCACCATTTTGCGTTCGACAGGACCGGTGATTTCTACGCGGCGATCTAACAAATCAGCCGGGATCCCGCGTATTTTCCAGGTTGAATTTTTTATGGAATGAGTTTCCGAAATAAAATCAGGCAGCGTGCCCTGATCTATCTTCTGCTGCACGGCAATCCGATCGGCCAGTAAGCGGTTACGCAGCGGGGTAAAACGCACGACCAGCTCGGACAAAAAATCCACGGCCTCTTCGGTCAGAATTTGCGCTTCGTTCTCACCAAAACGACGCGTGAAGCCAAGCTGACTGCGGGTAATTTGCTCTGACATCGTTTTTCTCCTGATTTATCTGCTTAATCTGCCAGACCGCTTCACTGAACAGATGCTGTTACGGTTGAAAACACACCGGAGATGCACTCATGATCCTGAGGCGATTTTTCTCTGGTCATTTATTGCCCGACAGATTTAAGCGTAATCAGGAATCTCATAAAATCAAAAACGATTTCCATTTTATTTTTAAAATAAAAAAGTGTTATTTTTAATCAATAAGATAGAGGGAAATTATTTTTCCATAAAATGGTAATGGGTTTCGAACAGGAGAGAGGCGCGTATAGAAGGCAGGGGTCAGACCAAAGGATCACAGGGATAAAAAGAGTGTAAACAGACGACCGTTAAGATCGTCTGCTCAAATATTAAAAAGAGAGTTACTCGAGGGTTGGATTCATCTGCCGCAGATCAAACGGCGTGATCTGATAAACGTAATAATTCAGCCAGTTAGTGAACAGCAGGTGTCCGTGACTCCGCCAGGTTGCCTTCGGTGACAGCTCGGCGTTATCCTGCGGAAAATAGTTGTAGGGCATTTCCGGCGATAAACCCGCCGCCACATCGCGCAGATACTCACCTGCCAGCGTTCCTGCATCGTATTCAGGATGGCCGGTGACAAAGGCCATGCGTTTATCTTTCGTGGCAAAGAGGTAGGCTCCCGCCTCCTCAGATTCAGCGAAAATATCCAGATCAGTATGCTGGCGGAGCACATCAGCCGGAAAATCTGCATAACGGGAATGAGGTGCCAGAAAGCTTTCATCAAATCCACGCGTTAGTAATGCCAGTGGTTGCAGCGTCTGATGAGGGTAAACCCCTGAAAGCTTCGCGTCGCGGGTCATTTTTGGCAGCCCGTAAAGCACATTCAGTGCAGCCTGGACCGCCCAGCAAACAAACAGGGTCGATGTCACATGCTCTTTCGCCCAGTGAATGACACGCTCAATTTCAGGCCAGTAAGCCACGTCGCAAAAATCGACCAATCCCAGAGGCGCGCCGGTGACGATCAGGCCGTCATAGTTGTCATGCTGAATGTCTTCAAAATCACAATAGAAGTTATTCAGGTGCTCAGCCGGGGTATTTTTAGATTCGCGGCTATCAATGCGCAGCAGCTGCACATCAATCTGCAGAGGAGAGTTCGAAAGCAGCCGTAAAAACTGATTTTCTGTCTCAATTTTCTTCGGCATCAGGTTGAGAACCAGCACCTTAAGAGGACGGATCTCCTGCGTTTTCGCACGTGATGACGTCATGACAAAGACGTTCTCATGGCGCAAGAAATTCACGGCTGGTAGTTCATCTGGAACCCGGATCGGCATAACAACTTCCTCACTGCATCCATTTATACGTTTAGACTTCTAGATAGCCGAAGATAACGGGTTTTGATTAAGATGTCGAGCGTGCAAGTGGTAAGTGAAAATGTTTCAGCTTCAGTTATTAATTTAGATGTTTTGGTTATAAATGATGAGAGATGAGGAGAAAGTCGCGATAAAAAACCGGGGTTAAATCGGTAGATATATGAACATTTCGAACAGGTTTCGAACAAAAACCACCAAATTTTCCATAGAAAAAAGCCCCGCACTTTCGTACGGGGCTTTTGTCTTTATTTGATGCCTGGCAGTTCCCTACTCTCGCATGGGGAGACCCCACACTACCATCGGCGCTACGGCGTTTCACTTCTGAGTTCGGCATGGGGTCAGGTGGGACCACCGCGCTACTGCCGCCAGGCAAATTCTGTTTCATTCATACCGCTCACCTTAAATCAGGATTGCACTACGAACCAATCTCGGAACATTCAGCTGAAAATCTACTCTTGCGAGCCTGTCTCTCAAATCAAAAACACCTTTGGTGTTGTAAGGTTAAGCCTCTCGGGTCATTAGTACTGGTTAGCTCAATGCATCGCTGCACTTACA
>NZ_RAHH01000003.1 GCF_003602095.1 Rahnella woolbedingensis | reverse complement strand
CGGTGAGCAATAACCAGAGAGGTACGGTTTTTTTGCAATTCATCCAGCGCGGCCTGAATAGCGCGCTCAGACTCTGTATCCAGCGCGGATGTTGCTTCATCGAGGATCAGAACAGGCGAGTCACGTAACAGGGCACGTGCAATGGCGATACGCTGACGCTGACCGCCTGAAAGCAGAACGCCATTCTCACCAATGACCGTATCCAGCCCTTTATCCATTTTGCTGATGAAGTCCATCGCATACGCCATAGTGGCCGCTTTTTCAATTTCTTCGCGGGAATACATATCAGTACGGGCGTAAGCGATGTTGTTGGCGATGGTATCGTTGAACAAATGAACGTTCTGTGAAACCAGCGCAACCTGATCACGCAGTGACGAAAGAGTGTATTCACGCAAATCATGCCCATCCATCAGGATTTTACCTTCCTGAATGTCATAGAAACGTGTCAGCAAATTCGCGATGGTCGATTTACCAGAACCGGAACGTCCAACCAGTGCCACGGTTTTCCCTTCAGGCAGGTCGAAGGAAATATTACGCAGTGCCGGAATGTCACGACCAGGATAAGTGAAAGTCACATTTTTGAATTCAACGTCACCTTTCACACGTTTCACTTCCAGTTTGCCTTCATCTTTTTCCTGTTCCATATCCAGAATGGAGAACAGAGTCTGACAGGCAGCCATACCGCGCTGGAACTGAGAGTTCACGTTAGTCAGTGATTTCAGCGGACGCATCAGGGCAATCATGGAAGAGAACACGACCGTAATTGTCCCTGCGCTAAGCGTTTCCATAACAGACGGGAAGCTCGCCGCATACAATACGAAAGCCAGCGCCAGAGAAGCAATCAGCTGGATAATCGGGTCTGAAATTGAAGAAGCAGAAACCATCCGCATACCCTGCTGGCGCATACGGTTACTGACTTTATCAAAACGCGCGGTTTCAACTTTCTGACCACCGAAGATTAACACTTCTTTATGACCTTTCAGCATCTGCTCAGCGCTGGTTGTCACTTGCCCCATGGTGTTTTGCATCGACTTACTGATATTACGAAAGCGTTTAGACACCACACGGATAACGATGGACACAATCGGCGCAATCACTACGAGGATCACCGACAGCTGCCAGCTGTAATAGAACATCATGGCAAACAGACCAATGATCGACGCGCCTTCACGTACGACCGTCACCAGTGCACTGGAAGAAGACGACGCGACCTGTTCGGAATCATAGGTAATGCGCGAAAGCAAGGTACCGGTAGATTGCTGGTCAAAGAAGGCAACGGGCATTCTCATCATGTGACCGAACAGACGGCGGCGCATATGCATCACCACTTTGCCCGAAACCCATGAAATGCAGTAGCTGGAAATGTAACCACTGACACCACGAACAACCATCAGGCCGATAACAACCAGTGGCATCCAGAGAAGAATTGAGCGGTCAGCTTTACCAAAACCGTCATCCAGCAGCGGCTTCAGCAAAGACAGCATGAAAGTATCACTGGCGGCGTTAGCGACCAGCGCAATAGCCGCAGCGATAAGCCCGGCTTTAAAAGGTGTGATCATCGGCCACAAGCGGCGGAATGTCTGCCATGTGGAGAGATCTTTATCGTTCATCATGCAATATCAACCAGCATCGAAAGAAATAGCGGTCTATTCTACTCATTATCTTCAGATACTCCAAACTGGCGGTGGTACCAACGGGGATTTAATTGTTCGCGTAAGCCTTTAATTGTCCAATAATCGCCATAAATGAACAGGCTTAACTGGCCTGATTCAGAGGTAGAATGCCAGTCATAGCGGGCTTTCTTGTATCTGCTAACAACTTTATGCGCGGGCAGATGCCATTTATTGAAACGTGAAGCAGAAGCGAGTGCAGTAACGGGTTTGACCGTTCGCAGAAAGGGCCGCGTCGACGACGTATTGCTCCCGTGGTGGGGGACCTGGAGCACCGTCGCCTGTAAATCCTGATGCCATTTCATGATAAGAGCCTTTTCTGCCTCCGCTTCAATATCGCCGGTCAGCAGCATGCTAAACGCCCCCTCACTGACGCGGATGACGCAACTTTCGTTGTTTCCCGCATCGGCGACAATCTTCTCAGGCCACATCACTTTGAACGTCAGCCCTTGCCAATGCCATTGCTCGCCAGCAGTACATTTTAGGTGAATCAGCGGGGATATTGAGCTTTGACGAAGCGTAGCCTCAGGATATCGGGCTTGTAAGATTTCCAGCCCACCACGATGATCCATGTCGTTGTGACTGATAATTATCTGCTCCAGCTGGATATTTCGCCAATTCAGGAAAGGAATAATATTCTGCTCAGCGGCCGAACCGCCCTCCCACCGGTTGCCGGTGTCGTACAGTATCCCCTTTCCGTTTCTGCTGATAAGAACTGAAAGGCCATGGCCGACGTCCAGCATATCGACCCGCCACCTTTCCGCCGGGATCCTGATAAACGAGGTGACAGAGAGAGCACACAAAGAAAGCAGCAAAGAAAAAGAGTGTTTAACGGGGAGGAGGCGCCAGCAAATAATCATCGGCCATCCTAAAAGACTTAACACCAGAAACGACTCACCGAGCGGAGTCCAGCCACCAGCAAAAGGTTTTATCCCCCACATAGCCAGACTCAACGTAGAATCAGCAAGCTTCCAAACCATAATTTTCGCGCTAACCACCCAGCCCGCTGGCAGCAAATTAGCAAGCAAGGACAACAACACCAAAGGGACGGTGATCAGTGAAACAACCGGTACAGCCCACATATTAGCCAGGAAAGAAAAGAGATTAACCCCGTGGAAAATCCCAATTTGAATTGGCAACAGCAGAAAAGTCATGCCCGCCTGTAGATGCCCCCAGCGCAAAAATGACCAATGCCACGCATGCTGGAAACGGGGCGGGAGTGGCGCCCACTGAAACCAAAACACCAGAGATGCCACCGCAAAACAGGACAACCAAAAACTGTCCGATAGCAGATTCATTGGATCTAAAAGCAGCAACAACGCCACTCCCCACAACCAGATTTGCCAAGGATGACAACGGATGCGGAAAAAGCGCAGGCTCAGCCACATTGACACCGCCAGTGCCGCGCGCAAAGCAGGCGCATTTCCGCCCGACAGCCAGGCATAGGTCAGCAAGAATATTCCACTGACTAATAACGGAAAGCGGTAGTTAATCATTCTTGCTGGCATAAAAAATTGCAATCCCCGCGCCAGCCACCAGCCGAATAAGGCCGCAATACCAATATGCAGCCCTGATATCGCCACAAGATGTGCGATGCCTGTTCTCTGCAAAAGAAGCTTTTCTAGTCCCTGAATTAGCCCTTTCTCTCCGAATGCCAACGCCACCAGCACCGGCGTATTTATCAGTTGCGGCATCCCCTGCTGTACCCGGTGGATAAATTGCTGACGAAGGGTGCTGTTATTATCAAGTAGCTCAGCGTTTCGGATTGTAGCGGTCAAAGGCGCATGCTGAGACAGCGCCCAGCGCTGCGCGTCAAAGCCGCCTTCGTCGAGCAGGCTATGAACAGGACGTAAGCTGACTTTCATTTGCCATCGCTGACCAGCCTGAAGGCTTTCGCCTCCCTCATGCCACTTTGCCCTGAACATAAGCGGTGGAAAGACTCTCCGGCCATCAAGAATTTCAATTTTGAAGAACTGGGATTGTTCGCCGGCATTCCCCAGATTGATGGTTTGCAAAGTTGCAGTGACATTTCTGGAGGTGCCCTGAAATGCATTTATCTGCTGTATCTGAACTCCTCCCTGGAAAGCCCCCCAGCTGAAACTTAGCAAAGCTATCGCTAATACCCTGAATAGTTTTTGCTGCCTCGCGGCCAGCGCCCAGGCGAAGGCACATAATGCCGCCAAAAAGCCTGCTGAAGGGATATGAGGAAGAAATACCAGTGGCAGCATGCCAGTTACGACGGCAACTGCAGCCTCCTCCGTTGAGATTTTTATTTTTTGCTCCCTGACGTTTAACCACCAATCCCTTTGGTCGCTTTCAGGTGCGGAGTATGATTTTCAGGCAAAAAAGGGACAAGCAGAAGAGAGAGTCAATGCGAGACATTACGCAAAATATCGAAAGGAGACCGGGTTTGAGGGGATAAGAATCGACAAAAAGAGCAAAAAAAAACGGCACCCCGAAGGGTACCGTTTACGTTCGCTATAGGCAGACATTTATGTTCAGGCTAAAGCCTTAGCCATAAATGTTCGCGCGATCACGCAACTCTTTGCCTGGCTTAAAGTGAGGGACATACTTGCCGTCCAGCTCAACTTTATCACCCGTTTTAGGGTTGCGCCCAACACGCGGAGCACGGTAGTGAAGAGAAAAACTGCCAAACCCACGGATTTCGATGCGTTCACCATCAGCCAAGGTTGCAGCCATATGCTCAAGCATCTCTTTCACTGCATCCTCAACAGCTTTCGCCGGGATATGAGAGTGCTGGCCAGCAAGTCTTTCAATAAGTTCAGACTTGGTCATAGTACCTCCAAGTTTTGCAGCTAAACTACCGTTTCGGGGCGACAGAGCCGCCCCCCGTCATTACTCGCCTTTTGCCGCTTTGAACGCTTCAGCCATAGCGTTAGAGAAGTTGCTTTCGTCTGGTTTGTTGTTAACAACAGCGATTGCATCTTTCTCGTCTGCTTCGTCCTTAGCACGGACGGACAGGCTTACTACGCGGTTCTTACGATCAACACCGGTGAATTTAGCTTCAACTTCATCACCAACGCTCAGAACCAGAGTTGCGTCTTCAATACGGTCGCGAGAAGCTTCTGAAGCGCGCAGGTAACCTTCTACGCCGCCAGCTAATTCAACTGTAGCACCTTTGGCGTCAACTGCTGTGACTTTACCAGTAACAATAGTACCTTTCTTGTTAACAGACAGGTAGTTATTGAATGGATCTTCAGCCAGTTGTTTCACGCCCAGGGAGATGCGCTCACGTTCTGCGTCAACTTGCAGGACCACAGCTGCGATTTCGTCGCCTTTCTTGTATTCACGTACTGCTTCTTCGCCTGCAACGTTCCAGGAGATGTCAGACAGGTGAACCAGGCCGTCGATGCCGCCGTCCAGACCAATGAAGATACCGAAGTCAGTGATTGACTTGATTTTACCTTCAACACGGTCGTTCTTGTTGTGGGTTTCTGCAAATTGCTGCCATGGGTTGTTTTTGCATTGTTTCAGGCCCAGGGAGATACGACGACGTTCTTCGTCGATATCCAGAACCATAACTTCAACAACATCGCCCACGTTAACAACTTTAGATGGGTGGATGTTTTTGTTAGTCCAATCCATTTCAGAAACGTGAACCAGACCTTCAACGCCTTCTTCGATTTCTACGAAGCAGCCGTAATCAGTCAGGTTAGTAACGCGACCAGTCAGTTTAGTACCTTCTGGGTAACGTTTAGCGATAGCGACCCAAGGATCTTCGCCCAGCTGTTTCAGACCCAGTGACACACGGGTACGTTCGCGGTCGAACTTAAGGACTTTAACAGTGATTTCATCGCCAACATTAACGATTTCGCTTGGGTGTTTAACACGTTTCCAAGCCATGTCAGTGATGTGCAGCAGGCCGTCAACGCCACCCAGATCAACGAATGCACCGTAGTCAGTGAGGTTCTTAACGATACCTTTAACTTCCATGCCTTCCTGCAGGTTTTCCAGCAGTTGATCGCGCTCTGCGCTGTTCTCAGACTCAATTACTGCACGACGGGAAACAACAACGTTGTTGCGTTTCTGGTCCAGTTTGATGACTTTGAACTCAAGATCTTTGCCTTCGAGATGCAGCGTGTCGCGAACAGGACGAACGTCTACCAGTGAACCTGGCAGGAACGCACGGATACCGTTCAGCTCAACAGTGAAACCGCCTTTAACTTTACCGTTGATAACACCGGTAACAGTTGCAGATTCTTCGTAAGCTTTTTCCAGCGTGATCCAAGCTTCATGACGTTTAGCTTTTTCACGGGACAGCAGAGTTTCACCGAAGCCGTCTTCAACAGCGTCCAGCGCAACATCAACTTCGTCGCCAACCTGGATTTCCAGTTCGCCCTGTGCGTTTTTGAATTGTTCTGCCGGGATTGCAGACTCAGATTTCAGACCGGCGTCAACCAGTACGATATCTTTGTCGATTGACACAACAACACCACGAACGATGGAACCAGGACGGGTTTCGATTGTTTTTAAGGATTCTTCAAAGAGTTGAGCAAAAGATTCAGTCATGTTGATAATCTTTAGGTTCTTAAGTTTAACGTCCATCTGGCTTCCTGCTGGATGGGGTTGTTTCAAATGCCCCGCTACAGATCCTTGCGGCGAGGTTAAAAAAAACTATAGCCAAAACTGGCACTGAATATTCTTCAGCACCAGATTACGGCTCGATTACCGGGTTTGTTTTTGCGGCAATCCTAGAATTTCTGTGGCATAAGCCAGCGCTTTTTCGATGACTTCGTCGATGGACATGCTGGTTGAATCCAGCAATAACGCATCAGAAGCAGCCACTAAAGGCGCAATAGATCTGTTACGATCACGATCATCACGTTCTTTGATCTCGGCTAAAAGCCGTTCAAAGTTAACACTAAAGCCTTTTTCCTGCAACTGTAGCATTCTTCTGTTTGCACGCTCTTCGGAACTGGCATCCAGAAATATCTTTACAGGTGCATCAGGGAACACCACCGTGCCCATGTCACGACCATCGGCAATCAGGCCCGGTGTATCGCGAAATGCACGCTGCCGGCGCAGTAATGCTTCACGAACGCGGGGAAATGCCGCCGCCTGTGACGCAGTATTCCCTACCGTTTCGGTGCGGATTTCGTTGGTAACATCCTCACCTTCTAAAATAACGTGTAACTGCCCATCCTGAGCCACAAAACGAACATCCAGATGTGCGGCAAGCGGAACGAGCGCCTCTTCTGAGACAATATCAACCTGGTGATGTAAAGCCGCCAGCGCCAGTACGCGGTAAATCGCGCCGGAATCGAGCAGATGCCAGTTAAAGGCTTCTGCCAGCGCTTTACACAACGTACCTTTACCTGCACCACTTGGCCCATCAACGGTGATTACCGGGGCGAAAGCCGTCATTTTTGTCTCCTTTCGGTGGGGTATACCCGCTTCATTAGTCTTCGACGACTAATTCAGGAGCGGCATTATACGCTGCCTTTACGACAACTGTTACCCCACATTTTTCAGTTGCCTAAAAAGCGGACGGTTCTGAGCCTTAAAACAAAAACGGACATCTTGTGATGTCCGTTCGTTCAGTGGCATTCACAGCCAAAGACTATGCCAGAGTGCTGATTCCCGCCAGACGGTCAAAATAGTCCGGGAATGTTTTCGCTGTGCATTTTGGATCAAGAATAGTCACCGGCGTATCTGACAACGCTACCAGCGAGAAACACATCGCCATGCGGTGATCATTATAGGTTCCGATCTCGGCAAACTTTAGAGTCTTTGGCGGTTCAACGCGAATATAATCTTCGCCCTCTTCCACCGTCGCGCCAACTTTACGCAGTTCAATCGCCATCGCCGCCAGACGGTCGGTTTCTTTGACACGCCAGTTATAAATATTACGCAGGGTCGTCGGGCCTTCGGCAAACAATGCAGCGGTAGCAATGGTCATCGCAGCATCAGGAATATGGTTCATGTCCATATCGATACCTTTCAGCTCACCACGGGTACATTCAATGTAATCGTCCGCCCAGTGAATGGTTGCGCCCATTTTTTCCAGCACGTCTGCAAAACGAATATCGCCCTGCATGCTGTTTTTGCCGATACCTGTCACACGAACGGTACCACCTTTGATCGCGGCAGCTGCGAGGAAATAAGATGCAGAAGATGCATCGCCTTCGACCAGATAAGAACCCGGGGACACATATTGCTGACGCCCTTTGATGCTGAATTTCTGATACTGGTGGTTTTCCACTTCGATACCAAAAGTTTTCATCAGGTTCAGGGTGATATCGATATAAGGTTTGGAAACCAGCTCACCTTTTATCTGAATGGTGGTGTCGTTGTCTGCCAGCGGAGCTGTCATCAACAGCGCAGTCAGGAACTGGCTGGAAACGCTGCCATCAACACTGACGTCACCACCGCTAAATCCACCGCGTAAACGCAGTGGCGGATAATTTTCCTGCTCCAGATAATCAATCTGCGCACCGCCCTGACGAAGTGCATCGACCAGATGGCCAATGGGACGCTCTTTCATCCGCGGCTCGCCAGTCAGCACGACATCCTGCGCACCCAGACATAATGCAGCGGCCAGCGGACGCATTGCGGTGCCAGCGTTACCCAGGAACAGTTCCAGACCTTTAGCATTGGAAAAAGCCGTGCCCAGACCATCAATTTCGCATTCAGTGCGATTTGCCGATAAGCGGTGCGTTACACCCAGCTGAGTCAGCGCATTAAGCATATGACGCACGTCGTCGCTGTCGAGCAGATTAGTCAGGCGGGTAGTGCCCTGTGCAAAAGCAGCCAGCAAAAGCGCACGGTTAGAAACACTTTTTGAGCCGGGTAAATTGATGCTGCCGTTTACCAGCGCAACGGGTTGTAATGTCAGGGATTCCACTCTTTCTCCAATTCTTCTTTTCATAAAATGACCCCGGACATTGAGCCGGGGTCATTTTTAAGGCTACTTACTTAAGCATTCTGCGGGCCCGAAAGCCAGCACACTTAGCCGTGACGTTTTTCGAACTCCGCCATGAAGTCGGTCAGTGCTTTAACGCCTTCAATCGGCATCGCATTATAAATAGATGCGCGCATACCACCAGCCACACGGTGGCCTTTTAATGCATGCAGACCGGCTTCCTGCGCCTGATCGAGGAACAGTTTGTCCAGAGAAGCATCCGCCATTTGGAAAGGAACGTTCATCCACGAACGGTTTGCCGCCGCTACCGGGTTACGATAGAAACCGGTGTGGTCGATGGCACCATACAGGAGTTCGGCTTTTGCACGGTTACGTTTTTCCATTTCACGCAACCCGCCCTGTTCTTTCAGCCATTTGAATACCATGCCAGATAAATACCATGCGAAAGTCGGCGGGGTATTGAACATGGAGTCGTTCTCAGCCAGAACGGTATAGTCGAGAATAGAAGGCAACTCAGTACGCGCTTTACCCAACAGGTCTTCACGAACGATAACCAGGGTCAGGCCAGCAGGACCGATGTTTTTCTGTGCGCCAGCATAAATCACGCCAAAGCGGCTGACATCAATCGGGCGGGAAAGAATGCAAGATGAATAATCCGCCACGACGATTTTGTCACCAAAATCAGGCATTTCATCGATAGCGACACCATCGATTGTTTCATTAGGGCAGTAATGAACGTAAGCGGAATCTGCATTCAGCTTCCATTCATTCATTGGCAGAATCCCGCGCTTACCGTCAACGGTAGTCGTGACATCAATCACATTCGGGGTGCAATATTTCCTGGCTTCGTTGACTGCGCTATGCGCCCAGTAACCGCCATCAATGTAATCGGCGGATGACTTATCACCCAGCAGGTTCATGGGCACCGCAGCAAATTGCGCGCGTGCGCCGCCGTGGCAAAAGAGCACTTTATAGTTAGAGGGAATGTTCAGCAGATCACGGATATCCTTTTCGGACTCTTCAGCAACCTGGATAAACTCCTTACTGCGGTGACTGATTTCCATCACCGAGGTACCCAGTCCGTGCCAGTTACAAAGTTCCTGTTCCGCACGACGCAACACTTCAGCCGGGATCATTGCCGGACCTGCACTAAAATTATAAACCTGAGTCATTTCCCCTCACCACTTCTCTGAGACAGCCACATAGTTACCTTTAATTTACCGGTTTTATCATTCGAAACAAGCCATCTGCAACGGTTATTCCTCACGACCTGATAAAGCGCGTTGAGATCTGCGTCACAAGGTTCTTTCCTCCTTTTAACGCTGATTTAGCGGAATAATCTGTGCGTAGAGTGACAGGATTCGCGTGTGACCACAGCACCTCCTGACTCAAGCCTTTGAGTTCACACAACGATTACATTCTTAACACGAATACATGGAGCTAATACGCAAAACCCCGTATCATTGCGCGTTTTTAGCACGCTCAAAAGTGAACTCAATGACGCAAACTTTTATTCCTGGTAAAGACGCGGCGCTGGAAGACTCCATTTCCCGCTTCCAACAAAAACTCACCGATCTCGGCTTTAATATCGAAGAAGCTTCGTGGCTGAACCCGGTTCCCCACGTCTGGTCAGTGCATATTCGCGACCGCGACTGCCCGCTGTGCTTCACCAACGGTAAAGGCGCCAGCAAAAAAGCCGCTCTGGCTTCTGCTCTGGGTGAATATTTTGAGCGTCTGTCGACCAACTATTTCTTTGCCGATTTCTATCTGGGCAAAGATATTGCCAACGGTGATTTTGTCCATTATCCGAATGAGAAGTGGTTCCCTCTTCCGGTAGATGACAGCCTGCCAGCTGGCATTCTGGATGAACGTCTGCACGCTTTTTATGATGCTGATAAGGAACTGGTTGCCGGCGATCTGATTGACCTGCAATCCGGCAATCCTGAACGCGGTATCTGCGCCCTGCCGTTTACCCGCCAGTCAGATCTGCAAACCGTTTACATTCCGATGAACATCATCGGTAACCTGTACGTTTCTAACGGAATGTCTGCCGGTAACACCGCGAATGAAGCGCGCGTTCAGGGGCTGTCAGAAGTCTTCGAGCGTTACGTTAAAAACCGCATCATTGCTGAATCCATCAGTCTGCCTGAAATTCCTGCTGACGTTCTGGCGCGCTATCCGGGTGTGGTTGAAGCCATTGCTAAACTGGAAGAAGAAGGTTTCCCGATCCTTTCTTATGACGCCTCTCTGGGCGGTAACTATCCGGTTATTTGCGTGGTTCTGTTCAACCCGGCGAACGGCACTTGTTTCGCTTCCTTTGGCGCACATCCTGATTTCGGCGTGGCACTGGAGCGTACCGTCACCGAACTGCTGCAAGGCCGCAGCCTGAAAGATCTGGACGTCTTTACTGCACCGACTTTCGATGATGAAGAAGTGGCCGAGCACGCCAATCTGGAAACCCACTTCATCGATTCCAGCGGTCTGATTTCCTGGGACATGTTCAAGCAGGACGCAGACTATCCGTTTGCAGACTGGAGCTTCAGCGGCACCACCGAAGAAGAATTCGCAACCCTGATGGCTATCTTCGATAAAGAAGATGCACAAGTGTATATCGCCGATTACGAACATCTGGACGTGTATGCCTGCCGCATTATCGTCCCGGGTATGTCCGACATTTATCCTGCGGAAGATTTGCTGCTGGCGAACAACAGCATGGGCGCGCATCTGCGTGATCAACTGCTGGCGTTGCCGGACAGCGACCTGCCGAAAGAAACGTATCTGGAGATGATCACTCAGCTCGATGATGAAGGTCTGGATGATTTTACCCGCGTGCGTGAACTGCTGGGCATTGCCAGCGGCAAAGACAACGGCTGGTATACGCTGCGTGTCGGTGAACTGAAATCGATGCTGGCACTGGCCGGTGGTGATTTGGATCAGGCTCTGACCTGGGCTGAATGGGCGCACGAGTTCAACTCGTCTGTATACACCGATGAGCGCAACAACTATTACCGTTGCCTGCAAACGCTGCTGCAACTGTCTCTGGAAGAAGATCGCGAGCCCGCGCAGTACTACAATGCGTTCGTGAAAATGTACGGCCAGAAAGCGGTTGAAGATGCTTCTGCGGCTATCAGCGGTGAAGTTCGTTTCCACAGCCTGTTTGCCGTTGATCCTGAACTTAAAGCATTGCCAGCCCATCAGGCGCTGCTTGGCGCATACGAAAAACTCCAGATCGCAAAACGTCGCCACTGGTCGAAAGCGTAATCACACAAACGTGATGAATTGATTGAAGCCAGCGGGATTTCCTGCTGGCTTTTTTGTTTATACATTCAAAAGAAGATCTGCGCTCAGGCTGCTCCCTTTATTCGCAAAGGTTTGACTCAGCCATTAAAATGACGTGTAATTTCGCGCGAAATAATGTCCGTGTGTCGTTTTTAAGACCAAAATATGACACTTATTTTTATGCGTTAAAACAAAGTGAAATTTACAAACTAAAATTGATGATATTAATTAACATTGAAGCCTTATTATTTACCCGCAGGTGAAAAAAACCTTGCGAATCCTCAACTTTATTTGTAAAAATTAAAATGTTTTTATAGGTTATATTTCAAATAGTTAGCCGTAAAACCACCTCTTCAGTAGTAGTTTGAAAACCACCAAAAATCGCCTCGTATGATCCACGTCAATTTTTACGTTATACTGCTTTGCTAGTATCTCGTTGCGCAGTACATAGCCCTGAATAAGAGAGTTAATGTGAAAGCTGACAACCCCTTCGATCTGATTTTACCCGCCGCTACAGCAAAAGTTGCTGAAGATGCCGGCGTTTATAAAGCCACCAAACAGCCGTTAAAAACATTCTTTTTAGCCATTACTGCTGGCGTCTTTATTTCCATCGCCTTTGCTTTTTATATCACTGCCACCACAGGCACCGGAACCGTGCCTTATGGGCTCGCTAAACTCGTCGGGGGCATCTGCTTCTCACTGGGTTTAATGCTGGTTGTCGTGTGCGGTGCAGACCTGTTTACTTCCACTGTGCTTATTGTTATCGCTAAAGCCAGCGGGCGTATTACCTGGGGGCAACTGGCACGCAACTGGCTCAATGTCTATATTGGTAACCTGTTCGGATGCCTGTTCTTTGTGGCGCTGATTTGGTTCTCGGGTGAATACATGGCCGATAATGGCTTGTGGGGGCTTAATGTCCTGCAAACCGCTGACCATAAAATGCATCACACCTTTGTTGAAGCCGTGTGTCTGGGGATCCTCGCGAACCTGATGGTTTGCCTGGCGGTCTGGATGAGTTATTCCGGCCGCAGCCTGATGGACAAAATGTTCGCCATGGTATTACCGGTCGCGATGTTTGTTGCCAGCGGTTTCGAGCACAGCATTGCCAACATGTTCATGATCCCTTTAGGCATCGTAGTGAAGAATTTTGCGACGCCAGAATTCTGGCAGGCAGTCGGCACAACTACGGCACAATTCGCAGAACTCAACGTCTCTAACTTTATCATCGACAATCTCATCCCTGTGACCATAGGTAACATCATCGGGGGAGGTTTGCTGGTAGGGTTAACTTACTGGGTCATATATCTTCGCGATGAGAAACACCACTGATACAGCGTGGCACTCTTGTTACGACAGTTTTACACGTGATTTTTAAAGAAATCCAAATTAGAAGGTAGGTGCAAAATGTCCAAGCTCAATGAAAAATTGACCAACGCATGGCAAGGTTTTAGTGCTGGTGAATGGCAGAATGGCGTAAATGTCCGTGACTTCATTCAGAAGAACTACACACCGTATGAAGGTGATGAGTCCTTCCTGGCTGGCGCTACCCAAGCGACAACCACCCTGTGGGATAAAGTAATGGATGGTATCAAACTGGAGAACCGCACCAAGGCTCCTGTTGATTTCGATACTGACGTTGCGGCTACCATCATATCTCACGACGCTGGTTACATCAACAAACCTCTGGAAACTATCGTTGGTCTGCAGACTGACGCGCCATTGAAACGTGCCCTGATCCCATTCGGCGGCATCAAAATGGTCGAAGGTTCATGCAAAGTTTATGGCCGTGAACTGGATCCAGCGCTGAAAAAAATCTTCACTGATTACCGCAAAACGCATAACCAGGGCGTATTTGATGTTTACACCAAAGACATCCTGAACTGCCGTAAGTCTGGCGTTCTGACCGGTCTGCCAGATGCGTATGGCCGTGGCCGTATCATCGGTGACTACCGTCGCGTTGCACTGTACGGTATTGACTTCCTGATGGCTGACAAATTCGCACAATTCCAGTCTCTGCAAGACGACCTGGAAAATGGCGTAAACCTGGAAATGACCATCCAGCTGCGTGAAGAAATCTCTGAACAACACCGTGCCCTGGGCCAGATTAAAGAAATGGCTGCTAAATACGGTTGCGACATTTCTGGTCCTGCGACCAACGCACAAGAAGCAGTTCAGTGGACTTACTTCGGCTACCTGGCTGCGGTTAAATCTCAGAACGGCGCTGCAATGTCCTTCGGCCGCGTATCTACCTTCCTTGACGTGTTCATCGAACGTGATATCAAAGCAGGCAAACTGACTGAAGAACAAGCTCAGGAACTGATTGACCACCTGGTTATGAAACTGCGTATGGTTCGTTTCCTGCGTACTCCTGAATATGATGAACTGTTCTCCGGTGACCCAATCTGGGCAACTGAATCTCTGGCAGGTATGGGCGTTGATGGCCGTACTCTGGTTACCAAAAGCAGCTTCCGCTTCCTGAATACCCTGTACACCATGGGGCCTTCACCAGAGCCGAATATGACCATTCTGTGGTCTGAAAAACTGCCAATGAACTTCAAAAAGTACGCAGCGAAAGTGTCTATCGATACCTCATCTGTACAGTATGAGAACGATGACCTGATGCGTCCTGACTTCAACAACGATGACTATGCTATCGCTTGTTGTGTGAGCCCGATGGTTGTGGGTAAACAAATGCAGTTCTTCGGCGCTCGTGCAAACCTGGCGAAAACCATGTTGTACGCAATCAACGGCGGCGTTGATGAAAAAATGAAAATCCAGGTGGGTCCTAAAGAAGCACCAATGATGGATGAAGTCCTGACCTTCGATAAAGTCATGGACCGCATGGATCACTTCATGGACTGGTTGGCTAAACAGTACGTGACTGCGCTGAACATCATTCACTACATGCATGACAAATACAGCTATGAAGCATCGCTGATGGCTCTGCATGACCGTGACGTTTATCGCACCATGGCATGTGGTATCGCAGGTCTGTCTGTTGCTGCTGACTCCCTGTCTGCTATCAAATATGCAAAAGTTAGCACCATCCGTGACGAAGACGGCCTGGCTGTAGACTTCAAAATCGAAGGCGAATACCCACAGTTCGGTAACAACGATTCTCGCGTAGATGACATCGCTTGTGACCTGGTAGAACGTTTCATGAAGAAAATTCAGAAACTGCGTACCTACCGTGGCGCTGTAGCAACTCAGTCTGTTCTGACCATCACCTCTAACGTGGTTTATGGTAAGAAAACAGGTAACACTCCAGACGGTCGTCGCGCTGGCGCTCCATTTGGTCCAGGTGCTAACCCAATGCACGGGCGTGACCAGAAAGGTGCTGTTGCCTCTCTGACTTCCGTTGCTAAACTGCCGTTTGCTTACGCGAAAGATGGTATTTCTTATACCTTCTCCATCGTTCCAAACGCGCTGGGTAAAGACGACGACGTTCGTAAAGCGAACCTCGCTGGCCTGATGGATGGTTACTTCCACCACGAAGCGTCGATCGAAGGTGGTCAACACCTGAACGTGAACGTGATGAACCGCGAAATGCTGTTAGACGCGATGGAACATCCTGAAAACTATCCTCAGCTGACCATCCGTGTTTCTGGCTACGCAGTGCGTTTCAACTCACTGACTAAAGAACAGCAGCAAGACGTTATTACCCGTACTTTCACCAAGTCCCTGTAATAATTCAGCCTTGTAATCTGGTCTGATAAAAAGGCTCCACACCGTGGAGCCTTTGTTTCATCTTCCCTGCCCTGCACTGTCTTTACGACAGTCTGTTTTGCCAGAGCGCTATATGTTGTGGACCTCTGGCAAAGCAGTACCGCCATTGCTGACAATCAACCTTATTGATTGTCTGGTATCATAAACCTGTGGTTTCCAGTTTATTTCTGCCAGGCCAGCACCCGCACATTTAGACTGCTATTCATTGGTCAATATGGAGAATAACCCGCAATGTCAGTTCAAGGTCGCATCCACTCATATGAATCCTGTGGCACCGTTGACGGCCCAGGTATCCGTTTTATTGTTTTCTTCCAGGGTTGCCTGATGCGTTGCATGTATTGCCATAACCGCGATACCTGGGACACTCACGGCGGGAAAGAGATCAATGTCGATGATTTAATGAAAGAAGTCGTAACCTATCGCCACTTTATGAATGCTTCCGGCGGTGGTGTGACGGCGTCTGGTGGTGAAGCAATCCTTCAGGCGGAATTTGTGCGTGACTGGTTCCGTGCCTGCCAGAAAGAAGGGATTAACACGTGCCTCGACACCAACGGTTTTGTCCGCCGTTATGATCCGGTAATCGACGAATTACTGGATGTCTCAGATCTGGTTATGCTTGATCTCAAGCAGATGAACGATGATATTCACCAGAATCTGGTGGGCGTATCTAACCACCGTACGCTGGACTTTGCCCGCTATCTGGCAAAACGTAATCAGCGCACATGGATCCGTTATGTGGTTGTGCCAGGCTGGTCAGACGATGACGAGTCCGCGCATAAACTGGGTGAGTTCACCAAAGATATGACCAACATCGAGAAGATTGAGTTGCTGCCATATCATGAGCTCGGCAAACATAAATGGACCGCGATGGGTGAGAAATACGGGCTGGACGGCGTCAATCCGCCAACCAAAGAAATCATGGAAAGAGTAAAAAATATTCTCGCTAGCTACGGTCATAAAGTGATTTATTAATCACCCTTTATGCCCATTAAAAAAGACGCCATCTGGCGTCTTTTTTAATGGGCATAAAGGGTATCAGGCAGTAGCAACCGGGTTATGCGTATGATCCGCTTTGCGCATCAGCATCACCAGATAGACCAGCGAAACCACCGCGATCATCACGAACAGCAGGCGGTCGGAATAACTCTGCATCAGCATCGCGGTCATCGTCGGTCCGGCAAGGCTGCCGATGGTATAACTCATCAGCAGAGCCTGATTCATCGCCACCAACTCATCCGCATTGACTTTCTCACATGCCCACGACATCGCGATCGGATACAGCGTGAAGCCCGCGCATCCTAAAATGAACAGCGTCGGTGCCATCGCATAACCACTGAGCATCGCAATACTGCCGAGGATGACACAAAAAATCTGGATGCGTAAAACCATCAGGCGACCATAGCGATCAGCCAGACGCCCTACCGGCCACTGACCGATAATTCCCGCGCTGACCAACAATGCCATCCAGTAACCCACATTCGCATCACTCATTCCCTGATGCGTCAGGAACAGCGGCATCAGACCGTAGAGTGAGCCAAGAACAATGCCGGAAATAATGCAGCCGTTAATCCCCAGACGGGCATTACGGCGTCTGAACATCGGCATCACCGCATGGCGCGGCTGTTCTCTGTCCTGATCCTCAATTTGCGTCAGCAGCAATGGCAGCATCGCAATCACAATCAGCGCGGTCACCCAGGGCAGAACGCTGAAGATTGCCGTTGGCACCGTCCCGACCAGCAACTGCCCTGCCACTGTGCCGATGTAATACATGATCATATATGCCGCCAGCAGCTGGCCCCGGTTTTTGACAGTGCCGCTACGTAACAGCGCGCTTTCCACCACCACCCAGATCAGTGCACAGCCAATACCTGCCACGAAACGCGCCGATACCCAGGTCCAGAAGCTCATTGAAAGCGCCAGCCCGGCGGTAGCTACCGCAAATATTACGCAGGAAAGATAGTAGCTGCGGTTGAAACCAATGCGCTTAATCAGCCCGCCTGCGAGCAAAGTTCCCAGCAGGTTACCGGTAAAATACGATGAGCTGACCAGCCCGACCTGCCAGGTCGGCAGTTGTTCATGGCTGAGCCACAGAGGTACCAGCGTGTTTAAAACGGCAATAGAAATTGTCAGCAGAAGGAGTCCGCACAATAGCAGAGAAACGGGGCGAGAATAGGCGGACATAGGACGTTGATGACCACAAAGAGGAATAAATTGTGCGCATCATGCCACTGGCGGTTTAAAAGTCAATCCGGTAAAAATGAGCCGGAGCACAAACAGAAGACTGATGATTGAAATCGTTAATCAAGCATGAGTATCAGGAATCATGATGCTTTAATGACAAGATGATATCACCATGATAACAAACGAGTTTACATTTCCCACAACCGTTACATTTTGCGCTATCGACGGCAGGTTGATTTTGTTGATTAAAAAATATTGCCGTGCGCGGACACGCAATTTCGCACATCCTGCACAAGTCATCCATACGTCCCAGACATTGCGGCAAAATCACCGGACGCAAACCGGTATCCATTACGACTGAGGCATCCAGCGCACCACTCTCGCAGGATGATGTGCACGCACCACAGGCATCACATTCTGCGTATTCGATGGCCAATGTCGGCCTGCCTTCATGGATGTTGAGAATACCCACCGGACAGGCCTCTGCACAGCGGCCACAGCCATCACACTTTTGTATAAACAGCGGCTCTGCTATTGCTTGTGGCGGACGCGGATACTGGCGGTGTAACAGGGTTTCCTCAGAAGAGGCGGTCTGCTCGACAACCTTTTTTGCCGGTGACAACAAACCGCGGAATAATCCGCGGCGGCTGACCTCTCTGCTGCTCATCAAGGAGCGGTTATCGCAGGCGTCGCGTGAGTCGCTCATCAGAAATACAGATCCACGGCGTTCACTTCCAGCCCCAGTTGCTGTTTCCAGCCACAGATCGTGGATTCGGCCAGTACAGCCACACCCACATAAAACGGATGCTCAGCTTTTTGTCGCAGTAATTCCAGATAACGCCCCGCCCACGGCAGCAAATGCATCGTCAGAAATTCATTCAACAATGCCGGAGAGTTTTCAGCCAGCCACGCAGCCATCATCAGCAACAGGCCAATGTGATCTTCCGGCTCAGCCTGAGTCAGGTGCGGTTCAACTCCGTTTTCACGCATCCACTGGCGCAGGTTCAGGGTTGAATCGCCAAACACCACGGATTCTTTATCCAGATAGACGGAACCCCACGGCGGCGCAGGCAGCGCGTAAGGGCCGACAAACAGGCGCTGATAAGCGTCATCCAGACTTTCATCTGCGGTAGAAATCTGGCTGAAACATTCGCCCGCCTGCGCCCTGGCTTCATCACTCGCACATGGCCATGACTCGGCCCAGTCACTTGTCTCAAGTAACGTAATTAGGGCACTCACTTCAGGAGTAGCCGGCGGATAATACAGCATCGCGCCCAAGACCTTACCGGTTAAACTGATTGATTCTGCTGACATAATTAACCCTGATTAGCGGGAACACGCCCAACTTGAAACGTGTTCCCTGATGAATCTGATACGTTGCGATTAGCCGCTGACAGCCATTCCTACGGTCATATGCAAACCATAGAAAATCCCGCGGCCGATCAGCTCACCCGCAAAGACCAGCACGAATGCCAGAATCATGGATACCAGCGCCGGGCGCTTACGCATAATCAGCGGGCAGAACCAGCAGCCGAGACCGAGAACGACCAGCACCAGGCGCCAGACTGACAGCGAACCGTATTGCGGGATCAGCGCAGAGGCAGCCTGAACCGAGCTGTTGATGCCTGCCAGACTGGCGCTTTGCAGCATAACGACCGCCATACTCACGATCAGCGCAACAAGGCTGATGACCGGTAACAGGCGCAGCCCGCAACCATTGATATTCGCACCACGCAGCAGCAGATACCCCAGAACCGGCCCCCCGATCAGTACCGTCAGACCGAAATGGAAGAAGGTATAGGCGTTGTTCCAGGTCGGCACGGTATCTATTGCATAAACACGGCACATCGCATAAACAAAACCGATACCTGCCAGCATGGTGACAATTAACCAGATTTTACCCAGTGCACGCGGCATTTTGTTAATCATCGCCAGCAGCCAGTAAATCCCGCCTAAGGCAAAAAAGAACGACCCGCTGCCGATTTCATTACTTAGCGGCGAAGCACCGAGCCGGTTGAGCGAATTAAATGCCCGCAGCGGAGACCCCAGATGCAGAACCGAAGCGATAAACGCAATCGCCATCAGCACCCACAGGAAAAACATTGAAAGATGGATCCGGCGGATTTCTTCCTTGCTGCGTTGCGTTAATAACGCGATAGCCAGCACGATAAATGCGCCAACTACACATTGCCCCAGAACCGTAAAGACCATTAAAGGCCATTCATGCCATCCGTTTCCCATCTCAAACCTCCTTCGGGTTAGCCAGATAACCCGTGGTATCACCTACAGGACGGCAATTCGCATTGGGTTTGATGACGATATTTGGGTGAGTGAAATGTGAAGCAGGCAACGGAGCCACTTCAGCCAGATCACCGTATTTCGCACGTAATTCTTCAATCGGCGCCATATCCAGCGCACGTAACGGGCAGGATTCCACACAAATCGGTTTCTTGCCCTCTGCAATGCGCTCATAGCAGCCATCACATTTGGTCATGTGACCTTTGGCTTCGTTGTACTGCGGCGCGCCGTAAGGGCAAGCCATGTGGCAATAACGGCAACCGATGCACACATCTTCGTTGACGACCACAAAGCCATCTTCACGTTTGTGCATTGCACCGCTCGGACAGACTTTGGTACAGGCAGGATCCGCACAGTGGTTGCAGGAAATCGACAGATAATACGCGAAGACATCCTGATGCCAGCCGTCGCCATCTTTCTGCCAGTCGCCACCGGCATATTCATAGATGCGGCGGAAACTGACGTCCGGCGTTAAGTTTTTGAAATCTTTACAGGCCAGTTCACAAGTTTTGCACCCTGTGCAGCGGCTTGAGTCAATATAAAAACCATATTGAGTTGTCATGTTTTACTCCGTTAAACCTTAGCCACTTGCACAAGGTTGGTATGAGAGGGGTTACCTTTCGCCAGCGGTGAAGGTCTTTGAGAAGTCAGTACGTTGATGCTGCCCGCACGGTCGATTTTTTTGCTGTCAGGGGAATACCAGGCACCCTCACCCAATGCGACAACACCTGGCATCATGCGCGGTGTAACCTTGGCAGCAATCTGCACTTCGCCACGGTCGTTAAAAATACGGATCATGTCGCCGTTGGTAATGCCACGCTGAGCGGCATCCATCGGGTTGATCCACATTTCCTGACGGCATGCGGCTTTGAGCACATCAACATTGCCGTAAGTGGAGTGAGCGCGCGCCTTGTAGTGGAAACCGGTCATCTGCAACGGATATTTGCTGGCCAGCGGATCGTCATAGTTTTCGAAACCAGCGGCGTAAACCGGTAACGGATCGATGACATCTTCTTTGGACAGTTCCCATTCAGAGGCAATTTTCGCCAGTTCAGCGGAGTAGATTTCTATTTTGCCGGAAGGCGTGCTCAGCGGGTTGGCGGCCGGATCTTCACGGAATGCTTTGTAAGCCACATGGTGTTGGTCAGGATCGCGTTTTTTGAACATACCCTGTTTGCGGAAGGTGTCGAAATCTGGCAGTTCCGGCAATGCCTCACGGGATTGCTGGTACAAATGACGTAACCACTCTTCCTGCGTGCGGCCTTCGGTGAACTGCTGTTCAACGCCCATGCGGCGGGACAGTTCGCTGGTCATCTCATAAATATTTTTGCACTGGAAACGCGGCGTGATCGCCTGATCGGCAAAAATGATGTAATCCATGTTGCCGCATGACGCATCCAGGCAGAAATCCATCTGCTCAGAGGCGGTACAGTCTGGCAGGATAATGTCCGCGTATTTCGCCGAAGAAGTCATGTGGTTATCAATCACCACAATCATCTCGCATTGCTGGTCATCCTGAAGGATATCGTGGGTGCGGTTGATATCGGAGTGCTGGTTGATCAGACAGTTACCTGCATAGTTCCAGATAAATTTGATCGGCACATCCAGCTTGGGTTTTCCGCGCACGCCGTCTTTGGTCGCCGTCATTTCAGGACCACGAACAATCGCGTCCGTCCACATGAACATGGAAATGCTGGTCTCGACCGGATTTTCCAGCGCTGGCATACGAACAAACGGAATCTCGTACGAACCTTCACGGGCACCGGAATTACCACCGTGAACGCCGACATTGCCGGTTAAAATTGCCAGCATCGCAATCGCGCGTGTCGCAATTTCACCGTTAGCATGGCGCTGCGGACCCCAGCCTTGGGTGATAAAGGCCGGTTTCGCCTGACCGATTTCACGACCAAGCTTAACGATTTTATCGACGGAGATACCGGTGATTTTAGAAGCCCATTCCGGCGTTTTCGCTACGCCGTCAGGACCCGTTCCGAGGATATAGGCTTTATAATGCGCATTCTGCGCAACGCCCGCCGGTAGGGTTTTTTCGTCATAGCCAACGCAATATTTATCGAGGAATGGCTGATCGACCAGATTCTCGGTGATCATGACATGCGCCAGTGCCGCGGCCAGTGCGCCATCCGTACCCGGACGGATCGGTACCCACTCGTCTTCACGACCGGCACCGGTATCGGTATAACGCGGATCAACAATGATCATACGGGCGTTGGAACGCTGACGTGCCTGTTCGAGGTAATAGGTCACGCCGCCACCGCTCATGCGTGTTTCGCCCGGATTATTACCGAACAACACCACCAGTTTACTGTTTTCGATATCAGACGGGCTGTTGCCATCCGCCCAGCCACCGTAGGTATAATTCAAACCCGCAGCGATTTGCGCCGAACTGTAATCACCATAATGATTCAGATAGCCGCCACAGCAGTTCATCAGGCGGGCAATCAGCGTTTTGCCCGGCGGCCATGAACGGGTCATGGTGCCGCCCAGCGTGCCGGTGCCGTAATTGAGATAAATGGCTTCATTACCATAACGATGGATAATGTCTTTCAGGCTGCCTGCCAGCGTATCAAAGGCTTCGTCCCAGGTGATCCGTTTGAATTTACCTTCGCCACGTTTACCAACGCGTTTCATCGGATATTTCAGACGGTCAGGGTTATAAACACGGCGACGCATGGAACGCCCGCGCAGACAGGCGCGAACCTGATGTAATCCCTCATAATCGTCATCACCCGTGTTATCGGTTTCGACATAACGGATCTCGTTATCGACGACATGCATTCTCAGCGGACAGCGGCTGCCGCAGTTGACGGTACAGGCGCTCCAGACGATTTTCTCATCCGTAGCCTGAGCCGGAGCCTGACGCGTTTCGGCGCGTATTGATTTAAATGGCAGCGATATGCCCCCGACGGCAGCTGCCATACCGGCGAGTGTAGTCCCCTTGACCAGGTCACGGCGGCTAATCCCGCCGCCTGAGCCCGTTTTCTTACTGTTTAAATCCGACATTGCTTACTCCGTAACGCCCTTATCTGAAGAACGAAAATTTAACAACCATGTCTTTGAGCCGGGCTCTTGGTCCGTAGCTTCTTTAGACTTTTTCTATTTGAATCAAATTCGTATGCTGAGGATTGCCTTTCGCCAGCGGAGACGGTCGTTGAGTCGTCAGTGTGTTCATACAAGCGCCATGGTCAACACGATCACCACTCATATTGGCCTGATGCCATGCACCCTGCCCCATAGCGACCACGCCAGGCATAATGCGTGGCGTAACTTTCGCCGCCACACGCACTTCGCCGCGGTCGTTAAAGACTTTCACTTTGTCGCCGCTTTCGATGCTACGGGTTTTAGCATCCAGCGGGTTTATCCACACTTCCTGGCGACAGGCGGCCTGTAAGATGTCGATATTGCCGTAGGTAGAGTGAGTGCGGGCTTTGTAGTGGAAGCCGAACATCTGGAGCGGAAACTGGCTGCGTTTTGGGTCATCCCAACCTTCGAAAGTTGAGGCATAGACCGGCAGCGGGCTGATGGTTTCGTCTTTTTGCAGTTCCCATTCACTGGCTATTTTCGCCAGTGCGGAAGAGTAAATTTCGATTTTTCCGGAAGGCGTTTTCAGCGGATTGGCGGCAGGATCCTGGCGGAATTTTTTATACGCCACGAAATGCCCGGCCGGGTCTTTACGTTTATAAATCCCCATTTTGCGCAGTTCTTCGTAAGCCGGTAATGCCGGGTCTTTCGCCAGCATTTTGGCGTAGAGATACTGTAACCACTCACTTTGCGTACGACCTTCAGTGAATTTGCTATAGACATCCGGGCCAAGACGACGCGCCACTTCGCTCATCATCTCGTAAATGCCTTTGCGCTCAAATTTGGCAGACGTCGCCGGCTGAATGAAAATCAGGTACCCCATATTCCCGGCGTAATCGTTAGGGATAATGTCTTCCTGTTCGACGGTCATCAGATCCGGCAGCAGGATATCGGCGTATTTCGCCGATGAAGTCATGAAGTTTTCCAGCACGACGATCATCTCGCACTGAGTGTCATCCTGCAGAATGTCGTGGGTTTTATTGATATCGGAATGCTGGTTGGTGATGGCGTTACCGGCATAGTTCCAGATGAACTTGATCGGCACATCCAGCTTGTCTTTACCGCGAACGCCGTCGGCTTTGGCGGTCATTTGCGGGCCGCGCGCAATTGCATCGGTCCAGCTGAAACAGGAAATCTGCGTTTCCACCGGGTTTTCCAGCACTGGCATGCGTTCGATGGTAATCGTGTACGTCGATTCACGCGCGCCGCTGTTGCCGCCATTAATCCCGACGTTGCCGGTCAGAATTGGCAACATGGCGATGGCGCGAGAGGTCAGTTCACCATTGGCCTGGCGCTGCGGGCCCCAGCCCTGAGAGATATAAGCAGGTTTTGCCTGCCCGATTTCCCGCGCCAGTTTAATGATGCGATCCACGGGAATACCGGTAATACGCGATGCCCATTCCGGCGTCTTAGCCGTGGCATCTGCGCCCTGTCCGAGAATGTACGCTTTGTAATGGCTGTTGGCAGGCGCATCCGCTGGTAATGTTTTCTCGTCATAGCCCACGCAACAGGCATCGAGAAACGGCTGGTCGACCATGTTTTCGGTGATCAGCACGTGCGCCAGACCGGCGACCAGCGCAGCATCGGTACCCGGACGGATCGGGATCCATTCATCTTCACGGCCGGCGGCGGTATCGGTATAACGTGGGTCGATAACGATCATACGGGCGTTAGAACGCTGGCGCGCCTGCTCGAGGTAATAAGTGATCCCGCCGCCGCTCATACGCGTTTCAGCCGGATTATTACCGAAAAGAACCACCAGCTTGCTGTTTTCAATATCTGACGTGCTGTTACCGTCATTGCTGCCGTAAGTGTATGGCATCGCACAGGAAATTTGCGCGGTACTGTAAGTACCATAATGACTGAGGAAGCCGCCGTAGCAGTTCATCAGGCGGGCAACCAGCGAAGCGTAAGGGGATGAACGGGTGATATTGCCGCCGACGACGCCGGAGGTATAGTTAATGTAAACGGCCTCGTTGCCATATTTGGCGATAATACGCTTCAGGTTATTGGCGATTTCATCAAAGGCCTCTTCCCAGCTGATGCGTTTGAATTTACCTTCACCCCGTTTACCGACACGCTTCATCGGGTAATTCAAACGCTCCGGATGGTTCATGCGGCGACGCATAGAGCGGCCACGCAGACAGGCGCGAACCTGGTGATCGCCGTAGACGTCATGTCCGGTGTTATCCGTTTCAACCCAATAAACTTCGTCATCACGCACATGCAAACGCAGTGCGCAGCGGCTGCCGCAGTTGACCGAACAGGCTCCCCAGACCACTTTGTCTTCAGTTGCCGGGTTTTTCGCATCCCCCACGGCCTGTGCCAGTGCCTTACGGCTAAAAGGCAGCGATACGCCGCCCGCAGCAATGGCCAGCCCTGCCAGGGTTGATGTTTTCATCAGCGTCCGGCGGCTGATACCACTTTTTATCGTGATGACTTCTGGTTCTGTTTCCGACATTTTCCCGCTCCGGTCATGAAGTAGTTACCCACTCAGAATGCATGGATACTACTAATAAGGAGGTAGGAAACTTTGTCTGCTATCAATAAAGGAGGGGTTGAATTGGGGCAAATGAGGAATTCTTAACGCAACGCACGATTTTATGCATAAAAAAAGCGCCCGCAGGCGCTTTTTCGTTATATTACTGCATATATAGCGGGATTAGCCGATATATTCTAAACCACCCATATATGGACGTAATACTTCCGGCACTTCTATACGGCCGTCAGCTTGCTGATAGTTTTCCAGCACAGCCACCAGCGTACGACCCACTGCCAGACCAGAACCGTTCAGGGTATGAACCAGACGCGGTTTTTTGTCGGTTTTGCTGCGGCAACGTGCCTGCATACGACGAGCCTGGAAATCGCCCATGTTTGAACATGAGGAGATCTCGCGGTAAGTATCCTGCGCTGGCAGCCAGACTTCCAGATCGTAGGTTTTGCATGAACCAAAGCCCATGTCACCGGTACACAGCAGCACTTTACGGTATGGTAGATTCAGCAACTGAAGTACTTTTTCTGCATGACCGGTCAGTTCTTCCAGCGCGTCCATCGATTCTTCCGGACGAACGATCTGTACCATTTCGACTTTGTCGAACTGGTGCATACGGATCAGACCACGGGTATCACGACCATAAGAACCGGCTTCTGAACGGAAGCACGGCGTGTGCGCCGTCATCTTCAGTGGCAGAGATTCTTCTTCAAGAATTTCATCACGGGCCAGGTTGGTCAGTGGTACTTCAGCCGTCGGGATCAGCGCATAGTTGCTGCTGCCCGCTTCTTCGTCCAGCGGCTTGGTATGGAACAGATCTTCGCCAAACTTAGGCAACTGACCGGTACCGTACAGCGTTTCCTGATTGACCAGATACGGAACGTACGTTTCCAGATAGCCGTGCTTTTCTGTGTGCAAGTCCAGCATGAACTGGGACAGCGCGCGATGCATACGAGCGATTTGCCCTTTCATCACGACAAAGCGCGCACCTGTCAGTTTTACGGCTGCGGCAAAATCAAGACCACCGGCCATTTCGCCCAGCGATACGTGATCACGCACAGTGAAATCGTACTGACGCGGCGTACCCCAGCGGCTTACTTCCTGGTTATCGTTTTCGTCTTTACCGGCAGGCACGGAATCATCTGGCAGGTTCGGAATAGCAGAAGCAATATCACGGATATCGTTTTGCAATGCGTCCAGTTCAGCCTTTGCGGCATCCAGCTTCTCACCCAGCGTATTCACTTCAAGACGCAGGGGTTCGATGTCTTCGCCACGGGCTTTTGCCTGACCGATTGATTTCGATCGTGCATTACGTTCAGCCTGGAGAGTTTCCGTTTCTACCTGCAAGACTTTGCGGCGTTCTTCCTGAGAGCGCAGCGTTTCCACATCGAGTTTAAAACCTCTGCGAGCGAGTTTTTCTGCAACTGCGTCTAGCTCATTACGCAGCATATTGGGATCGAGCATGCTAATCCTGTACGTGTCTTATTGAATGTTATTTTGACGATGCACGCTCACTGAAACGGCAGCGTGTCAAAGAGTTATCACGGGTAACCTTACCGCAACGATAAAGTTAGCGGTAGCGTTTTGTCGGGCTATTTTGATCTTGTTCTGCAAGCCAGGCCAGCTTTTCGCCGATCTTACCTTCAAGCCCGCGTGACGTCGGGTAATAATACTGCGTACGGGCCATTTCAGGTGGGAAATAGTCTTCGCCCGCCGCATAGGCATTCGGTTCGTCATGCGCGTAACGGTACTCCGCACCCAGCCCCATTTCTTTCATCAATTTTGTCGGGGCATTGCGCAGATGTTCTGGTACATCGAAATCGGCCATTTCGCGCGCATCGCGCATCGCCGATTTGAACGCGGTATATACGGCATTACTTTTCGGCGCACATGCCAGATACACAATCGCCTGGGCAATCGCCCGCTCACCTTCCGCCGGACCAACACGGGTAAAACAATCCCAGGCAGCCAGCGCCACCTGCATGCCACGCGGATCTGCATTGCCGACATCTTCGGAGGCAATCGCCAGCAAACGGCGCGCCACATACAGCGGATCGCCACCGGCGGTGATAATTCTGGCGTACCAGTAAAGTGCCGCATCAGGCGATGAACCCCGTACCGATTTATGCAACGCAGAGATTAAATCGTAAAAACGGTCGCCTTTATTATCGAAACGCGCACTGCGCTCACCGGCAATTTCCGTCAGCAATTCCGGCGTTAATGTCCGGTAACCTTTGGCGTCGATTTCAGCCATATCGGCCATCATTTCAATACTGTTCAACGCACGGCGCGCGTCACCATTCACCAGCTCTGAAAGCATGCGGCGGGTTTCCGGCGGAACACGAATTTTTTCATTGGCATAACCGCGCTCAGCGTTGGTCAGTGCCTGATCAATCACTTTCTCAATATCTTCCGCTGTCAGTGATTTCAGCAGATAAACACGGGCGCGGGAAAGCAATGCAGAATTGAGTTCGAACGAAGGGTTTTCTGTCGTCGCACCAATGAACGTAATAGTGCCGTCTTCGATATGCGGCAGGAAAGCGTCCTGCTGACTTTTGTTGAAGCGATGGACTTCGTCGACGAATAAAATCGTACGACGCCCGGCATCACGATTCTGCCGGGCGCGTTCAATCGCTTCACGAATATCTTTCACGCCTGATGTGACCGCCGAGATACGCTCAACATCGGCGTCAGCATAGCGGCCAATCAGTTCTGCCAGCGTCGTTTTCCCGGTGCCCGGCGGTCCCCACAAAATCATCGAATGCAACTGGCCTGCTTCAATCGCCCGCGGCAATGGTTTGCCCGGCGCTAAAAGATGCTGCTGTCCGATATATTCTGCAAGGGTAACTGGCCGCATACGGGCGGCCAGTGGCTGAAATTCGTTTTGGGAAAAATCGAGTGACAGATTACTCAAACTAACCTCACTGACGCTGGTCATCCACCGTCACACCCTTCGGTGGAGTAAATTTAAATTTAGCATCATCCACAGCAGCGTTTTGCTCACCCTTGAGGGTATAAGCACTTTTCTGACCATCCTGCTCAACTGCAGTAAAGCTTTTGATGGTGCCGGTTGGCGTGACTGTGATCGCGAATTGTTTCAGATTGCCGGTCGCGGCTTTAGGCGTTAATTCAAAGTCATCGCCTTTTTGCTTCACGTTGTATTTGGCCCAGTCGCTGCTGTCGTTACGGGTGATCAGCATGAACGGCGTATTGCCGGTTGCGTTTTTCAACCAGGTCGCCGTGACCTGTTCAACGAACGGGTTGTAGAACCACAGGGTTTTACCGTCGGAAACCAAAATGCTTTCATCCGGCGTCGTCATATGCCAGTTAAACAGGTTCGGACGTTTTACCCACAGCTGACCTTCGCCTTGCTGAACGGCAGCACCGTCATCACTGGTGACGGTCTGCGTGAAGCTGGCGTGGAAAGTATTGAGTTTACCCAGACGGGATTTGAGATCACTGCTGGCGTCCGCTAATACGGAAGCGGAGGTAAATGCGGTCAGTAAACACCCTACCATTAACAATTTTTTCATTCTTATACTTACCTCAGAAATCCATAAACTTCAGACGATGCCTTTTACACAGGCAAAAGACGTATGGTGCGAACTCTATCCGAGGCAGCGCTCCGGTGGTAGCTCAATCATCTGAAAAACAATAGTTTTACGCATCTTTGCACAAGGGCCGCATTCGCGACCCTTCTTAACAAAATACCGGCATTTCAGAACCGATTTATTCGTGCGAAGGAGGTGCCAGTACTTCACGGTTGCCGTTATGGCCCGGTGTGCTGACAATGCCCTGCGCTTCCATTTGCTCAACGATTCGCGCCGCGCGGTTGTAACCGATACGGAACTGCCGCTGAACGCCTGAAATCGAAGCACGACGTTTATCGACCACGAACGCGACGGCCTGATCGAACAGCGCATCAAGTTCTTCATCGCCGTCCAGACCTAAACCGCCACCCTCACCGTCGTCACCACCGGAAACAATGCTTTCGATGTATTTCGGACGACCGCGTGCTTTCCAGTCCTGAACCACCGCATGCACTTCCTGGTCACGGACAAACGCCCCGTGAACACGCACCGGAATTGAGGAGTTCGGCGCCATGTACAACATGTCACCCATCCCCAACAGCGATTCCGCGCCGCCCTGATCCAGAATGGTACGGGAGTCGATTTTACTCGACACCGTAAAGGCAATACGGGTCGGGATGTTTGCTTTAATCAGACCGGTAATGACATCGACAGAAGGACGCTGCGTCGCCAGCACCAGGTGTATACCGGCAGCACGGGCTTTCTGGGCCAGACGCGCGATCAGTTCTTCAACTTTTTTACCGACGGTCATCATCAGGTCGGCAAACTCATCGACCATCACCACGATAAACGGTTCTTTTTGCAGATACGGCGGCTCTGCGGCCATGCCATCGCCCGGCTTCCAGAACGGATCAGGGATTGGACGTCCCATCGCTTCCGCTTCCAGAATTCGCTCGTTATAGCCCGCCAGATTACGCACGCCCAGCGCCGACATCAGTTTATAGCGACGCTCCATCTCGCCGACACACCAGCGCAGCGCATTGGCTGCATCTTTCATGTCTGTGACGACTTCCGTCAGCAAATGCGGAATGCCTTCATATACCGACAACTCGAGCATTTTCGGGTCGATCATAATGAAGCGCACATCTTCCGGCGTGGACTTATACAGCATACTCAGGATCATGGCGTTCACGCCGACGGACTTACCTGAACCGGTTGTACCCGCCACCAGCAAGTGAGGCATTTTCGCCAAATCGGCGATAACCGGCTCACCTGAAATGTCTTTACCCAGCACAATCGTCAACGGAGACGTGCTTTCTTTGAATTTCGCACAGTCCAGCACTTCACGCAGATACACGGTCTGACGCTTTTTGTTTGGCAATTCCAGACCGACATAAGGCTTGCCTGGGATCACTTCCACAACACGAACTGCAACGGCAGACAATGAACGTGCAAGGTCTCGCGAAAGGTTAGAAATACGCGCGGCTTTAACGCCCGGCGCCAGATCCAGTTCGAAACGTGTAATGACCGGACCAGGCAGTTTCCCGACGACATCCGCTTTGATACGGTAATCGTTCAGGCGGGCTTCAATCAGGTTACCCATCTGCTCCAGCGCGAACTCGTCCACAGGCTCAGCTTCAGCCGGAGGCGAGGTCAGCAAATCCAGCGACGGCAGCGGCGTGGTCGGTTTCACCAGCGGCTGTTCGTTACGCATCAGGAACGGGTGGATCAGGCTGTCCATATCAGGCCGCGCCGATGGCGATGACTGGCGAGGTGCCGTATATTCCTGCGCATGTTGCACCGGCTCAGAAGCCGCTGCGCGCTGATAAGGCTGCTGCGCAAATGCCGCAGGCTGTGGTTCTTCTTCCGCTTGTGCTGGCAGCGTGAACAATGGCTCTGAAGGCGTATCGTCCACCAAATCGGCCATTGGCGAGAAGCTGAAAGCATCGTGCTGGCTGAGTTTCATCGCGGCAGCAGCAAAGTCATCGGCAGCAGAATGGGAAATTTCTTCCTGATTTTGCTGCGAATGATGATGCTGAACCAGACCACTTTGCGGTTCAACCTCTTGCTGATAACGCGCCTGCTCGCGGGCAGCGAACGCATTGCGTAATTCAGCTTCCTGCAAGGCGGTTTCAGCATCCGGTTCATTTTCAGTCGCTGCATCGCCGTAACGCTCTTGCTGCTGAGCGGCAAACGCCTGCTGCAATGCGGCTTCCTGCATAGCTTCTTCGTCGGCCTGAGCCAGAGGATCGTTATGCCAGGTTTCCTGTCCGGTATTTTGCTGTGCCGTTGCCTGCGTATTTTCCTGCTGTTCAGCCATACGCTGAGACGGCAGTTTAATGCCATACGATGCCAGTTCGCGACGCGTTGGAATACGCACCGGATTTGGACGCGGCAATTCAGGACCAAAGCCTTTTTTCACCTGCGGGTTTTCATCACTCACCGCGCTGAAAGCAGGCATAAAGGTATTGGCAGCAGAAGATGTCGCGGACTGCCCGGCCTGAGCCAGACCGGTAGCAAGTGCAGCCGTAGCCGCGACGCTGGCGGCCTGCGCGGCGTCAGGTACCGGCGAACTGAAATCAAACGGTGAACGCCCAGGTTCGACCGCTGTTTGCCAGTTCCCGAGACTCGGACCATCTTCCTGATTACGCTCAACCGGCACAGGAGAAGGCGATTGCTGCACTGGCTGCGGATGGCGCGGCACAGGTGTCTCTTCCGGGATTTCGAAGTTGTAGAGCGGCGGCGCAGTTGAAACCGGCGTGGACGGATAAGGTGAAATCTCAGCCACTGGCGGTTGTGCAGCGTAAGGATCTGCTGCTGGCGCCGGATCCGCGACCGCAGCGGGTTCAGCGACAGGCGCTGCCGGTTCAGAAGCAGTAGCCGATTGCACAGGTGCCACCGGTTGTTCATTCACAGAAGGCGCAGAGAACAGCACGTCATCGTCGTCTGTTTCAGCAGCCACTGCGGCGGCAGGAATCGCTGCTGTTGCCGCTGCGCCTGCGACGGCCGGAGCCACTTTAGCCACCGGTTTCGCTTCGTCGTCTTCCAGTAACGGATCATCCTGCTCGTCGTACTCATAATCATCGTCACGACGGGAGCGGTTGGTCACGATATTGGTAACACCGAGCACGGCACCACCAATTTTCTCGGCGATCGTCAGCCATGACCAGCCGGTAAACAGAGTCAGTCCGGCCGCCCATACGCACAACAGCACCAGCGTCGCACCGACATTGTTAAAATACGGCGTCATTGCGGTACTTAACAAACTGCCGATCACGCCGCCTGAAGCGAAGTAGTAAAGGTCATCAATATTGACTGATGCCAGACCACAAGACGTGACAATGAGCGCCAGCGTCCCGATAAGGCGCAGCGAAAGGGCAAAATAATCGACGAAATCCTGATTGTCTCGCTGACGAAACGCCGCCCAGCAAAGACACAGAATAATAGGTGGAATAGCGTAACCAAATACGCCAAAAATGAAGAACAGCGTGTCGGCCATCCAGGCACCCACACCACCGCCCCAGTTGTGAATTGGCCCATGCCATGCGGTCTGAGACCAGCTTGGATCAGAGGGGTTAAAACTCACTAATGCCGCCATTAAATAAGCAGCAAAAATCGCTACCACCACCAGCAAAGCCTCCAGAAGACGGCGACTGTTGCTCAGCTTTTTAAGGGTAACTTCTTTATCTTCTGTATATTCCTGGCTCAAGAAAGGCTCTCCAGGTTCCTGTGAACTGAGAAAAAGCAACAGCGCCGAGAGTCCCCGGCGCCATAGCTGTATAGATACACAGGAGTGTAGCTAAAATTACAAGGTTTTGCACCTGAACAATTACCGGGTTTTGATGACCAGGCGATTTGTTTGTTTTACTTCTTCCATGACCACATAGGTACGGGTGTCGTTAACACCTGGAAGACGAAGTAAAGTCTCACCTAACAGTTTACGGTAGGCGGACATATCAGGTACGCGGGTTTTCAATAAGTAGTCGAAGTCCCCTGAAACCAAGTGACACTCCTGAATATCTTCGAGTTTTTGTACTGCCGCGTTAAATTGCTCAAACACATCCGGCGCGCCACGGTTGAGGGTAATCTCAACAAACACCAGCAACGAGGCATCCAGATAATGCGGGTTAAGCAATGCGGTATAACCATTGATGAAGCCCTGACGTTCCAGACGACGAACGCGCTCCAGACATGGAGTTGGAGATAATCCCACACGTTTGGAAAGCTCGACGTTTGAAATCCGGCCATCCTTTTGCAATTCGTTGAGGATGTTACGGTCAATACGGTCGAGATCTTTTCCCGGACGCTTTTTGTTGTCTACCATTATTATTGTCTCTCTGCTGTCCTTCCCTGCACCTGCCATACCCCAGCCAACTTCAATGTCTAAGGGTTGTCCCAAGCGAAGACCCGATTATTAAGGTTTACGCATCCAAAAGCCGCGTTGATCCCCTGTCAAAAGGAACACGGCCATGAAACGGATACTCAAAAGAAATAACCCTGTGAAATTAATAGATTGCATACAACCAACCAGATTCACTAAACCCTGCAGCAACAAAAACGCATAAAAGCGACACCAGAACGGGTCCGGTAGCAGCCAATTGCATAATTTCAAGTCGCAGACAGGCAGTTAATTTCTTCTTCCCCTGATGTTTTCGCAAATGCACAGCGGATTGTCAAAGTAAAAGAAGCAAAATCAGAAGAACGTGCCAGCCTGAAAAGCTGAACCCCCCTTTTTAGCTACCTTTTATCTATGAACAATAACAACTCAGTGCGCGAAATATTTCAGTCAAAACCCCACAACCTGCCGTGAAATGTGACTAAAAGTCCGCACTCTGTTAAACAACTTCCACAGCGGCTAACTCCCCCGCTGTTGTTTTTTCACTCTGTTCATCAAACAGTTAACTCTCTGATAATCAGGGACGGAAACCTTTTTACCCGTCTTTCACTGTAAAAACTATCAGACAAATCGTTAACAACATCTGAGTTTGCTTTTTTTACTGCGCCGTTTTCCCTACAATCGGTCTATCGCTTGTCGCTACCGCGGAGATGAATTACGCATGAGTACGGTTAAACACAGTAAATTATTGATTTTAGGTTCGGGTCCGGCGGGTTATACCGCAGCTGTTTATGCAGCACGCGCCAACCTCAATCCGGTTTTGATTACGGGTGTGGAAAAAGGCGGTCAGCTGACCACAACCACCGAAGTCGAAAACTGGCCAGGCGATCCTGAAGGTCTGACCGGTCCGGCTCTGATGGAACGTATGCACGAACATGCGACCAAATTTAATACCGAGATTATTTTCGACCACATCAACAAGGTCGATCTGAAGAACCGTCCGTTCCGCCTCACCGGTGACAGCGGCGAATACACCTGTGACGCGCTGATCATCGCCACCGGCGCATCCGCACGTTATATCGGTCTGCCTTCAGAAGAAGCATTTAAGGGTCGCGGCGTGTCAGCCTGCGCCACCTGTGACGGTTTCTTCTACCGTAACCAGAAAGTCGCAGTCGTAGGCGGCGGGAATACTGCTGTTGAAGAAGCGCTTTATCTGGCGAACATTGCCTCTGAAGTGCATCTGATCCACCGTCGCGACAGTTTCCGTGCAGAAAAAATCCTGGTAGACCGTCTGAACGATAAAGTGGCGAGCGGCAATATTGTTCTGCATACCCACAAAACCCTGAACGAAGTGGTCGGCGATCAGATGGGTGTGACCGGCGCCAGCCTGATGGATGTTCGTACTGACGAGAAATCTCAGGTGGATGTAGCCGGTGTGTTCATCGCTATCGGTCACAGCCCGAATACCGGCATTTTCGACGGTCAGCTGGAACTGAAAGACGGCTACATCAAAGTGCAGTCCGGTTCCCATGGCAATGCGACACAAACCAGCATTCCGGGCGTCTTCGCTGCGGGCGATGTGATGGATCATATCTACCGTCAGGCGATCACTTCTGCCGGAACCGGTTGTATGGCCGCGCTGGATGCCGAACGCTATCTGGACGGTTTATCGCAAGCCCCGGATCTATAAGCATCCCTGCGGAAATTGCCCTTAAACGAGGCGGCTTAATGGCCGCCTTCTTCTTATTTTCAGTTTATTTTCAGTTTGTGGTCTGAGCATGTAACATGAGCGCCCTCCCATCCGGATTGCTGCACAGACTGAAGCCTGATGAATAAAACACGACAACAAGAACTTACCCGCTGGTTAAAACAACAAAGCTCCCGCGCTAAAGGCTGGATCCGCCTGTCTATGATGCTGGGTCTGCTTTCTGGTTTACTGATCCTCGCACAGGCCTGGCTGATGGCCGGATTACTGCACAGCCTGATCATTGAACACACACCGCGTGATGCCCTGCTGCAAAGCTTCCTGTTAATGGCACTGACATTTGTGCTGCGTGCTGTCGTCACCTGGCTGCGTGAACAGGTGGGCTTTATCTGCGGACGCGTTATCCGTCAGGAAATGCGCAAACTGGTGCTGGATCGTCTGGAAAAACTCGGACCTGCGTGGATCCGGGGCAAACCGGCGGGCAGTTGGGCGAGCATCATTCTTGAACAAATCGAAGATATGCAGGATTACTATTCCCGCTATCTGCCCCAAATCGCCCTTGCCGGTATTATTCCTCTGCTGATCCTGGTCAGCATCTTCCCGATTAACTGGGCTGCCGGAATGATTCTTCTCGTTACCGCGCCGCTTATTCCGCTGTTCATGGCCCTGGTCGGTATGGGTGCGGCCGATGCTAACCGTCGTAACTTTGTGGCGCTGGCACGCCTGAGTGGTAATTTCCTCGACAGCCTGCGCGGTCTGGATACGCTTCGCCTGTTTCATCGCGGTACAGCGGAAATTGGCCAGATTAAACGCTCAACGGAACATTTTCGTGCCCGCACGATGGACGTCCTGCGGCTGGCCTTTTTATCTTCTGCGGTACTTGAATTCTTCGCCTCTATCTCAATCGCGGTGGTCGCGGTTTACTTTGGTTTTTCCTATCTCGGCGAACTCAATTTCGGCAGCTACGGCACACCTGTCACCCTGTTTGCCGGTTTTCTGGTACTGATACTGGCTCCGGAGTTTTTCCAGCCTCTGCGTGATCTGGGCGCGTTTTATCACGCCAAAGCGCAGGCTGTCGGCGCAGCAGAAAGTCTGGTGACGTTCCTGAGCGCTGAAAGCGCCGATATGGGCGACGGTGACCAGGATTTCCCGGCCGGAAAGACCGTCGAACTGGAAGCCCGCGACCTGATCGTTCAGTCGCCACAAGGCAAAACGCTGGCTGGCCCGCTGACCTTCAGCATTCCGGCAGGACAACGAATCGCCATCGTCGGACTTAGCGGTGCGGGTAAAAGTTCATTGCTGAACGTCCTGCTCGGTTTCCTGCCTTATCAGGGCTCCGTTACCGCCAGCGGGATGGAACTGAAATCATTGCGCAACGAACAATGGCGTCAGCAACTGAGCTGGGTCGGCCAGAATCCACATCTGCCTGAACAGACCTTACGCACCAACATTTTGCTTAATCACCCGGATGTCAGCGATGAGCAGCTTCAGTCTGCTCTTGAGCGGGCGTATGTGAATGAATTCCTGCCGCTGTTACCGCTGGGGCTGGAAACCGAACTGGGCGACAGCGCGGCGCGGTTATCTATCGGACAGGCGCAGCGTGTCGCTGTGGCCCGCGCCCTGCTCTCTCCGTGCAGCTTATTACTGCTCGATGAACCGACCGCCAGCCTCGATGCGCACAGCGAAAAACGGGTGATGAGTGCGCTGAGCGACGCCTCAAAAGCGCAGACATCCCTGCTGGTGACCCATCAGCTGGAAGATACACGAGACTACGACGAAATCTGGGTGATGGATAAAGGGCTGATCGCCGAGCGCGGAACCTTCGCGCAGCTGGTGGCTCAGAAGGGCCTCTTCGCCAGCCTGCTTTCTCAGCGAAATAAGGAGCTGTAATCATGAAAACTCTTCTGCCTTATCTCGCGTTGTATCGCCGTCACTGGTTCCGCCTGTCTCTCGGTGTCATTCTGGCTATCGTCACTTTACTGGCAAGCATCGGGCTGCTGACCCTTTCCGGCTGGTTCCTGGCGGCCTCTGCCGTTGTAGGTGCCGCCGGTTTATACAGTTTCAACTACATGCTTCCTGCCGCGGGTGTACGCGGGGCCGCGATATTTCGTACCGCAGGCCGGTACGCTGAGCGTCTGGTCAGCCACGATGCGACATTTCGCGTGCTGGCGCATCTGCGCGTATTTACATTCACCAAAATCATGCCGCTGTCGCCGGGTGGTATTACCCGTTTTCGTCAGGCCGATTTGCTGAACCGACTGGTGGCTGATGTCGATACCCTGGATCACTTATACCTGCGGGTGATTTCTCCGCTGGTGAGTGCGCTGGTGGTGATCCTGCTGGTGACGTTTGGCCTGAGTTTCCTCGACGTGAAACTGGCGCTGACGCTCGGCGCGATCATGCTGGTGCTGATGCTGCTTCTGCCGGTCATTTTCTACCGTGCAGGTAAACCCGCTGGCCGTGAACTGACGGCGCTGCGCAGTGATTACCGCATGCAACTGACGTCCTGGTTACAGGGTCAGTCCGAGCTGGTGGTCTTTGGCGCTCAGAAGCGGTTCCGCCAGCAGATGAACGATATCGAACGTCGCTGGATGTTGCGCCAGCAGCAGCAGGCAAAACTGACCGGTTTGTCGCAGGCGATGGTGATTGCAGCAGCCGGCCTGACGGTCACGCTGATGCTGTGGCTCGCCGCTGGCGGGATCGGTAACATTGCCCAACCCGGCGCGCTGATTGCTTTGTTCGTGTTTACTCCTCTGGCCGCCTTCGAAGCGCTGGGGCCGGTCGCTGCCGCATTCCAGCATCTGGGACAAGTCATCGCGTCTGCTCAGCGCGTCAGCCAGATTATCGACCAGCCTGCCGATGTGACTTTCCCGGCGCAGGGTCCGATTGCCGGTGAACACGTCAGTCTGTCGCTGCAAAATGTGAACTTCACCTATCCGGGACAACCGTTGCCGGTGCTGAAAGACATCACACTGGATGTGCGTGCCGGAGAACATATCGCCCTGCTCGGCCAGACCGGTTGTGGTAAATCTACCCTGCTGCAATTGCTGACCCGCGGCTGGGATATCAGCAGCGGCACGCTGGAAATCAACGGTCAGGCGATTGGCGATTACGACGAAGCGACACTGCGCAAGATGATCACCGTCGTCAGCCAGCGCGCGCACGTCTTTAACACCACGCTGCGCGAAAACCTGCGCATGGCCGCGCCGCAAAGCACCGATGAGCAAATCGCGGACGCACTGAGACAAGTGGATTTGCATGTGCTGCTGGAAAACGAAGGCCTGAACGCCTGGCTGGGTGAAGGCGGACGTCAGCTTTCCGGGGGCGAACAGCGCCGTATCGGGCTGGCGCGTGCTTTGCTGCATAACGCGCCGCTGTGGCTGCTTGACGAACCGACGGAAGGGCTGGATGCCGAAACGGAACAACATATTTTGGCACTGCTGCACAAGCATTGTCAGAATAAGACGCTACTCTTAGTGACGCACCGGCTGCACGGCCTGGAAACTTTCGACAGAATTTGCGTCATGGAAGAAGGCCAGATTGTGGAGCAAGGTGATCACACGTCGTTAATTGCTGCACAGGGCCGGTACGCGCGGTTTTTGTCACGCACCTGACGTCGTAGTTGCCAGTTCAGCGGCGGCCAGCGTGCCGCCGGATAAGGAGATCTATGCGGTTAGTTAAGCTTGAGGCCAATTCTGTTCATTTCCCCGATCCTGACACTGCGTTGCAGGATCCAAATGGCCTGCTGGCTATCGGGGGCGATCTGACGGCTCCACGGCTGCTTTCTGCATATCAGCATGGGGTATTTCCTTGGTTTGAACCGGGCGAAATGATCCTCTGGTGGTCCCCTGATCCGCGCGCGATTTTAGTTCCCGAAGAACGCCATATCAGCAAGAGCCTGAAACGGTTTATGCGCAAAATGCCTTTTCGTTTCACGCTTAACCAGCAGTTTGAAAAGGTGATCCGTGCGTGTGCGATGCAGCGTGAAGACGGAACCTGGATTGGCCCGCTGGTTCAGCGCGGTTATCAGGAATTACACGAAGCCGGACGCGCGCATTCGGTGGAAGTCTGGGAAGGTAATGAACTGGTTGGCGGATTATACGGTGTATCAGTGGGGGGATTGTTTTGCGGGGAATCGATGTTCAGTCGTCGTGAAAACGCCTCAAAGACCGCACTGATGGTTTTTTGCCAACATTTTTCCCGCAATGGTGGAGAACTGATTGACTGTCAGGTGCTCAACCCTCACACTGCGTCGCTGGGTGCGAGAGAGATCCCCCGCCGCCAATTTTTGCAGCAGTTATCCGAACTTTCGCAACGCGCGTTAGCGCCGGATTGCTGGTTGCCACAAGACTTATCCCCACATGATGAAGACCTGCCGGTGTTCCCGAAGGATAGGGAATAGGTGCGGTCATGGACCATACTTCTTTACATAATGTGGGTTTTTCGGCATTATCTTGCCGGTTAAAAACTATGGTAGTTAGACCTAGAGGATTCGATGGCCAAAGAAGACAACATTGAAATGCAAGGCACCGTACTTGATACGCTGCCAAACACTATGTTCCGCGTAGAATTAGAAAACGGACACGTAGTTACCGCTCACATCTCCGGTAAAATGCGTAAGAACTACATCCGCATCCTGACGGGCGACAAAGTCACTGTTGAGCTGACCCCGTACGACCTGAGCAAAGGCCGCATTGTCTTCCGTAGCCGTTAATAAGCGGCTCACTCATCGCTGATTTTCTGGCGATACCTGAGGATACCCTCTTCGCCCTTCCTGCTGTTGCAAGGGCGTTTTGTGGTATCCGCAATCCGGCATTTTGTTCTATTATTTGCTCCACTACCCTTTCTGAAATCCCCCACTAATTCCTGAATTAATAAAGCGTTTCAGAAAGAAAAAAGGCGATGTTTTCACATCGCCTTTTGTTTTTTCATCACAGATGAAAATTAATGCACCGCACCTTCCGGTTTTTTCTTCTGCGCACTCATGAAGTGATAAGTGAGCTTGTCAGCCGCCTTATCCAGCGCCACAGAGACAGAACCGCCGTCTACCAGTGAACCAAACAGCAGTTCGTTGGCGAGGGGTTTCTTCAGGTTTTCCTGAACGGTACGGGTCATCGGACGCGCACCCATCGCACGGTCATAGCCTTTCACGGTCAGCCAGTCGCGAGCTTCATCGCTGACTTCCAGAGAAACGCCTTTCGCATCCAGCTGCGCCTGCAGTTCTACGATAAACTTATCGACAACCTGCTGGATAACGTCCGTAGACAGATGGTTGAACCAGATAACGTTGTCCAGACGGTTACGGAATTCCGGCGTAAAGGTACGTTTGATCTCTTCCATTGCATCAGGGCTGTTATCCTGATGAACCAGACCAATCGATTTACGTTCCGTTTCACGCACACCGGCGTTAGTAGTCATCACCAGAATCACGTTACGGAAGTCCGCTTTGCGCCCGTTGTTATCGGTCAGCGTCCCGTTATCCATCACCTGCAACAGCAGGTTGAAGACATCCGGGTGCGCCTTCTCGATTTCATCGAGCAACACAACGGCGTGAGGATGTTTAAGGACCGCATCCGTCAGCAACCCCCCCTGATCAAAGCCGACATATCCCGGAGGCGCGCCGATCAAGCGACTGACCGTGTGACGCTCCATGTATTCGGACATATCAAAGCGCAGCAGTTCGATATCCAGCGCTTTCGCCAGTTGAACCGTGACTTCCGTTTTACCCACACCGGTCGGACCGGCGAACAGGAACGAACCGACAGGCTTATGATCCTGACCCAGACCGGCGCGGCTCATTTTGATCGCCTCGGTCAGTGCTTCAATCGCAGGATCCTGTCCGAAGACCAGCATTTTCAGACGGTCGCCCAGATTTTTCAGCACATCGCGGTCAGTCGCAGACACGGTTTTTTCCGGAATGCGGGCAATACGCGCCACAACGCTTTCGATATCGCTGACGTTAACGGTTTTCTTGCGTTTGCTGACCGGCATTAACCGGCTGCGCGCGCCCGCTTCGTCGATGACGTCGATGGCTTTGTCCGGCAGATGACGGTCATTGATGTATTTGACCGACAGCTCGACCGCCGCACGCACCGCTTTGGCGGTGTAACGCACATCGTGATGCGCTTCGTATTTGGTTTTCAGGCCGTTAATGATCTGAACCGTTTCTTCCACGCTTGGCTCAGTAATATCAATTTTCTGGAAACGTCGTGCCAGGGCACGGTCTTTCTCAAAGATATTGCTGAATTCTTGATACGTGGTGGAACCGATCACGCGGATTTTCCCGCTCGACAGCAATGGTTTGATGAGGTTTGCCGCATCCACCTGACCACCCGATGCCGCACCGGCACCTATGATCGTGTGGATTTCATCAATAAACAGGATGCTGTTCTTATCCTGCTCCAGTTGCTTAAGCAGAGATTTGAAACGTTTTTCAAAATCGCCGCGGTATTTAGTACCTGCCAGCAACGAACCGATATCCAGAGAATACAGGGTGCAGTCGGCCATCACTTCCGGCACATCGCCCTGCTCGATTCGCCATGCCAGACCTTCGGCAATCGCGGTTTTACCTACGCCGGATTCGCCCACCAGCAGCGGGTTGTTCTTACGGCGACGGCAGAGCACCTGAATGGCGCGCTCCAGTTCTTTGTCACGGCCAATCAGCGGATCAATACCACCTACACGCGCTAATTGGTTAAGATTAGTGGTGAAGTTCTCCATACGATCTTCCCCCGCCGACTGCTCTTCGTTAACTGGGTTTTCCGCATTGTTTTGCGCCTGACTGCCCGATTCATCTTTACGGGTGCCATGCGAAATAAAGTTCACCACATCAAGGCGGCTGACATCATGTTTGCGCAGGAGATAGGCCGCCTGAGATTCCTGTTCGCTGAAAATCGCGACCAGAACGTTGGCGCCGGACACTTCGCTGCGGCCAGAAGATTGCACGTGGAATACCGCACGTTGCAGAACGCGCTGGAAACTCAGCGTAGGCTGGGTGTCACGTTCCTCTTCACTGGCAGGTAAGGTGGGTGTGGTTTGCTCGATGAAGGCTTCCAGCTCCTGGCGTAACGCCACCAGATCGACTGTACAAGCTTCAAGCGCTTCACGGGCAGCAGGGTTGCTGAGCAACGCCAGCAACAGGTGCTCCACGGTCATAAACTCATGCCGGTGCTCACGGGCTCTTGCGAAAGCCATGTTGAGACTGAGTTCAAGTTCTTGATTGAGCATAGGCACCTCCCAAATAGATTGCCTTAATCAGGCTTTTTCCAGCGTACACAGCAACGGATGCTCATTCTCCTTGGCGTACTCATTTACGTGTGCGACCTTGGTTTCCGCGACTTCGGCTGTATAAACACCGCATATCGCTTTGCCTCTATAGTGCACCTGGAGCATCAGTTGCGTTGCACGTTCAATATCATAAGAAAAGAACTTTTGCAGAACGTCAATCACAAATTCCATTGGAGTGTAATCGTCGTTGTTTAATATAACTTTATACATAGATGGCGGTTTTACCTCATCCTTTTGCTTATCCGCCGCCAAATGCTCAAAATTTAGCCAGTCTTGATTATTGCCCATTGCCTGTTCATCACCTGTGAAGATCGTATTGGAAGCCAGAGACACAACATGAAAGCTTTCTGCAGAGCCTCACGTTGTTATTACCGTATTTTACCATCTCTGGCCTCACCTTGCCGCTGCACAAAATGTCTTACGTGCAACAGATAACGCCGATGAAAATTTAACAAAATATGTCAATAGCGTTACCTGCTTCAAACTTTGGTTATCTGCTCCCCCGCGACAAATGCCGATTCCTTGACGTCTAACTCTATTCCACTAGAGTGTAAATTCGTGAGCAGAACGGGGATTAGTCCGGCCTGAACAGGCGCTTATCCGCTACGTTTCGGCCTTCGTGCTCACTCAACTGGCTTTATCTATTTACTACCAGACTAGTCATGAGAGGGATGAAGAAGCATGCAGACGGGTACTGTTAAATGGTTCAATAACGCTAAAGGCTTTGGCTTCATTTGCCCGCAAAATGGCGGTGAAGACATCTTCGCTCACTACTCCACAATCCAGATGGAGGGTTACCGGACTCTGAAAGCCGGCCAGCAGGTCAATTTCGACGTTCATGAAGGCCCAAAGGGGGATCATGCCAGTCTCATTATTCCAGTGGAAAGTGAAGCGGTCGCCTGACCGGTTCAGCGTCACGTATCAAACAACACGTCTACTGCAAATGCCGGTCACTCACTGACTGGCATTTTTATTTATGGGGGAGAATGACTCAGGCTTCAAGTCCTCTTGACGAAAATAAAGTACATTTTTTAGACACCGATTGCTAAGACATGACATAAATAAAATCAAATCTAAACACAATCTCAACAAATCACGTTCAATTTCTCCCTATTTTCCCCCGTTGCACAGTCGTTTATCCATCTCCTGTTGAAATGTCGGTAACAAAATTCCGGCAGTCAATAACAGGTAAAAACCATGACGACTCTCCACTACCCTGGCGTAGAAAAAGCCCCGCTTTCAGGCTTACAGTTGATGAAGGCACTTCTCACCAACCGCATCACGCCGGGACCGTCGTGGAAATTACCGCGTTATCGCCTTAAATTCCTTTTCCGCACCCTGACGCAGCCGCGCAGAACGTTTGCGCTGCTCGATTATCTGGCGCAGCACCCGCAGCGTGATGAAATTTTGTTCGCCATGCCCGCCCTGCCGGCGAAATTACATCGCACCTATCAGGCGGCCAATATCACGCAGGTGCAGGCTCTGAAACGGATCACCGATCATTACGACATGATTCAGCATTGCCTGCCGGACGCCATTAATCACGGCTATCTGAGTAAAAAGCCGATGGCGATTGCCACCCTGACAGGTAAAGAAGAACAACGTTACGCCATTACCCTGAACGCCGTCAGCCGTCTGGATAAAGAAGGCGAAGCCACGCTGTCTTTCAATAATCCGCAGGGCGAACCGATTGCTATCGTGACGTTCTCTTTTATTGAATATCAGGGGAAACCGACGCTGTTTATCGGCGCATTGCAGGGGCCGCGCGCGCATGTTGATCATCAGGAAATTCAGTCGGCCACCAAAGCCTGTCACGGTTTGTTCCCGAAACGTCTGGTGATTGAGGCGCTGACGACGCTGGCGGATGTGACCGGTATGACGCAACTGATTGCAGTCGGTAATCACACCCATATTTATGAGGATCCGCGTTATAAAAAACGCAAAGGGATGGTGTTTGCCGATTACGACAGCTTCTGGGAAACGCTGGATGCCAGACAGGGCGAAGACGGATATTTCCATCTGCCGCGCCAGATAGCTCACCGTCCGCTGGAAGAGATCGCCAGCAAACGCCGTTCCGAGTACCGCCGCCGTTATCTGCTGTTAGACGACCTGGAAAGCCAGATCCGCCAGACATTCACCCGCGGACATGGCAATCCAGTCACCGTCGCCCAAAGTCAGGCCGCTTAATCGGCTCTCCCGCGTGCCAGCCAGGCCACGCGGGAAAACATCTGCCGCAACAGGGGCGGAATCGATGAGGTTCCCCGCAAAGATGCCGCCATTGCCACGTCAATCGCCAGATCCGGCTTCGAACTGCGGTGAATCGCTTTATCAATAATACGCCTCGGCGACATCGGCGCGTTTTCCGGTATCGCCGCATGCTTACGATAAACATCTTCAAAGCCCTCGCGATACAGGAAGTATTCAATATCCTGCGCAGGTAACGCGGTCAGCCGGTAACGCAGAGTATCTTCGTGGTTTTCCACGTTAGCCATCACCGTCGCCGCATATTTACGCCCTGCCTCATCGCCATCGACCAGCGCATGCCACTCAATGCCCATTTGCCGGGCAAAACGCAGCAACGGTTTCAGGCCGCACTGCGCAAACTCGATCACCTTGATCCCCTCAGATTCAAAATGATAACCACATTGTCGCGCCAGCTGGTTCAGCAACCAGACTTCCGTTTCCCCTTCCACCAGCAGCCAGCAGCGGGCGAACAGGGAAGAAGGCCGGTTGAAGCGGATATGAAACGCAATGCGGCGGCTGTCTTCCATGCTCAGCCCTTCCGGGCCAATACCGTAAGCCGCCACACGCCCGGACTCACGCACCAGACGGCAAATTTGTTCGACCGGTACCAGAGAAAGTAAATCGCCGGAATTGGTGGTGGTGATCCGCTGCAACGGCAGCTGATCCAGTAATCCCCAAGCCACAGACAGCATGATCGGATGCAGACGGGTTTCGGGGTCTTCAATAAGCAGCAGGGGTCTGGCGTCGGGGTGCAACACCACGGAACCTTTGGCCTGCAATAACGTCGAGAACATGCCGAGCAGCATTACCCGCATACTGCGGCTGTTCGGTTCGGCAATCATGCGGTTGATGTTATCGAGAGATCGCCATGCGCGGCGGCTCTCCGCGCGGCCATGACGTTTCTGCTGCCACGGCGCACTGTTCGACGTGCCCTGCTCGGCAAAATAGTGTTCCAGCAACTGCTGCATCGCTGAAAGGCCGCTGCGCAGTTCACTGTTTTTCAGCGTCTGCGGGCTGTGGACCAGTTCCCGTGTCAGGTCATCCAACTGCTTCGCCAGTTCTTCATTATTGACGCCCAGGCGCGGTGCCAGCGTTTCGCTGCGCAGACGGCGGATAAAACGCGCATCGCGTAAACGCAGAACCGGACTCAGACGGATAAGTGCCTGCGCCAGCGGATCAATCGTCGTCAGATTTAAAGGCTGACCGTTAGATGACAGGAAACTGCGCAGCGTCATTACGCTGCCATCGTCATCGAGTTCACCTTCCAGCCGGTAATAAATACGGTTCAGCTTATCGGCGCATTTCACCCAAAGCGGTGAGAGCGAATTAAAGCGCGGCGACATATGATGTCCGGCCTGATTCTCACAAAAGGTAAAGACCACGTGCAGATACTGGGATTTGGATTCCTCCTCGCCCGCCGGGAAATAGAAATCCTCTTCTTTAAAACAATAGAGTTTGGGTTCTGGAGAAAGCAGCAAAGTTAATGCGTCAAGCAGGCTGGATTTACCCCAGGCGTTCTCACCAATGAGTACGGTGTTAGTCAGGACGGACTCGCCCTGCCCCTGTTGGGAGGTTCCGGTAATTGATGCGCCACGTTGTGCGGGCTGCGTCAGCGTCAAAGACAGGCGGTTAATCCCGCGAAAACCTACAATATCAACACGTTCCAGATACATCAGACGCCTCCTGTGCGCTCAAAACGTTCCTGAGCATGGCGTTAAAAATTGGTTCAGGTCAAGCAGTCAAAGATATCTCTGCGTACCGAAGCTGCTTTACAGTCAGATAACTTTTCGTTAGCGTGGCGGGCGAGCTTTTCTGCGTCGCGTTCCACTCTTGGGATTTCACTTTTCAGGGACTTTTGCATCATGTATTCCGGGCTGTTAATTATTCTCCTGCCGCTGATTGCCGGCTACCTTATTCCGCTCAAAAACCGGCCCCTGCTGCATATTGTTAATCAGCTGCTCAGCTGGATGGTCTATGTCATCCTTTTCATTATGGGCATCAGTCTGGCGTTTCTCGACAATCTGAGCGCAAATTTGCTGCTGATTTTCAAATATGCTGCCGTCTGTTTCCTGTGTATTTTTGTGATGAACTACGCCGCACTGTGGCTGCTTGAGCGCCGCCGTCCGTGGAAGACGGAGCACAAACAGGAAAAACTGCCGTCGCGCATTCACATGGCGCTGGAATCTCTGAAATTATGCGGTGTGGTGATCGGCGGTTTCGCCCTCGGTCTGACCCAATGGCACTGGCTGACTTTCGCCTCACAGGCCAGCGAAATTGCATTGTTATTCCTGCTGGCACTGGTCGGCATACAGCTTCGCAACAGCAGCATGACGCTGCGCCAGATAATCCTCAACCGCCGCGGAATGATGGTCGGACTGGTGGTTGCCGTCAGCGCATTAGCCGGTGGCGCACTCGCCGCATTATTGCTCGGCCTGCCGCTGAAAACCGGTCTGGCGCTCGCCTCAGGCTACGGCTGGTATTCGCTTTCCGGGATTGTGCTCACCGATTCATTCGGGCCGGTGATTGGCAGCGCCGCGTTCTTTAACGATCTGGCCCGCGAACTGTGCGCCATCATGCTGATCCCGACGCTGGTGCGCACCAGCCGTTCGACGGCGCTTGGCCTGTGCGGAGCCACGTCGATGGACTTCACCCTGCCGGTTTTGCAGCGCAGCGGCGGCCTGGATATGGTTCCGCCCGCCGTGGTGCACGGTTTTGTGCTGAGCCTGATAGCCCCTGTACTGATGGCTTTCTTCTCCGCCTGACGTCTGCTATCCCGCTGCTTCCCGGCAGCGGGCACTTCCCTGTAAAACTTGCGATAAATCAACTCCGCTTCACTTAACTCAAAAACACCTTCATTTCTTTCCCTGCCAGTTTTAGGCTTGCATTAAAACAAGCATTTAAAATGCAACTTTAAAAGGACCTCATTATGTTTTGTGTGCAATGTGAACAAACAGTCCGTACCCCGGCGGGCAATGGCTGCGCTTACGCGCAGGGAATGTGTGGCAAAACGGCAGAAACCTCTGATTTACAAGACTTGCTGGTCGCAGTGCTGGAAGGCTTATCCGCCTGGGCGCTGACCGCGCGCGGCTACGGCATTGTTGATGAAGAAATCGACAGCTTCGCTCCCCGCGCCTTTTTCTCCACCCTGACCAATGTGAACTTCGATTCTGACCGCATTGTCGGTTACGCCCGTGAAGCGATTATCCACCGTGAATCTCTGGCCGTTCGCTGCCGGCTGATGGATCCGCAAATCACCGTCAGCCATCCGCTGGCCGCACTGGAACTGGTCAGCGATAACCTCATCGAGCTGCAACAGCAGGCGCAGCAGTTTGCGCTCAACGGTGACAAAGCGCAGATCGGCGATGACATTCATGGCCTGCGGATGCTGTGTTTGTACGGTCTGAAAGGGGCGGCAGCATATATGGAACATGCGCACGTTCTCGGTCAGTCGGATACTGCCATTTACGCCGAATATCATCGTCTGATGGCGTGGCTCGGCACACAGCCTGCCGACATGGGCGAGCTGCTCGAAAACGCGATGGCGATTGGCAAAATGAACTTTGGCGTGATGGCGATCCTGGATAAAGGCGAAACCGATGCCTACGGCCATCCGCTGCCGACCAACGTCAATGTCCGTCCGCTGGCGGGCAAAGCGATTCTGATTTCCGGTCACGACCTGAAAGATTTGCAGATGCTGCTCGAGCAAACCGCCGGTACCGGTATCAACATTTATACCCACGGCGAAATGCTGCCGGCGCATGGTTATCCGGAACTGAAAAAATTCCCGCATCTGGCCGGAAACTACGGCAGCGGCTGGCAGAATCAGCAGGTGGAATTCGCCAAATTCCCGGGGCCGGTGGTGATGACCTCCAACTGCATCATTGACCCGAATGTCGGCAACTATGGCGACCGCATCTGGACGCGCAGCATCGTCGGCTGGCCGGGCGTACAACATCTGGAAGGCGAAGATTTTGCCCCGGTCATTGTGCAGGCGTTGCAGCAGCCGGGCTTCCCTTACAGCGAGATTGAACAGGAAATCACGGTCGGCTTTGGCCGCCAGACTCTGCTCGGCGCCGCGGATACGGTGATTGATCTCGTCGCCGCTAAAAAACTGCGTCACATCTTCCTGATTGGCGGCTGTGACGGCAGCCGTGGCGAACGCAGCTACTTCACCGATCTGGCGCGCAGCGTGCCGCAGGATTGCCTGATCCTGACGCTGGCCTGCGGTAAATACCGCTTCAATAAACTGGATTTTGGTACGATCGAAGGCCTGCCGCGCCTGCTGGACGTCGGTCAGTGTAACGACGCGTACTCCGCCATTATCCTTGCGGTGAATCTGGCCGAAAAATTAGGCTGCGGCGTGAATGATTTACCACTGAGTCTGGTGCTGTCATGGTTCGAACAGAAAGCCATTGTGATCCTGCTGACCCTGCTGTCGCTCGGCGTGAAAAATATCGCCACCGGCCCGACCGCACCGGCATTCCTGACCGATAATCTGCTGGCGATCCTCAATGAGAAATTTGGCCTGCGCGCAATCACGTCGGTTGAGCAGGACTTGCAAACCATGCTGGCGGAGTAAGCTGAAATGAATTTTCCTTTATTTCCCGATCAGCCGACCACGCTTTGCCAGAACCGCATGCAGGTGTATTCCGTCACGCAGGAAACACCTGATGTCCGCACGCTGTCACTGATTAATCACGACTTCTATCCGTATCGTCCCGGCCAGTTTGCGCTGGTCAATATCGGCCAGAGCGGTGACATTCAGCGCGCTTATACGCTGTCTTCCACGCCGGGTCAGAGCCGTTTTATCCAGCTGACGGTGCGCCGTATCGAAGGGGGCGAAGGCTCGCAATGGCTGACGGAGCAGGTAAAACCTGGTGATTATCTGTGGCTGAGCGACGCGCAGGGCGAATTTACCTGCGAAAGCGCGCAGCCGTTATTATTGCTGGCCGCGGGCTGTGGCGTAACACCGGTGATGTCCATCACCCGCGATATTCTGGCGAATCATCCTGCGCAAAGCGTGCAGGTGTTTTACAGCGTGCGCAGCCCGCAGGACATCATTTTTGCCGATGAATGGCAGCAACTGGCGGCGCGATATCCGCAACTGAATCTGACCCTTCTTGCTGAAAATGATGCACAACCGGTGCATATCGCCGGTCGTCTGAGTCAGGATTTACTGCAAAGCAGGGTGCCGGATATTTGGGCCCGACGCGTGATGATTTGCGGCCCTGCGCCGTACATGCATCTGGCGGGCGACTGGGCGAAAGAGCTGGGCGTGACAGCGGCTGACATCATTAAAGAGCAGTTCCAGGCCACGCCTTCAGAAGTTTCTGCCGGGCAGCACCTGACACTGACCCGCCTGACGCCGTTGCAGAATTACCGCGTACCGGTCGGTGCTACTTTGCTGGCCGCCATGGAACAGCACAAGTTACCGGTGGCGGCGGCCTGCCGTGCAGGTGTGTGCGGCAGTTGCAAAACCCGCGTTATTTCGGGTGATTACCAGACCACCAGCCGCATGACGCTCACCGATGAGGAAGTCGCTCAAGGTTATGTACTGGCCTGTAGCTGTCAGCTTCAGGGCGACGTCACCCTCGCCTGACCCCCGCGTTAACGCCCTGCCCGCACATGACTTTTTACAGTCTGCACGGGCAGCTTTACAAATCTTCACTCCCCTCCTTCGCGTATTTTTGTATGGTCTAAGGCTGAACATTCAAGGATGTAATCAGTGGACTATGCTTAACGCAGTTATTTTTTCAGCATCTACCGGAGGGATTCAATAATGAAACAAAGTGTAGCGTCATACTTGGCGAAAACCCTTGAAGCCGCAGGCGTTAAAAGGATCTGGGGCGTCACCGGCGATTCCCTGAACGGGCTAAGCGACAGCCTAAACCGCATGGGCACCATCGAATGGCTGGGCACGCGCCATGAAGAAGTGGCGGCCTTTGCCGCCGGTGCCGAAGCACAAATCACCGGCGAACTGGCGGTATGCGCCGGTTCCTGCGGGCCCGGCAACCTGCATCTGATCAACGGCCTGTTCGATTGTCATCGCAATCACGTTCCGGTTGTTGCCATTGCCGCGCATATTCCGTCGAGCGAAATCGGCAGCGGCTATTTTCAGGAAACCCATCCGACCGAATTATTCCGCGAATGCAGCCACTACTGTGAGATGATCAGTAACCCTGAGCAACTTCCGCAGGTGCTGGCCATCGCCATGCGCAAAGCCATTCTCAACCGTGGCGTGTCGGTAATTGTGTTGCCGGGTGATGTGGCACTCAAGCCTGCGCCGGAAGACGCCAAAGTCAGCTGGTATCCGCCGGTGTTGCCTAAAGTGACGCCACAGCCAACCGAACTGCAAAAACTGGCAGAACTGCTGAACGGTTCAACCAACATTACGATGATGTGTGGTAGCGGTTGTGCGGGTGCGCACGACGAAGTGATTAAGCTGGCTGAAACGCTGAAAGCTCCGGTCGTCCATGCGCTGCGTGGCAAAGAACATATCGAATGGGATAATCCGTACAGCGTCGGGATGACCGGGCTTATTGGTTTTTCTTCCGGTTATCACGCTATGCTCAATGCCGATACGCTGATCCTGCTCGGCACGCAATTCCCGTATCGCGCGTTTTATCCGACCGATGCCAAAATCATTCAGATTGATATTAATCCGGGCAGCATCGGCGCGCATTGTCACGTGGATATGGCGCTGGTCGGCGATATCAACTCTACCCTGACCGCCCTTCTGCCGCAGTTGCAGGTGAAAACCGAGCGCAAGTTCCTCGATAAAGCGCTCAGGCATTACGAAGAAGCGCGTAAAGATCTTGACGGGCTGGCGACGCCCAACGACAAACAGGCCATTCATCCGCAATATCTGGCGCAACAGATCAGCCGCTTTGCTGCTGCCGATGCTATTTTTACCTGCGATGTCGGTACGCCGACCGTGTGGGCCTGTCGTTATCTGCAAATGAACGGTCAGCGGCGTTTGCTCGGTTCCTTCAACCACGGCTCGATGGCGAATGCCATGCCACAGGCGATTGGCGCGCAGGCCATCGACCGTTCGCGCCAGGTGGTGGCGCTGTGCGGCGACGGCGGTTTCGCCATGCTGATGGGCGATTTCCTGACGCTGGCGCAGCAAAAACTGCCGGTGAAAATCATCATTTTCAACAACAGTGTGCTGGGGTTTGTGGCGATGGAAATGAAATCCGGCGGTTATCTGACCGACGGCACCGAGCTGAAAAATCCGGATTTTGCCGCCATTGCTGAAGCCGCAGGTATCAAAGGGATCCGCGTGGAAAAGGCGTCTGATATCGACACCGCCTTGCAGGACGCTTTCGCCTACGAAGGGCCGGTGCTGATTGACGTGATCACCGCCACCGAAGAACTGGCGATGCCGCCGCAGATCAAATTCGAGCAGGCAAAAGGCTTCAGTCTCTACATGCTGCGCGCGGTGATCAGCGGCCGCGGCGACGAAGTGGTCGATCTGGCAAAAACCAACTGGCTGCGATAACCCCGACAAGGCTATAGTGGTGAATCAGGCGGGCGATTGGCTCGCCTGATCTGCATCTCAAAATAATCCCACAGAAGAGGAAGCCTACGTTGATCGATTTACGCAGTGATACCGTAACCCGCCCCAGTGAAGCTATGCGTCAGGCCATGGCCCGCGCTGAAGTCGGCGATGATGTCTACGGCGATGACCCAACGGTAAATGCCTTGCAGGATATGGCGGCAAAAATGTGTGGCAAAGAAGCGGCACTGTTTTTACCGACCGGCACGCAGGCTAATCTGGTCGCACTGCTGACACATTGTCAGCGTGGGGAAGAATATATCGTCGGCCAGAAAGCCCACAACTATATGTATGAAGCGGGCGGCGCTGCGGTACTTGGCAGCATTCAGCCACAACCTTTGGACATGGATGCCGACGGCTCTATCCCGCTGGATAAAGTGGCGGCAGCCATCAAACCCGATGATATCCATTTCGCCCGCACCCGCCTGCTGAGCCTGGAAAACACCCACAGCGGCAAAGTGCTTCCGCTGGATTATCTGCAAAAGGCCTACGCTTTCACCCGCGAGAAAGGACTGGCGCTGCATATCGACGGCGCACGCATCATGAATGCGGTCGTGGCGCAGAACGTTGAACTGCGTGAGATTACACAGTATTGCGACACGCTGACCATTTGTCTGTCGAAAGGTCTGGGTGCGCCAATTGGTTCCCTGCTGGTCGGCAGCAAAGAGTACATTCAGCGTGCGAACCGCTGGCGTAAAATGACCGGCGGCGGTATGCGCCAGTCAGGTATTCTGGCGGCGGCGGCAATTTATGCCCTGGAAAATAACGTGGCGCGTCTGAAAGATGACCACGACAATGCGCAGTGGCTGGCAGAAGAACTGAGCAAAATCGGGGTGGAAATCGCGGAGCCCGGCGCACAGACCAACGTGCTGTATATCAAACAGAGCGCGGAACTGGCGGCTAAAATGGGCCCGTGGATGCGCGAGCGCGGTGTGATCATCAGTGCAGGAGCCGTGACCCGCGTGCTGACGCACATCAACATCAGCCGCGAAGATCTGCAGAAAGTTGTCACGCTGTGGCAGGAATTCCTGCACCAGCACGCCTGATAGCCAGACCTGCTCACGGCGATAGTCTGCACAATATCGCCGTGCTTTCTACATCCCCCTCTCTACTGACTGAGCAAATGGAAATGCCAATCTCGACACAAACCGGCCGGGTCGTCATTCTCGGTGCCAGCGGATATATCGGGCAACATCTCACCGCCCACCTGAGCCGTAACGGTTTCCAGGTGACGGCAGCTGCGCGCCGTATAGAGTGGCTGCAACAGCAAAAATGGCCGCATGTCCGTTGCTGCTTTGCCGATGTCTATCAGAGTAAAACCCTGGCCGCTGCCTTTGAAAACGCTGACGTGCTGGTGTATCTGGTTCATGCCATGACCGAAGATGACGACCTGCTGGAAAAAGAGCGGCAGGCCGCGCAACACACCCTTCTCGCGCTCAAAGACTCCCCGATAAAGCACATCATTTATCTCGGTTCGATGCAGCCGGAAGATAATCACTCTCCACATTTACAGGCCAGAAAACTGACCGGCGATTTGCTGCGCATGAGTAACATTCCGGTGACCGAACTGCGCACTGGCATTGTCATTGGCGCAGGATCAGCTGCTTTCGAAGTGATGCGGGACATGGTGTATAATCTGCCGGTGCTGACACCGCCACGCTGGGTGCGCTCGAAATCCTCACCGGTCGCGCTGGAAAATCTGCTCAATTATTTACAGGGGCTGGTGACGTTACCGGCCACAGAGAACCGTATCCTGGAAGCTGCCGGACCGGAGTACATCAGCTATCAGACCCTGTTTGAACGCTTCGTCGCTATGAGCGGAAAGCGCCGCTGGCTGATCCCCATTCCCCTGCCGACTTCTTTTGTTTCGGTGTATTTCCTCAGTCTGATCACTTCGGTACCGACGTCGCTGGCCAAGGCACTGATTCAGGGACTGAATCATGACCTTCCCGCCGACAGCGCGGAGCTGCAAAGATTAATTCCGCAGGACCTGATTTCAATTGATGACGCGATACGCAGCACGCTTGCAAAAGAACAACAACAGGTGATGGATTCGCCGGACTGGGGATACGACCCGGATGCCCGTGCGCGCTGGCGTCCCGGCTATGGTTATTACCCGAAGCAAGCCGGTTTCACGCTGGAAACCTCGGCAACCAAAGCCTCGCTGTGGAAAGTCGTGCAGCAACTTGGCGGTCAGGAAGGCTATTTTTATGCCAACGGATTATGGAAAACCCGTGCGCGCATTGACGATTTACTCGGCGGCGGCGTGACATATGGCCGTCCGGATCGGGACTTCCTGAAAATCGGCGATAAAATTGATGGCTGGAAGGTTATCGGCCTGAAACCTCAGCGCGAACTGGCGCTGCTGTTTGGCATGAAAGCGCCAGGTTTAGGGCGTCTGACCTTCACTATCACCGATAACGGTGAAAGCCGTAGTCTGGATGTGCGCGCGTGGTGGCATCCGGCAGGATTCAGCGGTTTGCTGTACTGGTTCAGTATGATGCCCGCTCATCAGTTTATTTTTCGTGGCATGGCAAAGCGTATCGCCAGTCTGGCCCGTCAGAAAGACCGTTGCGGACGCTAAGAGGGTTAATTAATCCGCTTTCGCACGCAGCTTGCACCCATTCTCATTGCAACCTGCACAATTTCACGAAAGAATGGCACCCTTATTGCTCAGGGGTGCCAGACCTCGGACGCTGAAAACATTTTTTCTCTATTTATGAAGGCATTGGCCTGTATATGAAGGTTTTGGTTACCGGCGCGAGCAGCGGTTTAGGTCGTAACGCCGTCGAGTTTCTGCGAAATAAAGGTATTAAAGTCAGAGCGACAGGCCGTAATGCCGCTATGGGCTCACTTTTGCAGAAAATGGGCGCAGAATTTATACATGCCGATCTCACCACGCTTATCTCCTCGCAGGCAAAAGCTCTGCTGGCCGATATCGATACTGTCTGGCACTGTTCGGGGCTGATGTCGCCGTGGGGCAGTGAACAGGAATTCGAACTGGCGAATGTGCGCGCGACGCGACGCCTGGGTGAGTGGTCTGCTGCATATGGCGTAGAAAACTTTGTCCATATTTCCTCACCGGCCATCTATTTCGATTTTCATCATCATCGGGATATTCAGGAAGACTTCCGTCCGCACCGTTTTGCCAACTCTTTTGCACGCAGCAAAGCCGCCGGTGAGCAGGTGATCCACACGCTGGCGCTGTCAAATCCACAAACCCATTTCACCATTTTGCGACCGCAGGGTATTTTCGGCCCGCACGATAACGTGCTGTTGCCGCGCCTGCTGCAAATGCTGAAATATGGCGGCACGCTGATGCTGCCGCGTGGCGGTGATGCGCTGGTGGACATGACGTACGTCGAAAACGCCGTCCATGCGATGTGGCTGGCAACGCAGTCGCAGGCGACAGAATCTGGCCGCGCGTTCAATATCACTAATCAGCAACCGCGCCCGCTGCGCACGCTGGTCAAACAGCTGATGGAAAATCTGGATATCAAATATCGCATCCGTTCGGTGCCCTATCCTTTGCTGGATATGATGGCGCGGGGCATGGAGCGCATTAGCAAAAGCTCACATAAAGAACCCGTGCTGACGCATTACAGCGTGGCAAAACTGAATTTTGACCTGACGCTGGATACCCAACGCGCGCAGAAAGAACTCGGCTATGTGCCGGTAATTTCGCTTGATCAGGGGATTATCCGCACTGCCGACTGGCTGCGCGATCACGGTAAACTTCAGGGGCTGCACGGCATCGGTCCGAAACGCGACTGACCGCCATGGTCAGTCGCTGATTTCAGTCGTTTTTGTCGGGGAACTGTTGCAACAGCGCCCGGACAATCGCTTCAGTCTGGGCATCTGCGTTCCCGCGATAATCACTCTGCCGGAAATGCATCTGGAACGCCGCAATCACCCGCTTTTGTTGTTGCGCCGTCATATTATCGTCCACTGAATATCCGTACGCTTTCAGCAACGCCAATAGCTGCGCCTGCTCAACCGGCTCCTGCGGATTGCGACCTGCCAGATACTGTTTCACTAAATTCGCATCCGGCCAGGCACCCACGCCGCGCTCCGCCATTTCCTGCCACGGAAATAACGGCCCCGGATCGTCCTTGCGCTGCGGCGCAATATCGCTGTGCCCCACGACATTACGTGGCTCAATCTGATAACGCTCCACAATCTCTTTGCTCAGATTTGCCAGTAAATCAATTTGCGCAGGCGGGAACGGATAGAACTTTTTGCCCAGTAAATAATGGCTGTAGCCTTTGTTTTCCAGCTCAATCCCTACCGACGTATCGTTGAGATTGTTGCGGCCGCGCCAGCCGCTGGCGCCCGCATGCCACGCCCGCATGCTTTCCGGTACCAGTTGCCACGCCACCGGTTTACCGTTTTCAAGTGGCGGTATCGCCGGGATCAGGTAATGCGCGCTGACGTGTTCATCAGTTAGCGTATTTAATGCGTTGTGGAAATCTTCAGCGGTGTAGTGAATGACCAGAAAACGGATCCGCTGATCCGCCCCCTGGGCCTGTCGCGTAGTTTCTAAGCGGAAAGCCGGGTCTGTGGCCGGATGGCTGGCGCCCTGACATCCCGCCAGCAGTAATAATGCGGCGGTTAACAATCCTTGTCTGACCGGCTTGCCGATCATTTGCGATGCACAATGACAGCCGTGCCGGAGACGCTCACCATCAGCATGCTGCTGTCTTTGCCCACAGTTTCATAATCGATATCGATGCCTACAACGGCATTCGCGCCGCGCTCTTTCGCCTGTTCTTCCAGTTCACGGAAGGCAATTTCGCGCGCTTTACGCAGCTCTTTTTCATACGCGCCTGAACGCCCGCCAACGATATCGCGGACACCGGCAAAGAAATCGCGAAAAATGTTCGCGCCTAAAATCGCTTCGCCTGTCACCACGCCACAGTATTCAGCGATAGTGAAACCTTCGAGGGTCGGAGTGGTTGAAACTTGCATGAGTATTCCTTATCAGTTGTCGTCCGGAGCCTGGCATTAATTTCATTTACAGCATAAACCATGCGTGCGGGATCAAGGTATCAGCCGGTGACTGATTTTCTCTTTGCCATGCATTAAGCCAAATCGGTTTTATACTGTATGGTAAAGAAAGTCATGGTGAAAATGTTCAATCTTTCAGTAAGGAATACGATGAAAAAGAAAACTCTTGTCGCCGCAATCCCGTTGGTATTCATGTTAAATGCCTGCACCACGGTCGAACCTGCATACAAGGACATTGGCAGCCGTACCGCGCCCTGTGTCGACGGCGGCCCGGACAGCGTGGCTCAGCAATTCTATGATTTTCGCATCAAACAAGGTGGCAGTGGTTTACCGAACTCCAGCCAGCTGGCAGCTTACCGCCCTTACCTGAGTACCGCGCTGTATAATGCCCTGCTCAAAGCGCAGACCCAGCCGAAAGTCGATATCGCGGCCACACCGAATGAAAAATCCGGTACTGGCGCAGGCGATGGCGATCTTTTCTCCAGTCAGTTTGATGCCCCAACGTCCGCTTCCGTGGACAGCGCCTCGACCATTCCGAACACTGACGCCCGCAATATTCCTCTGCGCGTGACGTTCACCCATGAGAAAGACAAAAGCGCGTCCACCAGCTGGAAAGATGAAGTGTTGATGGTTCGCGAAGGCAAATGCTGGACCGTCGATGACGTCCGCTACATGGCCAATCTCGATTTCGCTTCCAGCGGCACATTACGCCAGGTTTTAGAAAACCAGTAACCTGCTCAGTTTTAAAAAAACCTCGTAAAAAATGTTGGTCAGTGATGAATAACGTCATTGACCAACACTCCCGTCACAGATAGTTAACAATATGTTGTGCTAGACTTTAGCCTTCCTGCGGCAACACATAATTTTTAAGCCGCGATCGTTGCATAACTATGCTGTGGAAGTTACCATCTGCGGCATCAATGGCTATTCACTATTTGCGCATGAGTATTCAACTAAACAGCATCAACTGCTTCTACGGCGTGCATCAGGCGCTTTTTGACATTCAGCTTAACTGCCCCGCCGGTGAGACTCTGGTTTTACTCGGGCCAAGTGGTGCAGGTAAAAGCTCCCTTTTACGCGTTCTGAACCTGCTGGAAATGCCGCGTTCAGGCACTTTGCAAATCGCCGGTAACACCTTCGATTTCACCCGCAAACCGGACGAAAAAGCCGTTCGCGAACTGCGTCAGAATGTCGGAATGGTCTTCCAGCAATATAATCTGTGGCCACACCGCACCGTGCTCGACAACTTACTGGAAGCCCCGATACGTGTTCTGGGTCTGACTAAAGATGTCGCGATGCAACGTGCCCAGAAATTGCTGACCCGTCTGCGTCTGACCGATTATGCCGATCGTTTTCCGCTGCACCTTTCCGGTGGCCAGCAACAGCGTGTGGCGATTGCCCGTGCGCTGATGATGGAGCCTCAGGTTCTGCTGTTTGATGAACCGACGGCGGCGTTGGATCCGGAAATTACCGCGCAGATCGTCAGCATTATCCGCGAACTGGCCGGCACCGGGATTACCCAGGTTATCGTGACCCATGAGGTTGAAGTGGCGCGTAAAACCGCCAGCCGCGTGGTGTACATGGAAAATGGCCGCATCGTTGAACAAGGTGATGCCTCTATTTTTGCCCAGCCGCAAACCAAAGAGTTTGCCAGCTATCTTTCCCATTAACTGTATTTTCCCAATACATTGATTGATGTTTTCTACGGAGTTAGCGATGAAAAAATTAGTAATTGCCGCGGTTCTGGCTACCGTCAGTTTGTCAGCCAGCGCTGCTGATACCATCCGTTTTGCGATGGAAGCGTCTTATCCTCCGTTTGAGTTTGTAGACTCCAGCAATCAGATCCAGGGCTTTGACGTCGACCTGGCTAATGCCATGTGTAAAGAGATGCAGGCGACCTGTACCTTCACGAACCAGGCATTCGACAGCCTGATCCCGAGCCTGAAATTCCGTCGTTTTGACGCGGTCATTTCCGGTATGGACATCACGCCTGAACGTGAAAAACAAGTGTCCTTCACTAACGCTTACTACGACAACTCCGCTCTCTTCATCGCGCATTCTGGTCAGTTCGCTGACGTTGCGGCGCTGAAAGGCAAACGTGTCGGTATGCAAAACGGTACCACTCATCAGAAATACCTGATGGATAAGCATCCTGAAATCACTGCCGTACCTTACGACAGCTATCAGAATGCCGTGCTGGATCTGAAAAATGGTCGTCTTGACGCCGTATTCGGTGACACCGCTGTAGTGAACGAATGGCTGAAGCAGAACAAAAACCTGGCAGCCGTGGGTGACAAAATCACCGACCCGACATACTTCGGTACCGGTCTGGGTGTTGCAGTTCGTCAGAACAATACTGAATTGCTGACTAAACTGAATGATGCTCTGGCAAAAGTGAAAGCAGACGGCACCTACAAAACGCTGTATTCAAAATGGTTCCAGCAATAAGTTTGCCTATCAATGACTGAATTCCAACCTTTAGCAAGCGCCGCCGGGATGACCGTCGGCCTTGCCGTTTGTGCGCTGATCCTCGGCCTGGTGCTGGCGATGATCTTCGCTGTCTGGGAATCCGCGCCGTGGAAGCCGCTTAGCTGGCTGGGCACCGCGTGGGTCACTGTGCTGCGCGGTCTGCCGGAAATTCTGGTGGTGCTGTTCATCTATTTCGGTTCTTCTCAGCTGCTGATGGTGCTGGCCGACGGTTTTAGTCTCAACCTTGGTTTGTTTGCCATTCCGATAAAACTGCCGATTGAGAACTTCGAAGTCAGCCCGTTTGTCTGTGGCGTGATCGCCCTTTCCCTGCTGTATTCGGCTTACGCCTCGCAGACGCTGCGCGGCGCACTCAAAGCCGTGCCGCAAGGGCAGTGGGAATCTGGTCAGGTGTTGGGCATGAAAAAATCGGCGATTTTCTTTCGCCTGATCATGCCGCAAATGTGGCGTCATGCATTGCCGGGGCTGAGCAATCAGTGGCTGGTGCTGCTCAAAGACACCGCGCTGGTGTCGCTTATCAGCGTGAACGACCTGATGCTGCAAACCAAAAGCATTGCGACCCGTACTCAGGAGCCGTTTACCTGGTATGTGATTGCCGCCTGCATTTATCTGCTTGTCACCCTGTTCAGCCAGTTCGTGATTAAACGCATCGAACTGCGTACCACCCGCTTTGAACGGAGTGCTTCCTGATGTGGGAATATTTACCTGAAGTTCTCAAGGGATTGCACACCAGCCTGACGCTGACCGTGGCGGCGCTGATTGTGGCGCTGCTGCTGGCGATGATTTTCACCGTCATTCTGACGCTGAAAGTGCCGGTCGCCAGCCATATTGTGAAAGGTTACATCACGCTGTTTACCGGCACGCCGTTGCTGGTGCAAATCTTCCTGATTTACTACGGCCCGGGTCAGTTTCCGTCGATTCGTGAAATTCCGTGGTTATGGGAAGTGCTGTCGCAGCCGTGGCTGTGCGCGATGTTTGCGCTGGCACTGAACAGCGCGGCGTATACCACGCAGCTGTTTACCGGTGCGGTGCGCGCGATTCCTTCCGGTCAGTGGCAATCCTGTGAAGCGCTGGGCATGTCTAAACCGCAGACCCTGCGCATCCTGCTGCCCTATGCCTTTAAACGTGCGCTGTCGTCGTATTCCAACGAAGTGGTGCTGGTGTTTAAAAGTACCTCTCTGGCTTACACCATCACACTGATGGATGTCATGGGCCACAGCCAGCTGATGTATGGCCGCACGTATGACGTGATGGTCTTCGGCGCAGCCGGTCTGGTGTATCTGTGTGTGAACGGATTACTGACCCTGATGATGCGTCTGATTGAACGCCGTGCGCTGGCATTTGAACGCCGCAACTGACTGAAAAGAAAATATCAGAAGGGACGAGAAATCGTCCCTTTTTTTATGCCTGAGAAAACACGATCATGCCAATTAATAAATTTTTAATCAAATTTATTGCATACAAATTCATTTGATGGCAATTTAATTGCAGGTCTCACTTCCTGCCAGTTACCCGATTACATGAATAAAATCAGTAAACTGTACCGTGAAGGGAATGTCATTTTTTAAACAGGAATGTATTGCATGAAAAAGCTGATCCTCGCCGCACTCTTATCTGCCACTGCTTTCGCTGCCACCGCTGCGGATACTCTCCGTTTCGGCACATCCGCCACTTATCCACCGTTTGAATCGATCGGCGCGGATAACCAGATTATTGGTTTTGATATCGACCTGGCGAACGCGCTGTGCAAGCAAATGCAGGAAACCTGCACCTTTACTAATCAGCCTTTTGACGGTCTGATCCCGGCCCTGAAATTCCGTCGTTTTGATGTGATTATTTCCGGCATGGACATCACCGAAGAGCGCAGCAAGCAGGTCACTTTTACCCAGCCTTACTACGCCAATACCGCGATGATCATCGGGCCGAAAGGCAAGTTCGCTTCCATCGCTGACCTGAAAGGTAAACGTGTCGGGCTGGAAAACGGCACCACTCATCAGAAATACCTGATGGAAAAGCATCCGGAAATCACCACCGTCGGTTACGACAGCTATCAGAATGCGATATTGGACCTGAAAAGTGGTCGTCTGGACGGGCTGCTTGGGGATACCGCGGTGCTGAACGGCTGGCTGAAATCCAATCCTAATCTCGGTGAAGTGGGCGAACTGATTAAAGATCCGCAATACTTTGGTTCCGGCGTAGGCATGGCGGTGCGTCCTGATAATAAGGCACTCCTGACCAGGCTGAACACGGCACTTGAAGGCATCAAAGCCAACGGCGAGTTCCAGAAGATAAATGACAAGTGGTTCCCGGCACACTGATTCCCCTTTTTCCTTCGAGCTGACTCTGCGTTGGCCGCGTTACTCGGCCCATCCATGGGCCTCGCTCCTAAAGGAGCCGCTGCAAGCAGCGTTCCAATCTGCTCCCGGCAGATTGGTCACTCACCCCGGTCACATACTGATGTATGTGACCGGGGGTTCACTCAGTTGCCGCCTGGATTCAACCCGAAAGATTCTGGGGAACGGACTAAAAAGGCGACTGTTCTGCGTAACATCTCTCAAAAATGTAATAAGCCTAAACTTATTACATCAAAAAAGTGATATTCGTCACACTACATTCATGTGATGACTTCTACACTGTTTAACCGTAATCACTGTCGAGATCGAATGTTTATGCACGCACGTTTTCATACCGCCTTTGCGGCACTCCCTGAAAATTTATCCTCCGCACTTGAGCCATTTCTGCGACATGACGACTTTCCGGCAATGTTCTCGGCGGCGGATGTTGCAGAGATAAAACAAGCGACAGGATTAAATGACGATGCGCTGGCCTTTGCTCTGCTGCCGCTAGCCGCCGCCTGTTCCGTTACGCCAATTTCTCATTTCCACGTCGGTGCTATTGCCCGCGGTATTTCCGGCAATCTGTATTTCGGTGCCAACATGGAATTCGCCGGTGCACCGATGCAACAAACGGTTCACGCCGAACAATCCGCTGTGACCCACGCCTGGCTGCGCGGCGAAACCCGTCTGGCGTCTATCACTGTGAATTACACCCCTTGTGGTCATTGCCGTCAGTTTATGAATGAACTGACCAGCGGCACAGCGCTGGATATCCATCTGCCGGACAGAGACGTCGCCACGCTGGGTGATTATCTGCCGCATTCATTCGGGCCGAAGGATCTGGATATCACCACCCTGCTGATGGATAAAGTGGATCACGGTTTCAAAACCGACACCACGGATGCGCTGGCATTGCTCGGGCTGGATGCCTGCAATCAGAGCCATGCGCCTTACAGCAAATCCCACAGCGGCGTGGCGCTGGAAACATCCAACGGTAAACACTTTGCTGGCCGGTACGCAGAAAACGCGGCATTTAACCCGAGTCTTCCTCCGTTACAGGCAGCATTAATCCTGCTGAATATGTCAGGGGAAGATTGTCTGAAAGTTCATCGTGCAGTGCTGGTCGAGCAAAAAGAGGCACTGATCACCCAAAACGATGCCACTCGCGCCACGTTAAATGCGCTTGGATGCCAGGATGTCACCACGCTGACCTGCTGATAGTGTGAGCCGGTTAACACTAAAGACTCCGTTTCCGGAGTCTTTAGTTACATAACATTGTGATTACATTTGTCATTTGAAATCCTTATTTCCTCTCTGTTACCCTCACCGCTCCGAAATATAAAAAACAACATTCTGAACCCGGAAGAGTAAAACGATGGAACTTGAATACGAAAGTAAACGTCCCCTGTACATCCCTCATGCTGGCCCGATCCTGTTAGAATTCCCGCTGCTCAATAAAGGCAGTGCGTTCACCGAAGAAGAACGCAGTAATTTCAACCTCCACGGATTGCTCCCCGAAGCGGTTGAAACCATCGAGGAACAGGCCGACCGTGCATACCGCCAGTTTCAGAATTTCAAAACCGATATCGATAAACACATCTATCTGAGAAACATTCAGGACACCAACGAAACGCTGTTCTACCGCCTGCTGGACGGTCATCTCAGCGAAATGATGCCGGTGATTTATACCCCGACCGTCGGCGAAGCCTGCGAACACTTTTCCGATATCTACCGCCGCGCCCGTGGCCTGTTTATTTCCTACCCGAACCGTGCCCACATTGATGACATGCTGCAAAACGCCACCAAGCAACACGTCAAAGTCGTGGTTGTGACTGACGGCGAACGCATTCTCGGTCTGGGCGATCAGGGCATCGGCGGCATGGGCATCCCTATCGGTAAACTGTCGTTGTATACCGCCTGTGGCGGCATCAGCCCGGCGTACACCCTGCCGGTGGTACTGGATGCGGGCACCAACAATCCGCAACTGCTCAATGACCCGCTGTACATGGGCTGGCGTCATCCGCGCATTACCGGCGAAGAATACGAAGCCTTTGTGGATCAGTTCATTCAGGCAGTCAAAATCCGCTGGCCGAACGTGCTGTTACAGTTTGAAGATTTCGCGCAGAAGAACGCCATGCCGATCCTCGAACGTTATCGCGACGAGCTGTGTTGCTTTAACGATGACATTCAGGGCACCGCTTCCGTGGCGCTGGGCAGCCTGATTGCCGCCAGTAAGGCGGCCGGTGGCAAGCTGAGTGACCAGACAGTCGCCTTCCTGGGTGCCGGTTCAGCCGGTTGCGGCATCGCTGAGCAGATCGTTGCGCAGATGAAATCTGAAGGCCTGAGTGAAGAAGAAGCCCGCGCCAAAGTCTTTATGGTGGATCGCTTCGGTCTTTTGACCGACAAACTGCCTAACCTGCTGGATTTCCAGAGCCGGCTGGTGCAGAAAAGCAGTTCACTTAACGGATGGGGTATGACTAACGACAGCATTTCCCTGCTGGACGTGGTGCGTCACGCCAAACCGACCGTGCTGATCGGCGTATCCGGCCAGCCTGGCCTGTTCACCGAAGAAATCATTCGTGAAATGCATAAGCATTGCGCCCGCCCGGTGGTGATGCCGCTGAGTAACCCGACATCACGCGTTGAAGCAACGCCTGCCGATATCCTGAACTGGACCGACGGCGCAGCGCTGGTTGCCACCGGCAGCCCGTTTGCACCGGTGAGCTACAAAGGTCAGCTCTATCCCATTGCCCAGTGCAACAACTCCTTTATCTTCCCGGGCATCGGTCTGGGTGTGATTGCCTCTGGCGCGACACGCGTGACCGACGGCATGCTGATGGCCGCAAGCCGTACGCTGGCCGAATGTTCTCCGCTGGCGACCGAAGGTAAAGGCTCCCTGCTGCCGGATGTCGACGATATTCAGGGCGTGTCCAAATGCATCGCGCTGGAAGTCGGTAAAGCCGCACAGTTACAGGGGGTAGCGATGGTGACATCGGAAGATACGCTGTCTAAAGCGATTGAACACAATTTCTGGGCACCGCAGTACCGCAGCTATAAGCGCACCTCTTTCTGAGTGCATTTTTGTCAAAAGCGGGCCGACCATGATCCAGACCAATGCCTTGTGCATTGGTCTTTTTTTTCGGCTAAATTGCAGCGCATTACGCAGATCCGAAAGTAATTACCTGAAAAGTGCTGAAAAAACCCGCGAAGCCGGTCGAAGCGGAGTTCAACGTATTGCGAACCCCGCAGAGGTAAAGTAGCCTTGGATCCGATTTCCATACGGTCATAACAGGGATACCTATGATTAAGCGACTTATAGCTGGCGTTTTCGGCATCATTATTCTGATGCTGGCGGTCGCTATTGGGCTTGATCAATGGATCAGCTTACGCACCCAACCCTACATTTATGACGAAGTGCAAACCCTGCCGCACCGTCAGGTCGGCGTGGTACTCGGCACAGCAAAATATTATCGCACCGGCGTGATCAACCAGTATTATCTGTACCGCATTCAGGGCGCGATTAATGCCTACAACAGCGGCAAAGTAAAATACCTGCTGCTCAGTGGCGATAATGCGCAGCAAAGTTACAACGAACCGAGCACTATGCGACGTGATCTGATTGCCGCCGGTATCCCTGCCAGCGATATCGTGCTCGACTACGCCGGATTCCGCACGCTCGACTCCATCGTGCGTACCCGTAAAGTTTTCGACACCAACGATTTCATTATCATCACCCAGCGTTTCCACTGTGAACGCGCGCTGTTTATCGCGCTGCACATGGGCATTCAGGCGCAATGTTTTGCCGTACCTTCGCCGAAAAATATGCTCAGCGTGCGCAGCCGCGAAATCTTTGCACGTCTGGGCGCGCTGACGGACTTGTATCTGCTCAAACGCGAACCACGTTTCCTGGGACCGCTGATCCCGATCCCTGCTGTACATAATATTCCCGACGATGCTCAGGGCTATCCGGCAGTGACACCGGAACAGTTACTGGCTTTGCAACAACAGCTGGAAGCCGAGAAAAAAGCGGCTATCGCTAAAGCTGCGGCTGATAAAGCAGCAGCAGACAAAGCGGCTGCGGACAAAGCCGCCGCTGAAGAAGCCGCAAAGCTAAAAGCCGAACAAGAAGCCAATGAAGCCGCTCAGGCTGAAACCGAGGATGCCGCACCGGCACCTGAACCCGCGAAACCCGTGGGCAAAAATCCTTTCCGACAATAACGCCCTGCAACAAAATACCTCTATCGACCGTCGCCCCGCTCTTCTACATCCAATGCGGCAGGGTCTCTGCTTTGCAAAGCGCCCACTCATCCGTTGAGATCCACTTTAATAAATTAGCCTTTTAGCAAAAAAATAATTCTCAAATGACATGGGATACTAAAAAGTCATAAAAACACCATAAAAACACCATAAAAACACCATAAAAAAAGGCATCACACAGGAGAATGTGATGCCAAATCGGATAATGGAGCCTACGCGCCAATGGATGGCTGTATTTATCAATATTACAGAAGCATTATCACTGAATATTTCTCAGAAAACATCTGCATAATTTTGAAATGCTAATTGAAATAAACTGAAAGTGATCATCCCCTGTCAGAGAAGTGTAAAAAGAAGTAAAAGCATGTGAACTGTCGAAAAGGTTACATCATTAAAATCAACGCCCCCTCTTATCCAGACAACATAAATATATTAAAAACGGCAGTGGGAATATTCACTGCCGCAAAAGTTATAGCCATATGACATTAATCTCAACATTCCCTGGACTGGTGCTTTATAATTATTATTCAGCTTGAATAAATACTTTCCACAGACTGGTAACATTGCGCACATTTGTTTTTTTATAAATATTACGCCTGTGTAAACTGACGGACTTTTCATTTATTGATAAATGATTGGATATTTCATTATTCTTATATCCTTTTAGGATATATTTCAGGACGCGATTTTCACTTGCCGTTAGCCATTCTATTTCATTATCTGAAACGAAATCATCTTTCTGACAACCCGACTTATTTCTCCACAACACACTTATCAGTCGTTCTTTAATAACGTCAACTTCCATCTTTTTAAAATTTTTGCCATCCGACTTTGCGCTTCGGTATAAATGATGAAAGTCACATTCAAGACCATTTTTCATTGACAGCAAGCGTACGTTAGGATTAACGCCGCGTATAAATAAAAACTTTCTAATAGTCAGCCACAGACCGTCCTCATCATCGTAGATCAGATAATCGACATCTTTAATTTCAGAGATCATCTTTCTATAGGAGTGACAGATAATGACATTCGAACTCTCTGAGTTTTTTATCTGGCAGCAAAGCGCGTTTAGTGCATTTGCGAGAAATAAGTTTCGACTAAAAATAAGTATGTTTGCCATGGTCACTGCTCCTGTTAAAATGCCCAATGAAACATTGTCCGGGCATATATAACCAAAGAAATTAAGTTAAAACGTCATCTAAGTGAGTATTAAAAATATTATAAAGGCCCAGAGAACTGATTTTCTTTTCAAGCGCACGATGATAATGGAGATAACACTTGAATTTCATTTCGAAGGATGGCGGTGGTACAAATGATTTAAGTGGAAGCATAGAAATAAGTGATTTGGTAAAAACCTCAGGAACCATCATAATATGATCGCTCCCCGAACATAAATAAGCCAATGTCAGTAAATTGGGGCTTTCCCAGGCAATGTCACGCTCATTAAAATACCGCTCCGAAGCGTCAACGCCATCAACCATATTGCTGATGCTGCCCCGGTCACGCTGCCAGCGAAGATGCTGATTTTGATGCCAGTCTTCCAGCGTAAACTTATTTTTAATCGAAGGATGGTTTTCCCTGACAAGAATGCACATATCAGAATAAAGGTACCGCTCTGATATGATGGAAACATCTTCAGGTAACCTGCCGCCAATATCAATATCGACTTCCCGGTGTTTCAGTTTACGCAACCGCTCATTTTCACAAACATCCATTGGCACGAAGTGAAGCGTTTTCTCGCGGATAAAGTCATGAATGTAATCAGCCAGCAGAAATTCAACTAAAGCATAGGTTGTAATAATAAAGGTTTTACGGGTGGTATTCAGCCCCATCACTTCATTGTATTGCTCCTGAAGTGAATAAGCCTCGACATTCGGTTTCAATCCTTCTTTCTCTCGTCGAAAAAGAGGGACGCCCAACTGATCCTGTAACTTTTTTAATGTGTAGCTTATTGATGATGGGGATATATTTAACATCTTTGCGGCATTCGTTGCACTGCCATTTTCAATCAATGCATTAACCACTTGAAGTTTTTTTATACTAATGTCATTCATTTTATCACCAAAAAAGAACTTACGAATCTACCTTATGGCACAACAACAACTAGAAGGAATGGCTATATACTTTCAATCCTTCCACGATGTCATTCAGATAGAGAGCTGCTTTATTATCATCGATAAGCCTTGTATTGAAATGCATATAACAGTCGTAATTAATATCAAGTTCATCAGGCAGTGAAAGCCTTTTAACCGGGAATTTTTTTATCAGCATCGGGACAAATATATCAGGGATCAGCATTACACATTGAGTGCTCGCACAAAATGCAACCATATTAACTATGCTACCTGAAATAATAGCCACATCCCGGCCTTGCAAATATTCATTATTTTTCACTGAACTCAAGATATTATCTGAATAATAATCCATCATAACAGACCAGATAGCATGTCGTGTTTTTTGCAAATCATCAACGGTCAGTAAATCAGGTAATGATGTGTTATTCACTCCCACCAACAATGAAACCTTTGAGGTGAAAAGTTTTATCCGGCTGATCTGCCTGTCCGGAGGCAAACTACCACCGATATCGATATCAACCGTTCCGTTTATAAGATGATTCATACGATCATGGATACCGGGTGCGTAAGTCAAAAAAATGAAACGATACAGAGGCTCGATGTTCTTTAAGCAAAATACAGAATCAGCTAATAACATTTCCACTAATGAAAATGTCATGAACCTGAGCTCACTTTTTGTTTCCATATTCCACTTACTATCATTTTTCACATTACCTGCAGCGAATATCTCATACCTCTGGCTTAATTCAAGAGCCGTAGTGTCAGGTTTCATTCCATGACGCGTTCTGATAAAAAGATGCTCACCTGTCATGCCTCTTAATATCTTCAGTGAATAGCTTATCGCGCCAGGTGTAAGATTAAGTAACTGTGCTGTCTTCGTGACACTTCCCGTCATCACGAGGATATTAATTATCTTTAAAAACCTAAATTCGATTTTGTTTCTCATGCATTACCCCAGAAAGGATTGGTATAAACTTCGCTTAGCCTGGAGATTGCACATACAAAATATTATCAAGTAAGCTCATAACATAATGCTTAAAAAAACTTATACTATGAATATAATACCACCCATTGATTTTCACAATGCATATAAATACCTGCACAGGAACCAGAGACCATTTATAGTGATTTAAAATATTAAACTCCTTTCATTTTATGTGGTTATGCGTACTTTCAGAAAAACTCAAATGCTAATTTAAAATAATTGAATACACATAATTTCAATCAAAAAGATAAAAAACCTGCAACGCACGTAGTGTTGAATCACTTTCATTCTAAAAAGCGATTTCAGACAGAATTTATGAATGAGATAATAACAGAGTGGCAGATGAACTCCGGGACGTACCGCAGAAACAGTATCTCCATCGGAATATTTGAAAGTAATGAGATGGTTATTCATTTAATTTCAAAAATACATTTAAATTTAAATGCAAACCATGCCCCCTGGCCGGGGCCATTTTTTCTTTCACTTAAAAGTTAGAGGATTTCATAGCTTTCAGCCATGTATTTCGTCTGCCTTGATTTATTCAACCCGGAAAATTAACGGGCGCAAGATAAAAATGCAGGAACTGTGCCGCCCGGGAGCATCAGGGAGGCATCCTGGTGCCACCAGCTAGCTCCTCAATGCCATATCGTATGGAAAAATATTAATGATTACGTAGAATTAACGCCCGCCACGACAGCTCACATCGCAAACTAATGACCTTTACCACGTCGATTAATCCCCGGGACTAATTTTGATTCTGTGTCACTTTCTGGATCTCAGATAACAGCTGATGGAAGTTTTCATTTTTGGCAAAAGAGTGATGATAGTGTACATAACATTCAAAACTCATCCGCATCTCAGCAGGCAACGGCAATGCTTTAACCGGGAAAAGCGGTTCAACTTTTTTCCCGATAAGCAAAGGTATAAGAATGACCAGATCACTGTACGCGCACAGCGCAGTCACATTCAGCGAACTGCTCGCTACGAAAGCAATTTCCTGCTGGTCGAACAACGCTCGAAAACTGTGCGTCAGTTCCATATTGTCGCTGATAAATTGCATACCACGGGACCAGATAATGTGCCGGTTCTGGTGCCAGTCATCCATGGTGAACGTCTCTTTTATAGTGGGATGATTTTTACTGACCAGCACGCCTAAATCCGATGAAAAGAGTTTTAGCTGAACAATTGAACTGTCGACGGCAAGCCGGGAACCAATATCGATATCGACCTCTTTATTGCGCAGCTTCATCAGGCGTTCTGCATCATCATGAGACGACCTGCTGAAGTTCAATTTGGTCGTATTCAGCAAAGTGATCGACAGTAACAACTCGAACAATGAGTAAGTACTCAGGGCAATCGTCCTTTCGTTTAAGGACTTTTGCATATTCCCTTCAGAGAATTGTTCCGCCACTCCCAGATAGCGCTGACTGAGTTCGAGAGCCAGAGTATTGGGTTTCATGCCGTCGCGTGTGCGGAAAAACAATGCAGATCCTGTTGATTTTCTTGCTTTATTAATCAAATAACTCACCGCACCCGGAGTCACTTGCAAGATTTCCGCAGTTTTTGTCACGCTGCCGGAAGTACTGAGTAAATGTATCGCCCGCAGAACTTTCATATCCATCTCTATACTCATTTACAGAATGCTCCTTCATTTTCAAAAGACATTATTTTCATCTTATTCGCGCCTGATAAATTATAGATTGAAGTTGTGAAAGCCATAGTTACGCAAAAAGGGCGCCGAAGCGCCCTTTTGTTTTACTGCGGAGCAGTTTATTTCTTCTTGGCGTACTTCAAAGAGTCCAGCGCCACCGCGAAAATGATGATGCTGCCTTTGATGATGTACTGCCAGTAAGGGTTAACGCCGATGTAGGTCAGGCCGTAGTTGATTACGGTGAAGATCAGAACACCGGTCACCACCCCTGCCACAGAACCCACACCACCGGCGAATGACACGCCGCCGACCACACAGGCTGCGATGGCATCAAGTTCGTACATAAAGCCCAGGTTGTTGGTCGCACTGCCGATACGCCCTGCTTCCAACAAACCACCGAAGGCATAAAACACCCCTGACAGCGCATAAATCATGATCAGGTTTAACGGTACGTTAACGCCTGACACTTTCGCCGCTTCCGGGTTACCGCCGATAGCGAAGATGTTTTTACCGAAGCGGGTTTTGTTCCACAGCACCCAGACGAAGGCGATAGCAATCACCGCATAGAAGGTGATGTAGGAAAGCTTCAGGCCACCCAGGTGGATGAAGCCCTGTGCGAACTTGGAGAAGCCCGGGTCAAAACCGGCAATCGGCGAGGAGCCCACATAGTCGTAATACAGGGAGTTAAGCCCGTAGACGATAATCATGGTACCCAACGTGGTGATAAACGGCGTCACGTTCAGGTAAGCGATAATCACCCCGTTGAGCAGACCGATCAGCGCACCGACGATACACACGGTCAGGATAACCAGCGGGATCGGTACCACGTCCAGATGCGGGAAGACCTTGTTGACGTTATCCATCGCCTGCAGCATGGTTGCCGCGACGACTGCTGCCAGACCGACCTGACGACCGGCTGACAGGTCAGTACCTTGTGTGACAATCAGACCTGCCACACCGAGCGCAATGATAACGCGTACGGAAGACTGAGTAAGGATGTTACCTAAGTTAACCAGGCTGAGGAAGCTGGGATCCTGAATGATAATAATGGCCAGTAAGACCAGCAGTACCACATAAATTCCGCCCTCTTTTAAATAAGTGAGCACACTTTTCTTATTTAATGCTTTCATAATAAGAACCCTTAAAAATTAGAGATGCAAGGAAGCCAGGCGTAATATTTCATTCTGCGAAGTCGTTTTTGTTTCAACAATACCCGCAACCTGTCCATTACTCATAACCAATATTCTGTCAGTAATACCCAGCAACTCAGGCATTTCAGAGGAGATAATAATGATCCCCTTCTCTTTTTTAGCCAACTCGGTGATTAACTGGTAAATTTCAAATTTAGCGCCAACGTCAATCCCGCGCGTCGGTTCATCCAGCATTAATATTTCAGGATTGGTTAATAACCAGCGCCCGATAATGACCTTTTGCTGGTTCCCGCCAGACAAAGAGCCAATACTGGTTTTATGCCCCGGTGTTTTCACGCGCATGGAATCGATAACCCATTGGGTATCACTTTTCATACGGGTGGTGTCGAGCAATCCGGCTTTATTTTTATATTGACGGATGTTCGAAATCAGCGAGTTAAAACCGATATCCAGATACGCATAAATACCGGTGGAACGACGCTCTTCAGTCACCAATGCAAAACCATGGTTAATGGCTTCATTGGCGCTGTGATTATTAATTTTTTTGCCGTGCAGTTTAATGGTGCCGGAAACTTTCTCACGGATGCCAAATAATGTTTCGACGATATCTGTACGCTTCGCGCCGACCAGACCGGCAATCCCGAGAATTTCCCCTTTGTGTAAATCAAAGGAAATATCACGAATTGAAGGCTGACGTAGTGAAGTCAGATTACGCACTTCAAGGATCACTTCACCCGGCACGTTCTGACGATCCGGGAAGCGCTGACTCAGTGAACGGCCGACCATCATGGAAATAATTTTATCCATGTCGAGGCCTTCCAGCGGTTGGGTGATAATCCACTGTCCGTCACGCAAAATAGTGATCTCATCGCACAGCTGGAAAATTTCTTCCATCTTATGAGAGATATACACAATGCCACAGCCGCGATCTTTCAGCTTACGGATAATCGTGAACAGATGGTTCACTTCTTTTTCCGTCAGGGAAGATGTCGGTTCGTCCATAATGACGATTTTGGCATTGTAGGAAAACGCTTTGGCGATTTCGATCATCTGCATCTGAGATACAGATAATTTACCGACCTTATCACGCGGGTCGATATCAATATCCAGCTCATCAAAAATCGCTTTGGTGTCTTTGTACATTTTGTCCTGATCGACAAAAATGCCTTTGGTCGGATAACGTCCCAGCCACATGTTGTCCATGACGGTACGCTGTAACACCAGGTTTAATTCCTGATGCACCATCGACACACCTTTTTCAAGCGCCTCTTTGGAGCTTTTAAAATTAACTTCCTGTCCCTGAAAAAGAATCGTACCGGAGTCTTTGCTGTAAATTCCGAACAGACATTTTAATAATGTGGATTTACCTGCGCCATTTTCACCCATTAGGGCATGGATGGAATGCGGACGCACTTTTAAATTCACATTATCTAATGCCTTAACGCCTGGGAATGATTTATTAATGCCGCTCATTTCCAGCAGGAATTCACCTGGCTTTTCTGTTTTTGTGTCAGATAACGAAATATCGGCCATAGTTGTACCTGGCTAAAGATAAAAATAAACGGATGTATTAATACCTGATATCAGTAATGCAGCCGGCAAGCGAACTTACCGGCTGCATTATGGCATGACATCCTGTCAGACAAGCATTAACGTCTTATAACACTTACTTTGTTTTTTACGGCTTAACCGCAATATTAATTGCCACTGCTTAGCTTTGTTTTTGTATTGCTGTCTGTCAGTCTTTCGGGTCTTACTTTAGACACTAAAGCGTCAGTCTTATTTCGTGAAAGTAGACAGATTATCTTTATCTACTGCGACGTAAGGAATACGAACGACTTTATTTTCAACTTTCCAGTTGGTGCCATCAGCTGCGGATTTACCTTCAGCCAGATTTTTAGCCAGCTCAAATGTTGCTTTAGCCTGGTTGTTTGCATCGTTGAGCACGGTACCGGCCATTGCGCCAGATTTAACCAGTGCCAGCGCTTCTGGCAACGCATCCACACCGAACACCGGAATGCTGGATTTATTGTGAGATTTCAGAGCTTCTACAGCGCCCATTGCCATTGCATCGTTGTTGGCGATAACCACTTCGATTTTGTTAGCGTTAGGGCCGGACAGCCATGCGTCCATTTTATCTTTCGCCTGAGCGGTATCCCACATGGCGGTGTCGAGTTGCAGCTGATCCGTTTTCAGGCCTTCTTTGCCATTCAGAGTGCTGATCACGTATTTGGTACGCGCTTCAGCATCCGGGTGACCTGGTTCGCCTTTGATCAGCACATACTGGATGGTGCCGTCTTTGTTCAGATCCCAGGCCGGGTTAGCTTTCCAGTGTTTAGCAATCAGCTCACCCTGGATAACCCCGGATTCTTTAGAGTCAGTACCGACATAATAGGCTTTGTCGTAGCTGTCTAAATCTTTACGGGAAGGTTCTTTGTTATAGAAAACAACAGGAATGCCAGCACCGCGGGCTTTCTCGATAATTACCGGAGCCGCAGCCGGATCAACCAGGTTAATGGCCAACGCTTTAACACCCTTCGCCAGCATAACGTCTACCTGGTCGTTCTGGGTGGACTGGCTGTTTTGCGAGTCATTCATCAGCAGTTGCACATCTGGAGAAGCTTTTGCGTCTTTCTCAATGGCTTTGCGAACTTCTGACATGAAGTTGTCATCATATTTATAGATAGTGACGCCGATTTTAGTATCAGCAGCATGCGCGGCAAAACCAAACATCATGCTTGCAGCCAGAGTCGCCAGGGTGAAGACCTTCTTATTCATTTGTATCTCCGGTTATGTAGGGTGTTACAGAATGTGGCACCGGAAATCCATGCGGGAGCAGTACAGTTCCACGCTATGTTTGCGGGTGCCTGCCATCCTTGACTGATAACGTCCTGACTCGCTGTGAAACAAGTCCGCCAGGCGGACCCAAATTGAATCATGTTAAAAACGAATGAATCATAATGTGCGCGATGTTAATAAACTGTGAAAGTTCTCACAGATTGAAAACGGTTACATCGCGTTATTTGATCAATAAGTGACGGGTGCCACATTTTGCCACGGTGATACAGAATGGCGTCTGACCAGCGTCGGCATAAAGCAATGCGAAACGCCCGTAGATAACTGTTCTGCCGCACCTTTTAGTGCCAGTTCTGTCGCCAGCGTCGCCATAGAGACGATCGGATATCGCACCGTCGTCATCTTCGGACTGGTATAACGGGCAATCGGAATATCATCAAAACCAATCAAAGAAAAATCGTCAGGAATGTTAATTCCGTTTTCTTTCAACACCGCCATCGCGCCCGCAGCCATCGAATCGTTATAGGCAAAGACCGCACTCAGATGTAAATTGCGGCCGAGCAGTTCTACCATTGCCGCTTCCCCGCCCTGCAAATCGGGCGAACTTTGTGCCCGCCATGCGGCAGGTGGCGCATCACCACTCTGATGTGACTGCGTCATTGCCTGCGTCATTGCTTGTGAGTAACCCTGATAGCGCTGCAAATCGTCTTCGATCCCGTGGCTGGAACCGATATAACCAATGCGCTGATGCCCCTGCGAAAGCAGCAAACGGGTCGCCATTTCCGCGCCGCTGACGTTATCAAGCCAGACACAGCGGTGTTCGTAGCCCGGAATTACCCGGTTAATCAGCACCATGCCGGAAACCTGATCCATAAAGCGGGAAAGTTCGTCATCGCCCAGTGCTTTGGAATGCACAATCAGTGCGTTACACCGCTGACGAATCAAAACCTCAATGGCATGCCTTTCTTTTTCGGCAATATGATAGCTATTCCCTATCAAAACGTATTTCTGGTGCTGCTGCGCGACGGTATCCACCGCTTTAACCAGTGCGCCAAAAAAGGGATCGGACACGTCCATCACCACCACGCCGATGGTGTCGCTGCTTTGTGTGGCCAGCGCCTGTGCGTTGGCATTGGGCCGGTAGCCCAGCGTGGCGACTGCCTGTAAAACCTGTTCGCGCGCTTCTTTGCTGGCAATGGCCGGATTGTTCAGAACACGTGAAACGGTGGCGACAGAAACGCCCGCCAGCCGGGCGACATCACGAATGGTGACCATGCGTCGCTCCATGATCTGCCAGAGAATGGTAAGGAGGAATTCGGAAATTTTTGACCCAGGAAGTAAAAAATGCAGACAAAGAGAAGCGAGGTGAAGTGCTCATGGCGTTTCCTTTATTAGTGTAGTGGTCGTCGGAGTTGCACGACCGCTATCCTAATCATTTTGTGAAAACACCTGCGTGAATCTCGTCACAGGAAAGAAAACGTTTACATACAATTCTGCAACCTTCATCCCAAATCTATCATTTAGGATGATGTATTGACGTCAGGCTCAGGCAGTTTTCAGTTCTTCACCGGCTGCTCTAGCCGTAAGAAGACGCCATAACCACTCCACCGGTCCCTGGCGGAAATAGCGCAGCCAGAGCAACGTCACCAGCAAATTACATGCCCAGACCAGCGGCACCAGCGCGAGCAGTTGCAGGCGGTCGAAATGCTGATAGAAGCCGAATACGTTGAAAAATGCGGTGCAGATAAGAGTCTGTAACAGATAGTTGGTCAGCGCCATGCGCCCAATCTGTGATACCCAGCGTGTCAGGCGCCAGCGGGAGATCTGCGGCCAGAAGCCATAGCACAGGGCCAGATAGCTGACGGCCTGCATCAGCGAGCCCATTTCACGCGGCACCTGCAACAAAAAACCGCTCCAGCGATAGTCCCAGCCGGTGCGGTATTGCAGGTAAATCGCCGGAATTTGTATCAGCAATGAAAGCGGTAACAGTACCGCTGCAATTTTGCGGTAATGCGAGGGGCGAAACTCCCCTTTCAGCCAGCCGCTGCGCATCAGGCCGGAGCCGATAAGCATCGCACCCGCCAGTTCCCAGCCATATTGCGCGCCGATTGCCAGCAAACTCGATGACAGCAAATCGAGCCGGTTCTGAATCGCTTCCCAGCCGCCTTTCAGCCGCCAGTATTGCTCATACTGAATTTCAGCCGGTCCCGGAAGCCAGTAGCTGCCGGGTTTTGGCGAGGTAATAAAGCCCAGCATCGCCAATACCGCCACGCCAATCAGATACAAAATAATGCCGGTGGAAATCAGCGACTGACTGCTGCGCCCTTCCCGCACCATCCGCCAGCACACCAGACCGATCAGCCCGTAGGACAGCAAAATATCGCCGTCCCACAGCAAAGTCGCGTGCAGAAATCCGCACAACAGCAGAATCGAAAGACGCGCCTGGATCCAGTGTTTGCCACGCGGCAGCAGTAAATACAGCCCGCCGCCAAACAGCATGGCGAACATCATCAGAAATTTGCCCTGTGCCAGCGAGTCAAGCACCGCCCAGGTCCAGGTATCAGAAGTCGACGGTGTACCGGCAAATGCCGGATTCAGGTAGGCCGCTTTTGGTAAACCGAAGGCGCTGATATTGAGCAGAAGAATGCCAAAAATGGCAAGACCACGGGCAAAGTCGAGCGTGGCAATACGTGAGCGCACCCTGACATTCCTTTTAAAGATTATTGAGATATTTAAGAATAAGGGAAGAAAATCAGAGTGACCACCCTCCGCGTAAATGAAGTTGCGGCAAAGCAGCCAGCAAGGAGAGCCCGATGAGCTGACTGATGTCAGTGATTCGGGTCTCCGAGGGCAGCGAACGCCGCCACGGCTTTAGTTACGACGGATGGCGAACCGTGCGCAGGAATTCTTGTCGTGTATTCTGGCTCGACTTGAACAGGCCGCCCAGAGAAGTCGTCGTCGTTGCGCTGGTCGCATCACGCACACCGCGCGCTTTCACGCAGTAGTGCACCGCATCAATAGAAACGGCCACGTTGGTGGTGCCGAGCAGCGTCTGCAATGCCACCAGAATCTGCTGGGTCAGACGTTCCTGAACCTGCGGGCGCTGGGAGAAGAACTGCACGATACGGTTAATTTTCGACAGGCCTATCACAGTGTCTTTCGGAATATACGCCACGGTCGCTTTGCCATCGATGGTCACGAAATGGTGTTCGCAGGTGCTGGTCAGAGTGATATCGCGCACAGTGACCATTTCATCCACTTTCATCTTGTTTTCGATGACGGTGATTTTCGGGAAGTTGGCGTAATCGAGTCCGGAGAAGATTTCATCCACATACATCTTGGCAATACGGTGCGGCGTTTCCGCCAGACTGTCATCGGAGAGATCCAGATTAAGAAGCTGCATAATACCGGTCATATGCTCCTGGATCCGCTGCTTGCGCGTTTCATTGTCGATCGGCAAAGCTTCACGCAGAGGGGTTTCCAGGCCACGGGCTAACAGGGCCTCGTGAACCAAAATGGCTTCTTTACTCAGGGTTGGCATTCTTTCTTTCTCCGGCAGATGTAATCACTTTGACGCAGATCACGCTAAAGTGAGGTGGCTTACTGTAGTGGAGTGCGGATTCATAATCCAGTGATAGTGTTTCATGATGGATGAAATAGCTGCAAGTTATGCATCACGCCTGAAGACTAATCCACCCGCAATGATAAAACCGGCCAGCGCGACATACAATGCAGGTTCGAGCTGATGCGTCAGCGCGGTAGAAATCGCCGATAAAACCGGTCCGAACAACTGACCGACGGCATAACCGGTGGTCAGCAATCCGGCCATGTAACGGCTGTGATTTGGCGCCAGTTCGCGACTGCACTGCAGGGCCAGCTGCACCACGCTTAAGAAACCGCCGCCGGTCAGCAATGCCCCGAGCACCAGACCGGTCACGCCCGGCACCACTTCCGCACATAAAATTCCCAGTCCCTGCGCCCATAACGTCAGCGCCAGACGTTTATGAGTGGTCAGACAATGACGGGTCAGAATGCCGATAACGATGCCGATGACTGCTGCGCCGCCAAACACCGGCCAGACGAACTGCGCGAACAGACTGTCAGGGAAACGCGCACTCGCCATCTGCGACAAAAACGTCGCCGGAAGGATGTAACCAAAACCCGCCAGACTGTAACTCCAGACCAGACGTTTGAGCGCCGGCGTCATCACCAGCGGTCCCGTCGCTACATGGGAACGGTGCAAATCGCCTTTTCGCGGCAGGTTCGGCGTAATGATCGCCACGAATATCAGCGCCAGTACGCCGTATACACACCAGGCCTGCGCCGAGGTCAGCTGTAAGCTGTGGATGCCCACCGCTAACATGCCGCTGAGGAAAATCCCCGCGCCCGGCCCGGCGAATACCGCAGCACTCAGCGCCGGACGGCCATAATGCGCCAGCCGTTCGTTACACCACGCCGACACCATCACCATCGCCCAGCCACTGGTCCAGCCGATCATAAAGCGCACAATGCTGTGCAGCACTTCGCCGGAAATCACCGCAGATAATAATGTCAGGATCACCCCGCCCCACACGCCCAGCCACAGACGGCGTTCGAGATGTTTGCCGGCACGCATTCCGTCGAAGGCGCCACACAGATAGCCGAGGTAGTTGAATGCGGCGACCAGTCCCGCGCCGGTCAGGCTGAACTGATGTTCAGCTATCATTAAAGGAACCTGAGGCGTGAAAGCGAAGCGCCCAATCCCCATCGCGACCACAAAAGCCAGAAAACCACTTAGCGCAATACGAAAAGCCATAACTGCTCCGTCTGAAGAAACCGAGATGCAACATCTTAGAAACAATGAATAAACATACTCAAAGCCCGGGGATGAAAACAGCAGATTTCTTAAAAGAAGGTTAATTGAAAGTTGTCGCTATGATGCCTTATGGGTACAATCACGAAAACTGAATAATACAAACCAACTTGTTTACGATAAGAGAACATAGGGACCTTTCATGGATCTGACTCAGTTACGAATGTTTTGCTGCGTAGCGGAAACCGGTTCGCTGGCGCGTGCGGCAGAGCAGTTACACCGCGTGCCATCAAACCTGACCACCCGCCTGCGCCAGCTCGAACTCGAACTGGGCACCGATTTATTCATCCGTGAAAAACAGCGCATCCGCCTTTCTGCGATGGGTCACAACTTCCTTAATTACGCCCAGCGTATTCTGGCGCTGAGCGACGAAGCCATGAGCATCACGCATGCCGGAGAACCTGCCGGGAATTTCGCACTGGGCTCGATGGAAAGCACGGCAGCCACGCGCCTGCCTTCATTGCTGGCAGCCTATCATCAGAAATTTCCGCAGGTGGCATTGTCACTGGTGACTGCCACTTCCGGCGAAACCATCGACAGCGTACGTGCCGGACGTCTCGCCGCAGCGCTGGTCGATGGCCCGATAGATTTCGACGATATCAACGGTTGTATCTCTTTTCGCGAACGCATGGTGGTCATTAGTCCGCCGGGCGAATCACCGCTCGACGTGCCCGCCGGTCGCAGCGGTCATACCGTTTTTGCGTTCCGCCCAAGCTGTTCCTACCGCCAGCGTTTGCAGGGCTGGATTAAGCATATGAGTGTGCCGGTCGCCAATACGATGGAGATTCAGTCCTATCATTCGATGATGGCCTGCGTCGCCAGCGGTGCGGGTATCGCGATGATCCCGCGTTCGGTGCTGGAACAATTGCCCGGCCACGAACGGGTAGAAATTCACGAAATCCCGGATGAATTCGCCGATACCGCCACCTGGCTTATCTGGCGCAGGGACGCCTTCAGCCCGAATGTCCGGGCGCTGAAAGAACTGATTATTGAACAAAATGACGGGGTGATCCCGTTACTTAAACACCCGCTCGCCGGCGAACATGACCCGGCATTGCATCCGACTTATTAACCTGAATCTGATTTAGCTAAAAACACCTGACTGGAGCTACATAATGGAAATGATTAAAACGCGTGCGGCCGTCGCCTGGGGCCCGAATCAACCTCTGTCCATCGAGGAAGTCGATTTGATGCCACCCCAAAAAGGCGAAGTGCTGGTGCGTATCGTCGCCACCGGTGTTTGTCATACTGATGCCTACACGCTGTCCGGCAAAGATCCGGAAGGCGTTTTCCCGGCGATCCTCGGCCATGAAGGCGGCGGTATCGTGGAAGCCGTTGGCGAAGGCGTTACCAGCGTCGCGGTTGGCGACCACGTGATCCCGCTTTACACTCCGGAGTGTGGCGAGTGTAAGTTCTGTAAATCCGGTAAAACTAACCTGTGTCAGGCTATCCGTACTACGCAAGGCAAAGGCCTGATGCCGGACGGTACCACCCGTTTCTTCAAAGACGGCAAGCCAATTTTCCATTACATGGGTACGTCGACCTTCTCCGAATACACCGTCGTTCCTGAGATTTCGCTGGCCAAAATCAACAAAGAAGCGCCACTGGAAGAAGTATGTCTGCTCGGTTGCGGCGTGACCACCGGTATGGGCGCAGTCATCAACACCGCCAAAGTGAAGAAAGGCGATACCGTGGCAATCTTCGGTCTCGGCGGCATCGGTCTTTCTGCGATTATCGGCGCGGTAATGGCGGGTGCAGGCCGCATCATCGGTGTTGATCTCAATACCAGCAAATTCGATCTGGCACGTAAACTCGGCGCAACAGATCTGATCAACCCGAAAGATTACGACAAGCCAATTCAGGATGTGATCGTCGAAATGACCGACGGCGGCGTGGACTTCTCCTTCGAATGTATCGGTAACGTGAACGTGATGCGTTCCGCGCTGGAATGCTGCCACAAAGGCTGGGGCGAATCTGTCATCATCGGCGTGGCCGGTGCCGGTGAAGAAATCTCTACCCGTCCGTTCCAGCTGGTGACCGGCCGCGTATGGCGTGGTTCTGCATTTGGTGGCGTGAAAGGTCGCAGCCAGTTGCCGGGCATTGTGCAACGTTACATGGACGGCGAATTCGCGCTGAACGATTTCATCACCCACACCCTGCCGCTGGAAGAAATCAACGAAGCCTTTGACCTGATGCACGAAGGGAAATCTATCCGCACGGTTATTCATTTTAATAAGTAAGGAATGTTTCGATGAGCAGCTCGATTGAACTACTCGAAGAACACCGGATGTTTGGCGGCTGGCAACAGCGCTACCGCCACACCTCCGCAAGTTTGAATTGCAGCATGACGTTCAGCATCTATCTGCCACCGGCCAAAGACGATGCGCCGCCGCCGGTGCTGTACTGGCTGTCGGGTCTGACCTGTAACGATGAAAACTTCACCGTCAAAGCCGGGGCGCAGCGCGTCGCGGCTGAGCTTGGGTTGATTCTGGTGATGCCGGATACCAGCCCGCGCGGTGAAGGTGTCGCCAATGACGAAGGCTACGACCTCGGTCAGGGCGCAGGTTTTTACCTGAATGCCACGCAGTCGCCGTGGGCAGCGCATTACCGGATGTACGATTATCTGCTCGATGAATTGCCTGCGCTTATCAGCGGGCATTTCAAAGTCAGCGATCGTCAGTCCATCTTCGGTCATTCAATGGGCGGCCACGGTGCGCTGATGCTGGCGTTGCGTAATCCGCAGCGTTTCTGTTCAGTGTCCGCGTTTGCCCCGATTGTGAATCCGGCACAGGTGCCGTGGGGGCGCAAAGCCTTCAGCGCGTATCTGGGTGACGACGAAAGCCAGTGGTTGCAATATGACAGCTGTCACCTGCTGAGTGCCTTGCCTGCAGATCAAAAAACGTTCCCGATTTTAGTCGATCAGGGCGATGGCGATCAGTTCCTGGCCGATCAGTTGCAGCCGTCGAAACTGGCAGAAATCGCCCGTCAGCGCGGCTGGCCGTTACAGCTGCGCGCTCAGCCGGGGTACGATCACAGCTACTTCACGATTGCCTCGTTTGTGGAAGATCACCTGCGATTCCATGCGGAGTTTTTGCACTCAAAGGCATAAAAATATAGACGCAATATGCTCCTCTCCCTGCTAATAACGCAGGGTTTTGCCTTGCTCCTCCCCCTGCGAAGGGGGAGGAGGGCAGGGAGTTATTCGGCGCGATAATGAATTAACTCGTCAGTTTGCAACGGAAATGCCATCGCCAATTATTTCCTGGAAGACATCTCGTAATTAAGGGATTCAGTCATTGGCAAAGATTTATGTTCACGATAAGTTCTGAGTTTATAAATTAAATAAAGGATTTGTCATGTCTATTAATTTCACGCCCAAGGTTGGGCAAATTCTTGACTGTAATTAGGGTGTATATCTCAGAGATGAAAATGGTTTCATTGTGGATGATATTTTCGATGCACATATGTCGCCGGAAATGGTGAAACGACGTTTGGTGATTGTGTTAAATGGAAAGCTTAACGGTAATTCGTCAATTGTGGTGCCGTTATCCACAACGAAAGATGAGACTAAACTTAAGCGGAGGTTACACGTTCAGCTTGAGGCAGGAATGATTCGGAGTCTCAGATACTTCGCACCTAAGACCTGTTGGGTAAAGTGCGACTGGTCCAAACCGTCAGTAATAAACGACTGAATAAACCTATGCTTGCTGAACGTGGGTGGTTATCTCAGTATGTTCCTGAAAATATCATTACATTAATCCAGCAAGCTATTTTTAATTCTATAAAAATATCGGAAAACTCGCTTTAATAACGATTTAAATTTGACTTAACTTTACTCTTTGATATTATTGCCTCGTTGCCCACAGAGGCCTTTCAGTTGATATCCACCGTCCCCATGAGGGTTCGCGAAGCCCGATTAGTTATGATCGGGCTTCTGCATTTTATATCTTCAGAAATCTCAATTCTTCAATTTCGGATCCAGCGCATCCCTTAATCCATCACCCAGCAAATTAAACGCCAGTACGGTCAGGAAGATCGCCAGACTTGGGAAGATTGCCACGTGCGGTGCCATGACCATGTCAGCGCGGGCTTCGTTGAGCATCGCGCCCCACTCCGGTGTTGGCGGTTGTGCGCCCATACCGAGGAACGACAGGCTGGCTGCGGTAATAATCGATGTGCCGATGCGCATGGTGAAATACACCACTATCGATGACAACGTGCCCGGCAGAATGTGGCGGAACAAAATCGTGGCGTCGGACGCCCCGATACTGCGCGCCGATTCAATATAGGTTTGTTGCTTAAGCACCAGCGTATTGCCGCGTACCAGACGCGCGAACGCCGGAATACTAAAGATAGCGACCGCGATAATCACATTCGACATACCATTGCCCATCACGGCGACGACGGCAATCGCCAGCAGAATTCCGGGGAAGGCAAACAGCACGTCGCAAACGCGCATGGTAATGCGGTCCCACCAGCCTTCGTAGTATCCGGCCAGCAATCCGAACACCGTGCCGATCACCGCGCCGAGCACCACAGAAAGTACGCCAGCGCTCAGGGATATCCGTGTGCCCATCAGTATGCGGCTGAAAATATCCCGCCCGAGAGAATCGACGCCGAGCCAGTGGATCAGCGACGGACCTTCGTTCAGACGGTCGTAATCGAAATAGTTTTCCGGGTCAAACGGTACCAGCCACGGTGCAAAAATCGCAGCGGCAATCAGCAGCAGGATAAAAACACCCGCAACCATCGCGACATGCTGCCGCCGGAAACGGCGCCAGAACGCTTTCCACGGTGTCCGGACCGCCTGTGATTGTACGGTGCCAGGAGTCACCATCGGCAGACCCGCGAGTACGGCATTTCGCCGCCAGTTTTTCATGCGTTAACTCACTTGTATCGGATGGAAGGGTTGATGACGGCGTACAGCATATCCACCAGCAGATTGATGAGGATGAATTCCAGCGAGAACAGCAGCACTTCAGCCTGTATCACCGGATAATCGCGCATCTCAACGGAATCGATCAGCAACCGCCCTAACCCCGGCCAGTTGAAGACTTTTTCCACCACAATCGAGCCACCCAGCAGGAAGCCGAATTGCAGCCCCATCATGGTAACCACCGGGATCATCGCGTTGCGCAGCCCATGTTTGATCACCACCACGGCTTCATGCACGCCTTTAGCGCGCGCGGTGCGCATATAATCTTCCTGCATCACTTCGACGAATGAAGCACGGGTAAAGCGCGCCATGATCGCCGCTACAGCTGCACCAAGGGTGAGGGAAGGCAGAATGTAATGCTTCCAGCTGTCAGCGCCGACGGTCGGCAGCCAGCCCAGTTCCACAGAGAAAACCTGCATCAGCAGCATGCCCAGCGCAAAGGCCGGGAAGGAAATACCGGAGACAGCCAGCGCCATACCGAGACGGTCCGGCCAGCGGTTACGCCATACGGCGGAAACCACGCCAATCACCAGCCCGAAAATCACCGACCACAACATGCTGGTCAGCGTCAGCCAGAATGTCGGCATAAAGCGGGAACTGATTTCATCCATGACCGGGCGTTTTGACACCATCGAGTGACCGAAATCACCGGTCAGCGCATTGCCGAAAAAGGTGAGGAATTGCTGATAAAGCGGCTTATCCAGCCCGAGATCCTGACGCACCAGCGCCACAACGCTGGCGTCGGCGTCCTGTCCGGCCATCAGCCGCGCCGGATCGCCCGGCAAAAGATGCACAAACAAAAAGACCAGCACGGCCACAATCAGCAGTGTCGGGATCAGTCCGAGTAATCGTTTTAAAAAATAATTAAGCATGATTCGCTGTCTGTGATTTCACGGTACGACATCCATGTTCCGTCGGCGGAACACACGAGTTCAGGGCACGGGCTCATTGGTTCCCGCGCCCTGAAAACTTCACCGCATATTATTTCACATCTGCATCATCAAAGCTGAAGGCAGTATCCGGCATGACATAGAATCCGGTCAGGCGTTTATTTTTCGCCGACACCAGACGTTCAGTCACCAGGAATGCCCACGGTGCGTCAGTCCAGATTTGTTTCTGGGCATCGGCATACAGTTTGGCTTTCTCGGCTTTATCGGTCGTTTTCAGCGCGTCAGACAAATCTTTATCCACCTGCGCATTGCTGTAAAACGCGGTATTGAACTGCTTCGGCGGCGCGGCCTGCGTGGAGAACAGCGGCGACAGCGCCCAGTCTGCTTCACCGGTAGACGCCGACCAGCCGGTATAGAACATGCGGATCCCCGCCTCTTTCTGCCCGACGTTCTCAACCTGTGCGGCACGCTGCGCGGCATCCATGGCGGTGACCGTCACTTTGATACCGACCTGCGCCAGCTGCTGCTGGGTAAACTGCAATACTTTCTGCGCGGTGCTGTTGTTGTGCGAAGACCACAGCGTGGTGGTGAAACCGTCCGGATAACCGGCTTCTTTCAGCAATTCTTTCGCTTTAGCCGGGTCATATGGCCAGGGTTTGTATTTCGCCGCGTATTCGATGCCCTGAGGCAACGGCCCTTCAGATGGCACCGCGTAACCGGCAAACGCCACTTTGATCAGCGCCTGTTTGTTGATGGCATAGTTGATTGCCTCACGCACTTTGACGTTATCGAACGGTTTTTGCGTCACGTTAAAGCTGATGTAACGATGCAGAATCGACGGCGCGGCCACCAGATCCAGCTTGGTGTTTTTCTCCAGTAACGCGGCCTGCTCGTAAGGCACCGGGAACGCCAGATCCGCTTCACCGGTTTGCAGCATCGCGGCGCGGGTATTGTTATCCACCACCGGACGCCAGGTAATGGTGTCGAGTTTCGGCTCACCTTTTTTCCAGTAACCGTCGAATTTCTTCACTTTCACAAAGTCAGTCTGGTTCCATTGTTCCAGCGTGTACGGGCCGGTACCGACCGGATGGAAGCCGATATCTTTGCCGTATTTGGTCAGCGCCGCCGGGGAAATAATCACCGCAGACGGGTGCGCCAGAATGTTGATGAACGCGGAGAACGGTTCTTTCAGCGTGATTTTCACCGTGTTGTCATCCACCGCTTCAGTGCTGGCGATGTTTTTGAACAGGTTATAGCGTTTGAGATGGCTGTCCGGATTGCTGGCGCGGTCAAAGTTAACTTTTACCGCTGCGGCGTTGAAATCCGTGCCGTCCTGGAACTTGATGCCAGGATGCAATTTGATGGTGTACACCAGGCCATCTTTGCTGACCGTGTAGCTGTCTGCCAGCACGTTTTCCAGCTTCATATCTTTATCAAAGCCAAACAGCCCCTGATAGAAAGACTTGGCCACGGCCTGGGACAGGGTGTCGTTAGCGTCGTAAGGATCAAGCGAGGTGAAGTTAGAACCTACCGCGACCACCACGTCTTTCGCCGCCCACGCAGACGCCGAAGCCAGCGAACCGAAAACAGCGGCAGCGAGCACGGCCTGACGGACAACGTTCTTACCTTTATGTTTATGCTGATTCATATCAGTTCCTTTCCTGTCTTACCCGTTAAAAAGTGGCTCAAGATGAGCAACCATAAAAATTAGTAAACGCCTGCAATGGCATGGCGGGCAACAAAATGCCCTTCCGCCACCTGAACCAGCGGCGCTACAACCGGCTCGTCGTTAAGCGCGCGGATCGGGCTCGGAATTTCATCCACCAGCAGCGCCTGATCTTTACGCTTATGCGACGGATCGGCCACCGGCACCGCCGCCATCAGTTTGCGGGTATACGGATGCTGCGGATTTTCAAACACCGCCCGCCGTGAGCCGATTTCCACAATCTGGCCGAAATACATCACGGCAACGCGGTGACTGATGCGCTCCACCACGGCCATATCGTGCGAAATAAACAAAAAGGCCAGCCCGAACTCTTTCTGCAAATCCATCAGCAGATTGACGATTTGCGCGCGGATAGAGACATCCAGCGCCGACACTGATTCATCGGCAATCACCACTTTGGGATTGAGCGCCAGTGCGCGCGCGATGCAAACACGCTGCCGCTGACCGCCGGAAAACTCGTGAGGATAGCGCTGCGCGTGTTCCGGCAGCAGCCCGACTTTTTCCAGCAACCACGCAACGCGTGCTTCTGCCTCTGCGCCTTTCGCCAGGTTATGCACCAGCAACGGCTCCATGATCGAATAACCGACCGTCAGACGCGGGTCGAGCGACGCATAAGGATCCTGAAAAATAAACTGGATATCACGGCGCAGATGTTGCAGCGCGCTGCCGCTGATATCCGTCAGCGTTTTGCCGTCAAAGGTGATGGTTCCGCCCTGACTTTTCACCAGTTTGAGCAACGAACGGCCAGTGGTGGATTTTCCACAACCGGATTCACCCACCAGCGCCAGCGTTTCACCGGGATGCAAATCAAAACTGACTTTTTCAACCGCATGCACACGCCGCGTAACACGGTTGAAAATACCGCTGCGCAGGTCAAAACGGGTCACCAGATCACGCACCTGCAATATCGCCGGCGCGCCGGGTATCAGGGTATTTTGCACCAGCGCCGGGTCACCCTCATTTTGTTCCGGTAACGGGAACTTTGCAGGCAGGGGTTTACCGGCCATAGATCCGAGTTTTGGTACCGCCGCCAGCAACGTCTGCGTATAAAGCTGTTGCGGCGTGCGAAATATCGCGTCCACGCCAGCGGTTTCCACGCTGTTGCCCTGATGCATGACCAGGACGCGATCGGCGATTTCCGCCACCACGCCCATGTCGTGCGTGATGAAAATGACGCCCATGTGCATCTCTTTTTGCAGCACACGGATCAGTTGTAAAATCTGCGCCTGAATAGTCACATCCAGCGCTGTAGTCGGTTCATCGGCAATCAGTAAAGCGGGCTTGCACGACAGCGCCATCGCGATCATCACCCGCTGGCGCATACCGCCGGAAAGCTGATGCGGATAGCTGTCGAGAATATTTCGGGCTTCAGGAATACGCACCAGATCCAGCATCCGCAAGGCTTCGGCACGGGCGGCGCGATGGTCTTTATTCTGATGCAAACGGATAGACTCAGCGATTTGCTCGCCGACCGGAAACACCGGATTAAGCGAGGTCATCGGCTCCTGAAATATCATCGCCATATCCGCACCGCGCAGGCTGCGCATGGCGGGCTGCGTCGCGGCCATCAGATCCACCACTTCGCCGTTACGGCGGCGAAATTGCATTTCACCCTGCGTGATCTGCCCGCCGCCCTGCTCCACCAGACGCATCAGCGCCAGCGACGTCACGGATTTTCCAGAACCGGATTCGCCCACAATGGCCAGCGTTTCGCCGCGTTTTACCTGAAAACTGAGCTGATTTACCGCCGGGATGATTTGCCCTTCATGCGCGAACTGCACGCTGAGCTGGCTGACCGCGACAACGTGGTCGGGAGGCAGAGTCAGGGAACTGTTCATGAGCGGTAAATACTGACGACGGGCGCGTCGCCCACCCGGGCAAATCCGCGGTACATGCCTTCGCTGTTAAAAGGCAGCTCCACGTTGCCAAATTTATCCACGGCAATCATTCCGCCGCTTCCGCCCAGTGGCAGCAGTTTTTCCTGCACCACTTTATGTGTCGCTTCTGCCAGCGTTAATCCGGCGTATTCCATCAGCGCCGCGACGTCGTAAGCGGCAACGGTACGCATAAACACTTCACCGGTGCCGGTGCTGGAAATCGCCACCGTATTGTTGCTGGCATAACAACCGGCGCCGATAATCGGCGAGTCACCCACGCGCCCGGCCTGCTTGTTGGTCATTCCGCCGGTCGATGTGGCCGCGGCCAGATTGCCAAGTGCATCCATCGCCACCGCGCCCACGGTGCCAAATTTATGCTCCGGATCAATCGGGTCAGCGCAAGCATTCAGCGACGCTCCGTCGTGATCGAGCATTACACCGGTATCCGCGGCGATGGCGCGCTGTAACTGGTCATAGCGTTCCTGCGTGAAGAAATATTCCGGTTCCACCATTTCCTGACCATTGGCACGGGCAAAATCTTCCGCACCTGCACCGGTAAACATAACGTGAGGACTGTTTTCCAGCACCTTGCGGGCGGTCAGAATGGGATTGCGTATGTGATTGACGCCGCAGATTGCACCGGCATCCAGCGTGCGGCCATCCATAATGCAGGCGTCTAATTCATGCGTGCCCTGATGGGTGAATACCGCACCTTTGCCCGCATTAAATAGCGTGCACTCTTCGAGCAGGCGCACGGCTTCGGTCACGACATCCAGCGCGCTGCCGCCTGCGGCCAGAATCGCCTGCCCGGCACTGACAATCCTTTCCAGTTCGGCTAAGTAAAGTTGTTCTTTTTCGATGCTCATTGCCGCACGGGTTATTGCCCCGGCACCACCATGAATAGCAATGACCGGACGCTTCTTGTTCGAAACGGAAGCCGCTGAATTATCAGTAGAAGAACTCATTAGCACTGCACCTTTCGATGTTGTATTTATGTATGGATGATGTTGACCTGTTTTTTGACTATATTTAGCCCGCTACAGTATGTAAAGCAGAAATGCATCGCCATCAAAATGGCGCTAATTGCTTAGATTGTTTAAGAAAAACAAATGCTGCAATTGAATATACATGCGGGACAAATCACCAGAGAACAGCAATAATAAACGTCCTAATCGCGGAAAAAGCACCTCTGGATAAGCTTACTGCGACTTTTTTTTATTTTCTCTTTTTAGGAAATCAGTTTATGGAAACTGTTTATAACCGCCCGCGTCTTAATGTGATTTCATGGCTAAGTTACTTTTTTACAGGGGGACTCGTCTCCACCCTGGGTATTGTTATCGGGCCTGTTGCCACAGCGTTTAATAAAGACCCGGCCTTTATTGGCCTGATGTTCTCACTGATGAACATCGGTTTATTCCTGCCGATTATGATCAGTGGCATCCTGATGCGCAAATTCGATCTGGGCAAACAGCTGATCACCGGTTCGGTTATCACCATCCTGACCTGTATCGCCCTGTTCGTCATGCCGTCGATTACCCTGTTCGGCATCGGCGTTTTCCTGATTGGGGCGACCGCTGGTCTGATGATGTCGATCGGCAGCTATCTCGTTGTTCGTATTAACGAAGATCCGAAAAAGCGTTCTGCAAACTTAATCTTCACTGACTTCTTCTTTGCGCTTTCCGGCATGACGCTGTCTCTGGTGCTCGGTTTCCTGTTCAAGCACGGCGCGAGCTGGCTGGCGATGTACGGCATTATGGGTACGCTGAGCGTGCTGATGATCCTGCTGTGTGTGGGTCAGAAATTCCCGACCGTTGCCCAGCCGGAAAAAGTGGCTAAAAACGAGCGTGAAGTAAAAGAGCCGTGGGGCTTCGCGGCTTACGTGCTGTGTTTTGCCCTGTTCGCCTTCGTCTTCAGCGAACTGGTTTTCACCCTGTGGATGCCAAGCTGGTTGCATGAGCATTTCGGTCTGGACACTGACCGCGCAGCGATTTACATCACCACTTATTGGATGGTGAAAGCGATTGGCCTGTTCCTGAATCAGTTCACCGTGCGTTTTGTGAAACTGCGTACCTTCCTGTTCGCATCAGCCATTGTCGGATTAATCAGCCTGATTGTGGTGACACACAACGAAAACACCACGCTGGTGATGATTGCGGTTGGCCTGTTCGGCTTCTGTAACTCCGGTATGTTCTCCGGCCTGATGAGCTATGGCAGTCTGCAGGTGAAAAACTCACCGCCAACGCTGACCTCTGCGCTGCTGACAACCGCTTCCGTCGGTACGCTGATTTTCGCCTCATTCTCGTCATTCATTTACCGCGAATATGGCCTGTTCTGGGCGCTGAATATCGCGACGGTGTCTTACGTTCTGCTGGTACTGGCGGTGATCATTGCCGGTGTGCGCAGTAAAGCGGAAAAAATCCACCGCGAAATGGCGGCATAACACTCCGTTACTTCCTTAACAGCGGGGCTCCGGCCCTGCTGTTTCATGCTCCTCCTTCCAGTGAATCCAGAAATCGTGCCGCCGCCGGTGTCACCGAATCCGCCTGATAAATCGCATACAAATCGACCGGCAGCCGTTCGCTCAGGGCGCAAAAACGCACGCCCGGCCAGTGAATACGCGCGTAGCTTTCCGGCAACAGCGTGATGCCATAACCGTTCGCCACCAGCGCGAGCGCCGTTTGCGGCTCATTCACCTGCTGAACGATTTTTGGCAAAAATCCGTGCTGACGGCACATCGAATACAGATAACTGCCCAGACTCGAGGTGTTCATCGGCATCAGAATAAAATTTTCATGTGCCAGTTCGCCAAGCACAACGCTGTTTTTCATCGCCAGCGGATGATGTTCAGAAATCGCCAGCGCTACGTTTTCACGTCCCATAAGGCGGCTCGCCAGCCCGTGCGGCAGCGCCAGTTTTGCCTCGCGCCAGATACCGATATCGATACGCTGCAACTGCAACGCATCAATTTGCTGCACCGGCGTCAGCTCCGTCACAGTCCAGCTGATTTCCGGCGCGATACGGGCAAAGCTGTTCAGCGCGGGCATTAGTGGCCCCCAGGCGGCGGTACCCACGGTGCCAAACTGAATATGCCCGACTTCCCCGCGCCCGATTTTGCGCACCTGATGCAGTGAACGGTTAATGCTGTCGAGCATCAGTCCGGCTTCGCGCATCAGCGCCGCACCGGCAGGTGTCAGCGATACTGACCGCGTGGTACGCAGAAAAAGTGGCGTACCGAGCAGATTTTCCAGCTCCTTGATGTGCAGGCTGAGCGGCGGTTGTGACATATTCAGGCGCACCGCCGCCTTGCTAAAACTCAGCTCCTCCGCCACCACGCGAAAGTAATGCAGCAGTCGCAGATTAATCTGGCCAAGATCGAAAACGGAATCGGTAAAGGGCCGGGTCATACAGGTTTCCGTGACATATTTTTCCTTTAATTTCTGAGTGTTAGATTTATAGGTTTTGACTATAAATCCCTGCGGATATCGGTATTAGACCGCGACAGCCGCCCACACTAGCATTGCCTTCACTCCCACCCTACTGTGAAAAATGAGAGAAGTGATCATGCTCAATAACAATGCTTTTGACTGTGCCGCCCTTATCCGCCAGCGCGCCCCCGGCTTTATTCCCAAAGCCGCGCTGATCCTCGGTTCCGGCCTTGGCACCCTTTGCGATGACATGACTGACGCCGTGGCTATTCCCTACAGCGAACTGCCGGGATTCCCGCAAAGCAGTGTCGTCGGTCATGCCGGTGAACTGGTGCTTGGCACGCTCGAAGGTGTGCCGGTGATGTGCATGAAAGGCCGCGGCCACATGTATGAAGGCCACGGCATGTCAGTGATGACCAGCGCCGTGCGCACGTTCAAACTGCTGGGATGTGAATTTTTGCTGGCGACCAATGCCGCCGGTTCGATGCGTAAGGAAGTCGCGCCCGGCAGACTGGTGGCGCTGACCGATCACGTCAGCTTTATGCCCGAATCCCCGCTGGCGGGCCCGAATGACGACCGCTTCGGCCCGCGTTTTTTCAGCCTGGCCAATGCCTATGACAAAGACCTGCGCGATCAGCTGCACACCGTGGCCGCAAAGCTTGGCATCGACGTCGCCGAAGGGGTTTTCGCCGCATATACCGGCCCGAACTTCGAGACGCCAGCTGAAATCCGCATGATGCAAATTTTAGGCTGCGATGTGGTCGGCATGTCCATCGTGCCGGAAGTGATTTCTGCGCGTCACTGCGGGCTCAAAGTGCTGGCGGTATCGGCCATGACCAACTTTGCTGAAGGACTTTCCGACACCCCTCTTTCTCATGAGCAGACCCTGAGCTGCGCCAAACTGGCCGTCGGTGATTTCACCCGCCTTATTCGCGCCTTTTTCGCCAGCCTGACTTCGTCCGCAAAATAAGGAACGGCTATGGAACAGACATTCAACCGCCGGCGGATCAATATGATTTCCTGGCTGAGTTACTTCTTCACCGGTGCGCTGGTTTCGACGCTGGGCATTGTCATCGGCCCGGTTTCGCAGGCCTTTGGCAAAGACCCCGGTTTTATCGGGCAGATGTTTACGCTGATGAATATCGGTCTGTTCCTGCCGATTATGATTAGCGGCGTGCTGATGCGTAAATTCAATCTCGGCAGGCAACTGATCACCGGCTCTGCGGTTTCGGTGCTGACCTGCATCGCACTGTTTCTGGTGCCGACGATCACTATGTTTGGCATCGGCGTGTTCCTGATTGGCGCGGCATCGGGGATCATGATGTCCATCGGCAGTTATCTGGTCGTGCGTATTAATGAGGATCCGAAAAAGCGTTCGGCGAATCTGATCCTGACCGATTTCTTCTTTGCACTGGCGGGCGTGGTGTTATCCCTGCTGCTCGGCTATCTGTTCCAGCACGGCGCAAGCTGGCTGGCGATGTATGGCGTGATGGCGGTATTAAGCCTGGCGATGATTGTGCTGTGCGTCGGGCAGAAATTCCCTTCCATACCGCAGGCTACGCAAAATACAGCCGAAACTGATGCTCAGCATCCGCACTGGGGAATGTCGGTGTGGATATTGTGCTTCGCGTTGTTTGCATTTTTGCTGGCAGAGCCGATATTCACGATGTGGCTGCCAAGCTGGCTGAAGGAGCATTTTGGTATGGCCGCAGACCGGGCCGCGTTTTACATCACGACCTACTGGACGGTGAAATCCATCGGCCTGTTCGTGAATCAGTTCACGGTACGTTTCGTGAAACTGCGCACCTACCTGCTGCTTTCCTCGGTCATCGGACTGATTTGTCTGGCGGTTGCTGCCAACAGTGCGCACCCTACGCTTATCCTGATTTGCGCCGGTCTGTTCGGGTTCTGCAACTCCGGGCTGTTCTCGGGGATCATGAGTTACGGCAGTTTGCAGGTCAGAAATTCTCCGCCAACGCTGACCTCTGCCCTGCTGACCATCGGCACAATAGGGACGCTGATTTTCTCCACGCTGTCGTCGCTGGTTTATAGTCAGTACGGGCTGTTCTGGGCGCTGAATACCGCCACCATCGCCTATGTGTTCCTGCTGGTGGCGCTGATTATTGCCTCCGTTAACAGCAAAGCCGAAGCGCTGGAGCAACAACCGGCACATTGATAACCGACCTGTAACCATAAAAAAGGGAAGACTCGGAGGAGCCTTCCCTTTTCTTATATGGCTGCGCCTTTAAAGCTGCGGGCAGCGCTGCAAACTGTTTAGCCAGGATGTTTCAGGCTGAGCGGCCAGACGACGCGCACGTCCGTGCCGGCGCAGGATCAGACCCTTGTCCTGCATTTCACTCAGATCACGACGGATCGTTTCGAGACTCACATCCAGCGATTGTGCCAGTTCGCTAACCTGTAACACTTCATGTTGTTCTACCAACTGAAGGATGGCCTGATGGCGATTTTTTTTAAGCACCGGTTATTCCTGTATATATGACAGATATGTGACACAAATCACAAATAACGGCAACTATCATAACCGCGTTACATTCGTAATTTTGGGATCGATCTCAATTTTTCAGAAATCCCCACGAAGTTTTTACGCCTTCAGCGGTTTTTGGTTCGTCCCGTTTCTCTGTCATACTATGCCTATGCTCCAATTTCCCGTCCGTCGCCGGTGAGTCCGCCCGCGCAGCCGGACTGAATCACTAAGGAATTTTGATGGAATTCAACACTGCAGGTTTGATCTCACTTCAGGAAGCGCTGGATAAAATGCGCGCTTACGTTCCGAAAAAAACAGCGCAGGATACCGAATATCTGCCACTGGCAGCCGCTGCTGGCCGCATTACCGCCGCACCGGTGCTTTCCCCGATTTTCGTCCCGCCTTTTGATAATTCCGCGATGGACGGTTATGCCCTGCGCAGTAACGAGCAGCGCGACGGTGCTGTTTTCCCGGTGGCGGGAAAAGCCTTTGCCGGGGCGCCTTTCCACGGTGAATGGCCTGCCGGAACCTGTATCCGCATCATGACCGGCGCACCGGTACCCGCAGGTGCCGATGTGGTCATCATGCAGGAACAGGCGGAAGTTTCAGAAGCCGGAGTCCGTTTCACAGCGACAGCGGAACAAGGCCAGAATATCCGCCTGACCGGCGATGACATCAAACAAGGTGACAGCGTTTTGCCTGCGGGCGTGCGCCTGGGTGCAGCAGAATTACCGCTGCTGGCATCCCTCGGCGTGACTGAAGTGGAGGTCTGGAAATCGCTGAAAGTCGCCGTGTTTTCTACCGGTGATGAGCTTCAGCCTGTCGGTACACCTCTTCAGGAAGGCCAGATCTATGACACCAACCGTTTTGCCGTGCGCCTGATGCTCGAACAACTCGGCTGTACAGTGCTGGATTTAGGGATTATCCGCGACGATCCGCAGGCATTGCGTAAAGCATTTGAAGAAGCCAACGAATTTGCTGATCTGGTGATTTCCAGCGGTGGTGTTTCCGTCGGTGAGGCGGATTACACCAAGCAGATGCTGGATGAACTGGGCGAAATTGGTTTCTGGAAACTGGCCATGAAACCGGGCAAACCGTTTGCCTTCGGAAAACTCAAAGACAGCTGGTTCTGCGGCTTGCCGGGGAATCCCGTTTCCGCTGCGCTGACGTTTTATCAGCTGGTTCAGCCATTCATCGCCCAGCTTTCCGGTCACAGTGCCTGGCAGTTCCCGCCACGCCTGAAGGCGAAAGCCGTGACGCCATTGAAAAAAGCGCCCGGTCGCCTCGATTTCCAGCGCGGTATTTTCAGCACCAATGCAGAAGGTCAGCTGGAAGTGCGCACGACCGGCCATCAGGGCTCGCACGTCTTCAGCTCATTCAGCCAGGCCAACTGCTTTATCGTGCTTGAGCGTGAACGCGACAGCGTATCGGCGGGTGAAATCGTCGAAGTCGAAACTTTTAACGCCCTGCTGCGGAGCTGAACATGGCGACGCTGCCGGAACTGACGGACGCTGAAACCCTGCGCTATAACCGCCAGATTGTGCTGAAAGGGTTTGATTTTGATGCGCAGGAACAGCTGAAAGCCAGCCATGCGCTGATTGTCGGGCTGGGGGGTTTAGGCTGCGCCGCTGCGCAATATCTGGCGGCGGCAGGCACCGGCACGTTAACGCTGCTGGATTTCGACACGGTATCGCTCTCCAACCTGCAACGCCAGACGCTGCATACTGACGCGCGGATCGGGATACCGAAAGTCGAGTCCGCCGCGTTAGCGCTGGCGGCAATCAATCCGCATATCCGCCTGAATCAGGTGAATGCACAAGCGGATGACGATTTGTTGCGCGAGCTTATCGCCGACTGCGACGTGGTGGTGGATTGCACCGACAATGTCACGACGCGTAATCAGCTGAACAGTGAATGTTTCGCACAAAAAAAACCACTGGTTTCCGGCGCGGCCATCCGTATGGAAGGCCAGCTCAGCGTGTTTACCTACCAGCCGCAGGAACCCTGCTACCGCTGCCTGAGCCGGTTATTTGGTGAAAATGCGCTGACCTGCGTTGAAGCCGGAGTTATGGCGCCCTTAGTCGGCACCATCGGCAGTTTGCAGGCGATGGAAACCATCAAGCTGCTGACAAAATTCGGAGACACTCCGCGCGGAAAACTGCTGATGTTCGACGCCATGACGCTGCAGTTCAGGGAGATGAAACTGATGAAAGACCCGCATTGTGAAGTGTGTGGAGAAGGCTGATAGGCCGTCAGGCGCTATAAAGCCCGGATAAAAACGGGCGATTTATCTCCGCCCGTTAAATACTGACATTACTTATCATCATACGATTGCCAGTATTCAGGCGTAATAGTTGTGCAAAGTTGCGGGTCGAGAACATAGTAAGCGCTGAGTTTTTCTTCATGGCATCGCGTGTAAGGTGAGGTCATCAGTACAAAGGGGATTATCAACATAGCAATATAGGATAAGGCAAAAATAAGTATGCTGAAAACCATTAAAACCTTCCCAGGCACAGTCTGTTTTTTGGGTGCGACCAAGCCTTTTGAGAACAGCGTACGCAATGAAAAAAATAAGATGTAAATGAGCATCGGTATCCCACCGACAGCGGCAATACTGCCACGGTCAAATACAATTATATCTTTGTGCCTTAACAAAGAAAGCACCTGATAGAGCTCTCCAAAGTTAATGACAAAATAGAGTAAACCTAAGAAAACAAACACCAAAAACACCGTGAGTAATTTATAAACAACCCATTTTAACAATGTGTATTCTTTCATTTCATCACCCATTGGTCAGGAACGATGGTTTTGCACAGCTCCGGGTTAATCACGTAATAACTGCTATATTTCCCTATATTACATGAGGTATAGGGTGACACCATTAAGATAAAGGGGATGACGAAAGCGGCAATAAAACCTGCAAAAAATGCCACAATACTAATCCCTCCCCAAACAGAGCCAATAAAAGTTTTTGTTTTTATCGTTCCTGGCCCTTTTTTAATCAGTATTCTAAAAGCAAAAAAGAACATCCAAATGAACATGGGAATTCCACCCATACAAATGATGACTTTACCACTAAACTCTATAATATCACCCTGAATGATTAATGACTTCACATTAACCATTTCCATATAAAAGTAAACCGCATAAATAAAACCTACAGATATCGCCATTATAAAAATAGCGGCAGCTTTGAAAATCAACCATTGCTGAATTTCTTTTTTCATTTTAATATTCGTTACCCAATGAATAATTAAACAACGGGTTTGGATGTCTTATGTCCCATTCTGTTATTCTTTGGTAGTCTGCCAAAGCATTGCATAGTTTTTGTTTTAGACCCACTGAAAACCCGAGGTGATCGTCTAATATGTTTAGACCTATATTTAAAACAATTCCTGCTATAATCACAAAACCTGCAATCAGAACCACTGGAGCACCACCTAAAGTCAATGCTCCTGCAATAACCCCGATAACCACACTCGCCACCACCGCCTTGGCTGCATCCATCGTAATGTCGCCAAGAAAATCGACCAGGTCATAGTCAGATTTAAAAATCAGTTCTATGACTCGCCAGGCGAGCGAAGCAAAAATACAGAATTTTGTGCCTTTAATCAGCGCACTTCCCAGTCCGCGGATCCCGATGCCCATTTCCAGCATTTGCGGGTTGTCAACTGCGTATCGGGTGCCTTCAAGAATGCGGCGCCAGTAGTCCGCACCTCTGAGTTCTCTCATTTTTTCATCCAATGATCAGCAACAATGGTTTTGCACAGATCCGGGTTAATCACGTAGTAACTGCTGTACTTTCCCATATTGCATGAGGTATAGGGCGACACCATTAAGATAAAGGGAATAATGAAAGATGCAACAAAACCCAAAATAAAACACTCTACACTAATCACCATCCAAATATAACCTATGGTAGTATATTTCTTAAAGGGTTCGATACCTTTCTTAAACAACATTTTTAATGAAAAAAAGAATACCCATATGAACATAGGAATTCCACCAATACATATTATGACCTTACCACTATATTCAATAGTATCACCCAAAACAATCAATGACTTGGTATTAAACGTCTCCACTAAATCATTAACTCCATAAATATAACATAACGAAGCGGCCATTATAATAATGGCCGCACCTTTGAAAATAAGCCATTGCTGAATATATTTTTTTCTCATTTTAATATGCCATTTATAATGCATAGTTAAACATTGGATCTGAGTGTATAAAGTTCCACTCATTAATTCTTTTATACTCTGTTAATGCAAACCGCAGCTTTTCCTTTAAGCTTTCTGACAGCCCCTGCTTATCATCTAATTTGTTTAATTTGATATTTAGGTATACGCCTGCGATGATGACAATGCCTGCAATCAGAACAACTGGAGCACTACCTAAAGTCAACGCTCCAGCAATGACCCCGATCACCACACTCGCCACCACCGCCTTGGCTGCATCCATCGTAATGACGCCAAGAAAATCGACCAGGTCGTAGTCGGATTTAAAAATCAGTTCTATGACTCGCCAGGCGAGCGAAGCAAAAATACAGAATTTTGTGCCTTTAATCAGCGCACCCCCCAGTCCGCGGATCCCGATGCCCATTTCCAGCATTTGCGGGTTGTCAACTGCGTATCGGGTGCCTTCAAGAATGCGGCGCATCCCTGGATAGCCGGTTATTTTGATGTACGTCTTACCCTTAAAGGTGTATTCAATTGCTCTGATACCCAGCGACTTAAAACGAAACGCGATATCTCCCGCGGAATTCTCGAAAGTCATCATTTTGCCGATACTGCTGGTGCCTTCCAGAATATCTTTGATGTTACCGGGAGCTAGATTATAGGAAAAAAACTCATCTACATCCCCGAGCAATTCATCGGTAACTTGCCGTGCTTCCTCCAGCGTAAGCAACATGATGTAACGATTTTCGGTTATGAAGGTGCCATTCGCGAAAGCCATATCCCGTTGCACTGGGTTCATGCTCGGGAAAGAACTGAATGTTTCTTCTCCCTGCAAAATACGTTGGCCTTCATTCATCCGCCGCCAGTAATCCGCACCTCTGAGTTCTGTCATTTTATCATCCCTGATCAGTAAACGCGTTCATTCCATAAACTGTAAGCGCTGGTGCCCGCTATACAGTGTTCCCAGGTGATCGTTTCATAACTGAAGCTCACTCTTTCCTGCGCTTCTGCTCCGCTCTCGAGAATGCTGTGCGGCACAATAAAGTCGATATTCGTCACACGAGCACCGGTTAACTTCACCTTGAAATAACACTCGCCCATTCCGGTTTTGTTAATACGGTGTAGTTCTAAATCACAGGTCATGATTTCATTTTCGGAAATGGCTTTTCCCAGCAAGGGTGTGGATTTATCTATCGGCTTGAGGAGGGTTACGACGTGATGATTAACGTTCTGTGCACGGGATAAGGTGTGTTTCATACTGTAGACCATGATCTGGTCGATATGCCCTATTTGCGCTTTATTACCAATTGAATCCATTGAAGAACATCCGCCAGAGATCAGCCCCTGTGTTTGTCCATTTAAGGTGAGATAGGTTAAGTTTGCCATATTAGTCCCTTATAAATTATACGAACCGATAATTGATATAAAAATACAGATGGAATACTTTACGGCATAAGTTTGTTCCTGCACTTATTGGAATACAAGCTCTATTATTTTATTCTCCGGCTATATTATTTAAGCCATTCACCTCATCAATATAAAATGAAAAATATATATCCACATATAAAAATCATTATTAATACATAAAAAAAGGCCGCAACGTTAACCGTTACGGCCTTTATACTAAAAGCAATAATTAACTATTGATACCCTGACTACGTAAGTAATCTTCGTAATTGCCGGAGAAATCAATGACGCGCGTTGGGGTCATTTCCAGAATACGGGTTGCGAGGGAGCTGACGAACTCACGGTCGTGGGAAACGAAGATCAGCGTACCTTCATACATTTCCAGCGCCATGTTCAGCGACTCGATGGATTCCATATCAAGGTGGTTAGTTGGTTCATCCATAATCAGGATGTTTGGACGTTGCATCATCAGTTTCCCGAATAACATGCGACCTTTCTCACCACCGGAAAGCACTTTCACTTTCTTCTTGATATCGTCCTGACCGAACAGCAGACGACCCAGAACACCGCGCACGGCCTGCTCGTCGTCTTTCTCGGATTTCCACTGGCTCATCCAGTCGAACACGTTCAGGGTATCGTCGAATTCATATTCGTGATCCTGCGCGTAGTAACCGATTTTTGAGTTTTCAGACCACTTCACTGAACCGCTTTCCGGCTCGTGCTCGCCGACCAGCGTTTTCAGCAGAGTCGACTTACCGATACCGTTGGCACCCAGGATCGCGACTTTCTCGCCGACTTCAAGCATCAGACCCAGGTTTTTAAACAGCGGACCGTTGTCGAAACCTTTGGTGATCTTTTCCACTTCCAGTGCGTTACGGAACAATTTTTTGTCCTGCTCAAAACGCATGTAAGGGTTCTGGCGGCTGGATGCTTTGATTTCATCGAGCTGAATCTTATCAATCTGACGGGCACGGGAAGTCGCCTGTTTAGATTTGGAGGCGTTAGCACTGAAGCGGCTGACGAAAGATTGCAGTTCTGCAATCTGCGCTTTCTTCTTGGCGTTATTGGCGCTGAGAAGTTCACGAGCCTGCGTGGCCGCGGTCATGTATTCGTCATAGTTGCCCGGATAAACACGCAGTTCGCCGTAGTCCAGATCCGCCATGTGCGTACACACCATGTTCAGGAAGTGACGGTCATGCGAGATGATGATCATGGTGCTGTTACGTTCGTTCAGCACCTGCTCCAGCCAGCGAATGGTATCGATGTCCAGGTTGTTCGTCGGTTCGTCGAGCAGCAGGATTTCCGGATCGGAGAACAGCGCCTGCGCCAGAAGCACACGCAGTTTAAAGCCCGGTGCGATTTCGCTCATCGGACCATAATGTTGCTCAACAGGAATACCTACGCCCAGCAGCAGTTCACCGGCGCGGGATTCTGCGCTATAGCCGTCCATTTCACCGTAAGCGACTTCCAGATCAGCCACTTTGTAGCCGTCTTCTTCGCTCATTTCCGCCATCGCGTAAATGCGGTCGCGCTCTTCCTTCACTTCCCACAATTCGGTGTGGCCCATGATCACGGTGTCCAGCACGCTGAACTGTTCGAAGGCGAACTGATCCTGGCGCAATTTACCCAGACGTTCGTTCGGATCAAGCACGACGTTACCGCCAGAAGGCACTAAATCGCCACCGAGGATCTTCATGAAAGTGGACTTGCCACAACCGTTCGCGCCAATCAGGCCATAACGGTTACCGCCGCCAAATTTCACGTTAATGTTTTCAAATAACGGCTTGCTGCCGAATTGCATGGTGATGTTGTAAGTACTTAGCACAACGCTCGCTCTTAATTGGGAAATGTGATTTGGCGCGCATTATGCCACAACGGCGCGATGGGATCGCCTCCCGTTGTGTACATTTTTCGCGCAATAGATAAAAAAGTCCCTGACAGGCTCATTCAGCACCGGGAAATAAAAACAAAAAACCCGGCACAGGCCGGGTTTTGCGGGTCAGCTTCGGATATCAGAAGCTGTAACCGATCACGCCGTAGTAACCCCAGCCGGTGGACTTCACGTCGAAGTTACCGTTGCCGAAGTTCAGCTCTGCGCCGTCAGCCCATTGGCCGCCGTTGTGGAAGTAACGCGCCACGAACGAGTAATGCCAGTGCGTATAGTTCAGCGCAAGGATATGGCTGGATGCGATGGAGTTGTTAGAACGCGCTTTCTTGCCGTTCAGGTCACGGAAATCGTCATCACCCAGTGAGGAGCCCCAGTCGAAGTTGGTGAACCCGATGTAGCTCAGGCTGCCGCCCCACAACTGTGTCAGCGGAACAAAGTATTTCACTTTGAAACGGTAACCGTCCCAGCTGTTTTCGTTGGCTGCGCTGTAGTTTTCCCACTGGTATTTTGCATACACGTTCAGAGACAGGCTCATCGGCAGGCCGGTGTCGATATCGGTGCCCAGACCCATATACCAGGTGTTCTGACGGTTATCGCTGTCCGGACCCATATCGTAGATATAGTTGTTAGCGAAATACCATTCTTTGAACGGACCAAAGCTCAGATCAGTACCGGTCAGCTTATCGATAGAGAAACGCGGTTCGATTTCCATAAACATCGGAGAACCGTTTTTATCCCAGATACCGGTGTCGTTGCCGTTACCGGCGCCGAAGGTTTTAGGAATATCGATATAGCCGTAGAAATCAAACCAGTCTTTGTGCGCAAACGCTTCATATTCAAGGTAAACATCGTTACGCAGCGTCGGTCCGAAACGGGTGTCGGCGCTTCCTACAACGTTAACACTCTGGTGCCACCAGTCAGAAACAAATTCGCCTTTGCTATCATCAGCGAGCACGGTCGCGCTGTAGGACAAAGCCATCAAAGCGCCTGCTGCAATAATTTTATTTTTCATATTTATACCAGAAGCGGGGTGGGACAACGCCTTGCCACTTTCAGACGTTGCATAAAACAAACCCTAAAACTGTGATCCGCAACCGGTTGCCGCACTTAGTGCATAAAACCTGCAATTTCCAGTTACTTCCTACAAGAGTCGACTTTTCTTAGCTAATAAATAGATTTGGTCAAGGTTTGTCAATTTCTGTTTCATTCTGATACATCCTGAATGTGAGATTGATCACACATATGTTTCAGGGAGATTTCATTCATGTGATCAGATGCCAGAAAAAACATCGTTCACAAAATGAACATTCGTTATTTGTCATGCTATAGTAATGACAAATAACGGTGCGGAGGCACACAGTATGAATTCTAAAATTTCCGGGCTGTCTTCCGGCCTTTTGCAAGAACCTGCAACACCGCTTTGGCAATCTGCGGGGCTCCCCGCGAGCAGCGGAATTAGTTTGATTAATGCCATACAAAAGGGATTTCCGGTTGATAGTATCAGCCGTCTAAATTCTGAGCTGGGATGGCCGAAAATGGTGTTGCTGGAAATCATGGGGATTAACGAACGCAACTATGCGCGTCGTAAAGCCGGGAACGGATTGCTGAAAAGTGAAGAGAGCGAGCGTGTAGCGCGACTCGTGCGCATCGTTGATGCCGCCACCGATTTGTTTGAAGGAGATCGTGTCTCTGCGCTTGAATGGTTCACCCGCCCTGCTCCGGCACTGGAGGGTTCACGTCCGCTGGAACTGCTGTCATCTGAAGCGGGCGCGGTGGAAGTTAGCCGCCTGATTGGCCGTCTTGAGCACGGTGTTTTCAGTTGAAGCTATTTCGTATCGTGCAAACACGCCATCTGGCAACTGCCTGGTCGGGTGCCGGTGCGCAACTCTATGGCGGACGCTGGAATCCGCCGGGCAGGCCGGTAGTCTATGTCACCACCAGTATTTCTCTGGCGATCCTGGAAATTCTGGTGCATCTGCAAAACAGTATGCTGATGCGTTCGTATACGTTACTGAGTATTGAAGTGCCGGAGGAATTGCTGGATACACTGGAAGTGTCAGAACTGGCCTCTGACTGGCGAAGTGCATCACCGCCGGACAGTACACAACGTCAGGGTGATGCCTGGCTCGCGGAAGGGGATTATGTCGGGCTGAAGGTGCCGTCGGTCATTGTGCCATCGGAATACAACGTATTACTGAATCCGCAACACCCGGCATTTGTCGATTTACTGAGTACAGTAAAACGCGAACCGATGATATTCGACCCGCGCCTGCAATAGCCGCTATTACAGAAACGGGTCGTTCTTTTCAGAATTTATTCCGCTTTGCGGTTGCTGCGATATATCAGCGCCAGCGCAATGATCAGGCACGGAATGGCCGCCAGCCGGTGCCATGACAGCGCGATTTGCGGATTGTCGAGCCAGCCAAAATTATCGATCAACATCCCCATGCTCAGCTGTCCGAGGATCACCGCGACGGTTGCCGCTGCCGTACCGACACGCGGTACGGCGGTGACCATAATGATGATATAAGGCACGCCGAATAACGCGCCAGCGAGTTGCCATTTCTGCACTGTCAGTAAGGTTTCCGGTTGCGGCGTTTGCAGGAATAGCACCAGCACGGCAGTAATCGCTGCGCCGACGCTGAAGGTCAGAAAGGCGCTTTTCAGCACACCGACCTTTTCCCCCAATTGCCCGTTCACCGCCGCCTGCATACTCAGCGCAGCACCCGCGACAATCGCGAGAATAATCATAATCAGTTCAGTCATGCTTTAACCCCAGGCAATCAAAATGAGTGCAGCAACGATAAATAGCAGCGCCAGCAAACGATCGCGCCCCACTTTTTTGTGCGGCGTGCCAAACCAGCCGTAATGGTCGATCAGCACACTCTTTGCCACCTGCCCTGATAAAATTGCAATCATGGTCATGCCGATACCAATCACCGGGGTCGCGAGTGTCAGCACCACGACATAAACGGGACCCAGCACGCCACCCAGCAGTTTCCAGCCGGGTTGTTCAGTAAAAGAAGCCGCATTACGCGGGCTGAAAAACAGCACCAGCAAACCAGTCAGCACGGCACCGACACCGAAAATACTCAGCGTTGCCCACAAATGCCCGACTTCCGTTCCCAGCGGACCAATCAGTCCTGCTTCCAGTGAAAGCCCCATCCCCGCCAGAATGACCAGCGGAATTAACATCAGATTCATCATTACCCTGCTTTTGTTTTTTGAGAGGCGGCGACTATAGCGTGACAGCACTATGCGAAAAACAGCACAATCAGGAAAATACCTTTGCAGGAACCGCACAGATGAAAGGTTTTAATCAGATCAATATCCAGGCTTTGCGTCTGTATGTCGCCGTACTGGATCAGGGGAATTTCTCTGAGGTCGCGCGCCGGGAAGCGATGTCGCCTTCCACTGTGTCCCGTGTGATTTCGCAACTGGAACAGGCGTTACAAACGCAGTTGCTGTACCGCAATACGCGCGCCGTCAGCCCGACAGAATCGGGCAAACTGCTGGCAGAACATGCGCGTCAGGTACTGGCTCAGCTTGATCTCGCGGCGCTGGATTTACAGGAACAGGACAGCGAACCCGGCGGACTGATCCGCATCAATGCCCCGGTAGTTTTTGGTCAGCGCCACCTTGCGCCGTGGCTGCATGAACTGAATGCGCGGTATCCTCGACTGAATATCGAACTGATGCAAACCGATGATTTCATCGACCCGCTGCAGGACAGCGTAGATTTACTGATCCGCATCGGTGTGATGACGGATTCCACCTTACAAGCCCGCACGCTGGGCCAGCAGAACTTTCGTCTCGCCGCCAGCCCGGACTATCTGGCCCGTTTCGGTACGCCCGTCACGCCAGACGATTTGCTTAACCACAGCTGTCTGGTATTTAAAGGATTCGCCGGTTCGCAGCGCTGGTATTTTCGCGAGAAGGATCGTGACTGGCGCTCGTGGAATTTGCGTGGCGCGTTAACCAGCAATAACGCCGAAACCCTGGCGCAAGCGGCTATCGATGCCATGGGGCTGGTGGTATTCCCCACCTGGCTGATAGGCGATGCCCTGCGCGATGGTCGTCTGGTCAGCGTACTGGAAGATTATCAGGTATCGACGTCGCCGGAGCCGCAGACCATATCCGCGCTGTATCCGAACAGCCGACGCCCGTCGATCAAAGTCCGTGCGGTGATTGATTTTCTGGTAGAGAAATTCGGAAGCCCGGCATACTGGGAAAGGTAACCTTCTCAGGTGCCTGGGCGCTATTAAAACCCCACGGGTGAAGTACACGCCATATCTTTGATTTCATATAAAGCACTTCGTTCTGAAGCCTTAACGCCTCAACTCCATCCCCACATGCGGTATCCCATCTTCATCATAAACTTCGGTGTACGCCACAAACCCCAGCTTTCCGTAAAAGCTCTGCAAATGTGCCTGTGCAGAAATCGCGACGCGTGCGTCCGGCCAGTGTTTCTGGCAGGCAGTCAGCGCCTGTTCCATCAGCTGATAACCTAGTTTCAGCCCGCGTGCAGAAGGGGCAACGATCACCCGCCCGATAGCCACTTTATCTTCAAGGCGCAGGATACGGGCGTAAGCGGCAACATGACCGTCAAGCCAGGCGACGATATGTCGGTTTTCACCGGCCAGATCCAGACCGTCGATATCCTGATAAACGCAGGTCTGTTCGACCACAAACACTTCGCTGCGCAATGCCAGAATGGCGTAAAGCTGTGCCGTGTTCAGTTCGCTGTGATGATAATCCTGCCAGTGAAGCGATGATGAATCAGTCATGAATAAGTGCCCTGCCTTTTCTGAAAGCCAAAAAAAAGAGATATCCCTGAGAATATCTCTTTTTAACACAAGTTTTACAGCCAGTTAATCAGGCAGATTTTTTGAACGGTGGCGTGCGTACCGCTGCATCGCCTGCAGTGTAATATTCTGCGCTGCTGCGCGGTAACGGCTGGCGGCCACGGATTTTATCGGCAATCTTTTCGGCAATCATGATCGTCGTCGCATTCAGATTGCCGGTAATGATCTGCGGCATGATGGAGGCATCGACCACACGCAGACTTTCCATCCCGTGAACGCGCCCTTCGCCATCGACTACAGCCATCTCATCGGTGCCCATTTTGCAGGTACAAGACGGGTGGAACGCAGTTTCGGCGTGCTCGCGGATAAAAGCATCCAGCTCTTCGTCGGTTTGCACGTTTGCACCCGGACTGATTTCCCGGCCACGGTAGGCGTCCAGCGCAGGCTGATCCATGATTTCACGCGTGATGCGGATAGCATCGCGGAACTCCTGCCAGTCCTGAGCCGTTGCCATATAATTAAACAGAATGCTCGGATGCTGGCGTGGATCTTTCGATTTCACCTGCACACGGCCTCGGCTTGGTGAACGCATTGAACCCACGTGCGCCTGAAAACCATGCTCTTTCACCGCATTGCTGCCGTTGTAATTAATCGCCACCGGCAGGAAATGATACTGAATATTCGGCCAGGCAAATTCTTCACGGCTGCGGATAAAACCGCCCGCTTCAAACTGATTGCTCGCGCCTACGCCGGTGCCTTTAAACAGCCACTCCGCGCCAATGGCGGGCTGATTGTGCATCTGTAAGGCCGGGTATAAAGAGACCGGCTGAGTGCAGCTGTATTGCAGATACATTTCCAGATGATCCTGCAAATTCTCGCCAACGCCCGGCAAATCGTGCACCAGCGGGATCTCCAGACGGTTCAGCAGTTCTGCCGCGCCAACGCCGGAACGTTGCAGAATTTGCGGCGAAGCAATCGCGCCACTGCATAACAGCACTTCACGTTTTGCTTTCGCGGTTTTGGCATTGTATTCATCGCCGTGGAAATAAATAACACCTGCGGCGCGCTTGCCTTCAAACAGGATCCGGTCGGTCAGCGCATGCGTCACGATGGTCAGATTGGCACGTGATTTGGCCTGATCCAGATACCCGCGCGCGGTGCTGGCACGACGACCTTTCGGCGTCACGGTTCGGTCCATCGGGCCAAAACCTTCCTGCTGATAACCGTTCAGATCGTCGGTGCGCGGATACCCCGCCTGCACACCGGCTTCAATCATGGCGTGGAACAGCGGATTGTTGCCCTTTTTCGGCGTCGCCACGCTGACCGGCCCGTCGCCGCCGTGAAAATCATCCGGCCCGATATCGCGGGTTTCGGCTTTGCGAAAATACGGCAGGCAGTCCAGATAGCTCCAGTTTTCCAGACCCGGTGCTTTCGCCCAGTTATCGAAATCCATCGCGTTACCGCGGATGTAACACATGCCGTTAATTAGCGACGAACCGCCCAGACCTTTACCGCGCCCGCATTCCATACGGCGGTTATTCATGTGCGGTTCCGGATCCGTTTCATACGCCCAGTTATAACGACGGCCCTGTAACGGGAACGCCAGCGCCGCAGGCATTTGTGTGCGGAAATCCAGACGATAATCCGGGCCGCCCGCTTCCAGCAGCAGCACGCTGACGTTGCTGTCTTCGGTCAGACGGGTGGCGAGAACGTTGCCGGCAGAACCGGCCCCGATAATGATGTAATCGTAATCCATTAAAATCTCCTCTGTTGCGGCGGATTAAAAGACTGAGCTGAATTCGCCCAGTTCGACCTGCACGGATTTGATTTGGGTGTAATGCTCGAGCGTGGTGACGCCATTTTCGCGGCCAACGCCGGAATGCTTATAGCCGCCGACCGGCATTTCTGCCGCCGATTCGCCCCAGGTGTTGATCCAGCAAATCCCGGCTTCGAGTTTGTGAATAACGCGGTGTGCACGGTTGAGATCCTGCGTGACCAGTCCGGCCGCCAGACCGTATTCGGTATCGTTGGCGCGGCGGATGACTTCTTCTTCACTTTCATAGGTCAGAATACTCATCACCGGTCCGAAAATTTCTTCACGCACGATCAGCATGTCATCGCGGCAGTCGGTATAGACCGTCGGAGCCACGTATGCGCCTTTAGCGAATTCCCCCGTGGTGACGCGTTCGCCGCCGGTCAGTAACGTCGCGCCTTCACGTTTGCCGCTGTCGATACAGCGCAGCACGGATTCCATATGTGCAAAACTGACCAGCGGGCCGAAATTGACATTTTCGTCAGTCGGGTCCCCCAAACGGATACGCTGCACGCGCTCCAGCACTTTGGCTTCAAACGCTTTACGCAGTGTTTTAGGGATAAATACGCGGGTGCCGTTAGTACATACCTGGCCGGAACTGTAGAAATTCGCCATCATCGCGATGTCAGCCGCTTTATCGAGATCTGCATCTTCAAAGATGATCAGCGGTGATTTGCCGCCCAGTTCCATCGTCACTTCTTTCAGCGTGGACGCCGACGCGCTGGCCATCACTTTCTTGCCGGTTTTGATGCCGCCGGTGAAAGAGACTTTGGCAATATCCGGATGATCGGTTAGCGCCTGCCCGACGCTTGCCGCGCCCGTTACCACGCTGAACACACCATCCGGCACGCCCGCTTCGGTATAAATTTCCGCCAGTTTCAGCGCGGTCAGCGAGGTATTTTCGCTCGGTTTGAACACCATCGCATTACCGGCAGCCAGTGCAGGCGCGGATTTCCACAGAGCAATCTGAATCGGGTAGTTCCAAGCGCCAATACCAGCGACCACGCCCAGCGGCTCACGGCGGGTATAAACGAATGAAGAATCGCGCAGCGGAATTTGCTGGCCTTCAAGGGCCGGGATCAGCCCGGCGTAGTATTCCAGCACATCCGCGCCGGTCACGATATCTACCGCCAGCGTTTCTGACAGCGGTTTACCGGTGTCTGCGGTTTCGATAGCCGCCAGTTCGTCGTTGCGCTCGCGCAGAATATCCACGGCGCGGCGCAAGATGCGGGAGCGACTCATGGCGGTCATCGCTGCCCAGACCTTCTGGCCTTTCTGCGCGGACTTAACCGCCAGATCCACATCCGCGGGCGTGGCGGATTGCACTGTGGCAATCACTTCGCCGTTGGCCGGATTGACGGCATCGAAGGTTTCATCACCGGTGCTGTCCTGAAAACGTCCGTTGATATAAAGTTTTTGCGTGCCGTAGCGGGACATAAATCTCTCCTCGGTCTGTGCGGTCTGAAGATTTTCTGCTGTGCTCAGGTGAGCTGCGATTCAATGTGGCGGCGGGTGATTTGCATCGCCTCGGTGCGGTTAAACTCTTTACCGCTGAGTGCGCCGCGCAGCCACAGGCCGTCAATCAGTGCGGCGGTGCTTTGCGCCGCCAGACGCGCCTCACTTTTGGGCAGAAAACGCCTGAATTCAGAACATAAATTTGAATAGAGCCGGCGGCTGTTGACCTGTTGCAGACGGTACAACTGCGGGTGATGCATGCTGCTCGCCCAGAAGGCCAGCCAGGTTTTCATCGCCGCGCTGTTGGTCTGACTGTCGTCAAAATTGGCTTCTGCAATCGCATGCAGTCGCGCCGTTGGTGCGGTATCCGTCAGCTGCGCTAACCGCAACTGCACCCCTTCCCCCAGATGACTGAGCAGATAACGCATGGTCGCTTCCAGCAGGCCATTCTTGTCACGAAAGTAGTGACTGATGATGCCGTTGGAAACGCCTGCACGGCGTGCAATCTGCGAAATCGATGCATCGTGCATGCCGACTTCGTTGACCGCCGCCAGGGTTGCCTCAATTAATTGCTGCCGTCTGATCGGCTGCATTCCTACTTTGGGCATGGTGCCGGCTCCTGAAAATGAGCGGGTTGAAACGCGCTTAAAAAACCGTTTTTTTACGCTTTCGTACAACCTTGTTAACGCTCTTACGCCACCTATTTAACTTTTTTTTGATTGAACGTTCAATTAAAAATGCATATATTTTATTACCAATACGTTAGTAATTTGTATGAATTTTGGAGTTGGTAAGAAGCCAATTTATTGAAAAATAGTAATTAATTAGAAAGACAGGGGAAACGATGGCGATTGCCGATACGACAGAGAAACAGAGCGAAAAACCTCGCGACCAGCTGAATAAGGTCGTGTTCTTCACCTCCGCAGGTTTGATTTTAGCCTTCACTTTAATGACCATTTTCTTCACCGATTTATCGGGAAAATGGATCAGTCTGACCCTCAACTGGGTGTCCGCCACATTCGGCTGGTATTACATGCTGGCGGCGACGCTGTACATCGTGTTTGTAGTGTTCATAGCCTGCTCGCGCTTCGGTTCGATCAAACTGGGTCCTGAACAATCCAAACCCGAATTCAGCATGATGAGCTGGGCGGCGATGTTATTTGCGGCCGGGATCGGCATCGATCTGATGTTCTTCTCAGTCGCCGAACCGGTGACGCAATATATGCTGCCGCCGGAAGGCAACGGCCAGACGCTGGAAGCTGCGCGACAGGCGATGACCTGGACGCTGTTCCACTACGGTCTGACCGGCTGGGCGATGTATGCGCTGATGGGGATCGCGCTGGGGTATTTCAGCTACCGCTATAACCTGCCGCTGACTATCCGCTCGGCGCTGTACCCGATTTTCGGCAAGCGCATTAACGGCCCGATTGGCCACAGCGTGGATATTGCCGCCGTGGTCGGCACCATATTTGGTATCGCCACAACGCTCGGCATCGGCGTGGTTCAGCTTAATTACGGACTGAAAGTGTTGTTCCACATTCCGGAAAACCTGACCGTTCAGGCGGCATTAATCCTGCTTTCTGTAGTGATGGCCACGGTGTCCGTCACCTCGGGCGTGAACAAAGGCATCCGTATTCTGTCGGAACTCAATGTGCTGCTGGCGCTGGGGCTAATTCTGTTCCTGCTGTTCTTCGGTAACACCGAATTCCTGCTCAATGCGCTGGTGCTCAACATCGGCGATTACATCAACCGTTTTATGGGCATGACGCTCAATACCTTTGCCTTTGATCGTCCGACCGAATGGATGAACAGCTGGACCCTGTTCTTCTGGGCCTGGTGGGTGGCATGGTCGCCGTTTGTCGGCCTGTTCCTGGCGCGTATTTCGCGCGGGCGCACCATCCGTCAGTTCGTGCTTGGCACGCTGATTATTCCGTTTGTCTTCACCCTGCTGTGGCTGTCGATTTTCGGTAACAGTGCGCTGTATCAGATCCTGCACGGCAATCTGGATTTCGCCAACGAAGTGATTGCGCACCCTGAACGCGGCGTTTACAGCCTGCTGGCGCAGTATCCCGGCTTTACGCTGAGTGCTTCCGTCGCCACCATCACCGGCCTGTTGTTTTATGTTACCTCGGCGGATTCCGGCTCGCTGGTACTGGGGAACTTCACCTCAAAACTTGCGGATATTAATAACGATGCGCCGAACTGGCTGCGGATTTTCTGGTCCGTCACTATCGGCGTGCTGACGCTGGGCATGCTGATGACCGACGGGATTTCCGCGCTGCAAAACACCACGGTGATTATGGGTCTGCCGTTCAGCTTTGTGATTTTCTTCATCATGGCCGGATTGTATAAATCACTGCGGATGGAAGATTACCGCCGCGCCAGCACCCTGCAAAGCCTGGCTCCGCTGCCTACGACCAGCGACGCAGCGCTGAACTGGAAACAACGTCTTTCTCGGGTGATGAATTACCCGGGCACGCGTCATACCCAGAAAATGATGGATACCGTCTGCCGTCCGGCGATGCAGGAAGTGGCGCAGGAACTGGAACTGCGCGGGGCGAGAGTGACGTTTAATGAGCATGAGCCACAGGAAGACGAGAAAATCGGGCCGCTGGAATTGCAGGTGGCGCTGGGGGAAGAGCAGAACTTTGTGTATCAGATCTGGCCGGTGCGTTATGCCGTCCCTGCCTTTACCTATCGTGCGCGTGCCGGTAAATCGCACTATTACCGTCTGGAAACTTTTCTGCTGGAAGGTACACAGGGTAATGACCTGATGGACTTCACGAAACATCAGGTGATCAATGACATTCTCGATCAGTACGAGCGACATCTGAACTTCCTGCACATTAACCGCGAAGCCCCGGGGAATACCCTGACCTTTCCGGAACAGACGGTCTGACCTTCGCTGACAAAAAACCCGCGTAATGCGGGTTTTTATACTTTAAAACAGTTGATTAGCGTAAAAACGGCAGCACTTTTTCCAGCAAAAGTTCCGGCTGTTCTTCGGCGATGTAATGTCCGCAAGGCAACGCCTCGCCCTGCACGTCTTCCGCCACCTTTTCCCACTCCGCCAGCGGCGCAAAACACTTGCCAACCGTGCCCTGCTCTCCCCATAGAACTAAAAGCGGGCACTTCACTTTGCGACCTGCATTCAGATCCACTTCGTCGTGTTGCAGGTCAATCCCTGCCGACGCGCGGTAGTCCTCGCAAATCCCGCGTGCCGTTCCATCCAGTTGCAGACAACGCAAATAATCTGCGTAAGCTTCTGCGGTGAAGGGCTGCATACCGGCGCTGCGGCTGCCCATCACACTGCGCAGATAGAGATCGGCATCGGCCATAATTAACGCTTCCGGCAGCGGTGCCGGGCGGATCAGGAAAAACCAGTGCCAGTAAGCGCGGGCAAAGGTTTCAGTGGTCTGGCGGTACATGGAAAGCGTCGGGGCGATGTCCATCAGCACCATTTTTTTGACGGCCTGCGGATGGTCCAGCGCCAGCCGGTGCGCCACACGGGCACCGCGGTCGTGAGCGATCACGCTGAACTGGCTGAAACCCAGTGCCGCCATCAGCTCAAACTGATCCTGCGCCATTTCGCGCTTGCTATAGCGCAGATGCCCGGCGTCCGGCTCCGGTTTGCCGCTGTCGCCGTAGCCGCGTAAATCGGCCAGCACCACAGTGAACTGAGAAAGCAGGTGTGGTGCCACTTTATGCCAGATAGCCTGGGTTTGCGGGTGTCCGTGCAGCAATAACAGCGGTTCGCCCTGCCCGGCAATGCGATAGGCAATCTCGGTGCCATTAACGGCCATCCGGCCCTGGGTAAAATGTTCAAACATGGGTTTCTCCTTTTTTAACCATCTTAGTCGCTGAGAAACCGGCAACAAGGCTACAAATGGAGATTGCTGCTTCACGGATCGTGTTTTAACGCTCCACACTCCACCCGTTGCCCGATACGCCTGAGTTTGCGACGCTGACGTTATCCACTTCGTTTATCAGGGCAATGCAATGAAGCCAAGAACGCTTTACGAAAAACATATCGACAGCCACACGGTGCGCACGCTCGACGATAAAGGCCACGTGCTGCTGTATATCGACCGGCAGGTGATCAACGAATATACCAGCCCGCAGGCCTTCAGCGGATTACGCGATGCAGGCCGCCGGGTATGGCGACCGGAAACCTCGCTGGCGGTGGTCGATCACGTGAATCCGACGGCGCCATTGCGTACCCGTCAGATGCCGGACGCCGGGGGGGCACGTCAGGTTTCTTATCTGGCGGAAAACTGCGAAGAATTTGGCATCGAGCTGTTCGATATTCTCGACAGCCGTCAGGGGATTGAACACGTTGTCGCGCCGGAACAGGGCTTTATTTTGCCGGGAATGGTGATTGCTGCTGGCGACAGCCACACCACCACTTACGGCGCGTTAGGCGCGTTCGGGTTTGGTATCGGCACCTCGGAAATTGAACATCTGCTGGCGACCCAGACGCTGGTCTATAAACGCCTGAAAACGATGCGGGTGACCGTTAACGGCACGCTCGCCAGAGGCATGACCGCCAAAGATGTGGTGATGGCGCTGGTGGCAAAAATCGGTGCAGCGGGTGCCACCGGTTATGCCATTGAATTCTGCGGCGAAGGTATCGACACGCTGAGCGTGGAAGGCCGTATGACGATTTGTAATATGGCAGTGGAAGCCGGAGCCCGTGGCGCGTTTATGGCACCGGACGACAAAGTATTTGATTACCTGAAAGACAAGCCGCGTGCGCCGAAAGGTCAGCAATGGGCAGATGCCGTGAATGTCTGGCGTGAATTACACAGCGATACGGACGCCGTTTTTGACCGCGAAGTTGAGCTGAGCGCCGCAGAAATCGCGCCGATGGTGAGCTGGGGAACCAGCCCGGATCAGGCGCTGGCAATAAGCGGTCAGGTGCCGGATCCGCAGGCAGAATCCGATGCCTCGCGCCGCAAGGATTTACAGCGCGCATTGCAATACATGGGCCTTCACGCCGGTCAGGCGCTGAACAGCATCCGCATAAGTCATGCATTTATCGGATCCTGCACTAACGCACGTATCGAAGACTTACGCGCTGCCGCCGAAGTGGTTCGCGGAAAAACCGTCGCACCGACCGTCCGCGCGATGATTGTGCCCGGTTCCAGCCAGGTAAGAGCGCAGGCCGAGCAGGAAGGTCTGGCGGAGATATTTACCCGCGCCGGTTTTGAATGGCGTCAGTCCGGCTGCTCGATGTGTCTGGCGATGAACGATGACGTGCTTTCGCCGGGCGACCGCTGCGCATCCAGCACGAATCGTAATTTCGAAGGCCGGCAGGGTGCGGGCGCGCGTACCCATCTGATGAGCCCGGCGATGGTCGCTGCCGCTGCGATTTCCGGTCATCTGACCGATATCCGGGAACTGTAAGGAGAATAAAATGCAGGCTTTTAACGTATTAACCGGCGTAGCTGCGCCGTTGCCCGCCGCCAATGTCGATACCGATGTGATCATGCCGAAGCAGTTTTTAAAAGGCATCGACCGCAGCGGGTTAGAGGGTGGAGTGTTTTTCGATTTGCGCTTTCTGGCGGATGGTTCACCGGATCCGGCTTTTATCCTCAATGAGCCTGAATGGCAGAACGCCAAATTCCTGCTGGTCGGGCCGAACTTCGGCTGCGGTTCCAGCCGCGAACATGCGGTATGGGGATTAAAACAGCTGGGGATCCGTGCGCTGATCGGCACGACATTTGCGGGGATTTTCTTCGACAACTGCCAGCGTAACGGCGTGCTGACGGTACAGCTGAGTCCTGAACAATGGGCACAGGTCGCGCAGGCAGTGACGCGCGCGGACAACAACGAAATCACCGTCGATTTGCCGCAGCAAAAGATTATTTTGCATCACGACAAAGTGATTGATTTTACGATTGATGAGCTGAGCAAACTGTCATTACTTAACGGGCTGGATGCGGTCGGTAATACGCTGCGTTACAGCGACGATATCCGTCAGTTTCAGCGATCACATCTGGCAAACAATCCGTGGCTGGCCTGAACTGCCGTGTCATAAGCGCCGTGTAAAAACGGCGCTATGTTAGTAACTGGCTGAACCGCTGCTGAAGGAATTCGACGCAAACCCGCAGTTTGGCGGAATCCGCAAGACGCGTCGGATACACCGCCCACACGCTGGCGGGCTGGCTGACGCCTGGCAATATCTGAATCAGTTCGCCGCTGGTGAGATACGGCTGCACGTCCCATTGTGAGCGTAAAATAATGCCGTGATTTTTCAGCGCCCACTGCAAAACCACTTCGCCGCTGTTCGATGAAAGCGCGCCTTTTACCCGCACGCGGTGCTCGTGGCCGCCAGCGGTGAGCGGCCAGATGCCAAACAGATTGTCGCGCTCTTTGAGCACCAGACACTGATGCTGCGCCAGATCATCCGGTGTTTGCGGAATGCCATGCGCGGCCAGATACGCCGGAGAGGCACACAAAATACGCTGATGCTGCGCCAGCTTTTTGCCGATGTGCTGCTCGGGAATATCGTCACCCACCAGAATTTCCAAATCGATTCCGTCAGCGACCAGATCCACCACGCGGTCGAACAAATCCAGCCGCAGATTGAGCAGCGGATACCGCTCCGCCAGTTCAGCCACGGCTGGCGCAACGTGACAACGTCCGAAGCCGAACGAACTGCAAATATGCACATTGCCACGCGGTTCGGTGCGTGAGTCCGACAAATCACCGATAAACTGATCGAAGTTATCCAGAATTTGCAGCGCCCAGCGACGGGCCCTTTCGCCCTCGTCCGTCAGGCGTACACCGCGTGTTGAACGGTGCAGCAAACGGGCATTCAGTGACTCTTCGAGGATCTGAATCCGCTTACTGACATACGCCGGGGACTGACCGAGTTCTGTTGCCGCAGCGGCAAAACTTTGTTTATTCACCACCGCCAGAAACACCCGTAAATCTTCCGCCAGCGGCAGGCGGTCGCGCTCACTTGTCATGTTGATTACCCGCAGACAGGCATGTTGAGTTTTTCTGCCCGGTGTACGTCAGTGCTTTTCACTCCGGCACTGGTCAGCTTTTCTTCCGCTTCTTCGAGGTCTTCCTCGTCGATTTCCAGCGATTCCTGATCTTGCCCTTCGCAGGGTGTCAACGCCAGTTCCACCAGGATCGGGAAATGGTCTGAACCCATAAATCCGAGACGCTGAAGACTGACCAGAGTGAAATCTTTGCTATGAAAAACGTGGTCCAGCGGCCAGCGCAGGAACGGATAGCTGGCGTGGAAAGTGTTGAACATCCCCCGGCCACGGCGCGGATCCAGCAGGCCGCTGATTTTCATAAACAGGCGCGTGGTGCGCGACCATGCGACGTCATTCAGGTCTCCGGTCACAATCGTCGGATAGGTCGCTTTGGCTGCCGTATGACCAACGGCCACCAGTTCACCATCGCGGTCAGTGGATTCGTCAGCTTCCGTCGGGCTTGGCGGCATCGGGTGCAGGCAGTGCATCACCACCTGCTCGCCGGAAGGCAATTCGGCACGAAAATGCATCGACGGAATATCGTTTGCCACCAGAAATTGAATTTTTGCCGAATGCATCGGCAGGCGGGAATAGACGTGCATGCCGTAGAGATTATCCAGCGGACAACGCAGGCTGTGCGGGTAATCCGCATCCAGCACCGCCATCTGATCTTCCCACCACTGATCGGTTTCCAGCAATACCAGTATATCCGGCTGATGCTGGCGAATTTGCTCAATCAGCAGACCGGCTTTGCGGTTAGTGGTCAGCACATTGCTGTTCATGATTTTGATACGCGAATGACTGCCGGAGGCGGTTTTCTTCACCTGCACCCGGTAAAAAGGGGTGTAAGGCAAAATCCACCAGCTCTGATAGGCCATACAGCCCACGGTCAGAACAATAATAATGCCTTCCGTGAGGTCACCATAAGGCAGGATAAGTAGCTCAGTCACCAAAAACAGCAGGCATAACGCCGCCATCTGTAATCGCGGAAAATCCCAGACACGTACCCACCAGCGCTGATTGCGCGAAAAAGGCAACAGCGTGAGCAACGTCATAATGATTGTCAGGACACAGAGAGTGATTCGTAATGCTTGCATCGGTTATCGGCCCTGATAAAAAAAGCAAAAAGAATACCTTAAAGGCGTGTTAAGCAATTGTGACTCAAAAAAGGGGCATCGACCAGAAGGAAGTCGCCGCCCTTCCCGTTGATCGGAAAAAGGCGGCATTTTTAGCGGGAATTATTTTGCGGCAGCAGCCTGATCAGGCACATGGCACCAGTTATGTTGCTCGACTATCCCGCCATTTGGCGAGGTGTAGCCGATACAGCCGAGAATGGTGTCGTACAGTTTTTCATGGAAAGCCGGTTTCTTCTCAGCAGCCATTTTTTGCAACTGTTCAAAGCTGGCTTTGTTCTGATCGTTAGACAGGAATTTGTCAGACGCCCAGACCATGATCGGCACAGTACGCTGTTCAATCGGCGCATGATCGCGCGGTGTGCCGTGGAAGTGCATACTTTTGGAAATCGACTCACCGTGATCGGAGGCATAAAACACAATCGCATTTTTATCGCGCAGCTGGTCAAAGACCTGCGACAGGAAATAGTCGGTATACAGCAGCGAGTTGTCGTATGCGTTGATCATCTCTTGTGTAGAACAGGAATCATCAATGCCCATACATTCCGGCTTATATTTGGCGAAAGAACGCGGATAACGGTCGGAATAAAGATAATGCGAGCCTTTGGTATGCAGAATAATCAGATGTTTACCCTGCGGATGATTGTTCATCGAATCTTTCATTTCATTGATGAGCAGCATGTCATCCACCGGCTTACCGGCGTTACGCTTTTCAGAGGCAATGTTTTCACGCAGTGAGTAATCATCAGCGCGGGTTTTATTGTAGAACCACGCTTCGCTTTGCATGGAATACAGCTCAGAGCTCCAGCCGTTGCTTTTCAGCACAGAAAACACGTTGGCTTCTTTCAGGGTTCGTTGCGGTTCTTCGGAAGCGCCGCCTTCACGCACAAACATACAGCGCAGGGAAAGTTTGGTCGCGGTATCGCAGGAATATCCCTGCAACGCGACCAGATTTTTCTCTTTGTCGAGATTCGGTGTGTTGTCGCGGTCGTAGCCGTACAAGCCCATATGGTCGCGACGCGCACTTTCGCCAATCACAAAGACCACATACATATCTTTGGCATCAGCAGGGGCGGTGTAGGTGAAGTGTTTGGCCGGATCGAACAGGTTTTTGGTGTCTTCCGCCTGGCTGTAACTGCTGTAGGTGTATAAACCCAGTGCCGAAAGCCAGTTCGACGGCGAATACGTCCCTGCGACCACGCCGCCATAACTCGCCATCATGCGGTTATTAACGATATCGTGGCGATCCTGCACTTTGCCCATCAGGCGCAGCGGCATATAACAAATCAGCCCGGAAACCGCGAGCAGCATGGTTCTCACTGCCAGCTTTTTAAAGGTGGTTTGTTTGAGCGATGCACCCGGCATTCTGCTCAGCCACAGCAGCAGAACGGGGATCAGGCTGACCAGCACCGTCCAGACGATAAAGTGCGTACCGACAGATTCTTTCGATAAATCAATCGAGTCCGAGGCCAGCGCCGCCGCCAAAACACCGTAACCGATATCGACGTTGAACAGGATCATGTAATAGCTGGCAGCAGCAGAGGAAATAACAATGGCCGTCATCAGCACACGGAAAACGGTTTTTCCGGTATAGGACAACAACATACAAAGGAAGTAGACCAGCGCGAAACAGGCGATCGCTTCAACAGCAATGGACAAGGCATTGTCATAATGCAGTTGCTCGAAACGACGGAAGAAAATCGGAAGGTTCAGTAAAATCCCAAGATAAAGTGCAATGAACAAAGAAATGCTCTGTTGCGAAAGTGATCGTAATTTTTGCATTAGAAATAAATGGCTCTTTTGTGAGTCTGTTTACGTCATAAAGACCGCTCGTACCGGAGGATGGAACCTGCTCCTTAGGATAAATCAGACCCCGGGACGCGTATAATCGTTCAAACTGATTCATAACTTCCAATGTGATAATGTTACAAAATTAACGAATTTCTTATGTTTCAATGTAATAGCAATGTCGGTTTCATACTTTTCTGACTCATTTTGGAACTTGTTGAGCGATTATTGAGAAAGTTTGTGATCGGCTGATGGAAAGGACAGCGTGAAACGCGTTTCTCCCTGCGCTGAACTTTCTACACTCACACTGCCCTGATGCAGCGCCATAATGGCCTGAACTATCGATAAACCGAGCCCGCTGGAACTGCCGCCTTCACTGCGCGATGCGTCAGCGCGATAAAAACGGTCGAACAGTTTTCCGAGCTTGTCCGCAGGGATCGGGTCACCCTGACTGATCACGTGGATGTTCATGCCTTTGTTGTGAGGTTCGGCGCGCAACACAATTTCGCTTCCTTCCCGCCCATAACGCACCGCATTAGCCACCAGATTGCTCAGCGCCCGCTGAAATAAAATCGCATCGGCCTGCAATATTCCACGCCCGGCACCGTGAAGTGTCATTTCACGCTCTTCCGCCAGCCCTTCAAAGTATTCCTGAATGCGCGTAATTTCCGATGAAACATCAATACTGGTGATGGTGAGAACCGATCGCGCATCCGAAGCACGCGCCAGGAACAGAATGTTTTCAACCATTCGCGAGATGCGTTCCAGTTCTTCCATGTTATTTGCCAGCAGCGTTTCATATTCTTCCACCGTGCGTGGCTGATACAGCGCCACCTGACAATGCCCCATCAGCGCCCCCACCGGTGTGCGGATTTCATGGGCCAGGTCAGCAGAAAACTGCGTCAGCCGCTGATAACCTTCCGCCAGCCTTTCCAGCATGTCGTTGAAAGAAAGGATGAGCTGCTGTAATTCCTGCGGCGCTTTGTCGGTGCTCAGCCGTGTCGATAAGCTGGCCGGATGGATCTGCGTTGCCTCCCGCGCCATATTACGCAGTGGTCTTAATCCGCGACGGATAACCAGATAACCCAGCGCCGCTATCAGCAGATACGCAAACAAAACTGCGCCAATAATTTCCCAGCGGAAGGTTTCTAAGAGACGCGATTCTTCAGTCATAAAATGGGCGGCGGTAATTTCGACGGTTCGCCCGTCCTGAATTTTCACCGCCGCACGGGCAAAGCGCACCGGCGTACCATCCGGTGCGCTCAGCGCGTGAACCGTTTGCAGCGTTAGCGGCTGACCGTCCGGCACCGGCGCAACGGGCGGGATGACCAGACGGGAAGGATTGACGTTGATAAGCGGCGCCTGACCGGTGAGGCTGAAGGTCAGAATGTCGCGTTCATTACCGAGCATGTTTTCGAACAGGCCGGGATTACGGGTCAGCTGCGACAGCGGAAATTCGTCCGCCAGCAGATGGTGAAAATACTGTACGCGCCCGCTGACCTGATAATCCGCACGGCGCACCAGCTCTTTCCCCATCGAGTAATAGAGATAAAAGCCTACGGCACTGACCACCAGCGAAGCGATCAGCGCAAAAAGTAACGTGGCGCGCAGGGTCAGTGACATGGCCCGGACAGGTGTTTTAACAGCGCTAATATCAGACATTGCGCACCTCACAGACGTAGCCAATGCCGCGTACGGTGTGGATCAGTTTCAGCTCAAAGGCGCGGTCAACTTTGGCACGCAGACGTTTGATGGCGACATCCACCACGTTGGTGTCGCTGTCGAAATTCATATCCCATACCTGCGAGGCGATCATGGTGCGTGACAGCACTTCGCCCTCACGGCGCATCAGCAGCTGTAACAACATGAATTCTTTATTGGTCAGCGCGATGGTCTGATCCTGACGGGTCACGCGGCGGCGCAGGACATCAAGGTTAAGGTCAGCAACGGAGTAAATATCCGGCTCGCGGGCGGCAGGACGGCGCAGCAACGTGCGGATGCGCAATACCAGCTCGGTAAAGGAGAACGGTTTGATCAGATAATCGTCAGCGCCCAGTTCCAGCCCGTGAATGCGATCCTGCACTTCATCGCGGGCCGTCAGAAACAGCACCGGCACGTCGCTTTTCTTGCGCAGGACTTCCATCACCTGCCAGCCGTCGAGGCCGGGCAGCATGACGTCGAGGATCACCGTGTCATAGCCTTCTTCCAGCGCCAGAAACAGGCCGTCGGCTCCGTTACGCGCCAGATCGACGCTGTAACCGGCTTCGGTCAGCCCTTTTTTCAGGTAATCGCCCGTACTGACATCATCTTCAATCACCAGTATCCGCATTCAGGCCCTCAGCGCCGCAAGACCATTCTCCCAAAGAATGATTCACAGGCAAGTTTATCAGTTTCGCCAGACACCTTTGATGACAATTTTGTCATCAATTTGTCATCAGCCGATCCCGGTTTATCGTCCACTCTTAATGAAGTTATTCATCACTGTCAGGTTCAGTGATTCTTTTAACCAAATGAAATAACGCCGGAAACTGGAGATTTAAAAATGAATACCACCAAACGTCTTGCGGGTTTGTTACTGGGTTCTCTGCTGATGAGCAGCACAATGGCAACGGCTTTCGCCGCCGATAACGTGATCAAACCGACGCGCGGAACCATCGATTCCGTTAATGACTCATCCGTACAAATCACCACCCGTCAGGGCGAAAAACTCGACGTTAAGCTCACCGACAAAACCCGCATCAACTCCGTCACCAAAGGCCAGATCAGTGATATCAAAGCTGACAGCTTCATCGGCACAGCCGCCGTGCCACAAGCGAACGGCACGCTGAAAGCGCTGGAAGTTCACGTATTCGCGCCAAGCCTGCGCGGCAGTGGCGAGGGTTTCAACCCGTTTGAATCGCCGGACGGCAAAATCAACACCATGACCAACGGCACCGTCGGCAAACTGGTTAACAGCAATGGCCGCACGCTGACCGTTAAATACCATGATGCAGAGAAAACGGTTGTCGTTCCCGACGATGTCCCAGTCGTTCTGCTGGCGCCGGGCGACCGCAGCCTGCTGAAACCGGGCACCAAAGTCGTACTGTTTGCGATGAAAGATGACAAAGGTTCCCTGGTTGCACGCGGCATTTCTGCGGGTAAAGACGGCGTCACGCCACCAATGTAATCCGGCCTGACGGCCTTACCGGACAACAGGAGTTTTTCCGTGAAACCTCAGCCCTCTCCCCTTCGAAAACGCAGGGTGCATTCCTGGCCGGTGCGCATTTGTCACTGGATCAATCTGCTGGCCATGATCGGCATGGTCATGAGCGGCTGGGGGATTTATAACGCCGACCCGATTTTCGCGTTCACCTTCCCGCAAAACACAACTCTCGGCGGCTGGCTGGGCGGTAACATCGCCTGGCATCTGGCGGTGATGTGGCTGCTGGCAGCTAACGCCCTTTTCTATATTCTGTGGAGCTTTTTCAGCGGCCATTTCAGACGCGATTTCCTGCCCTTTTCACCCGGTTCCGTCTGGCGCGATACCGTTCGTGCGCTGACATTCAAACTTCCCCACAAACTCGGGCAGTACAACGCCGTACAAAAACTGATGTACAGCGGCGTTCTGGTGCTCGGCGTATTGCTTTTGCTTTCCGGATTATCCATCTGGAAACCCGTGCAGTTCAGCGGGCTGGTGTGGCTGTTCGGCGGTTTTGATATCGCGCGTTATGTGCATTTTTTTGCGATGAGCGGCGTGATGCTGTTCGTCATTATTCACGTACTGATGGTTCTGCTGGTGCCTAAAACCTTCGTGGCGATGCTGACCGGCGGCAAAAAGATAAGTACGGAGGAAAGCGCCGATGAGTGATAAATCACGCCGGCCAAAAATTATTCTTGAGCCCGATCAGCGCAAACAGCTGGTCAATATTCAGCGCCGAATGTTATTGCGTTCAGGTCTCACGTTAGGCGCGGTTTCGATGCTGACTGGCTGTAATCTGCAAGACGGTGACGAGGTCGATAAAGTGCTGTGGGCGATGTCACGCTGGAATGATCGCGTGCAGGGCTGGCTGTTCAGCGGCCAGAAACTGGCACAAACCTACCGCGCCGACCAAATCACCACGCCGTTCAGGTTCAATGCCTATTATCCGGAATATAACGTGCCGGAGATCGACATCCCCAATTACCGGCTGGAAGTCTCCGGTCTGGTACAAAAGAAAGCCCCGTGGACGCTGGAACAGTTGCAGCGACTGCCGCAGGAAAGTCAGATCACCCGTCTGATTTGTATTGAAGGCTGGAGCGCCATCGGGCAGTGGAAAGGCGTGCCGCTGAAAACGTTTTTACAGCACGTCGGCGCGGATCTGACCGCTAAATATGTCGGGTTTAAATGCGACGACCGCTACTATTCCAGCATCGATATGGCGACGGCGCTGCATCCGCAAACCATTCTGGCGCTGGATTTCGGCGGTAAGCCTTTGCCTCCGGATTTCGGTTATCCGCTCCGTCTGCGGATGCCCACCAAGCTCGGCTTCAAAAATGCCAAGCACATCGGCGCGATTTTCGTCACCAACGAGAACCCCGGCGGCTACTGGGAAGATCAGGGCTATAACTGGTATAGCGGGATTTGATGAACATCCTGATATGACAGCCATAAAAAAACCGCTCAATTGAGCGGTTTTTGTTTTCGCGGTTGTGTAACGGCAAAGCGTTACGCAGGGCGAAGAATTAGAAGCTGTAACCCACGCCTGCGATCCAGGTACCAACATCAACACTGCGGATGCGGGACTGTTCGTAGGAAACGTCAAGAGCAACGTTTTTGATTGGGTTGAACTGCATACCAGCACCGTAAGAGAAGCCGTAATCGCTGCTGTCAGACTTTGAACGGTCAGCGGTTGAAGCCGTGTTTTCGGTGTACTGGAATTTACCGTAACCCACACCTACAACACCGTAGATGGAAGCCCAGTCATTCAGACGGTAAGCAGGACCTGCAGTGATGCCGTAGTAAGAACCTTTACGGTAGTCACCCGATGCCGGAGTGCTGTCATCTTCGATGTAAGTGAAAGAACCGATAACGCCCAGCGGGTTGTTATCTTGTTCCCAGCGGTATTTTAAGTTGAAGCCGTTTGCTTTGTTAGCAACGCCTTGCATATCACCCTGAGCATAACCAGCGGTAACGGTGCTGGTGTCAGCGAATGCGCTTGATGCGCCCAGTGCTACTACGCAAGCTAATGCGGAAAGACATGCGATTTTTTTCATCGTAACCACCTCAAATGAGAAACCAAAGTAACCTTCACGTTCGAAAATATAACAAAAAACAGTGTGAAACTCTGCCTCAATTAAGATGTCCAAAGCATCATATGGTGTAACAGGAAGTTTCCAGTACTACCTATTTCATTCATTTTATTGGGATTTTCGTCACATAAACTATAAGTTAAACTTATTGAACTTTTTGAAATTAGCAGATAATTCCTAATTAGATGGACAAAAAACGGACACTTTTCAGGCGTTTTTTCGCTTCTTTTAAAAAAACACGTTCTGAAAAAAACTTTTTTTCAGGATTTTTTCTCTCCCGTTTTCCCTCTACACTGACCGTGCTTTACCTTTCTTTTCAAAACTATAAATCTAAAAGATTCTGTATTAATGGAATCACCTCAAAAGGCTCAAAGGATGACTCATTCAGGACAGAATTCGCCGCAGGAAACGCAGACCGCTCTGCCGCCTGCGACAAATAACAACAGCCCTCCGGTTCCGGCTTTACCTAAAAAATCATCTCCCCTGGTGGCGATCCTGTTGCTGCTGGTAGCCATGCTTTCCTTGCAGGGCGGCGCGTCACTGGCCAAAACGTTGTTCCCGGTAGTCGGGCCGCAAGGCGTCACCGCGTTGCGACTGGGTATCGGCTCGATTTTGTTATTACTCTATTTCCGTCCGTGGCGCCTGAAAATGCGCGGCGGCAATCTGCGATCCTTGCTGATGTATGGTCTGGCACTGGGCTGCATGAACTACTCCTTTTATCTGGCGCTGCGTACCGTGCCGCTCGGCATTGCCGTTGCACTGGAATTTACCGGCCCGCTGGCCGTCGCCATGTTCTCTTCGCGCAGACCTGTTGATTTTGTCTGGGTGGTGCTGGCTGTCACCGGATTACTTTTCCTGCTGCCAATCGGGCAAAGCGCGGGCGGTGTTGATCTCAAAGGCGCCTGTTTTGCCCTGATTGCGGGCGCGTGCTGGGCGATTTACATTCTTGCCGGACAACGTGCAGGCAGCAGCTATGGCCCCGGCACCGCCGCGATGGGCTCGCTGATTGCCGCACTGATATTCTTCCCTATCGGTGTCATCCAGGCGAAGACGTCTATATTCAGCTGGGAAATCCTGCCGCTGGGCCTGCTTATCGCCCTGCTCACTTCGGCTATCCCTTATTCACTGGAAATGATGGCGCTGACCAAATTACCGGCCAAAACCTTCGGTACGCTGATGAGCATGGAACCGGCGATGGCGGCGCTTTCCGGCATTATCTTCCTCGGCGAGTTCCTGACGGGCACACAGTGGCTCGGACTGGCGGCCATTATCGCGGCATCGGCGGGTTCGACGCTAACGCTTCAGCGGAAAACGAAAATAGAAACGGTCGATATTCCCGGCAATAATCCTTCCGGCAAGTAATCTTTCCTGTAAAAATTCCGCCCCTGCCAGTTAAAAAAGCCACGTTCAGACGACGTGGCTTTTTCTTTTCTCTTTTTTATTCCCTGTTTATTCTTTTCTATCAACAGGTTGAGAAATACTTTCATTAATTTCGATTTTTTATCGTTTTTCCTGCATCCAAAAGCGGGGGGTCATTCGTATGTATAGATGTGAGGCAAGACCTTACCTACTCAACGACAAAGGACTACATCATGAAAACATTAATCCGTACCGCTATCTGTGCTTCCCTGCTGCTGAGCACTGCGTCAATGGCTGCAATGATGTCCCAAAGCACCACCATGGTCGGTGGCGCTGAAATGTATCCTTCTAAAAATATCGTAGAAAACGCCCTGAACTCGAAAGACCACACCACATTGGTTGCCGCTGTGAAAGCCGCCGGTCTGGTGGATACCCTGCAGGGTAAAGGTCCGTTCACCGTGTTTGCGCCGACCAACGCCGCTTTCGCTAAATTACCCGCAGGCACCGTCGACAGTCTGGTGAAACCTGAGAACAAAGCCACGCTGACCAGCATCCTGACCTACCACGTAGTGGCCGGTAAGTATGAAATGAAAGATCTCGAAAAACTGCTGAAAAAAGGCAACGGAACGGCGGAACTGAAAACCGTAAACGGCCAGCCACTGTGGATCATGAACAATGGACCGCACAATATTCAGCTGAAAGATGGCAAAGGGAATGTCGCCAATATCAGTACTTATGACGTCCAGCAGAAGAACGGTGTGATCGACGTCATTGATACCGTGCTGATGCCAAAATAATACCGGCTATACTGAGTGCATGATTTCTTTATGAAACTGCACCTCAGCAAGTCAGGACGGGCGAATGCATGACAATTTTTTAGTAAAGCCAACACCAGAGAAAGCGCTGGAAGTACAGCGTCAACTGATGAGCGCCATGGCCGTTGGCGATCGACAGGCATTTGAGCAGTTATACCGTCTGACGTCCCCCCGGCTTTTTGCCGTCGCGCTGAGAATGCTGCGCCGGCACGCCTGGGCAGAAGAAGTATTGCATGACAGCTATATCACCGCGTGGAACCGCGCCGGTTCGTATAATCCGGCGCTGAGTTCCCCGATGACCTGGCTCACCCACATTGTCCGCAACCGCGCCATCGACTGGATGCGCGGGAGCGACAACCAGTTAGATGAACTGGATGACAATCAGGGCGAATACGATGCCAGCGACAGCGATGAACCCTTGCAACGGCTGCAACAGGACAGCGACGCCAAAATACTGGCCGACTGCCTCTCGCACCTTCCTGCCGAACAAAGACAAAGCCTGACCCTTGCCTATTATCAGGGCCTGTCGCACGGTGAGGTCTCATCACATCTACAACAACCTCTGGGGACGATTAAAAGCTGGATCCGTCGCGCCCTGGATCACTTAAAGAGCTGCGTAGGACTATGAAAAGCAGAAGCCATTATCATGCTGCCCTCGCGGCTGAATATGCGCTCGGCACCTTGCGCGGCGCAGCCCGAATTCAGTTCGAGCAAAAAATTCAAAATGACCCGGAACTGGCGGCAGAAGTTGCCCGCTGGCAGGAAGCGTTCACACAGCTGGATAATCAGATTGTCCCGGTTTTCCCGCCCGCTTCGGTGTGGAAACGCATTCAGCATAATCTTGCACTGCAACCCGCCAGGTTACCGGTGCCCGCCAAAAGGCCGGTGCGCGCGTATATCGGCTGGGCGCTGGCCGCCGGACTTGCGGCGCTGTTACTTATCCCACGCCTGCTGGTTCAGCCCGAAGCTCCGACGCCGGTGGCTATTCTCGCCAGCAGCGACGGTGCGCAGAACGGGCAATGGGTGGTCAGTGTTGATATGAGCACGCGCAGCCTGATGCTGACACCGCTGAAAGCGCAGGGTATTGCCGACAACCGCAGCCTTGAACTGTGGGCGATTCCGCCGGGCGGGAAACCACGTTCGCTCGGCCTGCTGAATACGCAACAACCGACGCAGCTGGCGCTGGCAGAAAAAATGCCTGATCCGGGTTATACGCTGGCGATAAGTCTGGAACCACGCGGAGGCTCGCCGACCGGACAACCGACCGGTGCGGTACTGTACAGCGGTGCTCTGGCGCTTTGATCCCCTGCGGGAATATGATCGGCGACATAACAATATAAAACGGCAGGTGTCCCCTGCCGTTATCTTTTTGAAATACTAATTCATGACAGTAATTACTTACGATGAATAAACCACTCTCTTATACAAACCACGGCGAAAATATACACACCAACATTTTAGCTTACATTTAATAATATTCTAACAGCGGAATGAAAATTATTATCAGCATTATTTTATTATCTCCGCCTTAATATCCCCCATGTTCAGGAAAATTCCTATCCACCTTAAAAATCAGCGTGATAAGGTGGCCTCTCAATTGCGAAATTGTCTATTAGACAGATACTATCAAAGCGATAGGAACAGCTGTCCTGCAAAATTTCGATTTATTGCTATACTGAATGCAGTTGAGAAACACGTTTGTAGCAATTAATTTTAATGAAACAAGGAGATATGAATATGAGTACCGCTAAACTGGTCAAAACGAAATCTTCTGAGCTTATTTATACACGCAATGATTTAGATGAAAGCGTCAAACTCAATACGATCAAGGTGCTGAACCGCCTGGTGACCGAATATATTGATCTGTCATTGATTATCAAACAAGCACACTGGAATATGCGTGGCGCAAACTTCATCGCCGTGCACGAAATGCTTGATGGATTCCGCACAGCAGTTATCGATCATCAGGACACCATCGCAGAACGCGTGGTGCAGTTAGGGGGGGTGGCGCTGGGTACCGTGCAGGTTGTTAACGATAAAACCCCGCTGAAAAGCTACCCGACCAACATCCATACCGTTCAGGAACACCTGAAAGCGCTGGCAGATCGTTTTGCCGTTGTCGCCAACGATACCCGCAAGGCTATCGGCGAAGTGGAAGATGAAGACACCGCAGATATTTTCACCGCCGCATCACGCGACCTGGATAAATTCCTGTGGTTCATCGAATCTAATATTGAGTAATCATTAGCGGGTAAATGTTGCCCGATACCGCAGGATCAGGCTGCGGAGATCTGAGTGATTAATGCGAAAAGCCAGTGACGAAAGTCGCTGGCTTTTTTTATGTCCGGTTACAAGCCCCTGCTCCCTTCTTGCGAAAATTTGACTTAAAACCTCTGTCAATCTGTAACGTTATATCAGCATTTAATAATACCCCTGATGAACAGTTACAGTTTCAACTAAAAACGCAACATCAGCCAGTGGAACCGGTTTCATTATCTTACTGATAAACCGACAGTTTATTTTCATTTTCGGAAAACTCTTAAACCAATAGGCTACATGAATGATTTAATACAAATTAATAGATCAAAGCAATTTTACATAGGTGTGATGACCCTTGAAACTTGCTGAAATATTTTTTCGCAACCTTTGCATTTTTGTGAAAGGGCTTTTCACTCCAACCCGATAAAAAATATAGATATTTACCAGGGATGTTCCCCGGCATTAATCCTCTATACACAACTTACGGATAAGTGACTCCCCCTGCTGCGACTGCATCACAGATGTGTCATGCAATGACCGCCTCCCCACATTCCGACCCGATCCCGAGCGCATTGGCTGCTATAAGCCAGGGGCGGTAGCGTGGAAAAACGTATAAATACTGGAAAATCCAATGGCACGTAGTGGCTTAGAAGTACAAAAAGCAGCGGTAAAAGCGCTGTTTTTGAGGGAAATTAAAACCCGTTTTGGTAAGTTCAGATTGGGGTATCTGTGGGCAGCCTTAGAACCGATGGCGCATATGCTGATTTTGTTAGGGATCTTTGGCTATGTTATGCACCGGACGATGCCTGATATTTCGTTTCCGGTGTTTTTGATTAACGGCATTATTCCTTATTTCGTATTTAGCAATATTACCAACCGTTCTATAGGCGCTATTGAAGCCAATCAGGGTTTATTTAATTACCGCCCGGTTCGTCCAGTGGATACCATCATTGCCCGTGCGATGTTAGAAACGGTGATTTATGCCGTCGTCTATGTGTTACTGATGGCAATCGTCGGCCTGCTGGGTGAAGATTTTGAAGTCACTAAGCTTATTACCCTGATTCTGGTCTGGGTACTTTTAGTACTATTTTCATGTGGTGTCGGTTTAATATTTATGGTTGTCGGAAAGTCATTTCCGGAAACAGAGAAGTTCTTACCAATTTTGATTAAACCGCTCTATTTTATTTCCTGCATTATGTTTTCGTTACATAACATCCCGAAAGAATACTGGCCGTATTTGTTATGGAACCCTATCGTTCACGTTGTAGAACTGTGCCGCGAATCCGTTGTGCCAGGTTATATCAGTGAAGGTGTCAGTCTGAACTATCTGGCAGGTTGTACTCTGGTTGTATTATTCATCGGATTAGCCCTTTACCGAAACCGTGAAGAGGCGATGCTGACATCATGATAAAAATTGAAAACCTGACAAAATCCTACCGCACACCTAAAGGCCGCCATTACGTTTTTAAAGATCTGAACGTTGAACTGCCTTCAGGTAAAAGTGTGGCGCTGATTGGGCGAAATGGCGCGGGTAAGTCAACCTTATTACGCGTTATCGGCGGCATTGACCGCCCTGATTCTGGCAACATTCAGACCGACAAAACGATCTCCTGGCCGGTCGGACTGGCCGGAGGATTTCAGGGCAGCCTTACCGGACGGGAAAATGTGAAATTCGTCGCCCGCCTTTATTCCAAGCCAGACCAGCTGCGCGAAAAAGTGGCCTTTGTCGAAGAGTTTGCCGAACTGGGTAAATACTTTGATATGCCGATTAAGACCTACTCTTCTGGTATGAAATCCCGCCTGGGCTTTGGCCTGAGCATGGCGTTTAAGTTTGATTACTATCTGGTTGATGAAGTCACAGCGGTCGGGGATGCCCGATTCAAGCAGAAATGCGCGGACTTGTTCAAAGCGCGGCATAAAGAAGCCAGCTTTTTGATGGTGTCGCATAGTCTGGGATCATTAAAAGAATTTTGCGATGTGGCTTTGTTTATCGGAAGGGATAATAACATTAAATTTTTTAACTCCATAGCAGATGCAATCGAAGTGTATAAAGAAGATGAAGGAATTTAATGCAGCGTATGTAACTAATTAAAAATAGACAATTATATCTCAATATTAAATTCTCATGAAAATATATAAAAACCCTCCAAAACTTAAGTAATATTGAAGTTTTAAAAACATGCTGATATGACATAAATTTATTTATTGTAAACTCATAACAGTAACACCCCAAGCTGACTAGGAAAACGATGAATATATATATGCTGCAAGGGAGTTATGGCAGATTTGGTTTGACATCTGCAATGTTTAGGCGCTGTAACGAATTTATAAAGCACGGTCATAAATGTTTTTCTTTAACATTAGACTTCACGGATGATCTATATTCTATAGAAAAAAACATTCGAATGGATAAAGAGATCAGTGATGAACTTATTTTTCTTAATCCATTCATCGATGCATCTCACAAAGCAATAAACTGGTCATCAAAAATATCTAAACATATGCAAGATAGTTATTTACTATGCAGAATTTCAGAGACTGAGAAAAACTCAAGAACATTGTATTATAATGCTACAGGGGAGTGCATTACTTGTGCAGAATCCGGTAATTATGAAGTTAACAAAACTTACGATGAGAATGTATTAATCTATGAGTCCTTCTCAAATAAAGGTGCTGTTGTTAAGGAAAAATTTTATTCACCGTCGGGATTATGCATAGCCATTAGAGAATGGGATGAACAAGAAAAAAAACAAAAATGTTTTTTATTATTCGATTATTCAATTGGGTTCGTAGTTGAATATGAAAATACATTTAGCTGGTGTATTTCATGGATCAACTCAACAATTTCCGAAAATCAACCAGAGAAGACTCTCGACAAAAGCATAGTAATTTGCGATGGACCAGGAAGTGCACCGAAACTTAAGCATATATCTACAACGCTAGCACAGAGATACTATGTATTACATAATAACCATAAACACAGTAATGGAAAGCTTACAAAAAGAGACGAAACAAATTTAAAATCAATGCATACCATTGATGGAGTCATAGCCTTGACACCGCAGCACCTAAAAGATCTTATTGCTGATTATCCAAATGGTAAATTTCATTCAATACCAAATTTTACAAAAATAAAAGATATTAAGTTAGATGATGATTTTATTGCAAATCGCATAGGTTTTTTTGGACAACTAATCGACCGAAAAGGTGTCAAGGACGCTATAGATGCAATCTCCATTATAAAAAACAAATATAACACAGACACATATTTAGAAATTTATGGAATAGCACCATCTGACCAAGAAAAAGTTATGGCATTATACAGTAACTATGCTAAAGAGAAAAATATCGCGCATCTTGTTAACTTCAATGGTTATAGCTCAGATGTTTTTCATGATATGAGGAAATGTGCTTGCGTTATATTCCCTTCATATTCTGAAGCCCAGGGGTTAACAGTTATTGAATCATTAGCGAATGGAATTCCAGTAGTAGCATATAACTGCAATTATGGCCCTGCAGCAATGATAGAGAACGGCGAAAATGGATACCTAGTTGACACAGGGGATAGGGAGGAACTAGCAAAGAAAATTCTAGATATTATAACCGATGGAAATTTAAGAAAAAGACTAAGCAACAATGCTAAAACTAGCGCCATTGAATTTTCAGACTCAAATAAAATTTATGATTCATGGATTGAAGCCTTCAATAAAACTAATTAATGAGATTAGACATGTCAAAAACAACAAAGTTACTCACACATCCTATTTTATTTTTTAAGGATATGAACAAAAAAAAACATCAGCAAAGTTCAACTTTAGTAGAAAAAACTCTTGCTCAAAAAAAGACAACTTCCGTGACAGTGAAAAAAGAACAAACTCCTCAATCTAATAATAAAACACTGGTTACATCTTCAAAGCAACCCATATCATTACTTATTGATAATATACGCTTATTCACAAATATCACACATCTTTTGCATACAGGTGAGGGGGTTAGGTGTGCGTATCAACTTGAACAGTGGGTTGACGAATTTATTACTTCAAATGAAAAATTTGCAATTCTCACCCGTAACATTGAAATGTATAAATGGGCAGTAAAACAATACCCCTATTTAGATATTGTCTATGCAAAAGCAGCTATTGATGTCGAGAATATATTAAACAAGCTCCCATATTTGAAAGGGATTTATTATTTTTCAAATACAGGGAATCTCATTCACACTTTAAGATATAATATATATCAGCACATTTTTCTTGGTCATGGCGACAGTGACAAGGCTGCAAGTGCTCATAAATACTTCAGAGTTTACGATGAAATTTGGGTCGCAGGACAAGCTCACATCGACCGGTTTAAAAATGCACGATTTGATGCTAGTCACTTAAGCTTTGTAAAAGTAGGACGTCCAACTCTTAAACAGATAATAAAAAAATCAGTAGCCAACTTAAATGAACCTAAGTCGATTAGAAATCTAACATATTTCCCTACATGGGAAGGTGTGTATGAGGAAAATAATTATTCTTCGGCCCATCTATCGGTTGTTATGCTTCCTGAATTGCAAGCACGCTTAGAGTGCAATGTGTTCGCTAAGTATCACCCATTGACCTCATCACGGGATAAGACTTTAGAGAACATCGGGACTGCATTAACCAAAAGTTTCGCTGGACAACCTTTCTCTTTAGAAATATCGGATAAAACCGTCCCTGTAGAAAAATTAATTGTTAATAGTGATATTTTTATTTGTGATATTTCTGCAGTTGTAAGTGAATGCATATCTTCTTTGTGCCCTATTTTTATTTACATTCCAACCGATAGAAATATTGTTACTTCATCAAGTGATATGCAGTACTCTGACTATGCATATGCATTTTCGAGCATACCTCAATTAATGTCTCTAATTGAAACAGTAATAGTAGAAGGGAATGATTTCCTGGCTGAGGCAAGGTATAAAGCATTGGATTATTTATTAAGTATTAATGAAACGATAAATAATGAATTTGTTAATCAATTAAAAAGAGTCAGTACTGATACTTCCCTTCAAGAAAATGTACGTGAACTAATTATACAATAAGGATTAATAATGAAAAACGTTGCTGTTATTCTCTCTGGTGGTTCCGGTTCTAGATTTGGTGGAAGCCTGCCAAAACAATTTACAAAACTTGCTGGCAAGGCGGTGATTGAGTATGCAATCGATGCTTTTGAAAAAGCCAGTAGAATTGATGAAATTGTGATTGTGTCACAACCAAACCATATAAACCTTACTTGGGAAATAATTAAGAAGAACAATTGGAAAAAAGTAACTAAAGTTTTCACAGGTGGTTCGGAGCGTTTCGATTCTACAAACTCGGCGTTAAAAGGGCTGGAGGGCTACGAAAATGACTGCAATATTTTGCTCCATGATGCCGTCAGACCGTTGGTAAATGAGATCATCATCAATGACTGCTTAGATGCATTGAATAAATTTGATGCTGTGGATGTGGTAATTCCTTCTGCTGATACACTTGTCGAAGTTTATGATGATGAATGCATAGCAAACATCCCTAATCGTTCGGTAATGCGTCGTGGACAAACGCCACAAGCATTTAAACTTGGTACAATTAAATTAGCATATCAAAAAGCAATAACAGAGAAACGTTTTACTTTTACTTGTGACTGCGGTGTTGTCCGATCAATGATTCCAGGAATCAGAGTCGCAACAGTAAAAGGCAGTGAAGCTAATATGAAAGTCACTCACCCAATAGACCTTTTTATTGCTGAAAAGCTTCTTCAAGAAGCAAATCAGATTTCTTTCAATATCGATGATAATTTAAATTTCTTAAAAAATAAAAACATTGTGATATTTGGCGGAACAAGCGGCATTGGTTTGGAAATTAAAAATTCAGCATCATTACTTGGTGCTAACGTTGATATAGCCAGTCGTAATTTTAATGGTGTTGATATTACAAACTTTGAAACAATTATCCGTTTTCTTGAAGAGACTAATATAAAAAGAGGCAGTATAGACTATGTAATAAATACTGCTGGGCTTTTAATAAAAAAACCTATAGACACTATTTCTTTTGAAGAAATCCATAACCTGATAGGCATTAATTATACCGGAGCTGTAAACGTTGCAATTGCAGCAAAGCCTTACCTAACAAAAAGCTCTGGGATGTTGTTGAACTTTACGTCTAGTTCATATACGCGTGGCCGCCCTTTATATGCTTTATATTCATCCTCAAAAGCTGCAATTGTTAATTTCACTCAAGCCATTGCGGATGAATGGAGTGTAGACAATGTTAATGTCAATTGCATCAATCCTGAGCGTACTGCAACACCAATGCGTACGGCTAACTTTGGATTAGAACCTAACGAGTTACTTCTCGATCCTAAAGATGTTGCAATGACGAGCCTGAAAATTCTCGGTTCAAACAAAACAGGCTTGATTGTAGATGTTCGCAAAGATGGTCGTTAAGAGGTAATAAAAGTGTCTGAAAGTAAACTGTACTATATTTATCTAGATACAAAAATAATTGGTGCTATTGAGCAACTTGTAGGCTATTTTCAGGCACATATTTTTAATCAAAATGATTGTATTAATGTTGTATGTAAATACTACAAAGAGATCGATGCTTCTTTCTCAAAAATATTCAAAAAAAATAAAATCCCATTCATATTCATCAAAAAGCAATCCGATCTTAGACTAGAGAAGAAAAAAGTTGTTTTTTACTTATTCAATGCGCAGTCAAATTGCCGATTGGTAGCCAACCGTGAATTAACTCATATATTTGTTACGCATGGTGAAAGTCACAAACTGGCCTCGATAAAGCCTATAATTAGAATATATGACTACATTGTTACATCGGGTGTTATGGGGATTGAACGATACTTAAAGGCGGGGATATTTACGCCTTACGATGTTGAAACGGGAAAAATTATCACCTTAGGAGATACTTTTCTTGGTAGTAATGATTTCGTTTATAATGAAAACTCCAGATCAATTGTTTACGCTCCGACTTGGGAAGGTGGTGTTCCAGAAGAAAATTATTGTTCATTAAGCATTAAAAACACAAATCGGATAATTGATTTTTGTAATCGCTACAAAATAGATACCATATACATAAAACCTCATCCTAATTTGGGTCATAGGGATAGTTTTTTCAAGGAAGAATTAAAAAAGTGCATTGATATGCTACAACAGAGTAGATTAAAGATAGTAATAAATAAAAACAAATCAAACCCATCATGGCATAAATACTTTACTTCGCTGGATGAAAAAGATAGTTATCTAAAAAAAATCGGTGTGAAATATGCAATAACTGATATTTCAGCTATGGAAATGCAATTCATCAACAAAAGAATACCTTGTGTTGTTTTAATAGACACTGACTATACATCTAACTTACTCATTCCAAAAAAACTTGATGCATTTTATTCCCATGCATTCATATCGAATGATGATATCATTGATTTCCACCCTACTTATGAGCCAATAAGAAATAAACTAATAAACTATTTCTTCAGCTACCCATCAAATGAAGTTGCACATACTTGTTTCAGAAAAAGAATTGAGTGGTTATGTGGTTATACAAATAACCACCTTCAAGAAAATAGAGCCAACCTTAAAATAAAGTATTAAACAAACCTACGGTATAAATTAATGACATACAAAAAACTATTTTATTTGTTGGTTTTTTTTATCGGCATTGCACATGCAAAAATAACACCGCCAATTAAATCAGAATGTATTGAGTATACTGAACCTAGTTCAAAACTGCAGTGTAATCACTTCAACGATCACATGACCCCAACGGTATTATATAGACTTGGCCCAGGTAGGAATAATGTTGCCCAAGGTATTGCACTCGAATCCGATAAAAGAATTTTGTATTCTCTGCATGTTACTGGTAACCCGGAACAGGGGGTTTTAAATCGCTTTATTGATATTGATGGCAAAGGTAAACTTGTTGCTATTGATTATCAAAAACCAAGTTCATTAATAGGCCACCAAGGCATTACTATTATACCAGGTTCGGATTTTCTATTAAGTTCCACTGGGAATGGTATTAAAAATAAAGGTTGGTATATTAGCCTTTTTAAATACACTCCCTACGATGCCCCATCATCATTTTCAAGCATACAAGTTTTTGATTCTTCCTATAGCACAACGGCTAACACAATGCCTGTTGTAACGCCTGATTCTAATCATTTACTCGTTCGAGGGAGAATTAATAATCATAACATTATTCGCGTCTATGATTTAACAAAAATAAACTTTCTACAATCAAGTGACATTAGAAAAAAACCTAGTTTTGAATGGCAAGTTGATGATGAAGTTACCAAAGATAAATATTATTTCCAGGCTATAACCGCGGATAATAATTTTGTTTACATTCTAAGTGGTAAGGCAGGGAAAGAACATAAGCGACTATACACATACTTGCTTGACGGAACGCTGGTAAGTAAGGCGGATAATGTCATTCTTGGTGAAAAAGATGCTATTTCTTCTGGTAAAGAAGGTCACTGGGAACCAGAAGGAATGGCTATCGACAGTAGAAAAAAAGAATTATATATGCTCTTTGCGGTGGGAGACAAAGGTAAAAGACTTGGCAATATTTACAAGCTGGAACTGCATGAGCATTAAAAATAAGAAAACTAGCACCTCGTAATCGAAATTTAATGCCAGTAAATTTATATAACATATCTTACATTAAATGTTCATGCCGTAATATACATACGGCATGCACTATTATTCACACCCTTCTAAACGCCCTCCACATTTACAGCATTTCTTGCTTAAGATAATCCATTATAAGTTTTTGACTAACAAATGTAGGCTGATATGGAACCTCTATAAGCGGTTTTTGTTCTTTCTGTTGCCCACCATAATACACCGCATTAATCTGCGTATTCTTCAGCAAGTATAGACGGAACTGTTTGAAAAGCTTCATATCCGGCTTAAATCCTGAGGTCCAGAACTGGTTCAGATGTCCCTGATAGGTAATGCCTTTAATGTCATACAGCGCCTTGCCCATCACGATCAGCGGCTTGTTATGGATAAGCGCAGAAATACCCGCAGTACTGTTAATCGTCACCACGGCTTTTGAGTGGGTCAGCAGTTCCGGCATCGGCAGGTCATGGATGTAGATCACCCTGTCGATCACGCCATATTTTTTACCCAGCTGGCGGATAAGCGGTCCGTACAGGCGGTGTCCCCTGTCCATCGGATGATGTTTGATGACCAGGAATTCACTCTTCGGCGCTTTTTTGGCGAACGAGTGCATCACCTCATTGATGTAATCACGCACGTCTTTATACGGGCTGTGATTGCGGATCTGGCTGTCGTTGTAGACCTGCAAAATCGCCAGATAATAACGCTGATCCAGCTCAGTCCGGAGCAGCTGCAATACGTTGCGCTGGCGGAAGGCATACACCTTTTTACGCCAGGCCGCGCGCGTCCAGCAGCGTGCCTCATACCATGGCGAGAAGGATTTATGATGACGGTATTTCGGGAAGTCGTGGCGGTGACGCCAGCCAGCCAGATAATAGGTAATGGCGTGACGCACGCGCTGCCAGCCCGAAGGTTTCAGCTGCTCGATTTCCGGCATGGTCATTTTTGGCAGGCTGCGGTAAAACTCCGCATCACGTGGCAGGCTGGAATAAGCGTTTACGCCGTTCTGTTCCAGCGTGATGTAATGCGGTCGCAGATAGCCCTCCTCAAACGCGAGGAAGCGTACGCCCTTGGCCTGCGCCCAGCGTTTAGCGGCCTGATGCAGCGGACGACAATCCCCGAAACACACGATGGTGTCGAAGTCGTACTCCTGCCAGGTGGCTTTCAGCCAGGTCGGAAACTCATCCGGCGTCTGCTGGTACAAGCGGTATTCACGCTTTCGCGAATACAACCTGTCGCCGCCATTGAAAGCGACGTTCACCGCTTCGCGCCCCAGTGACTCAAGCCACTGCGCCAGATCGCTGAAGAAAGGCCCCATCGGCCCCTGCAGCAGCAAATATTTTTTTCCAGAAAGTAATGTTGTAAGCGCCTTACTGTCCATTTCTGTCCGATTCCATCAACGCCTTGGGCATTTAATAAAAAGCTGTTCTCAGGTGCTCAATGTCACCCGGATCAGCATGAGCAGTTTTCTGTAATAACGGACTATCCTGCCCGCTTTTATTCTTGTGAATTGCATCTCTGCCCGTGGGGTCGCAGCGAGAAGTTCAACCGCCTGCTCCGCCAAAATAGGCTCCCGGCTTTGCGGGTCGATGTACGACGGGTACGCGATCAGCGCCTGGTAAACCACGTCGTCTAAACTGAGGCTGCGCAGCCGGCGTGAACAACTATGCTCATCCTGCGTCAGTCCCCATCCGGCATAAAATGGCATGCCGTAACACGCCACTTTTTTGCCATGTAATAAGGCTTCAAAGCCTGACAATGATGTCAGGGTGTGCAGCTCATCCGCGGCCTGAATGCACTGAATAATGTCAGCATCCAGCGCCTGACTGTCGGCCCAGCGGCTGACGTCTTGTGCAGGAATATGTCCCTGCCGGTTGCCCACCAGAACATCCGGGTGCGGCTTATAAATGATGTAAGCGTCGGGATTGCGCTCCCGAACCGTGCGCAGCAAATCACCGTTGGTGCAAAGCGACAGCGTGCCCGTCAGAATAGAGGCGTCATCTTCCACCTGCCCCGGCACCAGAATCACTGTCTTACCCGCCGCATCCACAGGCAATGTAAACGCAGCGCCGAGGTTATATTTACTGACTTTGCTGGCGACCAGTCTCTGGCGCAGCGCTGCGGCACGTTGTTGCTCAAATGCCGTCAGCGTGCTGTTGTTCAGCAACTGCTCCAGATCACTCGGGCGCGTGGCATCGTAATAAATGCCTGACTTATCCAGCACCAGCGACAGCGGCGGATGCAGGTCAGAACCCAGTCCGGCTGAACGCAAAAAGCCATCTTCCATACACCATTGCGGGATCTGATGTTGTGCTGTCTGAGCACCCCAGCGCGCCTCGCCTTTAATTCCCCACACCACGCAGGCGGTTTCACCGGCATAGCGTTTACTGAAATTCACTTTGTTGCTTTTGGTACGCACAAACGGTGCCAGAATGCTGCGTTTCCAGAGCGTCAGCCCCGGCGTCCATAAGCGTCCGGCGCGCTGCTGGTGATGACGTCGTTGCATTGCAAGCCAGCTAAGTACATCAAATAACGTGCCATTCTTGCCATTCACCGGATTAATGTACCGGCTGTAACGTAAACAGGCAGCGCTGAACAGGTCTTCCAGACTGGCGGTACCCCGTCGCGCCCTGAGCGGTTCCGCCTGCGCATGGCGGTCGTCCGTTATTCCCCAGCCCGCATACCAAGGCTGTCCGAAAACGCTGACCGGTTTACCGGCAATCAGCGCCTCAAAGCCATAGTTGGACGTCACCACATACACGTGCTCAACCAGACGCAGTAAAGATTGCGGGCTGACGTTTTCCGCAAGCAATTTGATCCGCGGTTCCTGTTGCGCCAGTTTTGCAATCTGCGTGAAGTAACCGGCTTTTTTACCGTGCAAAACGTCCGGGTGGATCTTCACCCAAATCTCAGACTGCGGGTTCTCCGCTATCGCCGCCCGCAGCATGTCGTCAAACTGTTGGGCTCCGGCATTGCCGTAAACCACCGCCATATCACCGAAGGTCTGATCGACCACCAGCACCGCACCCTGTTTGGGTCGCGCCAGCGTACACGCCGGTGCCTGGTTATATTTCGACAGGTCGCCTTCAACAATCATCTGCATCGCCTGACGTGCGGCATCATGCAGCAACGGGTTCTCTTCCCGCTGGTGGATAAGCCGCTCAAGCGTGCTCGGCTGCGAGGCGTCGTAATACATGCCCTCTGTGTCCAGCACCATCGAAAGCGGCGCAGCGCCGGTCACACCCAGTTCCAGAGAACGGATAAATCCGTCCTCGAGGCGCAACACCGGCAGGCCAGACTTTTTGGCCAGCGCGACAGCTTTATCACCGGTTGGCCGGTAACCCCACACGGCAATCTGTGTGATGTCTTCCGGCACCGGCCGCAACAGCGAAAGCTTGCGGCACGGCTGACCCAGAAAGGTTTCCAGGTGCGGGATGCGATGAATGCCCGCCGAAAAAATTCCAATCATTAAATTGTCAGTATCACTTTCGCGGCAACGGCCAGCTGATACAGGATCGTCGAGATACCACGGGTCACTTCGATGTTCTTCGATTCGTATTTCGGCAACACCATCAGCTCATCGCCAGGTTGCAGCGATTTCACGTCTTCTGCGTTAATCGCTTCGCCGTTCTGTTTGATCAGGATGACTTTCGAGTTACCCGCTTTCTGGGTGTAACCGCCGACTTTCTCGATGTAATCATCCGGGCTCAGACCTTTCTGCCAGCTCACCGCATTCGGGAACAGCACTTCGCCGTGGATCATCACCAGCGAGGTCTTCTCAGGAATGTTGATGACGTCGCCATCTTCCAGAATCACCTGATTCAGGTTGTCTTCGCTCAGCACCACTTCACCTTTTGGCACCACCTGACGGGCTTTCGCCACGAAACGGCTGACCAGCTGGGCTTCCTGCGCGCGCAGACGGCCTTCTTCCTGCGTTGAGGACTGTGCTGACAGCGACGCTTCTTCCAGTTTTTGCAGCGTCAGATCCAGCATCTCCTTCTGGCGGAGCGCCACAGAGCGGCGGTACAGCTGGATGGAGTTAATCTGCGACATGCTGTTGGTGCGGATTTTCGGCAGCAGCTGGCTCATGGTGGCGCCATACGGCAGCACAACCGCGTGTTCACCGGAATGCGCGCCTTCGATACGCACCTGGATGGTGCCCGCGTAACGGTCAGAGCTGACAATCAGCTTGTCGCCATCCTGCAATGAACGACCCGGCGCGGAACCCAGCGGGTAATATTCGCTGCGTTTCATGCTGCCTTGCTGGCGGATAATGGTCATGTGCGTCGCGCCCGGTTTCGGACGCGCCCAGCTCAGGGCTTCGCTCACCGGAATAGTGCTGTCACGAAATTCAAAGTCGTAGCTGTTAAAGACATCGCCTTCCACGCTGAACGTGTGCTGACGCGGCCCGACCACAATGGTATCGCCGTCAGAGAACTGCGACAGACGCAGGTCGCCGTTGAGCAGGAAATCGTACAAGTTGATGCGCGAACGCACGCGGTCATTGTGTTTCACCACGATGTCGACGTAGCTGCCGCGTTCTGTGTCTACGCCACCGGCTTTGCTCAGGTAAGAAAGCAGCGAGTCAGACGCCACACCACCATACAGCCCCGGATTGGTGACATAACCGGTGACAAACACTTTGACCGGCTGCGCCTGAAGCAGTGAGGCGTAAACGTTCACGTTGGACTGGTAAACCTGTTTCACCTTGGTGGTGATCACGCTGTTCAGCTGGCTGTTAGACACACCGGCCACTTTCAGCGGGCCGACGTTCGGCAGGAAGATATTGCCTTTCGGGTCAACGGTCAGCGCGCCATCAAAATTGAAAGCCCCCCACAGACGGATTTGCACCTGATCGCCAAGGCCGACGATGTAATTCGGGTTGAAGCCGATGCTGGCCGCGTTATCGGCCGCCGCGCCACCGGTAAATAGCTGCGCACCGAACATGCGGCTCATGACCGCAGGCACCGGAGGTGGCGGCGAATCATCAAAACCGGTATCAGAACCGGTCTGCTGGGTCTGACCGGTTAAAAATGTCGGCAGCGGTGCTGCGCCGGTCATATTGGGATCGGCGTTGATCCCGACGGCATTTGCCTGCGTAAGCTGGCAGGCCAGCAAAATTAAAACGGACTTCAATAATTTCATAACAAGCTCTGTGTGCGATTCTTCAGGCAAAAAGGGATAGCGGGACAAACCACATCAATCTTTATGGTCATCGATAACAGCCAGCAATAATTTAATCGTTCCGAATAACAGGCAGCACACCAGCAGCCAGCTTGCGATCATATAAGGGATATTCGGGAAGGTGGTTTCTTGCGGCAACTGCGGTGAACTGATCACCGAGAGCACTTTCAGTTTGCGTGCCGCTTCAACACGGGTTTTCTCAACCGATGTCAGCGTGAGTTTGTAGAGTTCGGTATCAAACTCAACTTTCGATTTAATGCTTTCGAAATCAACCGCCATGCTGTTCAGCTGATGGCCATCCGGCGCGGTGATTTTGCTTTTTTCCTGATCGATCTGCTTGCCCAGAGAAGTAATAGCGTTTTGCGCGCTGATCACCTGCGGCGCATCTTCACGCAGATAGGTCAGCAGGTTGCGCAGTTCCGCTTCCATCTGGATTTTTTGCCCCATCATCGTATTCACAAGCGTGGTCGCTGCAATCGCCTGAGCCTGAGGGTCAAGAATATTGTTGTGGTTCTGATAGGCCAGCAGCTGGGTTTTACTTTCATCCAGGCGTGCGCGGGCTTCACGCATTTCGTTTTCAGCAAACGCCTGCTGGTCGCGGGCAATTTTATGCGTGATTTCGTTAATGAATCGTTCGGATTCTTTGAGAACCGCTTTGTTGAACAGCTCGGCGAATTCCGGGGTAAAGCCCTGAGTACCGATGGTCAGCATGCCCGATTTATCGTCATAAGTGACGGCAATGCGGTCGCGGTAGTAGTTCAGAAACTGCTCGCTGCTGGCATTTTTCGGCAGGTGATACAGAAAATCCAACCCGCTTTTACCGAAAACAGAATGGAAATCGAGTTGCTTATCCAGCACCGCCAGCATGTCAGGTGAGTTGATGTATTCTTTCAAATACATCGCGTCCTGAGCGGTATTAGGATTCCCCGCGCCCAGCAGCAGGCCGACGTTCAGGCTGGATCCGCTGATGTCGTTAGAACTTTTGATAGCAACGGTAGATTCGCTGAGATAACGCGGACGACTGAAAATCACCAGATAGATGATCAGCAACGCCATCGGCAGGCCGATCACAATTTTGCCCAGATTGCGGTTCAGCGTAGCCATATTAAGATGAGGAGATCGACGAACCCGGGCAATGTGTTCCCCGGGCCATGCGGACTTCAATTTTTCAATAAACATTTATTATCATCATGACAAACAGCACGTTTTTATCGTCGTGCTTTATTAAAAGTACCGTGAAGTCCTTATTTTCCTCGCGTAAGGATCACGGTGCGAAAATAGTTAATTCGTGCTTTATCGTCAGTCGAAGATACGAACTAATCCTGCAACGTTCTTTTCTTTGTCCGTCACCAGCAACACCGAAACGCGGTGCTTTTGCATCAGCATTTCAGCGTCGGTAATCATCATGTCCGCCGGTAATGTCAGCGGCGAGCGGGTCATCATGTCTCTGGCACACGCGCTGTCGAGCTGCGCGTTCTTTTCCATATAACGGCGTAAATCGCCGTCTGTAATGATGCCGGCAAGCTGGTTCTGCGCATCATTAACGGCCACCATGCCCTGACAACCGCAGGTGATCGCCGAAATCACCTGACGGAATTCAGTGTCTTCGGTAATGGTCGGCACGTTCGCCTGCATCACGTCTGAAACACGGGTCAGCAAACGGCGACCCAGTGAGCCGCCAGGATGGTAGCGGGCAAAATCTGTCGGCAGGAATTTACGCTGATGGATAAGCGCCACGGCCAGCGCATCGCCGATCGCCATGGTCAGCGTGGTCGATGTCGTCGGGGCCAGATTATTCGGGCAGCTTTCACTTTCCATCATCAGTTCAAGCGTCGCATCAGCATGTTTAGCCAGCGTCGATTCGCAGTGGTTGGTGATTGCAATAATGCGGTTACCGAACTGGCGCAAAGAAGGAATAAGCTTGAGAATTTCGTCGGTTTCCCCGCTGGCTGAAATCAGGATCAGCAGGTCATACGGCGTAATCATCCCCAGATCGCCGTGGAAGGCTTCTGCAGGATGTATAAAGAAACTGGGGGTTCCGGTGGAGGCCAGCGTTGCAGAAATTTTGCGACCGACATGCCCTGATTTCCCCATTCCGGAGAGGATCACGTGGCCTTTACATTCCACAATCAGCTTCAGCGCCTTCTGGTACTGAACGCTGTCCAGTCGTGATGAAAGACGGTGTAAGGCATCAGCCTGCTCAGAAAGTGTACTGCGCACCGAGTCAATCAGACCGGGCTGTAAGGGAACAAGACCCGTGCTTCCAACTACCTGATTATCTGCCACTTTTATACCCTGAATACCCTGTCCGGGATAAAACTCACTCAGCGACTACACTATAGAGTGGTTATTTATTTTGGTTAGCCGATCAAGTAAATGCGCGGAGACGAATTCCGTTTCCTGGTCTGGCCGGTCGACGCTGCCTGGCAGCTGGGGAATTGAATGAGAAAGCGAGCACCTGACCGAAGCAGAGGCCCGCTGGAAAATATGAATTTACAAACACGCGAATAAAGAAACAGATTCACATGGGTTATTGATAACTGAAACACATTCATTCAATTCACGCGTTTTTTTAACATAGGGCACGAAATAAGACAAATGCTATCGGACTTATCCTAGGAAATTAGGACATTTAGCAATTTCATTGTCATGAATAAAAATTATCAAGTCTATGTTTTATAAAAATTTACTCTTAGCTAGCACAATTAATCATAGCAATTTAGCACTATAAGCAGGCTATTATTAACGAATAGTGAATTAGTGGTAAGTGAATGTTTCAAGGAGGTCATAATGGCAAGCGGTTGGGCGCAAGATGGCGCCGTGCAGGACCAGATTGATTCCACAGTCAACGACGCGGTAGAACGTGCGCGCCAGTCACTCGGGCAGGGTGAAAGCGCACATTATTGTAAGGAATGTGGTGAACCTATTCCTCAGGCCCGGCGGGAAGCACTTCAGGGCGTGCAATATTGTGTGAAGTGCCAGGCTGAGATAGACAAAAAGCAGCAGGATCATGCCGGATACAACCGGCGCGGCAGTAAAGACAGCCAGTTGCGCTAGTTTTTTTTCTTATGACCGGTTGCACTGTTTTGGTTCAGCCACACACTCTTTCGGCCCAAATTTAGTCCTTCCCTTCTTAACATCTGCTTCAAAACTGAGCACTGGTTTTACTCAGGTTCGAATAAAGTTAGAGCGAGTTATCATTTGAGCAGCACAGTTGTTAATTAATGATTGTTTAAAATACAACATCTGGTTAATGATGAAGCCATGCACCATCAGAGAACATTTCAAAATGTAAGAACGCACCATTACAGTGCTTTCGCTCATTGAAATGCCGCTTGATCGGTTCAGCAGCGCGATAACTTATTGAATTTTAATATGCACTAATCCTGGCATAGATTTTGCATTAAAGCGCCGTAACCCAATGCCGTTCCCATAATATGTACAAAGGAAATTCACTGATGAAGTCACTGTTAAAAGTTTCCCTGGCCGCGTTGACTCTGGCCTTTGCCGTTAGCTCCCACGCAGCAGACAAAAAACTGATCGTAGCTACCGACACTGCGTTTGTACCGTTTGAATTCAAACAAGGCGACAAGTACGTCGGCTTCGACATTGACCTCTGGGACGCGGTCGCCAAAGAGATGAAAGTCTCTTATGAACTGAAACCCATGGATTTCGGCGGCATCATTCCTGCCCTGCAAACGCATAACATCGATCTGGCACTGGCGGGTATCACCATCACCCCTGAGCGTAAAAAAGCGATCGACTTCTCTGACGGTTACTACAACAGCGGCCTGATGGTCATGGTTAAGAGCAATAACGACGCCATCAAAAGCGTTGCTGACCTGAAAGGCAAAACCGTTGCAGTGAAAAGCGGCACCAGCTCCGTTGATTACATGAAAGCCAACGTACAGACCAAAGACCTGCGTCAGTTCCCGAACATCGACAGCGCTTACATGGAACTGGGCACGGGCCGTGCGGATGCGGTAATGCATGACACGCCAAACATCCTGTACTTCATCAAAACTGCCGGTAAAGGCCAGTTCAAAGCGGTCGGCGATTCACTGGCTGGCCAGCAATACGGTATCGCATTCCCGCAAGGCAGTGACCTGCGTGAGAAAGCCAACGCCGCGCTGAAAACCATCAAAGAGAATGGTACTTACGCAGCAATCTACAAAAAATGGTTTGATAGCGAACCTAAGTAAGACGTTTTAATTTAAGTCGTTCCTTTTTTAAGAAAGAGCACTTGAGAAGAAGCGCCTGTCAGATGCAAATCTGCACAGGCGCAGTTTGTTGTTTTACCAGGAGATAATCCATGCAGTTTGACTGGAGCGTAATTTGGCCCGCTCTGCCTATCCTGCTCGAAGGCGCTAAAATGACATTGTGGATTTCGATCCTCGGTCTGGTTGGCGGTCTGATTATTGGTGTGATTGCGGGCTTTGCCCGCGCGTTTGGTGGCTGGTTTAGCAGCAACGTCGCACTGGTCTTTATCGAGCTCATTCGCGGTACGCCTATTGTCGTACAGGTAATGTTCATTTACTTCGCACTGCCGATGATGGTTCCCGATCTGCGTATCGACCCGTTCAGCGCGGCGGTGGTCACGATCATCATCAACTCCGGTGCTTATATCGCTGAAATTACGCGTGGTGCGGTGTTGTCGATTCACAACGGATTCCGTGAAGCAGGTCTGGCGCTGGGACTTTCGCGCCGTGCAACGCTGCGTTACATCATCATGCCGCTGGCCTTGCGCCGCATGTTGCCACCGCTGGGTAACCAGTGGATTGTCAGTATCAAAGACACCTCACTGTTTATCGTTATCGGTGTGGCCGAACTGACCCGTCAGGGCCAGGAAATCATCGCCGGCAACTTCCGCGCCATGGAAATCTGGAGTGCGGTTGCTGTTATCTATCTGATCATCACGCTGGCTCTGAGCTTTGTTCTGCGCCGCTTAGAACGCAAACTGAAAATTATATGATTGAATTCAAGAACGTCTCAAAACACTTTGGTAAAACCCAGGTGCTCCACGACATCGATCTGAACATTTCTCAGGGTGAAGTCGTGGTGATTATCGGGCCATCCGGTTCCGGTAAATCGACACTGCTGCGTTGCATCAACAAGCTGGAAGAAATTACTTCCGGTGATCTGATTGTTGATGGCCTGAAAGTGAACGATCCGAAAGTCGACGAACGTCTGATCCGCCAGGAAGCGGGCATGGTGTTCCAGCAGTTTTATCTGTTCCCGCACATGACCGCACTGGAAAACGTGGCTTTCGGCCCGATCCGTGTTCGTGGTGCGTCGAAGGATGAAGCCAATAAACAGGCGAAAGAGCTGCTGGCGAAAGTCGGTCTTTCCGAGCGCGGCAATCACTATCCGTCAGAGCTTTCCGGCGGACAGCAGCAGCGTGTGGCAATTGCCCGTGCGCTGGCGGTTAAGCCTAAACTGATGCTGTTTGATGAGCCCACCTCTGCGCTCGATCCGGAACTGCGTCACGAAGTGCTGACCGTTATGAAGCAGCTGGCTGAAGAAGGCATGACGATGGTTATCGTGACCCACGAAGTCGGCTTTGCGGAAAAAGTGGCTTCACGTCTGATCTTCATCGACAAAGGTCGTATCGCCGAAGACGGTAAACCGTCTGATCTGGTGAACAACCCGCCGAGCGAACGTCTGCGCGAATTCCTGCAACACGTTTCTTAAGCCTGATGCTGTCTTGCTCCTCCCCTTGCGAAAGGGGAGGTCGGGAGGGGGTTTTAAGGGCTGACACCTTGATTTGACCTTAATATCCCACCCCAACCCTCCCCTCGCAGGGGAGGGAGTTTTCCGGATGCACCCTTCAGGTTTGTGTCCCCCTCACCCGCTTATGGCACATCACCTCACAAATTTCTGCCACTATTTTTCTACAATACGGCCACTTTTGCTTTACCCTTAGGCGGCCATACGCCGATTAACCGCTATTTTTGAGAGAGGAACCATGCCGCATAACGACAGGACTCCGTTGGCTCACCGCATCCAAACACAAACATACCTTTATTCCATCTTGTTGTTCATCACGCTGGCCCTGTTCAGCGCCTTCAGCCACGCGGCGGAACAACCTGCCGGAGCGGATCAACAAAAAGCCTCTTACACCGCGCTGGCCGATATCCTTCAGGATGATAAAGCCCGTGCGCAGCTGATCGCACATTTGCGTGAAGCGGCTAAAGCAGACCCCGCGGCCACGAGCCCGTCAGCGAAGACGCCAGAACCTAAACCTGCACAGATTTCTCTGATCGACGAACTGGTCGATACCTCGCAAGGCGCCATTGCTCAATTTAAAGAGCGGGTGCATAAAATGAAAGCCCTCATAGATTCCGGTCCTCAGCACCATTTTAGCGCTGACAAATTTTTCTCAGCGTTGGGCTATTTCCTGCTGACCGTTGTAGTCACCTTCGCTTTCTTCCATCTGATCCGCAAACTGGTGGGCCCGCTTTACGTGCGGTTTGGACGTTGGGGAAATAGCGCCCGATTGAAACAAGCGCACTGGTATCAGCTGCCTGCCAGTATTCTTGGCGCTTTTGCCATCGATCTGGCCATTTTGCTGTTGACCGTCGCCGCCGGAAATCTGTTTACGCAATACATGAACGGCGGCAGCGCAATGATTGCGCGTCAGGAAGCGCTTTTCCTGAGTGCTTTTGCGGTGATTGAATTCTTCAAGGCCTTCTTACGACTGATATTTTCCCCCGGTTTCAGTCATCTGCGCCCCTTCCCGCTGACTGACGTGACAGCCCGCTACTGGAATACCCGGCTTGCCTGGGTCAGCGGTCTGATAGGCTATGCGCTGATGGTCGGCGTGCCGGTCGTCGCCACGCAAATCAACTACACTACTGCCGCCGTGGTCAATTTTGTGGTGATGCTGGCGCTGACTGTCTATGCCAGCTGGCTGATCCTGCACAACAGACGCACCATTAACCGCGAATTCAATTTGCTGGCCGAACGGTCAATGGCGTTTTTCAGCGTCATCCTGCGCGCGCTGGGGCGTGTCTGGCATCTGCTGGCAGTCAGCTACTTCGTGGTGCTGTTTTTCCTGTCACAGTTTGATTTTGCCGGCAGTCTGCAATTCATGATGACCGCAACGCTGAAAAGCCTGATGGTGATAGCGCTCGGCGCACTCCTGTCAGGGCTGCTTTCCCGCTGGATCAACCGCCGCATTACCCTGCCGGACGACATAAACCGCCGTTATCCGTTGCTGCAAAAACGCATTAACTCGTATATTCCGGCAGGTCTGAAAATCATCCGCGTGCTGGTGGTGCTCAGTGTGACGCTTTCGCTGCTCGATGCCTGGCACATCTTTAATCTCAATCACTGGTTTATGACCGATACCGGCGAGAAGATGATCAGCGGGCTGGGGCATATCCTGTTTATCCTGTGCTTTGCGATAGTCGGCTGGACATTGCTCGCGAGCATGATTGAGCACCGTCTGGGGCAGGAACTGAGTAACGGCACGCGACCAAGTGCCCGCGAGAGAACGTTGCTGACGCTGTTCCGTAATGTACTCGCCATTGTGATTTGTACGATCACCGTAATGATTATGCTCTCGCAAATCGGCCTGAATATCGCGCCTCTGCTGGCCGGTGCCGGTGCGCTGGGTCTGGCGGTCAGCTTCGGTGCGCAAACGCTGGTGAAAGATGTGATCACCGGGATTTTCATTCAGTTTGAAAACGGGATGAATACCGGCGAATACGTGACTGTTATGGGGATCACCGGCACGGTCGAAAGTATGACTATCCGCTCCATTGGCCTGCGCGACATTTACGGCGTATTCCATATAGTCCCGTATTCGTCGATCACCACACTTTCCAATTACGAACGTGAGTTCGGCGTATACCGCGCCGCTTATAACGTCAGCCGCGATGAAGATGTCGATCAGGCTGATGCCGTACTGCGCCAGGCAGTGGAAGAGTTGCAGCGGGATGAGAGCATCAAACCGTTGCTCATCGGCGAACCGATCTTCCAGGGCGTCGTCGGGTTGGGCGATCAGTTCTTCACGATACGTGTGCTGGTGCGCACGAAAGCGCTGGAACAATGGACGGTGCAGTACGCGCTGGACAGGCTGGTGAAGATCCACTTCGAGAAAGCCGGCATTGTGATGCCAAGACAGGCCGTGCAGATATATCGGGATGAAACGGGTGCTGGCGGTGAGGGCACCTTACCGGTTGCTGGGCCCGTACGGTAAGGCATGAGGATATGTCGTTCTGCTCCTCCCCGTGCGAAGGGGGAGGAGCGAAACGATAATTAGTGCCTTGTCTGCCCCTGCTCCCCCGTCATAACGGAAAACTCCGCCATCATCCGTACCAGATCCTGCATCCCAAGATTGACCTGATTGATAACATCCCCGGCATTGCGGCTCAGCGCTACGCCACCGCCTGCGCGGTTCACGCAGTTCCCCATGCCATCAATCGCCGCCATCACGCCATCGCGGATGCTTTGCGTCAGTTGGTCAATTTCAACGGCGGCTTTGCGGGACTGATCGGCAAGCGAGCGGACTTCCCCGGCGACCACGGCGAATCCCCTGCCCTGTTCACCGGCGTGTGCCGCTTCAATCGTCGCGTTTATGGCCAGCAAATTGGTCTGGGAGGAAATTCTGCGGATGGTATCGACCATTTCGCCAATGCGTTCTGAGGTCTGTCCCAGTTGCCCGATAATCTCAGAAGTACGGCGCGCCAGCGCTTCCACTTCCTGCATATCTTCCACCGCTTTCTGCACGATAGTGACGCCCTCGGCGGCGGTTTTATCCGTCGTCAGCGAAAGCTCATGCACGTGCGTCATCATATTTTCCTGCTGGCGCTGCTGGGCCATCTGGCTGGTGATGTCCTGGGCGATTTTGACAATTTTTACCACTTTGCCGTCATCGTCGATAACCGGGTTATAACTCGCCTCCAGCCAGATTGCCTGACCACGGCCATTCATACGCTCGAAACGTCCGAGAATAAACTCACCGTTGCGCAGGCGTTGCCAGTGGTTGCGGTAATCATGAGAATCGCGATATTGCGCAAGACAAAACATCGAATGGGGATGGCCTTTAATTTGTTGCAGAGAATAACCCATGACTTTCAGGAAGTTATTGTTTGCAGAAATCACATGACCGTCGGGTGTAAAAGTTATCAGCGCCATTGAACGTTCCAGCGCCTGAAGAATTCCCTGGTGTTCGTGAGATTCATTAATTCTTTCGGAGACATCACTGGCAATTTTAATTATTTCAGTGACTTTGCCTTGTTTATTTTTGACAGGTACATAGGTCGCTTCCAGCCAGATTAAGTTTCCGTTTTTTTGTACGCGTTTAATATTTCCGCTGACCGACTTTCCCTGCCGCAAACCTTCCCAGTGCAAACGATAGGCATCGCTGGCAACAAACTCTGGCGTACAGAAAATCCGGTGAGGCTGACCAATCACCTCATTCCTGTTGTACCCCATGCTGTTCAGAAACAGGTCGTTGACCTCAAGCACCACGCCTTCTGGCGTGAAAGCGATCATCGGAACTGCCTGCTGAATAGCAGCGAATTTATCACGCCATGCCGTACTAAACTGATGAGAAAATAATTGCATAGGACAGACACCCTGTGGCTGATAACGTGAATTAATGCGCAATCGCAATTAATTGGAATAAACACGTGCTAATTCCCGCAGGTTATTAGTCATGTCACTAATAAACCACGAAACATTAGTCTGGCCCCTGGGTGGGTGGCAGGAGGGTTGCTCAGGCAGTCAAAACATGATGCGGTGAAAAATAAAGTCACGCGCAAAATCATTACTCTGTTAATTAATCAACTTTCTTATAGTGAATTAAGCATAATTTATTCCACTGAAAAAGAAAGGGGCCACGGGACTATTTTTGCAGCCTGTTCATTATCAGAGGAACAGGCTGCAATAAGGCAATTTATACTATGAACGAACTGACCAGCGTTTGATTGCCCAGCTTTTTTGCTGTGAAGGGGTCAGGAATGTCCAGGCCACGAAGCGGCTGATCTTGTTTCCGTGAACCATTTCGATGGTGCGGACATCGGTTGCACCCTCTTCACTCAGGGCGTCATACAGTAATGGTAACGTAGTTTTTTTAGAAACCAGCACCGTGTACCAGAAACAGTTCTGCGCTTTACCGGCGCTCTCCTGTGCCATGCGAACCACAAACGCTTCTTCGCCGCCTTCACACCACAGTTCATTGTGCTGACCGCCAAAGTTCAGTTCCGCAGTGCCGGCACGACGATCCAGACCGAGATTCTGACGTTTACGCTGACTGCCTGATGCCGCATCCGCTGCCGAAGCATGGAATGGCGGATTACACAGCACCGCATCATAACGCTCGTCATGACGGATAATCGTGTCGAGGATGCGCGGCGGTTTAGCCTGTAAACGGAAACGCACCTGATTCGTCAGTTGCGGATTGGTCGCCACAATTTTCTTTGCCGCAGCCATGGAAACCGCATCAATCTCGCTGGCGGTGAAACGCCAGCCATATTCACGCAGACCGATAATCGGGTAAATACAGTTAGCGCCCACACCGATATCCAGCACGGAAATGTCTTTACCCTGCGGAATATTGCCGTTGTTGCTGCCCGCCAGTAAATCGGCCAGATGGTGAATATAATCCGCACGTCCGGGGATTGGCGGACACAAATAATCTGCGGGAATATCCCAGTTTTCAATCTGATAGCAATCGCGCAGCAGGGCACGATTCAGGGCTTTGACGGCCTGAGCATTGGCGAAATCTACGGACAAATCGCCCCATTTATTTTCGACAACAAACGGTGCCAGTTCCGGGCTGCTGGCAATCAGGGCCGGGAAATCATAGCGGTTGCGATGACGATTTCGCGGGTGAAGACCGCTTTTTTCCTGAGGGAAGACTTTCTTTTTTTCCACCTGAGTGACTCTCCGAAAGGTGTGCGCGACGCATAAAATATGCGATGGGGCGTTTGATAATCATGAATGGCGCACAAGATACCACAAAGCGCCGCCGCCTGCCGGATGCATGCAGGATGAAGCGGGCACATAAAAACCGTCAACGCCTGAATAAATCGGGTAATGTACAAATCATAGTCTTTATGAATTATTTGCTGAGGAAAATCATGAGTACTGATGAGCGCTACTATTACGAACCGGCCAAAGGCCACGGTCTGCCGCATGATCCGCTAAATGCTATCGTGGGTCCGCGTCCGATTGGCTGGATTTCCTCCCGCAATGCTGCCGGACAGCGTAATCTGGCCCCTTACAGCTTCTTTAACTGCTTCAATTACCGCCCGCCGATCATTGGCTTTGCCAGCAGCGGCTGGAAAGACAGCGTGGCGAATATCGTTGAAACCGGGGAATTCGTCTGGAATCTCACCACCCGGCCGCTGGCGGTGAAAATGAACGAAAGTTCTGCCTCGCTGGAACACGGCGCAGATGAGTTTGATTTTGCAGGTCTGACGCCACAACCGGGAACACGGGTTGCCGCCGATCGCGTACTGGAAAGCCCGGTGAATTTTGAGTGCAAACTGACGCAGTGCATTCAGCTGAAAACGGCGGCCGGTGGTGATATTGATACCTGGCTGGTGCTGGGCGAAGTGGTTGCCGTACATATCGCGCCGCATCTGCTGGTTGACGGCATTTATCAGACCGCGCTTGCCGAACCTGTCTTGCGCGCCGGTGGCCCTTCGGCCTACTACGGTATTTCTGAAGATTTACGCTTTGATCTGATACGTCCCGACGCCCGCTGAGTTCTGATCTTCAGCCTAAAAAAAAGCCACCGCGCGATTTACACCGCCGGTGGCTTTTTCATTAAGGGGATGATTTCTTACCGTAGCTATTTATTCTCGTAGTTCTGCTCAACGAAATCAGCGAAATCCTGACACATCGCATCATCACCGTCGGCGCTGTCCGCCAGGATCAGAGCGCCATCCACCACGCGGATGTGCACATTCAGATCGAAATCTGCTTCCGGCTGCTCACGCGCAGAAGCTTTTTCAATCGTCTGCTGCGCATCTTCCCACGCACCATCAATGGTCTGATTACAGGCCTGCGCCAGATAATCCGGATTAAATCCTTCGCCGGTCAGGCTGCGCAACGTATCGTCGTGACTGACGCTGTTGCCCGGCGTCCAGTAATGCTTCGCCAGATCCGGGCCAATAGCCGGATTGTCAGTCAGATAGCCATCGCGTTTGAGGAAGAACGCACGGGTCTGTTCCACGGCCATCATCGCCAGCAGATAACCCTGATACGAACAGGCGGATTCCATAGAAAGCAGATGAGGAATTGCCAGCGTCGGACGCGGGCTGCCGGTCACGCCAAGAATATGCGTTTCGACGTCACGCGCCAGCGCGGTCATCGCTTCCGGCGTGCGTTTTTCATCCGGCCACTGATACAGCTGCCATTCGAAATACGGCACCAGCAAAATATGGCGCTCATTGAACGAACGCATCGGCTGACGGGCTTCAATACTGGCGCGGATCAGTTCATCCGGCACCGGCTCCCCGGCGGTATTTTTCGCGTAACGCTTCAGCCAGTCTGCGTCTTCAAGCAAACTGTCGCAGAACATAGACTGCGTTTCAGCATACGCCATCGACGTCGGCGGGAATTCCTGCGAGAAACACGGCGCATTCTGACGGATATTGGCGAAATGCGCCGCATGGCCTCCTTCATGGAACAAGGTGTTCAGGCCAATCGCACCGCTGCCAATCTGGTCCGGTTTTGCCAGGCTGGTAAAGTTAATCACCGCTGGCACCCATTTGCCGTTGTCATAAAACGGCGGCACCGGCCCGTGCATAAAACCGTTCTCGTATTTGCCTTCGCGAACCAGCAAATCCAGCTGCATTTCTGCCCCGTTAAAACCGATATTCAGACGCTTAAAACTGTCTATCCAGCGACGCAGGGAATCGGCGAACGGGAAGTAAGGATCGAGCTGACGGGTGACGTCACCGGCGCTGGCGAAACGGATATTCCACGGCAGCAATGCGGCATCGCCTTCGCGCGCCACCAGCTCATTGAGGCTGCGCGTGTTGCTTTCACGGGTGCGTTCTTCGAAACGGTCGAGAATGGCGAATAACTGTTCCGGCGACATGCGCTCGGTTTTATTCACTTTATAGTCGAAATAGTTGCGGTAACCGAGCTGACGGGCAAAACGGTTACGCAGGCCGATCAGTTCAGGCAAACCGTTGTGCAGCAGCCATTCTTCCAGCTCGCGCAAGGCATTTTGCGAGCTGCGGCGGTAGGATTCATTTTCGTTATTGGCCTGATTGGTCAGCAGTTCACCGAGAGAGGCATTGACGCGCTCACCTTTACTGTTGATGTGGGTCATGCGGTACTGCTTGCGCTTACCAAACAGCACGGATTCGGCCTGAATGATTTCATCCATCAGCGCCTGAGCTTTTGAGTCTTCAATCACGTTACAGTCGAAGAAATTCAGCCAGCCGCGCAGACCATGAAGCAGCGCATCACGTTCGTCACCGGCACTCTCTTTTTCTGCACGGGCGATAGCGTCACGTAATTCTTTCGGGCGGGAAGGTTCAGCGATAAAACGTTTGTAGGCGGTTTCGGCAGCGGAGAAAGCGTCGGAGACATTTTCATCACCCGTGCCCATGTAGTTTTGCCAGAACAAGTTTTCTTTGTCCTGATGCACTTTGAGGTAATCGCGATTGAGGGCGTTAAAATAGTCCTGAGCCTGTTTCATGTAATCTTCTCTGCTGAATGTTAAAGAGATTTTACATTGAGTGTATGTTCGCAAAGCGGTTATGTCGATATGGCAAAACCGCTTTTGAGCGTCAGGCAGGATTGTGCGGAGATCAGTTTTTCTTCACGAACTCTGATTTGAGTTTCATCTGGCCAAAACCGTCAATTTTGCAGTCAATATTGTGATCGCCTTCGACCAGACGGATACCCTTCACTTTGGTGCCGATTTTCAGCATCGAAGAACTGCCTTTAACTTTCAGGTCTTTGATTACGGTGACTGAATCGCCATCCGCCAGCAGATTACCGTTGGCATCGACGACTTTCAGTACATCGTCTTCTACGCCGTTTTCACCGCTCATTGACCAGACATGTCCACATTCAGGACAGTTAAGCATTTCACCGTCCTGCCAGGTAAATTCAGACTGACACGTCGGGCAAGCTGGCAACGTTTCCATATTTAAATCTCCATAAAAATTTATAAAAAAACCAATAAAATCATGAAATAGATTCCGTAGTCTCTCTATTTTAGTCTTTAACCACACTTTTGAACAGGGTAAGGCGAGTTTTACGCGACTGAAATGAGGCTAAACGCAGGAATTATAGAGTAATACGGACTATTTTTTAGAGTCTCCCCCTGTGAAGGGGGGCGGGCGGGAGGGGGTATTAAAAGGAAATGAATGTTTAAGCACACTTTAACGCCTGATTTTGACCTTAACACCCCCCAACCCTGCCCTTCGCAGGGGAGGGAGTTGACCGGGTTTGCTAAAACGTAATCAGAAAATCTGATCCACAATCATTTTGGCTTCAACCCTGTCACCACTCACTTCTGCGGCCACCAGACAACACGCCAGCTGATTGAGGATCGCCTGCGGGATATCACGCTCGCCTTTCAGGCATTCCTGAATGTAGTTCACGGTGGTTTCGACGTCTTTACCAGCCGGTACATCCGCAGCAAATATCTCTTCCTTTTCGGCCAGCACGCTCAGTTCGCCACCGGTGATAAAGTGCGTCTGCGGGAAACGTGACGGGTTAGCATAAACCTCCCCTTCTGTCCCCTGCGTCAGCAGCGCGCGGCCGTCAATCTGGCGGAAAAACGAGGAAACACGCTGGATATACTCGGGATGGGAAACGCTGGATAAGCGCAACGCATCCTGCCCGATGAACGGCGTGATAAGCTTCGCCAGCGTATGGCTGCTGTTACGCACGCCCATCTGCCAGCGCAGTGACAGCTGCTTTTCGATTGGCGCACACATCACTGAGATCGGCACAAACACCGGGCCGTTACCGGTATCAAGCTGCTGCTGAGCCTGTTGCTGGTTTTGTGCCGCGTCGATACCCAAAGCACGGAAAATCTCCGCGCTGGTGATACGGGTCGGATCTTCGTCAACGCCATGCACCACGACCGGCAAACCAAGACGGCTAAGCAGCACCGCCAGCAACGGCGTGAGATTCGCCTGTTTGCGCGCGCCGTTATAGGTTGGGATCACCACCGGCAGCGGACGGTTTTCCGGTGCCTGTAAACGCATAACGCGCTCTTGCATCGCGGCATAAAACCCGAGCATCTCTTCTTCCGCCTCGCCTTTAATTCGAAACGCAATCAGCAGCGCACCCAGTTGCAAATCAGGCACTTCACCGGCCAGAATTTCGCGGTACAACGCAAGCGACTGCTCACGATCCAGATCACGGGCATGATTTTTTCCACGGCCCACTTCTTTAATGAGTTTGGTGTAATCCATCGTAGCGTTACCTTCTCTGTGTAATGACTTTTCTTCAGGAGTAATTATCGCCGGCGGGCGCGACGGCGAACCGGATCTTTCTTCACCGTTTTCAGGATGTCAGGACGTTTCACCGAACCGGGCGCAGGCATCTCGCGCTGTTCAATCGGAAACACCGGCAGCGCCGCAAGCAGGCGCGAACCGTAGCTTTTGGTCAGCAGCCGTTTGTCATAAATCACAATTTCGCCGGTACATTCATGGCTGCGGATGAGACGCCCGACCTGCTGGATCAGGTTGAAAGACGCGCTCGGTAAACTCTGAACTTCAAACGGATAGCGTTTCAGCGTTTTCAGCCACTCGCCTTCGGTCAGGATCACCTGGCTGTCGATCGGCGGAAACGCAATTTTATGAATATGCACCTGTGTCAGCAATTCACCTTTCAGATCTAAACCTTCGGCGAACGATTGCAGGCCAATCAGCACGCTGGTGGTGCCTGCGGCTACGCGCTTGCGGTGCTCCTCGACCAGCCGGTAACGTGGCTGATCGCCCTGCACCAGCAGCATCAGACGCAAGTCCGGCAGCAGGGAGACAAATTGTTGCAACGCGCGGTTGCTGGCGAACAATACCAGCTGGCCGGTGTGTTGCCCTTTTGCCAGTTCGGCGCGGAAGAAATCGGCCATTTCCTGCAAATGTGCCGCTTCATTGGCCATCACCGGCTCGAGCGTCATTTGCGGGATCACCAGTTTACCCTGCGTAATATGGCTGAACGGCGAATCCAGGCTGACGAAATGATCGCCGGCTTTTTCCGTCAGGCCGGTCATTTCCTGCAAACGGGAAAAACTATTCAGCGAGCGCAGCGTCGCAGAGGTAATCACCACATGCGGCACTTTTCGCCACAGCATTTTTTCCAGCTGCTCGCTCACGCGGATCCCCGCGCAGTGGAACACCAGATGCGTCTGGTTATCGAAATAAGTTCGCTTCACCCATTTGCCGATCGGCGCGTTAGAGGCTTTTTCCAGCGCCGCCAGCCGCCACAATTTGCTCATGGTTTCGAGATAGCCCTGCATCCGGCTCATGTGCAAAATCGCCCGGTGCAGACGCATAATGTCGTGCTTGCCGGTTTTCTCGCTCAGATCATTCACCATGTATTCCGCCAGGCTGCGCAGACCATCGGTAAGTTTGAACAGGCGGCTGCACTGCTCTGTCAGTTCCGGCGGCAATAAGCCCAGCTCGAAACGATATTCCGCTTCCGGCTCATCCGGTGGCAAATACTGGCTCACGGCCTGTTCAATCGAAAGCAGCAGTTCGCGCATTTCCGCACAGTGATTATGCAGACGCTCAGCGTTAGTCAGCGGCGGCGGATTTTTCGGCGTAAACAGCGCCAGACATTGCTCAATCTGACGCACAAAATTATCGAGTTGCAGGTTGTTCCACATGGCGGTGATTTCAGCGTCGACTTCCAGCGCATCGCGGGCGACTTCCGGCAGATGATGTCCTTCGTCGAGCACCAGCAGCAGGTCTTTCGCCGGTGGCAGCACCGATTCTGATTCCAGCGCCGCCATCACCAGCGCATGGTTAGTGACCACCACGTCGGCACTTTCAATCTCTTTGCGCGCCACAAAATACGGGCATTCACGAAAATAATGGCAGTTACGGCTCAGACAGTTGGCTTTGTCTGTACTGATTTTTATCCACAGCGGATCGTCGATGGTTTTCTGATAGTGATCGCGTAAACCGTCCCACTCGTAGCGTGAGAGCGCGGTTTCCAGCGTTTTACACAGTTTCTGTTCTTCGCCGCTGGAAGGCGCCAGCTCGTCACCAAGAAATAATCCCAGATCGCCCTGCGCATTTTCATTGCTCATCGCCGCCAGATTTCGCGGACACACGTAACGCCCGCGGCCAAAAGCGCCGGTGAATTTCAAATCAGGAATAATTTTTTTCAGCAGCGGTAAGTCTTTGCTGAAAATCTGATCCTGCAACGCCACGTTCGCCGTGCTGACGATCAGTGGCTTTTCTTCCTCACGGCTGACCGCAATGCCGGGAATAAGATAGGACAGCGTTTTCCCGACGCCGGTCGGCGCTTCGATGGCCAGATGCCGTGCAGAATCCCCCGAGAATGCCTTCGCCACCTCTGCAATCATCTGACGTTGCGGAGCGCGGGAAATGAAATCCGGGATTTGCTGTTGCAGGGCTTTGTACCACTGGCTTATCTGATTTTTTACTGCGGGGGAAAGCGCCATGCATCTCTTTTTTTGTTGGAGGTGAGACAGGAATGTCCCAGCTATTGTCCCACAGACCGGCTTCTGGCGCAGCCCGAAATCTTGGTTAAGGGCATTTCCTGTGGTTTAAATTTATGCAGAAAAAAAGGAGGACGTGTAAAAAAAGAAAAAGTTCATTTCTGACTGTCATAAATTGATCACAAATATACGGTAAAAAACTCTCGCTGAGAAAAATCCGAGCCCATACGGAATGCACAGCAAAAATGATGAACAGCGTCTTTTCACAAGACTTCATATAAAGCTTTATTGAAAAGCTTTTAATAAAGAATGCAGGGTAAAAATTAATGAAACTTAATATTCTGGCACTTTTGATTCCTGGCTTACTGATTGCATCAGGAGCTAACGCAGCAGAAATTTACAACAAAGATGGCAACAAACTGGATCTGTACGGAAAAGTCAAAGCAGAACATTATTTCTCTGATGACAATACCCAGGACGGCGACCAGACTTATGTACGCATGGGCTTTAAAGGCCAGACACAAATTAACGATCTGATGACTGGCTATGGCCAGTGGGAATATCAGGTTGCTGCTAACCACTCCGAAGCACAAGGGACTACCGGTACTAAAACCCGTCTCGGCTTCGCAGGTCTGAAATTCTCTCAATACGGTTCTTTCGACTACGGTCGTAACTACGGCGCACTGTACGACATCGAAGCCTGGACCGATATGTTCCCTGAGTTCGGTGGCGACGGCTATACCAAGGCTGACCGCTTCATGACGGGCCGTGCAAACGGCGTGGCGACTTACCGTAACCGCGGTTTCTTCGGTCTGGTTGATGGCCTGAATCTGGCTGTTCAGTACCAGGGCAAAAACGAAAACGACAGCCGTACCAGCACCACCGCTAACGGTGACGGCTACGCGCTTTCTGCCACTTATGCCTTCGGCGATACCGGCATCAGCGCCGGTGGTGCTTACTCGTCTTCTGACCGTACGGTTGGCCAGACCTCTGCACGTTATGGTCAGGGTGACAAAGCCGACGCATGGACTGGCGGTCTGAAATATGACAATAACGGTGTTTATTTAGCCGCTATTTATGCTGAAACCCGCAACATGATCGGTATTTCCGTTCCGGGTAGCCTGGCGGGTACTGCGGCATCTGTTAGCGGTTACGCAAATAAAACACAGACTTTCGAAACCGTCGCGCAATATCAGTTTGATTTCGGTCTTCGTCCGTCACTGGGTTATGTTCAGACCAAAGCTAAAGATATTGAAGGCATCGGCGATGCTGACCTGGTTAAATATATCGACGTTGCAGCAACCTATTATTTCAACAAGAATATGTCTACCTTCGTTGATTATAAAATCAACCAGCTGAGCGATGACAATACTCTGAAATTGAATAACGACGATACCGTGGCTGTTGGCCTGGTGTATCAGTTCTAAAAAAGGCGTTTCACCACCTCATTATTATTCTCTGTCTTGAAATTCTTCGGCCGGACTCACCCTCCGGCCTTTTTTATTTTTGTCATTTTCGATCTGCAACTGTTTGGCTACACTTTACTCCCCGCCTCACTCAGCAGTTCCTGGATGACACGCTCAGACTGTGCATAATCGCCTTCACCGATATGCATGTAGCGAATGTGCCCTTTGGCATCGATGAAATAATGGGCTGGCCAGTAGTTATTTTTGTAGGCATTCCAGACAGTAAAGTTGTTATCAATCGCTATCGGGTAATCGATCCCCAGTTTGGCGGCTTCTTTCTTCACGCTTGCAGGGTCTTTTTCAAAGGCAAACTCTGGTGAATGTATGCCAATAACCACCAGCCCCTGTTCACGATATTTTTTCGCCCATGCATTAACGTAGGGTAATGAACGCTGGCAGTTGATGCAGCCGAATGTCCAGAAATGCACCAACACGACTTTACCCCGCAGCTCCTGTGGCGTAAGCGGCGGAGAGTTTAACCATTGAACCACGCCGGTCAGAGGCGGCATTTCACCTTGATCCTTCAGCACGGGTAATTCCTCTTTAATCGGAGTCAGCGCCGCCTTCGTCTCTTTGATTTTCGGCAGCTCAGGCGTACCCAGTTTCTGTAACAGTTGCTCTTCAATTGGCGCAGTTGGCAACAGGGAAACACGCGCCAGCACGCCCCGATCCAGCCCTAATGAGATGGCTAAAACACCCACCAGCATCAATCCCCCCAACACACGTCGTAATCCGCTCACATTTCCAGATGATTTTTTCATGGCTAATAGCACCTTATTTCCGGTCAGTAATACCAGAGCCAGCGACGTCGCCGCCCCGGCCGCATATGAAAGAAGTAAAAAACTGGAGCCGATGTTCGCCCCCTGAATAGCCGCGCCGGTTAATACCAACCCGAGGATCGGCCCGGCGCACGGCGTCCACAACAGACCGGTCGCTACGCCGGATAACAGCGCTCCCCCAATGCCCTTTTGTTCTCCGACTGCAGAGGTGTTGAGTAAGCGATTACCGGCAGCCACCCACGGGCGGAAAATCCGTTCGGCCAGTTGAGGGAATAAAAGTGTGAGGGCAAATAACGCCATAAAAGCCAGAGCCAGCGTCCGCCCATACTGGTTCGCGGCGATGGTCCATTCACCGCTGACGGCGGCTAGCGAGGCGAAAGCCGTAAAAGTCAGCGCCATCCCGGCCAGCATAGGCAAGCCGGAGCGTTTGAAGGATTGCCCTGAATGGGAAAAAATGAAGGGCAGAATAGGTAATATACAAGGGCTGGCAATGGTCAACATGCCGGCCAGATAACCAAGAATAATCGCTAGCATCGTAATCCCTCGTTTGCTTCAGTAGTTTCATTCCACCCTTTTGGAACAGACTAAGGGATCACTTATTACCAAATCCTCTGCGAGCCTTAACATATTCGTGATAGATCAGTCTCAGCGCGCAGCAGTCTGATCTAACTCCTGACATGTCACTGGCCGTATTATTGTTTCCTGACTGACCCATTTTTCGATACATCTCGCGTAACACGCCATTTATCCTTCCACACCCCGCTGAATCTGCTACAGTTTTAACGATTTTCATGAATGCGAATCTTTCTTAACAAGACTAGGGATGACGAATGAATAAAATTTCGCTTTGCACCACCAGTGCCTTAATCATGCTGGCCCTCAGCGGCTGCGCACAGCAAAAACCGGATGCCCAACAGAAACTGAACGATCAGTCGGTGATGGCGCTGAACTGGTTCCAGCAATCTGGCGAATATCAGGCGCTGGCGTATCAGGCTTTTAACACGGCGAAAATGGCGTTTGATAACGCACAGCCGCTGGCCGGGCAGAAGAAAGCCGTCGTCGTGGATCTTGATGAAACCATGCTTGATAACAGCGCATACAGCGCGTGGCAGGTGAAAGCGAATAAGCCATTCGACAGCAAAACCTGGTCCCAGTGGACGGCAGCCCGTCAGGCTACAGCCGTGCCCGGTGCGGTCGAATTTGCCAATTACGTCAACACGCATGGCGGCACGATGTTCTACGTGTCTAACCGCAAAACCAGCGAATATGCAGCAACACTCGACAACATGAACCGTCTGGGCTTTACCGGCGCCAATGAAAAAACCATGCTTTTGAGTTCAGATACGTCGAACAAACAGGCCCGTTTCGATTCCATTAAAGCGGCGGGTTATCACGTGGTGATTTACATCGGCGACAACCTGAATGATTTCGGTTCCGCGACCTATCATCAGGGCAATGAACAGCGCCGTGCGTTTGTGAATCAGAACCATCAGCACTTCGGCACGCAATATATCGTGCTGCCAAATCCGCTGTACGGCGACTGGGAGAGTGGTCTGGCGAAGGATTACAACAAGCTGACACCTGAGCAGAAACTGAATGCGCGGGACCAGAATCTGAAGGCGTGGAACGGGAAATAGGCTTTTAGAAAGCTGACAAATCTTTCACTTGCAGTGAGGGCTTGATCGAGAATATTTCGGTTTTTTAAGCGCAGCGATCACTTATCGCGCTGCGCCAAAACCGCCCAAGAGAGGGAAGTGCTTTCCCTCTCTTGGATCTCTCCCCGCTTTATCAACACGCGCTCCGCTCGCTGGCTATATTCCAGTTATCCCTGCGACAGGCTGGAAATCTTGCCGCTGCGCGGTGCCTTCTCTCGGTCCTGAAGCCTTTGGTCTTCAGGCCGCTCCGTTCAGCAAGATTTCTGAATCGCCCGCAGCATTTTAAAAAGATTAAAAAAGTGAGGTTGTGAAGTATAAACCTGAGGCCGGTTCCAAAATACCGCCGGAGGAGAGGTGAAAAACCGCGTGTCTTTTTACGCGGGTTGTAACCCGAACGGAGGGAACCGCGCAGCGGCGGGGTTTTGCGGCTATCGCTGTGGCTTATGAAACATAGCCAGCGAGCGGAGCGCGCAGTGAAAGAGCCTGGGGGGTCTTGGGGGGTGGCGGCGACAGGCCGCCCCCCAAGTCGGTGTGGGCCGACGCCCACGACCTTGAATTTGAATTTGAATTTGAATTTAAAGCCCGTGTGGGTGGCAACCCACAAAATTACCCAATATCCCCTACCAGCCCGTCTATCAGTATCTGCGGTGTCCCCTGCGAGCAGCGCTCAATCCTGCCCCGCACGCCGTAAACCTGCGCCAGACTTTCCGGCGTGATCACCTCTTCCGGTTCGCCATCGGCAATCAGATTGCCGTCTTTGAGCATCAGCACGCGGTCACCGTGGCGCAGCGCGATATTGATGTCATGCACCACCACGACGGTGACGATATTGCGTTTCTGCGTTTCCTGACGAACCAGATCCATCACGTGGAACTGATAGTTGAGATCCAGCGCGCTGAGCGGTTCGTCGAGCAGCAATAATGAAGGCTGGCGGATCAGGGATTGTGCCAGACCAACCAGCTGTTTCTGACCGCCGGAAAGCTGATCGAGATAACTCAGCGCCAGATGCTCGATCCCCAGTTGACGCAGCAGCGTCATCACTTTATCAGTGCCTTCGGAGGCTTTACCTTTTCCCCCTGAGGCTCGTTGCGCCACGATAATGGATTCCAGCACGTGCAGATGCACACCCGCGGGCAGGGTTTGCGGCAGGTAAACCACCTGTTCGGCGCGGCGCGCAAAAGGCATCGGCATTAAATCATGACCGTCGAGCAACAACTGCCCTTCTGCCCGGTTCAGTCCGGCGAGTGAGCGGAGTAATGTCGATTTTCCGCTGCCGTTTGGTCCGAGCAAAACCGTGATTTTGCCACGTGGCAGCATCGGGACATTGAGATGGCGGATCACATGGCGCTTCGGGTAGCCCGCATTGAAATCGCGGATTTGCAGCCCCTGCGTTGCGGCATTCAGTAAATCTTCAGGACGCGTTTCGGGCATTGCAGACATCAGACGTTCCCCCGGTGACGAAGAATAATACTCAGGAAGAACGGCACACCGACCAGCGAGGTGACGATACCCACCGGTATGATGACACCCGGCACCAGATTTTTAGAGGCCACCGACGCCATTGAAAGCACCAGCGCACCAATCAGCGCACTGGCTGGCAGGTAGAAACGGTGATCTTCACCAAACATCAGACGGGCGATGTGCGGCGCGACCAGACCGATAAAGCCAATCGGACCGACAAACGCCACCGCCAGTGCGGAAAGAATACTGATACGCAGCAAGGTGCCGAGGCGCAAACGACGCACGTCGATACCAAAACTTACCGCGCGATCTTCACCCAGACGCAGCGCCGTCAGCTTCCACGCGCTCATCATCGACCACGGCAACAGAATCAGGAAAGCCAGCAGCATCACACCCAGTTTTACCCACGAGGCGCGCGCCAGACTGCCCATCGTCCAGAATACCAGCCCCTGCAGGGTGTCTTCGGTGGCAATAAACTGCATCAGTGAAACCAGCGCGTTGAAGGTAAACACCAGCGCAATACCAAACAGCACCACGCCGGAACTGGCGACACGTGTCCAGCGCGTAATGCCATCGAGCATCAGGGCGGCCAGCAGCGCAAAGATAAAGGCGTTGGCAGAGATAAACCACTGGTCGGGAATGCCCGGAATACCGATACCCAGCACAATCGCCAGCGCCGCGCCGAACGCCGCCGCAGAAGACACACCCAGTGTGAACGGACTGGCCAGCGGGTTATTGAGAATGGTCTGCATTTCCGCACCGGCAAGACCCAGCGACATGCCGACCGTCACGGCCATCAGCGCGTAAGGCAGGCGGATATCCCAGACTATGACACGCGTACCCGGATCGGCTGCCGCCGCATTAAACAGGGTTTTCCACAGCGTACCGAGCGACAACCCCGAAGGCCCCATAATGAAATCAATCACCAGTGAGACGACAATCGCCAGCACCAGCACCAGCATGATTAACAGACGGCGGCGGACGATATTCCGGTATCGTCCCATCACGCCATCCGGGGCGTTGCCTTTCACCGCCAGCGCGGGTTCGGTAGTTGCACTCATTTTCGCTTCAATCTCATTAAGTTAAAAACTTACGGCGGGAGTAGATGTTGTGCTATTCCCAATGAAAGGGAACAAATGATAATAATTATCAATGTGTTTTGCAAAACCTATCAGACGCGGACATTAAACGTAGCGGTAACAAAGCATTATGTTCTCCACTCTCCTTTATTAAATTGCAGATACAAAAAAGCGGAGCCTGAGCTCCGCTTTCAACGATCTGTTTTCAACGACCTGAATGTCCCTGCCGGTTACTTATCGACATGTTCCGGGAATTCCATCTCGCTGTATTTCACTACTTTAGTGCCTTTGGTCAGCTTGTAGCCGAACCAGATGATCAGGAACAGCGGCAAACCGATGTAAGTCGCGGCCACGCCATACCAGTCAATGGTGTCTTTCATAAACGCCTGATAGTTTTGCCCCAGCGTAATAATCAGACACAAAACAAAGGCGAAAATCGGACCGAACGGGAAGAAGCCAGACAGATATGGCAGTTTCTTCAGGTCGCGACCTTGCGAGACATAACCACGACGGAAACGGTAATGACTTACCGCAATACCCAGCCAGGCAATGAAACCGGTCATCCCGGAGGTGTTCAGCAGCCACAGGTAAACGGTCTGATTACCAAACATTGAACTCAGGAAGCACAATGCAGCCACAATCGTGGTGGCATACAGCGCGTTACGCGGCACACCGCCTTTCGACAGTTTAGCGAACATGCGCGGCGCTTTGCCTTCGCTTGCCAGCGTAAACAGCATGCGGGTAGACGCGTACATCCCGGAGTTACCGGCAGACAGCACGGCAGTCAGGATAACCGCATTCATTACCGCCGCCGCGGACAGCAGACCCGCATTGCGGAACACCAGCGTGAACGGGCTGACCGAGATATCGCCGACTTCGTTACGCAGCAGATTCGGATCGGTATAAGGAATGATCAGGCTGATAACCAGAATCGCCAGAATATAGAACAGCAGGATACGCCAGAATACCTGACGAACCGCACGCGGGATGTTCTTGGCCGGGTTTTCAGATTCACCGGCTGCGACGCCAATCAGTTCGGTACCCTGGAAGGAGAAGCCGACTATCATCGCCACGCCTATCATCGACGCAAAGCCGCCTGCAAATGGCGCATCACCGATAGCCCAGTTATGCCAGCCAGCCGTTTCGCCGCCGCGCATAATGCCGGTGATCATCAGAACGCCCACGGCGATAAAGATGATGACGGTGACCACTTTGATCAGCGAGAACCAGTATTCCGCTTCGCCAAAACCGCGAACAGAGATGTAATTGAGCAAGAAGATCAGCCCAAGGAACAAGGCGCTCCAGATCCAGCCCGGCGTGTCAGGGAACCAGTAGTTCATCACCAGTTGTGAGGCAACCAGGTCAACCGCGATGGTGACAGCCCAGTTGTACCAGTAGTTCCAGCCGAGTGCGAAACCGAAGCCTTCTTCTACATAGCGGGAACCGTATGTGGAGAATGAGCCGGATACCGGCATGAACGCCGCCAGTTCACCCAGACTTGTCATCAGGAAGTAAACCATGATGCCGATTAATGCATAGGAGAGCAGCGCGCCACCCGGCCCTGCCTGTGAAACTGTCGCACCCGATGCGACGAATAAACCCGTACCAATTGAACCGCCGATGGCGATCATCGTTAAGTGACGTGCCTTCAGCTCGCGACGCAGTGTGGGAGCCACCTGCGTATTTTTTGTAGGTTGTTGAGCCATTTTTACCCTATATCCGCTCGTCATGTGGAAATTTAAGCGCGGATTGTAGCAAAACCTGCCGCTCTGAATAGCAGGAACGACCTGTTATAAGACACCTTCATAACAGGCCGTGGATCATTAGCGAAAGACCGTTATTGGGCTTCGCGGCAATAGGTCAAAAAGCGCGATAACGCGCCGGAGATGTGTTTCTGGCGATGATGTATAAGGTAAAGTTTGCGCACCAGCGGCGCCACCGGCAGGTGAATTTCCACCAGTGACCCGCTGGCCAGCTGCTCCGCAATCACCCGTCGGGAAAGGCAACTGATACCAATTCCGTGACGCACGGCGTGCTTGATGGCCTCAGAATTCCCCAGTTCCATCACCAGATTGAAATCGGGCAATTGCGGTAACAGCAGATGATCGAGCACTTCGCGGGTACCGGAACCGCGCTCACGTAAAATCCACGGTTCCCGCGCCAGCGATTCGAGCGAAACAACCTGCCCCACCAGCGGATTTTCGGGAGCAACGAACACCACCAGCTCATCGTCCAGCCAGGGCTGAGTGATCAACTCCGGCATCTGACACGGGCCTTCGATAAGACCCAGATCGACACGAAAATCTGCCACCGCATTAATGACGTCGTTAGTGTTGCCGACGTTCAGTTCCAGCGGCGTATCAGGGAAATCCAGCCGGTAACCGGCAATCATCGCCGGCAACATGTAGTTGCCAATGGTGCTGCTGGCGCCAATACGCAGCGAGCCGTTGTCCTGATTAAACAGACGTTCGATTTCACCCGCCTGTTCCAGCAAGGCCAGGGCTTTCGGATACAGCAGACGCCCGTGCTCATTAATTACCAGCCGCTTCCCGACACGGTCAAATAACTGCACGCCGAGCTGCCCTTCGATATCGGCCAGTGCGGCACTGACCGCCGATTGTGATAATGAAAGCACAACCGACGCCTGCGTGGTCGAACCGCTTTTCAGCACCTCGGCGAAAACTTCAAGTTGTCGCAATGTTATGTGCATAAATGTCCCGCTGTTCTCATGCGCCAGACTGCACGCTTGTTCTCTTGAGTATAGACCTTTGCCTTGCAGGTCTCTTTTGAATGGATTCTTTATACCAGTTTTTCAGATAGGTTATAAAGTTATAATCTATTTCATTTTTATATAAGCGCGGCGTAGCCTTATGTCATCACTCCTGAACGAGGAACGGACGATGACCCAATTTTCACTCAATAAAAGCGACACGCTTAAACATGATGTTGAACAGCCTGCGCTGCAAAAACATGGCGGATACAGCCGCCTGAGCCCAGGTCTGGTGCTGACCGGCGCGATTACCGGACTGGCAGTCTGGTTAAGCAATTTCCCGTCCCTGAGCCATCTCGGTCTCAGCGCGCTGACGCTGGCGATTGTTATCGGGATGGTGGTCGGCAACACGGTTTATCCCGCAGCCAAACCCTGGTGCGACAGCGGCGTCACGCTGGCAAAACAGCGGCTGCTGCGTCTGGGGATTATCCTCTACGGCATGCGCCTGACGTTCGCGCAAATCGCCGATGTCGGCGCAACCGGGATCCTTATCGATGCCATGATGTTGTGCTCCACCTTCGCCCTTGCCTGCTGGCTGGGACAACGGGTATTTAAATTAGACCGCGATACGTCGATGCTGATTGGCGCGGGCAGCAGTATCTGTGGTGCTGCCGCCGTGATGGCCACCGAACCGGTGCTGGATGCCAGGGCGGAAAAAGTCACCGTCGCGGTGGCTACTGTGGTCATCTTCGGGACGGCGGCCATCTTCCTGTATCCGTGGCTGTGGCACCTTAATGAGCAATTTCACTGGCTGAGTTTTACCGCGTCACAGTTTGGGATTTACACCGGCTCGACGGTGCATGAAGTCGCTCAGGTTGTAGCAGCCGGTCAGGGTGTCAGTCCGGACGCTGAGAATGCGGCGGTGATAGCCAAGATGATCCGCGTGATGATGCTGGCTCCGTTCCTGCTGCTGCTCTCTGGCTGGAAATCGCGTCGTGAAGTTCAGCAAGGCGGCCAGAACGCCGGTATGCGCAACATCACCATTCCGTGGTTTGCCCTGCTGTTTATTCTGGTGGCGGCGTTCAACTCGCTGGATATTCTGCCGCACAGCTGGATCCCACCGCTGATTACGCTCGATACCGTGTTACTGGCGATGGCGATGGCGGCTCTCGGGCTGACAACGCACATGAGCGCGCTGCGTCAGGCGGGGCTGAAACCGATGCTGCTGGCGGCAATACTGTTCATCTGGCTGATAGTCGGCGGTGCCGGTATCAACCAGCTGGTTCAACATCTTTTTGGCTGATGTTGCGGCTTTTAACACTCCGATGCTGCGCCTCCTGTCCGGAGGCGCTATTATTCGTTGATAAACGCGATGAATAACTGAGGAGCAAAAATGAAGTTTGTGGGAGCACACGTCAGTGCAGCCGGGGGTGTCGATCAGGCGGTATTGCGCGCACATGAGCTGGAAGCCACGGCGTTTGCGCTTTTCACCAAGAATCAGCGTCAGTGGAAAGCGGCTGCTTTGCCGGAAGATGTGATTGAAAAATTCAAACTGGCTTGTGAAAAGTACGGCTACAAGAGCAACCAGATTTTACCGCACGACAGCTATCTGATTAACCTCGGGCATCCGGTGACGGAAGCGCTGGAAAAATCCCGTGAAGCATTCCTTGATGAATTGCAGCGCTGCGAGCAGCTAGGTTTGTCGCTGCTGAATTTCCATCCCGGCAGCCATCTGATGCAAATCGAGGAAGATAAATGCCTCGAACGGATTTCTGAATCCCTGAACATTGCGCTGGATAAAACCAAAGGCGTCACGGCCGTTATCGAAAATACCGCCGGTCAGGGCAGCAATCTCGGTTTCCGCTTTGAACATCTGGCGAAAATTATCGACGGCGTGGAAGACAAAAGCCGCGTCGGCGTCTGCATCGATACCTGCCACGCGTTCGCCGCCGGTTACGATCTGCGTACCGTTGAAGAATGCGAGAAAACGTTTAAACATTTCCACGATGTGGTTGGTTTTAAGTATCTGCGGGGTATGCACCTCAACGATGCGAAAAGCGAATTCAACAGCCGCGTTGACCGCCATCACAGCCTCGGTGAAGGCAATATCGGCAATACCGTGTTCAGTTGGATGATGAAAGATGCCCGTTTCGACGGCATTCCTATGATCCTCGAAACGGTCAATCCCGATATCTGGAAAGATGAAATTGCCTGGCTGAAAGCGCAGCAAAAGTCAGAGAATGACGAAGCCGCAGCATAGGTTTTAGAGTAAATGGGTATTTGAGTAAATGGGTTTTTGAGTAAATTTCGGTTGGCTCCCTCCCGGCTTTTCTGTCACAAGGGAGCAGCAATAAAAAAGGCGCGACATATCATTGTCGCGCCTTTTTGTTTTTAACGACTTGACGTTATGCAGCGGCTTTCGCAGCTAATGCAGCATCTGAACGTTTCAGAATCGCGTAAGCGCCACCGGCCACAACGGTACCGGCGATAATCGCCACCAGATAACCCAGAATCGGAGTAATTGCACCCGGGATTAACAGCACGAACAGACCGCCGTGTGGCGCCATCAGTTGTGCATGGAACGCCATAGACAGTGCACCGGTCAGTGCGCCACCTGCGATACAACATGGCAGAACACGCATCGGGTCACGGGCGGCGAACGGAATCGCACCTTCAGTAATGAAGCACAGTCCCAGCACCATGGCAGCCTTACCACCTTCACGCTCGCCCTGCTCAAACTTCTTACTGGCCAGAACCGTTGCCAGACCCATTGCCAGCGGTGGCACCATACCCGCTGCCATGATAGCCGCCATCGGGCCATACACAGAAGAGCTCAACAATGCCACGCCAAATGCGTAAGACGCTTTGTTTACCGGACCACCCATATCGGTACACATCATCGCACCGAGGATTGCGCCGAGCAGAACCGCGTTCGCTGTACCCAGAGATTGCAACCAGTTGGTCAGGCCAACCATGATTTTAGCCACCGGCGTACCGACGATGTAAATCATCACCAGACCGGTAATCAGGCTCGCGACCAGCGGAATGATCAGGATAGGCTTCAGGGCTTCCATACTTTGCGGTAATTTCAGCTTGCCGCTGATGGCTTTGGCCACATAACCCGCCAGGAAACCGGCGATGATACCGCCAAGGAACCCTGCACCCGTGCTCACTGCCAGCATACCGCCGATAAGACCCGGCGTCAGACCCGGACGGTCAGCGATGGAGAAGGCAATGAAGCCCGCCAGCACAGGAACCATCAGGGCGAAGGCTGAACCCCCACCGATTTGCATCAGCGCAGCCGCCAGCGTGCCTTTCACTTCAAAAGCTTTGATACCAAACACGAAGGACAGCGCGATACAAAGCCCCCCCGCCACTACCATCGGCAGCATGTAAGATACGCCGGTCAGCAGGTGACGATACGGCCCGGTACCGCCCGCTTCTTTTTTCTTCACGCCGGTAGCTGCACTCTGAGATTTCGGCTCAAAGACTTCAGCTTCAACCAATGCTTTATCCAGTTCCTGTTTAGTCTTTTTCAGCGCCAGACCGGTAGAGGTGCGGTACATCGGCTTACCGGCAAATTTCGCCAGATCCACTTCGATATCAGCCGCGACAATCACCAGATCAGCCGCTGCCACTTCTTCTGGCGTGATGGCATTGCCAGCGCCGACGGAACCGCGGGTTTCAACTTTTACCCACCAGCCGCGTTTTTTCGCTTCACTCTCAATGGCTTCAGCGGCCATAAAGGTGTGTGCAACACCGGTCGGGCAGGCAGTGATTGCGACGATACGTTTCGGACCACCCGCAACCGGAGCCGTTACCGCAGCAGCAACCGGCGCAACATACGGTTTGGCTTCGGTCAGCGCACGTTGCAGGAAAGCCTGCGGATTACGTACGGCATCCGCCACATCACCGGTATAAATATTTTTGCCCGCCAGAGCGGCGTCGTTTGGCACAGTTTCACCGGCAACAATGACGACTTCAGCGTCAGCGGCCTGCTCAACGACCTGATGCCCTGCTTTCACAGCAGCGGCAGCAAGCAAATTTTTCGCCAGATGGCTGCGAGCCTGTCCGAGCGAACTGTCTATCATCAGCAGCGTTTTCATTCTGCCTCCTGCGGATTAAAAGGGTTTCAGGTCAACACGGGCCATCATCGCCGCGAGCTGCGGACGATCGGTGACACCGACATTACTCTGGCTGACAGCCAGGGCGGCAACAGCCGTTGCCAGTCGCAGCGTATGTTCACTGGATTCACGCATCAGCAAGCCGTAGATCAGACCACCGACCATGGAATCACCGGCACCCACCGTGCTGACGACTTCACAAGCTGGCGGTTTGGCTATCCACGCACCCGATGCGTTAACCCACAAGGCACCTTCGGCGCCCAGTGAAATCACCACGTGGGCAATTCCCTGATCACGCAAGGCGTGTGCGGCTTCTACCACATCGCTCAGTTCCGGTAATTTACGGCCAGCCCAGATTTCCAGTTCACGACGGTTTGGTTTAACCAGCCAAGGCGCGGCTTTCAGACCGGCAACCAGCGCTTCACGGCTGCTGTCAAAGATGATGCACGGACATTGCGCACGCAGGCGTTTCATCCAGTCGGTGAATGCGTCTGGGTCAACACCCGCTGGCAGACTGCCGCTGACGGCAACCATGTCGAACTGTCCCAGCCATGACAGAGAATCCGTCACGAAACGTTCCCAGTCGGCAGGCGTTACGTTGAAACCGGAGAAGTTGAAGTCGCTGACTTCGCCGTCTTTTTCGGTCAGTTTGACGTTAATGCGGGTACGGCCATTGACCACCTGGAAGCGGTTGGCGATGCCCAGATCGCTGAACAGCAACTGGAAGCCGTCCTGATTTTCTTTACCGAGGAAACCACCCACGGTGACGTCGATGCCGAGATCTTTCAGCACTTTCGCAACGTTGATGCCTTTACCGGCGGCGTGCAATCCGGTGGTTTGTACCAGATTCACTTCACCGCGTTCGATTTCAGGCACATAGCCCACTAAATCGTACGCAGGGTTTAAGGTAATTGTGGCGACTCTGCGGCTCATGCGCCCTCCCCAAGACCTTCGGCAATCGCTTCACCGATGGTTTTTAATGCCAGTTCTGCATCTTCACCACTGGCGGTAAAGCGCAGGTGATGACCTTTTTTCACGCCCAGCGCCACGACTTTCATCAGGCTGCGGCCGTTGGCAGGTTTACCGCTGCCATCAAGATTCGTGACTGTGATTTCGCTGCTGAACTGTTTGATGACGTTCACCAAAGCCGTACCCGGACGCGCATGCAGACCGTGTTCGTTACGGATAACGTATTCCGCTGTCAGCACGTTGGCTTGTTCTTCCACTTCGCTGGTCAGCAATGCCAACACACCGACAGAATCTGCCGTCAGCAAGCGTTCAGCATTGTTGGCTATCAGCAAATCACTGAGGTAATTCAGCACATTGAGCGGCTGATCATCTGCGACGGAAATCGTCAGCAGCATGGCGACTTTTTCGCCTTCCAGATCAAACGCCTGCTGCGCACGGCTTACCGTGGCTGCACTTTTAAGGTTGCCTTCGGTGCTGTCGCTCAGCCAGATGCCCTGCCCGAGGTTCAGCGGCTTACGGCTGATCACATCACTGACAAAAGCGGTATCCACGGCACCAATCTCTTTCAGGCGACCGGCATTCAGCGCCTGTAAGGTGATCAGGTTTTCAGCGGCCACATCGACGGCAATCAGCTGAGTATCAAACAGGAATTCAGCGGCATTTTTTTCGCCCATCAGCAGGCTGCGGAGTTCTTCAGCTGAATCTGTTTTTGCCAGACGCTCTGCCACGCTGTCGTCGCTTAAGACGTGCGTCAGCTGACGCAACAGGCCGAGGTGTTCATCAGAACGCGCGGCGATGCCGATAACCACATACGCGGTCTGGCCTTCGCCCCACGCAATCCCCTGCGGGAACTGGAAAACCTGCACGCCGGTATCGAGCACCAGATCACGGGTATCGGTGGTGCCGTGAGGAATAGCGATGCCGTTACCCAGGTAAGTGGAAGTTTGCAGCTCACGCGCTAACATGCCGTCTACATAGCCTTCGCTGACGCGACCTGCTTGTGTCAGTGCTGCTGCAACCTGGCGAATGGCTTCCTGCTTATCGCTGGCAGCCGCACCGAGATGAATATCTTGCTGTGACAGTTGGAACATAATTCTCCTCTCCTGCTGAAATTGAATCGTTTCAGCTTTACTGAGAAAAAAGGAGCGCCATCAAATTTCATAGGAGAAGCTGACGACGCTGAAACGTTTCAGGGAGTCTCAATCCGGCCTGTTTTTAAAGCAAGCTTTCCCTTATTTGGCGTAGCAATTTTTTGATGGTACGCACAGTTTTCTGTTCGTGGACTCCCGGAGACGGTTAACTTAACGCAAATGCTGAAGTCAGGCTGACGCGAAAATCCGACGTAAGCTTAGCCCTGTTTGCAGTGACGCTTTAGATAGATGACAGAAACACGGGCTGGTTATTTTTGACACTACGTGCGTTTTTATTATTCAGTATGGCAAATTCACTCCGGTTTACATTTTTGATGATCAAAACCTGTTTTTGTTTTTTTTAAACTGACGTAACATTCGCCCAAATTTCGTCCCCTCCCCTACATCTGGTTCACATAGCTAATGCGAATTTCTACAACGTCAGCCCGCCGCTTACCCGACATGACGTCGACCGCTTTTCTGATCATCGCTTTTCTGACCGGCATCGCCGGTGCTTTACAGACGCCCACGCTGAGTCTTTTCCTCACATCTCAGGTTCACGTCAGTCCGTTCATGGTCGGTATTTTCTTCACCGGCAGTGCGGTGATCGGCATTTTCGTCAGTCAGTTGCTGGCCAACTGGTCGGATAAACGCGGCGACCGCAAAACGCTGATTTTGTATTGCTGCATTCTGGGCGCACTGGCGTGCGTGTTGTTCGCCTTCAACCGCAATTACTTTATTTTGCTGTTTATCGGCGTTTTGCTGTCGAGTTTTGGCTCGACCGCGAACCCTCAGATGTTTGCTCTGGCACGTGAGCATTCCGAAAAAACCGGCCGTGAAGCCGTCATGTTCAGCTCTATTTTGCGGGCACAGGTGTCGCTGGCCTGGGTCGTCGGGCCGCCGCTGGCCTTCGCCCTGTCTATGGGCTTTGGTTTCACCTTTATGTACTGCGCCGCCACGCTGGCGTTCCTGCTTTGCGGCGTGATGGTGTATATGTTCCTGCCATCTATGCCGAAAGCGCACATCAAAACCACTGCCACGCTGGAAGCCCCGCGCCGCAACCGTCGCGATACGCTGATGCTTTTCATCGCGTGTTCACTGATGTGGGCTGCCAACAGTATTTATCTCATCAATATGCCGCTGTACGTAGTGCGTGAGTTAGGGTTGCCGGAAAAACTGGCGGGCGTGCTGATGGGCAGTGCGGCGTGTCTGGAAATTCCCACTATGCTGATCGCCGGATATCTGGCCAGGCAGCTCGGTAAACGCTTCCTGATGCGTTTTGCGGTAGTGGCCGGTGTGATTTTCTATGGCTGCATTCTGTTTACCACCGGCGCGGCCATGCTGATTGCCTTACAGCTGCTGAACGCGATTTTCATCGGTATTCTGGCGGGAATTGGGATGTTGTATTTTCAGGATCTGATGCCGGGTCAGGCGGGTGCGGCAACCACGCTGTTTACCAATTCAACGCGTGCTGGCTGGATCCTTGCCGGTTCTCTGGCGGGAGTGATTGCACAGTTCTGGACATACCATGCGGTATTTTATGCCGCGCTGGCGATGGTAGTAGGGTCGGTGGTGTGTATCTGGAATGTGAAAAACGTTGATAAGCCGGCAGAAGAAGCGCCGGAAGTCGTCGTTTAAGGCGCGGTATCGGCTTCGAGTTTAATCAGATACGTCAGGGCCTGGTCGCGATGGGTAAAACACATTTCGCGGCTGGCCTGCAGGCTGGCGCAAACTTTCGGGCGCAGCGGCGAGGTGAAAATCTTGCACAGGAAATTATCGGCCAGCTGTACGCAGCGGGTATTCGCCGGTTTGCCGCCAGGCATTCCCGGTATCGGGCTGGAAATTGAAGGCGCTATGCAACAGGCTCCGCAATCGGTACGACAGTCCATCAACAGCCTCCTCAGGCCTCATTTTGAGGCGCGACAATAGCAGGCAGTGGTATGCGCCACCAGCGAAATATTTACTATCCTGTAACAGGGTAACCCGAACATTTTTCATGCAGGCAAACAACACAGTAAAAATGCGCAATAAAGCGGGTTTTCGCAACTCTTTTTACGCTATCTGCTTGCCTGAAATCAGCGGCGCGAGTAACGTGTCGCAAATTATTTATCTCTCTGCTGACAGGTTATTTATATGGCACGTGCTAACGAAATTAAACGCGGCTTCGTTGTGAACTACGACGGCAAATTGCTGCTGGTAAAAGATATTGATGTTCAGAGCCCAAGCGCCCGTGGTGCCAGCACCTTGTACAAAATGCGTTTCGCTGATGTACGTACCGGCGGCAAAGTAGAAGAGCGCTTCAAAGGCGACGATATCCTCGACACCGTCAGCTTGACCCGTCGTAAAGTGAACTTCTCTTACGTCGATGGCGACGAATACATCTTTATGGATGATGAAGACTTCACGCCGTACACCTTCAACAAGGCGCAGATCGAAGACGAACTGTTGTTTATTCCTGAAGAAGGTTTGCAGGGCATGCAGGTTCTGACGCTGGATAGCCAGCTGCTGGCGCTGGAAATGCCACAGACGGTGGATCTGGAAATCGTTGAAACCGCACCGGGCATCAAAGGCGCGTCTGCCAGTTCCCGTACCAAACCGGCGGTCATGGCGACAGGCCTGAGCATTCAGGTGCCTGAATACCTGAGCTCCGGCGACAAAATCCGTATTCATATCGCGGAACGCCGTTATATGGGTCGCGCGGATTAATCAGCGCTCCGCTATATCCCGCGATGTATTGAAAGGAACGTTTTGGCGTTCCTTTTTTATTGCCCTGATTTTGCCATTAATGCGCAGAGTCTCGATCTGCATCACAAAATCAGTGGTCATCCGGACTTACCAATTCCCCTTTCTATCATATGACTTTACACTCTAAGCCCTGATTTCGGCTTAAATCGTCGCTTTATCCAGCATAAAATTGAACTGACGGGTAAACAGCCCCAATTTGGCCTGACCAATTATCTATTTCTGACTTGCCTGGAGTATTGCATGAAAACTATTGCCACAGCGTCTCTGCCCGCAGCAGTATCATTGCCTGCTTATGATCGCGATGCACTGAAAAGCCGCATCGTACATCTCGGCTTTGGCGCATTCCACCGTGCCCACCAGGCGCTGCTCACCAACCGCGTCCTGAATCTTCAGGGCGGAGACTGGGGCATTTGCGAAATCAGCCTCTTCGGTAATGAAACGCTGATACAAAGTCTGCGTAAGCAAGATCATCTGTTTACCGTGCTCGAAAAAGGCGCTGAAGGCAATCAGGCTATTATCATTGGCTCTGCTCATGAATCCGTCCACGGCGGCATTGACGGGCTTGATGCCGTGCTGGAAAAACTGACTGAACCTCAGGTGGCGATTGTTTCCCTGACCATCACCGAAAAAGGTTATTGCATTGAACCGGGCACGGGTGAACTGGATCTGCAAAACCCGAAAATCCAGCAGGATCTGGCCGGGGGTCAGGCGCCATGTACTGCGCCGGGCGTATTAGTGGAAGCGCTGCGTCTGCGCCATGAACGCGGTCTGCCGGGTTTCACCGTTTTATGCTGCGATAACATTCCTGAAAATGGCCTGGTGGTCAAAAACGCCGTGCTGGGTATGGCGAAAGCACGCTCCGCAGAACTGGCGAAATGGGTCACCGAAAACGTCTCCTTCCCGAGCACCATGGTTGACCGCATTGTTCCGGCAGCCACTGAAACCACGCTGGAAGAAATCACTGAAGCCCTCGGCGGCGTGACTGACCCTTGCGGTATCGCCTGTGAACCGTTCATCCAGTGGGTAGTGGAAGACCACTTTGTCGCTGGACGTCCGGACTGGGAAAAAGCCGGTGCGCAGATGGTTGCCGACGTTCTGCCGTTTGAGCAGATGAAGTTACGCATGCTGAACGGCAGCCACTCTTTCCTGGCCTATCTGGGTTATCTGGCCGGTTATCAGCACATCAACGATTGTATGGAAGACGCTAACTACAAAGCCGCCGCGCATCACCTGATGTTGCATGAGCAGGCCCCGACACTGAGCGTTGAAGGTGTGGATCTCACTGCCTATGCCGACAGCCTGATTGCGCGTTACTGCAATCCGGCACTCAAGCATCGCACCTGGCAAATCGCCATGGACGGTACGATGAAACTGCCGCAACGTATGCTCGATTCAATCCGCTGGCATGTGAAAAATGGCGGTTCTTATGACTTGCTGGCGCTGGGCGTTGCGGGCTGGATGCGTTATGTCGGCGGCACCGATGATGCGGGTCAGCCAATTGAGATTAAAGATCCGATGGCGGAAACGCTGGCGGAAATCGTCGCATCTACCGCAGAGGGTGAAGAACGCGTGAAAGCGCTGCTGGCCCTGAACGGTGTATTCGGCGAGCAACTGCCGCACGAAGAGAAAGTCGTGCAGGCCATTCAGGCCGCGTATGCTGACCTGCAAAGGATCGGCGCGAAGAAAACTGTCGCGAAATACGTCGGTTAAGGCCTGATGTAAAGTAAACCAAGAACGATTAATGGCTGCTCAGGCAGCCGTTTTTATTGGTGCAGCCCTCAGTCATTCAGCTCTGAAGGAACAGAGGAAAACAAAAAACCATCAAAAGACGGATCGTCAGCGTCCGAAACCTGCAACAGCATATCTTTCACATTCTCCAGATGCTGCCACATGGCCTGTTTCGCGGCTTTCGGATCCCGGCGTAAAACCGCCTGCAGAATGGTCTGATGATCCTGCAACCAGATCTGGTGATAGCTTTTATCGACCACGTGCTGATGTATCCCTTCCCACATCGAACTGCGCTGGCGGATCTGCCAGAGATCATCGACCAGTTTGACCAGCACACTGTTCTGCGATGCCTGCGCCAGTAAAGCATGAAACCGCTGATCTTCCGCTTCATCCGTCACACCACGGGCAATGCAGCCGCGCTGGGCATCAATCGCATCGCGCATCTGCAAAATATCCGTTTTCGTCGCCTGCATGGCGGCAAAGGCGGCCACTTCGCTTTCCAGCAACTGACGCGCCTGCAACAATTCAAACGGGCCGTAGCCGCTGTCAGCCAGTTCCGCCGGCGTGTTTTCCGGCTGTTTCAGCACATACACACCGGAGCCTTTGCGCACTTCGACGATTTTCTCCAGCTCAAGCATGATCAGCGCTTCGCGCACCACGCTGCGGCTGACTGAATAAGATTCAGCAATATCACGTTCAGGAGGAAGACGATCGCCGGACGTATATTTTCCGGCATGGATATCGCGGCGCAAATGGCCGCCAATTTCCTGATAAAGTCGCATGTTTTCGCCCCCGTCGGTGGCACGCACTCAATTGGTCTGACAACTGTTCGCATGCACTGATACCTGAAATAAGAGAAAAAATTATAACATGCCGGCACAAAGGGAAAGAACGGAAGAAGAAAACTGACGGCCCGATCAAAATTGGGCCGGCCAGTTGGAGAAGTTGTCTGTCCTCATGACAGGGCATTAATAAGTCGGCACTTAATACCGGTCATAAATAAATCAGAAAACATAATGATTAGGCTGCACTTCAGTTGTAACTCACGGTCATTATCGCAAGATGCGGATTATTATTGATGTGCTCCGTGGTCACCTGCCCCAATGATAATGGCAATGAAAATGCGGAAGAATTTCTGGGATCCAAGGTGTGAACTTGCGTGAGTTGAGTCGTGCCACGCTCACAGGTGCTGGTCACTTTGTTTCCGCCATTGGAAAAGCTGCATCCCCCTTCGATAATCGCACCATAAAAATGAATTGTCCCGCTGGACGCGGCATAACTACACGGAATCATCCCTGAGGCCATCACTCCCAAAAACAGCATCCATTTCACTCTGTTCATGGCAATACCCTCATTAAAAAACCTGATTGCAACTTTTAATAAACCGCATTTTAACATTAATGCATCTAAACAAATTCGCACGTTGAACGATGAAATAAACTGTGAATGACGTATGACGAACATAAGCAATCCATGTCATTAATCGGCACAACACTGGATTTTCTTTATGGGTCGCTGCACATTGACGAGAGAATTTTTGAAAGGATGTGAACCATGACCAAAACCAACCTGATCACCGGCTTTCTGGGCAGCGGTAAAACCACCACACTGCGCCACCTGCTGGCCCAAAAACCCGAAGGTGAAAAATGGGCCATATTGGTCAATGAGTTCGGAGAGATTGGAATCGATGGCGCACTGCTGGCGGACAGCGGCGCGGTGTTGAAGGAAATCCCCGGCGGATGCATGTGCTGCGTTAATGGCTTACCGATGCAGGTCGGGCTGAACATGTTATTGCAGCAGGCAAAACCTGACCGGTTACTGATCGAGCCCACCGGACTGGGCCATCCGAAACAGATCCTTTCTTTATTAACCTCTGATGTTTACAGCAACTGGCTGACACTCAATGCCACATTGTGTTTGCTCGATCCGCGTCAGCTGAGTGAGCAACGCGTCATTGAAAATGAAAACTTCCGCGATCAGCTGGCAGCGGCGGACGTGATTGTCGCTAACAAAGCAGATGTGGCGCAGGAAAATGACCGCCAGGCGCTGGAAAAATGGTTCAGCGAAAATGGCCGTGAGCGACTGCTGGTGGTGGCTTCTCAGGGGGAGATTGACCCTGCCCTGCTGGATTTGCCGCGCCTCAATCACACCGAATTACCGGAGGGCCGCCACCATCACGCACATGCTTCAAAGCGCGGGCTGGCGGCACTGAGCCTGCCAGAAAAGCAGCGCTGGAGACGAGCGCTTAACCAAGCGGGCGGTTATACCAGTTGCGGCTGGATATTTGATGGCGAGACGGTGTTTGATACGGCGGGAATACTTGACTGGGCGCGCGCCGCGCCGGTTGACCGCGTGAAAGGAATAATTCGCATTAAAGAAGGGGCGCTGATAATCAACCGCCAGGGTAATGATCTGAGTATCGAAACAAAGCCGGTGGCACCTTTGGACAGCAGAATTGAGCTCATTACGCAAAAAGAAGTGCCGTTGAATGCATTACAATCGTCTTTGTTGAAGATTCGTTTAAGTTAAACGGATTAAGTTAACGCCCATTACGTTAATCGTTACCATGCTAAGAATAGGTCTTCATATATGTGGCGCCGAAATATTCCTGCAATCCTGCTCCTCAATGGCTTAGGTATTGCCCTCTTTTTGTCTTTCTATTTACCTACGAACCACGGTTTCTGGTTCCCGATTGATAAATCGATATTCTTCTTCTTTAACCAGCATCTGGCGACGGACGCGTGGTTCCTGCATCTGGTTGCAGTGACTAATAACCGCGCCTTTGATCTGATCTCATTGCTGGCGATGGGTGCGCTCTATCTGAGTTATTTCCTGAAACAAGACAATGCCGGACGCCGCCGCTACATCATTATCGGCGTCGTGATGCTGCTGACCGCCGTCGTGCTTAATCAACTCGGCCATTTATTGCCGGTCAGTCACAAAAGCCCTTCGCTGAGCTTCCCGGATGTCAACCGTGTCAGCAAGCTGACCGGTATCCCGACGAAAGATGCCTCCGCAGACAGCTTCCCCGGCGACCACGGCATGATGCTGATTATTTTCTCCTGCTTTATGTTGCGCTATCTGAGCAAGTCAGCCTTCTTTATCGCTCTACTGATCACCGTCATTTTCTCGCTGCCGCGCGTGATGATTGGCGCGCACTGGTTTACGGATATTGCCGTGGGTTCGATGTCAGTTGTCCTGGTAGGTGCAAGCTGGTGGCTGATGACACCGGCCAGTGATATGTTGATTAACTGGCTTGAGCGCAAACTGCCGGGTAAAAAATATCAGTAGAACAGCGGCATAATTTTACATTCATATAATTAAGTTATGGTCAGGCAGATGTTTATGATCTGCCTGACGTTTTTTCCAGACAATTCCCGAATATACTTTGCTGAATTTTGCATGTGGAACCCGCTTGCGAGGCGGTTTTAACCCAAATTAGTATATAAATCGCACATCGTTTTTAACATGATTACTTACATCAGCTTACATCACAATTTCTTATAAAAAATCCCGCAAAACCTCTCGCAATCCCTTATTCATTACGGTACTCTCCAAATCGCCCTCATAGAAATGTGACTAAAATACCCGTTCTGAAGGAAAAAACGTGCTCTAACGCACATTTTACCCGTCTGGTGTTTGTCCCAACTAATTGTGGCAGGTAGTCTCGCTTCGTTTGGCAATTTTAATAACGATTTCATCGTTAAGGACATCAAGGGATAACAACAATAATGGTCAAGTCTCAACCGTTTCTGAGATATATCACGCGGATGATTCCCGCAATTGGCGCAGCAATTCTTCTCTCTGCGTGTAGTGGTATGCATTCTTCGAACACAGAAAGCGCACAAACTGATATGCGTGCAGTAAATGACAAAGACGGTCTTCTACTGCAAGCCTCTCAGGATGAATTCGAAGCAATGGTTCGTAGCGTCAACGTTAAATCCAAAATTATGGATCAGTACGCTGACTGGAAAGGCGTTCGTTATCGGTTAGGCGGCGACAGCAAGCGTGGTATCGATTGCTCAGCGTTCGTTCAGGTAACATTCCGCGAACAATTTGGTATGGATCTCCCTCGTTCTACTTATGAACAGGAAGAAAAGGGCAAGAAAGTTCAGCGCACGAAACTGCGTCCGGGTGATCTGGTTCTGTTCCGTGCTGGCTCAACAGGGCGTCACGTCGGCATTTATTTAGGCAACGATCAGTTTGTTCATGCATCCACCAGCAACGGTGTAATGATTTCAAATCTGAAAGAATCCTACTGGAATGCACGTTATCGTGAAGCAAGACGAGTTTTAGCTAACGGTTAATCCCCGTTACCTTATGATTTAGTTCTTGTTGTCCTATGCCAAGCGAATAAAAAAACGTCATCTTCGGATGGCGTTTTTTTATGCCTGTAATAAAGTGTATTTAATGTCTGTTGTTTTTTTGACTACGTTATACTTTTATTTCTTCGGCGAGAAAAAGGGCAAATCATATGGGTTTAAAAACGGCGTTAACACACACCGTATTACCCAGGCGCCGGTATTTAAAGAGAAGTATCCTTTTTTCAGCCTTGTTTTTCATTTTGTTTACTGCCACTACCCTGACCGTCATTAAAACCAATACCCTTCGCGATCAAGATCAAATCGCTCAGCGAACTGCCCGTTATGCCGCTAACTATTTGCATCAGCTCTCCGATACCATGGGCAAAATTGGATTACTCACCGATGAGCCCTGTAATTCCATTGCGGGTGAATTAAATCGTGATGCCGCCTTCAGTGTCGGTGTGCGAGATTTTCAACTGGTGCGCGACGGAATGGTGTTCTGTTCTTCGGCCTCCGGTAACCAAAATATTCCCGCCAACAGTTCCCTGCATAATATCGACTTCGACAAAATGATGAGTATTGATCTGCAAATGGGGACACCCGCCGTCCCTAACCGCGCGGTAATCATCGTCTGGCAGCGTAATCCCGGAGCCAGTAATGATGGCGTGATTGCAACGCTTGAGCTGACGCTCTCGCCTTATATGTTGTTTGCCCAACAAGGTTCGGGTTATCGGGGATTTGCTTTGCTGGTGGGCGATTCAGCCCTGATTTCTGCGCAGGATCAGCTGATTCCGGTCAGCAAATTACCGCATAGCCATTTTACCGAGGCCAAAATTGAGGGCTATCCGTTCACCGTTCGTCTTTACTCCCCTACCCTCACCGGCGACAGCGTGCTGTTTACGCTTTCCGGTGGATTGCTGCTGAGCCTGATGGTCTGCGCCCTGATTTATCACAGCCTGCTTAACCGCCATAATGTTGAACGCGAGATCTTGCGTGGTCTGAAAAACAAAGAATTCTTTGTTGAGTATCAGCCGGTAATTGATTCAAAAACGCTGAAAGTCACCGGCGTGGAAGCACTGCTGCGCTGGCAACATCCTCTTGAAGGGCGGATCCCACCGGATGTCTTTATCGCTTATGCCGAAAATCAGGGGCTTATCGTCGAACTGACGCGACACATGATGATTCTTGTCGCACAGGACGCGCATAAAATGCAGCATGTTTTCTCAGCGCCGGGAAAGCTCAGCATTAATATTTCTCCGCATCATATGGAGAAAGTCAGCTTTCATGATGACGTGATGAATTTTATCGAAGCCTTGCCGGAGAACGCTTTTCAGGTCGTTTTTGAAATAACAGAACGCGGAATGATTGATACCGAAGGCGCAATGCGTGAATTCAACTGGCTGCGTCGCCATAAAATAGAAATCGCTATTGATGATTTTGGTACCGGCCACAGCGCGCTGATTTACCTTGAGAAATTTACCCTGGACTATCTGAAAATAGACCGTGGTTTTGTCATGTCCATCGACCAGAAAACCTTAATCGCTCCCGTTTTAGATACCGTGCTTAAACTCACGGAAGAACTGAAGCTGAAAACGGTGGCAGAAGGGGTCGAAACGCAGCAACAGGCAGAATATCTGCGTAATCATGGCGTCACTTATTTGCAGGGCTATTTGTACAGCAAACCGCTGGGCGTTGCGGCACTTCTGGACTTCATCTGCGATTTCAACGAGAAAGAAGCCACTTACCACATTTAGCTTCCGGCAGGCCTGACTGTTTTTTTCATCTTTTTTTGCATCTTTTGTTCCATTTTTCTTTTAGGCGTCTGCATCCGGTTGTGATAAAAAGGCCGGAATCAGGGATGAAATCTAAGGCCGGAGCGTTACAAGGTCTTAGCGATCAATTGATTAAACCCGAACAATAATCTGCGGCAATGCCCGCACGATGCTCTCACCCTCACAGGAGTGCTGATTCAGGATGTTTTCTCGCGTGTTCGCCGGTGTGCTGTGTCTGCTGAGTCTCAGCGCACAAGCCGAAGTCATACAGGACAGCTATGCGTTTGCCATTTTAGGCGAACCTAAATATGTCTCTAACTTCACCAGTTTTGACTACGTCAATCCCGCCGCGCCGAAGGGAGGACAGATTACGCTGGCCGCTATCGGCACCTATGACAACTTCAACCGCTTTGCCTCGCGGGGCAATCCGGCGGCACGCAGCGGTTCGCTTTACGACAGCCTGTTCACCACATCCAGCGACGAAATCGGCAGCTATTATCCGCTGATTGCTGATTCTGCCCGTTATGACAGCCAGTACCGCTGGGTCGAAGTGGACATCAATCCGCGCGCCCGTTTTAACGACAACACGCCCATCACCGCCAGCGACGTGGCGTTCAGCTTCAAAAAGTTCATGACCGAAGGCGTACCGCAATTTCGCGTGGTTTATAAAGGTGTGGAAGTGAAAGCCATATCACGTCTGACGGTGCGCATGGTCTTGCCCAAACCGGATAAAGACATGATGCTCGGCCTGCTGGGTCTGCCAGTGTTACCGCAGGTATTTTGGGAAAAACATAAATTCAACGAGCCGCTGAGCACGCCACCGCCGGGCAGCGGGCCTTACCGCATCAGCGATTACAAGCTCGGTCAGTACATCACTTATTCACGCGTTCCTGACTACTGGGCCGCTAATTTGCCGGTTAACCGCGGGCGTTATAACTTCGACACCATCCGATACGACTATTATCTGGATGACAATGTCGCGCTGGAAGCCTTTAAATCCGGTGCCTTTGATTTTCGTATGGAATCCTCGCCAAAGAACTGGTCAACGCAATATCAGGGCGGCAATTTCAGTAAAAACTTCATCGTGAAAGCGGATGAAGAAAATCAGGCTGCTCAGGACACACGCTGGCTGGCTTTTAATCTTCATCGCCCGCAATTCGCCGACCGCAAAGTGCGCGAGGCCATTACGCTGGCGTTCGATTTTGACTGGATGAATAAGGCGCTTTATTTTGGTGCCTACCAGCGGGTGAACAGTTATTTCCAGAATACCGATTACGCGGCAAAAGAGTATCCGAACTCTGCCGAACTGGCCTGGCTCGGGCCACTGAAAGGTCAGGTTCCTGAGGAAGTCTTCACCTCGCTGTATCAGCCGCCCCGTTCCGATGGCAGTGGCAACGACCGCGCCAATCTGCTGAAAGCCACGGCACTGCTGAAAGAAGCGGGCTGGGAAGTGAAAGATCAGGTGCTGGTGAACAGTAAAACCGGCAAGCCGTTTACTTTTGAACTGCTGCTGCCGGGCGGCGGGAACTCGCAATATGTGCTGCCGTTCCAGCATAATCTGCAACGTCTTGGCATCAAAATGTCGATCCGCGAAGTGGATAGCTCGCAGTTCGTGCGCCGTATGCGTCAGCGCGATTACGATATGATCCCGACGGTTTATCCTGCCACTTCTTATCCGAGCAGCGATTTGCGGATTTACTGGAATACTCAATATCTCGATTCCACCTATAACAAATCGGGTATCAGCGACCCGGCCATCGATAAACTGACCGATGAAATTGCCGCGAATCAGGGTAAACCCGACGCGCTGTTAGCGCTCGGGCATGCGCTTGATCGCGTACTGACCTGGAACAGGGTGATGATCCCGATGTGGTACACCAACCACGAACGCTATGCGTACTGGGATAAATTTTCGATGCCGGCCGTCGCCCCGTCCAATGGAATGGAACTCGATACGTGGTGGTACGACGTAAACCGCGCAGCCCGTTTACCTGCGCAACGCCGCTGAGGAGCAGATTGTGGCCGCCTACCTGTTAAGACGACTACTGCTGGTGATCCCGACGCTGTGGGCGATCATCACAATAAACTTTTTCATTGTGCAAATTGCACCTGGCGGACCGGTCGATCAGGCCATTGCCGCTATTGAAATGGGGCAATCCAGCAGTTTACCCGGTGCCGGTGGAGGCAGCGGAAATGGCAAAGCGTCTCCGGGTCTGGCGCAGTTTGGTGAAGGTCAGTATCGCGGTGCCCGCGGCCTTGACCCGGAAGTGATCGCTGAGATAACCCACCGTTTCGGTTTCGACAAGCCTCTGCACGTGCGGTATTTCGACATGCTGTCGGATTATGTCCGGTTTGATTTTGGCGACAGCCTGTTTCGCGGTTCTTCGGTGATGGGGCTGGTGAAAAACGCGTTGCCGGTTTCTGTCACCATCGGCCTGTGGAGCACGCTGATTATCTATCTGGTGTCGATTCCGCTCGGCATCCGCAAAGCGGTACGTAACGGCTCGCGGTTCGATACCTGGAGCAGTTCGGTGATTATCGTCGGCTATGCCGTTCCTTCGTTTTTATTCGCTATCTTATTGATTGTGCTGTTCACCGGCGGCAGTTACCTCGACTGGTTCCCGCTGCGCGGCCTGACATCCCCGAATTTCGATACCCTGCCGTGGTACGGCAAAATCACCGACTATCTCTGGCATATCACGTTGCCGGTACTGGCGACGGTGATTGGCGGCTTTGCCACGTTAACCATGCTGACCAAAAACTCGTTTATGGATGAGGTAGGCAAGCAGTATGTGGTGACCGCGCGCGCCAAGGGGCTGAACGAGAAACAGATTTTGTACCGGCATGTCTTTCGCAACGCGATGCTGCTGGTAATTGCCGGTTTCCCTGCCACCTTTATCAGCATGTTTTTCACCGGATCCTTGCTGATCGAAGTGATGTTCTCTTTGCAGGGGCTGGGATTGTTGGGTTACGACGCCATCGTACAGCGCGATTTCCCGGTCATTTTCGGCACCCTGTACGTCTTCACGCTGATTGGTTTGCTGCTCAATATTGTCAGCGACATCACTTACACGCTGGTTGACCCGCGTATCGATTTTGAGGGCCGCCAGTAATGAGCCTTTTTAAACTGAACACCGTCAGTCTGGCGCGCTGGGCGCGTTTCTGCCAGAACCGCCGCGGTTTCTGGTCGCTGTGGATTTTCATGGTCATGTTGATTCTGGTGCTGTTATCCAACGTGCTCGCCAATGATAAACCCCTGCTGGCGCGCTATCAGGGGCATCTCTACGTGCCGTTTCTGGTCAACTACAGTGAAACCACCTTTGGCGGCGAGCTGGAAACGCCGGCTGATTATCAGGATCCGTTCGTCATGCGCCAGATTGAAGACCACGGCTGGGCGGTCTGGGCGCCGATCCGCAGCAGCTATAACTCCATTAACTTTTCTACCGCGCAGCCCTTCCCTTCGCCACCCTCGGCGCAAAACTGGCTGGGCACCGACAGCAACGGTCACGATGTGCTGGCGCAAATTCTCTACGGGCTACGCATTTCACTGTTCTTTGGCATTATGCTGACCGTTCTGACCTCTGTGATTGGGATTATGGCCGGAGCCACACAAGGCTATTACGGCGGGCTGATTGACCTGCTCGGGCAGCGTTTTATTGAAGTGTGGTCCAGCATACCGACGCTGTTCCTGATCATCATTCTGGCCAGTGTGGTGCAACCGAATTTCTGGTGGCTGCTGCTGATCACTGTGCTTTCCGGCTGGATGACACTGGTCAGCGTGGTGCGGGCTGAATTTTTGCGCACGCGTAATTTTGATTACATCCGCGCGGCGCAGGCGATGGGTGTCAGTGACAGCGCCATTATGCGCCGCCATATGCTGCCTAATGCGATGGTCGCGACGCTGACTTATCTGCCGTTTATCCTGTGTGGTTCGATTACCACCCTGACATCGCTGGATTTCCTCGGTTTCGGCCTGCCGCTGGGTTCTCCCTCGCTCGGCACGCTACTGATGGAAGGTAAAAATAATTTGCAGGCGCCATGGCTGGGCATCAGCGCCTTCGTGGTGCTGGCCGCCCTTCTGTCGTTACTGATTTTCATTGGTGAAGCCGTACGCGACGCCTTTAATCCGTCCGCACATCATCATGAGGCGCTCTGAGATGACAGACACTCCTCTCTTACAAATCAAAAATCTCAGCGTCGCCTTTCGTCAGGGAAATCAGCAACAGGAAGTCGTCAGCGACGTGTCGCTCACTATTCATGCCGGAGAAACCTTAGCGCTGGTCGGGGAATCCGGTTCCGGCAAAAGCGTTACCGCGCTGTCGGTATTGCGCCTTCTGCCTTCCTCAGCAGTCTATCCTCAGGGCGATATTGTATTTGCCGGTCAATCGCTGCTTCACGCCAGCACCAATACCCTGCGCCAAATCCGTGGCAATGAAATTTCGATGATCTTTCAGGAGCCGATGGTTTCGCTTAATCCGCTGCATACGCTCGAAAAACAGCTCGCAGAAGTGCTGATACTGCACCGTAATCTTCGCGGTGATGCGGCACGTAATGAAATACTGCGCTGTCTGGATCGCGTAGGGATCCGCCAGGCAGGATCGCGCCTGAAAGATTTCCCGCATCAGCTTTCCGGCGGCGAGCGCCAGCGCGTGATGATTGCCATGGCGGTGCTGACCCGTCCGAAACTCCTGATTGCTGACGAACCGACCACCGCGCTGGATGTTTCCGTGCAGGCACAGATTTTATCGCTGCTCGATGAACTCAAGCAGGAAATGGGCATGGCGATGCTGTTCATCACCCATAACCTGCGCATAGTGCGGCGTCTGGCGGATACCGTGGCGGTGATGCACAAAGGTCGTGTGGTGGAACAACAACCGCGTGCCACACTGTTCAGCCATCCACAAGACCCTTATACCCGTCAGCTATTGCAGGCTGAACCTCAGGGTCGCCCGCAACCATTGAAAGACGAATCTGCCGTTCTGCTTGACGTTAAAAATCTGGATGTCGGCTTCCCGGTAAAACGCGGGCTGCTGCGCCGAACCGTCGGTATCAAACATGCGGTAAATCAGGTGAGTTTTCAGCTGCGTCGCGGCGAGAGTCTTGGCGTGGTGGGCGAATCCGGTTCAGGCAAAAGCACCACGGGTCTGGCATTGCTGCGGCTAATGAAATCGCAGGGGGAAATCTGGTTTGATGGCCAGCCGCTGCATACTTTCTCGCGCAAAAAAATGCTGCCGTTCCGCAGCCGGATACAGGTGGTATTTCAGGATCCGTTCTCTGCACTGAATCCCCGTTTCACGGTCGGGCAAATCATCGCCGAAGGTTTGCTGGTTCACCGGAAAGTCAGTGAACAGGAGCGGGAAAAAGAGGTGATACGTGCCATGCAGGAAGTGGGATTAGATCCGGCGTCACGTCACCGTTATCCCACCGAGTTTTCAGGCGGTCAGCGCCAGCGTATTGCGATTGCCCGCGCGCTGATTTTACAGCCGGAAATGCTGATCCTTGATGAGCCTACGTCGTCGCTGGATAAATCGGTACAGGCGCAAATTCTGACAATCCTCAGCGAACTGCAACAACGCCACGGTCTGACGTATCTGTTTATCAGCCATGATTTGCACGTGGTGCGGTCTTTATGCCATCAGCTGATGGTATTGCGAAACGGGGAAGTGATCGAACAGGGAGATTGTGAGCAGATTTTTACTGCGCCGCAGCAGGCTTATACCCGTGAGTTGCTGGCAGCGTCGGACGCATTCGACACAATCCGTTAGGTGACGATGAAGGTGTGGAAGCTCATCGCCTGAAACAGTGAAATTTCAGGCGGTTCAGAAAGGATAAAGTGCGGTAACGGATTCTGCGATCGCGGCACCGATATTCTTCAGGCAGCAGAGCGTGGCGCTTTCATCTTCACGATGAACAAATAAACAGGGTTCACCGTCGATTTCAACGATCGCCGCTTTTACCTGAATATCTTCTAACGCATTTGTCAGCTGATGCATGACCTGCCAGGCGAACTCGCCTTCGTGGCTGAGCAGTTTGAGGCCGATCAGATTGTTATCTTCATCGTTACCAGGCAGCGGAATCGGTTCAACTTTGATACCGGCAAAACCCGACAACCAGCGATAACTTTGCGGCAAACGATGTACTACCGAAAGTTGGATATTATTCACACGGTTCCCCAGACAATGATTCATACATCTTATACCCGATGTTTTTACAAAATCGCTACAACCATACTCTTTAAGTTATAGCCGACGGTCTTCGCTTTGCCCAATTTACGCTCAAATAATTAACATTAAATTAACGTCACCGGATACAAAACAGCAGACTCAGGTCATTTTTATGCCTGCTCCCGAACATTCTGAGAGGCAGATCTCATTTTGGCCTATTTGTAACCTTTTCCGGCTTAATTCACAACCATTTTAATCAATTAGCGTTACTTTAAATCGCTTATTTGTTTACATTTAATATACAAATGAGGATCCAGGTAAAAGACGCATTCTCTGTTTACTCATTGTTTATCATATAAATAGAAAGCAATAACTTCCTGCAACGGTCAGAGTCAGCTGTTAATTTCATCTTGAAATGAACCAGTTGGTTACATTATTTGACGCCGCGCATCATACGTTAAAATCTGGATCTAATGTTAATAAATCCGCACAATTTGTTTGCACAAATCCCTCTTCTTTGGCTTATCATCCGCACCGTTATAAGTGGTATACCCTATCGGGACAGATATCGGCAGAAACTAACCCGCTGATAAATCTCGCATTACGCAAATTATAATAAGAATCAGATAAGCGAATTCACTGCCGTTTGGCAAAACAACCTATTCCCAGCGAGAAAGAGATGGAAAACGATCCTTCAATCATTGGAAACAACGCACCCGAAAATGGAACCGGTTTCAGCCGTCGTGAACTGCTGAAAGGCCTCACCTCCGCGATGGTGGCCACCACCCTGCTCGGCTTCCCGTTCCTCAGCCAGGCGGAAAAAGAAACCGCCGCCCAGGATCCGGTCATCTTCGGTCAGTTCTATCTGGTATCACAGGCCATCACTGAACATAAAAATATCAGCGAAGGTTCTTCAGCGCAGATTTTCAACGCCTTTTACCGTTCACAGCCCGACTTCCCTGCTCAGGTCAGTAAGCTTCACGCGCTGGTAAAACCGGGTCAGGCGGCGAAAGATTTGCAGGAAGTGGCAAAGCAAAATGGTCTGGGCGAACTGGTCACCAGCATCGTCACCGCGTGGTATACCGGTACGGTCGGACATGGAACCGATTCCATTTTAATTACCTATAAAGATGCGCTGATGTATCGCCCGGTCAGTGACGGTCTGATTGTGCCGACTTACTGCGGTAACGGACCGCTGTACTTCACTGCTGCGCCGCCAGCGGCCGCGATGCCGGAATCCATGAACGCCGATCGTTTTACCCACCCTTCTGATACAAATGTTGTGAGCAAAGCCTGATGAAAAAACCAGAATTTACCGCAGATGGCGATGCGTCTGCTGATGTGATTGTTGTCGGTTCCGGTATCGTTGGCGGGATGATTGCTGACCAACTGGTCAGCCAGGGGCATTCCGTGCTGGTGCTGGAAGCAGGTTTACGTATCGAACGTGCGCAGGCGGTGGAAAACTGGCGCAATATGCCGTTTGATAACCGCGCAGGTTCTGACTTCCAGGGCTTATATCCGCAGTCAGAAAAAGCCCCTGCTCCGCTGTATTTCCCGGAAAACAACTACGCCCATCTGACCGGACCCAGCGCAGGCAGCTTCAAGCAAGGCTATCTGCGTACCGTCGGCGGCACCACCTGGCACTGGGCGGCTTCGTGCTGGCGTCACGTTCCTAACGATTTCAAAATGAAAACGTTATACGGCGTGGGCCGCGACTGGCCTATTTCATACGATGAACTCGAACCTTATTATTGCCGCGCTGAAGAAGAGATTGGTGTTGCAGGCCCGAACGATCCTGAGCTGCAATCCCCTTCCGAGCGCAGCAAACCCTATCCGATGGAACAGGTGCCTTACGGTTACGGCGACACGCGTTTTGCTGAAATCGTGAACCCGCACGGTTACCGTTCCGTGCCGATCCCACAAGGGCGCAGCACGCGTCCGTGGAACGGCCGCCCGACCTGTTGCGGTAACAACAACTGCCAGCCGATCTGCCCGATTGGTGCGATGTATAACGGTATTGCCCACGTGGAGCGCGCCGAAAATAAAGGCGCCGTGGTGCTGGCCGAAGCGGTGGTCTACAAAATCGACACCGATGAAAACAACAATGTGACCGCCGTTCACTGGCTGGACAGAGATAAAAAATCACATAAAGCCACCGGTAAAGTCTTCGCACTGGCCTGTAACGGGATCGAAACCCCGCGTCTGCTGCTGATGGCGGCCAACGAAAAGAACCCGAACGGAATCGCCAACTCGTCTGATCATGTTGGCCGTAACATGATGGATCACTCCGGTTTCCACTGTACGTTTATCGCCAAAGAGCCGCTGTGGATTGGCCGTGGTCCGGCGCAAAGCAGCTGTCTGGTGGGGCCGCGCGACGGCGATTTCCGCAAAGATTATTCTGCCAATAAAATGATCCTCAATAATATCAGCCGCGTGATCCCGGCAACGTCTAAAGCGTTGCAAATGGGCCTGGTCGGTAAAGAGCTGGATGAGGAAATTCGCCGCCGTTCTATCTTTGGCGTGGACTTATCCATTAGTCTGGAACCGTTGCCGGATCCGAATAACCGCCTGACGCTCAGCACCACCCGTAAAGACCCGCACGGTCTGCCGTGCCCGGACATTCATTACGATGTCGGCGATTACGTGCGTAACGGCGCGGAAGCGGCGCACAAACAGCTGGAACACATCGGTTCCCTGTTTATGGCCGAAGAATTCAACATCACCACCAGCCTGAACGCCAACAACCACATCATGGGCGGTACCATCATGGGCAGTGATCCGAAAGATTCCGTGGTGAACGGTGAATGCCGGGCGCATGACCACGCTAACCTGTGGCTACCGGGCGGCGGTGCTATTCCGTCTTCGAGCGTGGTGAACAGTACGCTGACCATGGCCGCACTCGGCCTGAAAGCGGCAGACGATATGGCGAAAAAACTGGCAGGTGCAGCATGAAAAAACTTCTCACCGCCTGCCTGCTGAGCGCGTCACTGGGCGGTTTCGCGGCCAGCGCGTCTGCAGACGATCAGGCTGCGCTTATCCATCAGGGTCAGGAAGTCGCGACTGCCGCTGACTGTCAGGCCTGTCATACCGCACCGGAAGGCGGTAAGCCGTTTGCCGGTGGATATGAAATCCACTCGCCGATGGGCACGATTTACACCACCAACATCACGCCGTCGAAACAGTTTGGTATCGGGAATTACACCGAAGCACAGTTTACCCGTGCGGTGCGTGAAGGTGTGCGTCCGGACGGTGCAAATCTGTATCCGGCGATGCCTTATACCTCTTACAGCCATATGAGCGATGCCGACATGCACGCGCTGTATGTCTATTTCCAGCAAGGGGTGAAGCCGGTCGAGCAACCGAATCCTGAAACCGCCCTGCCGTTCCCGTTCAACATGCGTATTGCCATGGCGGGCTGGAACATAATGTATCTCGACAGCACGCCGTTTAAGCCGGATCCGTCGAAAAGCGAGCAATGGAACCGTGGCGCCTATCTGGTCAACGGTGCCGGTCACTGTGATACCTGCCACACGCCACGTAACCTGATGATGGGTTCTGTGACGGATAAACCGCTGGCAGGCGGCATGGTTGGCCCGTGGTATGCGCCAAACATCAGTTCTGATCCGGTCAGCGGTATCGGTAACTGGTCGCAAGCTCAGCTGGTGGAATACCTGAAAACCGGCCGTACAGCCGGGAAAAACCAGGCAGCGGGCGGCATGGCAGAAGCGGTGCAAAACAGCCTGCAATACATGTCTGACACGGATCTTAACGCGATTGCCTTCTACCTGAAAAACAGCACGCCGGTGCGTGATCCGCATGATACGCAGGCCGCGGATACGTTCGGTAAGCCGGTCAATGTGGAAGAAGGTCTGCGCGGTGCGCATCCGTATAACGCGAACAAGACCATCGACAACGGTGCGGCCTTGTTCAGCGGTTATTGCGCCAGCTGTCACCAGCCGGACGGCTCCGGCAGCCAGAATCAGGCATACCCGTCGCTGTTCAACAACACGGCGACCGGCATGGGCAACGCATCTAACCTGATTTCCGCCATTCTGTACGGTGTGGATCGCCAGGTCGGCGACCATCACGTGCTGATGCCGAAATTCGGTGTGGGTTCGTATGTCGGCCAACTCGACGATCAGCAGATCGCCGACATCTCCAACTACGTACTGAAGAACTACGGCAACGCCGGTGTTCAGGTCAGCACGCAGGATGTCGCGGTGTTACGCGCCGGTGGCCCGGTCACATTGCTGGCAAAACTCCAGCCATTCATGGCTCCGGCGATGGTGGCCGGCGTGATTATTCTGCTGGTGCTGATTTTCTGGCTTGGCCGGAAACGCAAAAACAAAGCGGCGTAATCCGTCATCCGAAATGCAAAACGGCCCGTAAAAGGGCCGTTTCTTTATGGCAGAAACGATGACAGAAACTCAACTTAGCCGCGTCCCACCAGTGGCATGGCACTGGCCATTACGGTCATGGTCAGCACGTTGGTATCGAGCGGCAGTCCGGCCATAAAGGCCACGGCCTCGCCGACGCGTTCCACCGCGATCACCGGTTCCTCAGCAATGTGCCCGTCAGCCTGCATTCTGCCCGCCAGCGCTTTGTTGCCCATATCCGTTGCCGCATTGCCGACATCAATTTGTCCGCAGGCAATATTGAACGCGCGTCCATCCAGCGCCGTGGATTTGGTCAGGCCGGTGATTGCATGTTTGCTGGCGGTGTATGGGGCAGAATTCGGACGCGGCGACTGCGCCGAAATCGAACCATTGTTAATGATGCGCCCGCCCTGCGGTGACTGCTGTTTCATCAGCCTCACCGCCGCCTGTGTACACAAAAAAGCACCGGTCAGATTGGTGTTGATCACCGACAGCCAGTCTTCCACCGGCAGGTCTTCGATCGGCATATCTTTAACGTTATTACCGGCGTTATTGAACAGCACATCCAGCCGCCCGAAGGTTGCCTGAATATCCTGAAACAGCGCGGCGACTGATTGCGGGCTGGTGACATCCAGCTGACGCGCCACCGCCTGCCCTTGCGCGAACTGCGCGACGGCCTGCTCCAGTTTTTCGATATTGCGTCCGGCCAGAATCACTGTGAATCCGGTGGCGGCCAGCGCCTTCGCGGCGCTTAACCCGATGCCGCTGCCACCGCCGGTGATGAGTGCAGTCTTATTCATCGTAACTCCTTATTAAACAGCCGCTAACATGCCGCCATCAATGAAAAGAAGATGCCCATTGACGAAGTCCGAGGCTTTAGATGACAGATAAACCGCGCCGCCGACCAGCTCCTCCGGATTGCCCCAGCGTGCGGCCGGTGTGCGTTTACACAGCCATTCGGAGAACTCTTTATTGTCCACCAGCGCCTGCGTCATATCGGTTTTGAAATAGCCCGGCGCAATGCCGTTTACCTGAATATTGTAGCGTGCCAGTTCAACACACATGCCACGGGTCAGCATTTTTACCGCGCCCTTTGAAGCGGCGTAGGGTGTGATAGTGTCGCGGCCCAGCTCACTTTGCATCGAACCGATATTGATGATTTTGCCGCGCTCGCGCTGGATCATGTACCGCGCCACTGCCTGAGAAACCAGGAACACCGATTTCTGATTGACGGCAATCACGTCGTCCCAGTCTTTTTCCGGGAATTCCGTAAACTTGTGGCGGCGCTGAATACCGGCGTTATTCACCAGCACATCAACCGGCCCGATGGTACTTTCAATGTGATCAATCGCCTGATTCACCGCCTGACTGCTGGTAACGTCAAATGAAACCGCATGGGCGATAAACCCTTCCGCACGCAAGGCTTCTGCCGCTTTTTGCGTGGACTCCGGCTGCGTGCCGTTAACGATAATTTCTGCGCCATGCTGCGCCAGCCCTTTCGCCAGCAGGAAACCCAGACCGCGCGTCGAGCCGGTAATCAGAATCTTTTTATTATCCAGTGAGAACAGATTTGTCATAACGTTGGCCCTGTTGAATGCTTATTTAAAAAGTTAGCTTCACTACACCGGTTTACACCGCGCCAAACTGTGATGCAGATCACCTCGCGGAATGTTAAAAAACCCTGTTACTCCCGGTGTGATCCTCATCATTTTGATAACAATTTCCGGCACTTTCTGTTTCAATAACAAGGTATCTTTGCAGGCCCAACCAGGAACATTCCGCATGAGAAACCAGCGCGTGACACTACAGGACATCGCCCAACTGGCGGACGTCACAAAGATGACGGTGAGCCGTTTTCTGCGCACGCCGGAAAAGGTGTCTCCTGAAACCCGCGAACGCATTACAAAGGTGATGGAAGAAGTCGGATATCCGCTGGAAGAAGCCCGCGGGCCAGCCAAAGCGCCACGTATCGGCATTTTAGTTCCCTCTTTCAATAACCAGATTTTCTCCGATTTACTGGCTGGCATTGAGTCAGTCACTTCCGCGCAGGGCTTTCAGACGCTGGTGGTTAATTACGATTACAGCAAAGATCGCGAAGAAGAACATATTATCAATCTGCTGGGTTATCAGCTGGCAGGACTGATCCTCACTGATTCTGTACACACGCTGAAAGCCGATAAGTACCTGAATGCGGCTGACATTCCGGTCGCACAGGTGATGGATCTTGATAATCCGCACGGGCGTATCGCGGTCGGCTTTGATAATCAGCAGGCCGGTTACGATATGGCCAATACCCTGCTTTCCAGCGGCAAAGAGCACGTGGTGTATTTCGGTTCTATGTCAGATGCGCGGGATCAGAAACGTTATCAGGGCTACAGCCGCGCCATGAATGAACGCGGCCTGACGCCGGTGCATATCACGCCAAATAAAGTCTCATCGGTGTCTATTGGTGCCGGAATGTTAGCCATGGCGCGTCAGTTATATCCGCAAACCAACGCGATTTTATGCACCAATGACGATATTGCGGTCGGCGTGTTACAGGAATGTATCAAACTGGGCATTCATGTTCCGCTGGATATGGCGATATCCGGCTTCCACGGATTAGATATCGGGCTGGCAACCACGCCATTACTGGCCAGCGTGATCACGCCGCGCTTTGAAATGGGTAAAGTCGTGGCAGAAATATTACTCAAAAAAATCAGAAACCTGCCAACAATTGAACGCGTGGACTTGCACTACCGGATTTCCCTCGGCGGCACGATTTAATTCTCCCTTCGGTATCAGTATCGCCTTTCCATCCTGCACGCGAACCCGGGTGCAGGATCACGTATGTGGTAACACCTTTTCTTAACATAATTCAACGTGACTCCTGTCACGAAATACTTTCCTCAAAATGCTTTTATTAAGCCATCGCTGGTTACAAGCACACAGAGGAAAGAATATGGATAATAAGATTCCTAAGGCCCGTTGGCTCCGCGTAATAACGCCGATACTTATCGCCTGCATTATTTCTTTCATGGACAGGGTTAATATTAGTTTCGCCATGCCCGGCGGAATGGATGCCGAATTAGGTATTACCGCTTCAATGGCCGGTCTGGCCGCCGGTATATTCTTTATCGGATATTTGTTCCTGCAGGTTCCAGGCGGCAGTCTGGCGGTTCACGGCAGCGGACGGAAATTTATCGCCTGCTCGCTGGTCGCCTGGGCAATCATCTCCATTCTGACCGGTTTTATCACTAATCAGTATCAGCTGCTGTTCCTGCGCTTTGCGCTGGGTGTGGCAGAAGGCGGGATGCTGCCGGTGGTGCTGACCATGGTCAGTAACTGGTTCCCGGATAAGGAACGCGGTCGCGCCAATGCTTACGTGCTGATGTTCGCGCCGCTCGGCGGGATGATCACCGCGCCGTTGTCTGGCCTGATTCTGGATACGCTCGACTGGCGCTGGTTGTTCATCATCGAAGGGGCATTATCTTTCGTGGTGATGATTTTCTGGTGGTTCACCATCAGCGACCGTCCGGAAGAGGCGAAATGGCTGTCAGAACGTGAGCGCGACTATCTGGTAACCGAACTCAACCGTGAACGCGAAGCGCTGAGAGCCCTGGCGCCGGTCAATAACGCACCGCTGAAAGAAGTGTTCCGCAACAAGTCTATCGTCAAACTGATCATCATTAACTTCTTCTATCAGACAGGGATTTACGGTTACACCCTGTGGCTGCCGACCATCCTGAAAAACCTGACCGGCGGTGATATGAGTTCGGTTGGTATGCTGGCAATTATCCCTTACGTCGGCACCATGCTGGGGATCCTGGCGATGTCCGTATTGTCGGATAAAACCGGTAAACGCCGTATGTTCATCGCCCTGCCGCTGTGTGGTTTCGCAGCCTGTCTGGCGGCATCCGTGGCATTCGGTCATAACATCATGGCGGCGTATGGTTTCCTGGTCGGTGCCGGTTTCTTCCTGCAGGCCGCCACCAGCGCCTTCTGGACTATTCCGGGCAAAGTCACTACGCCGGAAGTCGCAGGCAGCGCGCGCGGCGTGATTAACGGTCTGGGGAATCTGGGGGGGTTCTGCGGGCCTTATCTGGTCGGCGTACTGGTCAGCCTGTACGGTCAGAGCACCGCGATTTATGCGCTGGTCGCCTCGTTACTGATTGCGGCGGCGGTCACGACGTTACTGCCGAAAGAGTGCGACATGGCGCTGGTGCCGGGCGCAAAAGCCAAAGCGATGGCCGACCAATATGCCCGTGCCAAAGCGGCGCGCCGGGTTCAGGGAGTGAAAGCGGAAGTGATTTAATGCTCATGCTCATTCCCCTCTCACGAGAGGAATGAGCAGTCTGAACTATGCCGTTTCCACAGCAACTTTCGCCGGACGGCTGGCGTAGAGATACAGCAAGGTAGCAGCCAGAATGCAGAAGGCCATTGACCCGACCATCGGCCAGGCGCTTTTCGCGGTAAACAGTGAAAGCACGGAGCCAATCGCCGCACCGGTACCGAAACGAATCGTCCCCGCCAGTGAAGCCGCAGTACCCGCCATGTGCGGGAAGTCATCCATAATCACCGCCATCGCGTTAGACGTAACCATCGCAATCACGCCGACATACCCCGCCACACCCATCACCATCGCCCAGAACGGCAACCCAAAGGTGCAGACGATCACCAGCCACATGCCCATTGTCAGCTGCACAAACAGCCCGAAGCGGAACATCTTCACCGCACCCGCACGGCGCACGTTACGGCTGTTGATGAGGGTCAGGATCACCAGCGCCACGATGTTCAGCGCAAAGTAAAAGCCGAAGTGCTGCGGCGAAACGCCATTGAGTTCGATATACACAAACGGACCGGCGCTGAGGAATGAGAACATGCCTGCGAAAGAGAAACCACTCGCCAGCATATAACTCAGCACGCGTTTATGGCGGAACAGGGATGCAAAGTTACCGACGCTGGTACGCAAATGAAACTTCTGCCGTCGTGCTTTGGGCAGCGTCTCTTTGATATAAACGCCGACCAGTATGGCAGCGATCAGCGCGGCAATCGCCATCGCCCAGAAAATCGCGTGCCAGCTGAAAATCGCCATCAGCACACCCCCGAGCATCGGGGCCAGCAGCGGTGCGACCGTCATGACCAGCACCACAAAAGACATCATTCGCGAGAATTCGTCTTTGGTGAACATATCGCGCATCAGCGCATTGATAACCACACTGGCGGCAGCGGCAGCCAGACCGTGCAGGAACCGCATCCAGACCAGCTGCTCGACCGATTGCGCCAGCGCACAGGCACCGGCGGCGACGGCAAAGGTAAGCACGCCCCAGAAGATAACCGGCTTACGCCCGAGGCTGTCCGCCATCGGTCCGTAAAACAACTGCCCTATCGCAAAACCCAGCACATAGGCGCTGAGCGTCATTTGCACACTGCCCGCCGGAACACCATATTCCTGCGCGATCACGGGCATACTTGGCAGATACATATCGATGGCCAGAGGCATCAGCATCGATATCAATCCCAGGATGAAAATCAGTCCGATGTGGGATACCGGTTTTTCTTGCACTTTCAGCTGCTCCAGTTAGAGGAAAAACTATTGCGAGGGAACGCCAACGCTGGCAATTTCCTGCTCAGTTAAAGGCCGGTACTGACCCGGTTCTAAATCTTCATCCATCACGATTTCGCCGATACGTTCACGATGCAGGCCCACCACGCGGTTACCCACGGCGGCAAACATACGTTTCACCTGATGATAACGGCCTTCGCTGATGGTCAAACGCACCAGGCAATCTTCGATTTTTTCGAGTTGCGCGGGCTTAGTCAGGGAATCTTCGTTGTGCAGCTGAACGCCGGCTTCAAACTGCGCGGCGGTATCGTCAGCCAGTGGATGTTCGAGCGTCACCAGGTAGGTTTTTTCGCACTGATGGCGCGGTGAAGTGATGCGGTGCGACCACTGGCCGTCGTCGGTCATCAGAACCAGGCCGGTGGTGTCGATATCCAGACGCCCTGCGGCATGCAGCTTGTAGGCTACAGGCTCTTCGAGAAAATACAGCACGGTCGGATGATCAGGATCGTCGGTAGAGCACACATAACCCTGCGGTTTGTTGAGCATGAAATAACGCGGGCCGGTGATCTGGTCCAGCACGTTACCGTCGAATTCGACACGCTGCTCAGGGCTGATTTTCATCGCGCCGGTTTTGACGATTTCACCGTCCACGGTGACACGCTTGTTACGCAGTTCGCGCAAAACCAGCGCGCGGCTTACGCCTAATTGCTGAGAGAGAAACTTGTCCAGACGCATTGAGTAGACTTGCCTTCATGGCGATCTGAGTGATCGCGTTACTGATAAAACACAAGACCCCGCCGTCGCGATACGCAACTGACAGGGTTCAGGGTTGTTCGGTTCGTAATAATTGCAAAACGTTATTATTACTTAGAGGAGGCAGACTGGCTGCCGCGTTGAGAGGAATAGTATAGCCGCGCAACCGGTCAGGAAGAAGGAAAATAAGCAGGCTAAACATTCACGGCAGGTGATTTTTTTGCTCATCGCTATAGGTCTGATTTCTTGGCATACTTCACTACTGTCTTTATTAACAGTAAAACTACAGGTGATTGTTGCCGTGACCGCTTTTACGCTTCGCCCCTACCAGCAGGACGCCGTGGATGCCACGCTGCGTCATTTCCGCCAGCATGACGAACCGGCTGTGATCGTGCTGCCGACCGGCGCCGGAAAAAGTCTGGTGATTGCCGAACTGGCCAGAGTGGCACGCGGGCGCGTTCTGGTTCTGGCGCACGTAAAAGAACTGGTGGCGCAAAACCACAGCAAATACCTTTCTTACGGGCTGGAGGCAGATATTTTCGCCGCCGGACTGAATCTGAAACAAAGCAGCGGCAAAGTGGTGTTTGGCAGCGTGCAGTCCGTTGCGCCTAACCTGGCAGAGTTCAGCGGGGAGTTTTCCCTGCTGATTGTCGATGAATGCCACCGGATTTCCGACGATGACAACAGCCAGTATCAGCAGATCATCGGCCATCTTAAGGCACAAAATCCGCGTCTGCGCTTGCTCGGACTGACCGCCACGCCCTACCGTTTAGGCAAGGGCTGGATTTATCAGTATCACCATCAGGGCATTGTGCGCGGTGATGCGAAAAGCCTGTTTCGCGACTGTATCTATGAACTGCCGCTGCGCTACATGATTAAAAATGGCTTTCTGGTGCCGCCCGAGCGGCTCGATATGCCGGTGGTCAGTTACGATTTCAGCCGGTTGCAGGCCAACAGCAACGGACTGTTCAGTGAAGCGGATCTGAACGACGAACTGCATCAGCAAAAACGCATCACGCCGCACATCATCAGCCAGATTATTGAGTTCGCGCAGGATCGCAGAGGCGTGATGATTTTCGCCTCAACGGTGGAACACGCCGGTGAAATTTTTGGTCTGCTGCCGAAAGGCGAAGCGGCGCTGATCAGCGCACAAACGCACGCCGTCGAACGTGACAGGCTGATCACCGCGTTTAAAGCGCAGCAATTGCGCTATCTGGTGAACGTGTCGGTGCTGACAACCGGTTTCGATGCGCCACATGTGGACCTGATCGCCATCCTGCGCCCGACCGAATCCGTCAGCCTGTATCAGCAGATTGTCGGGCGCGGACTGCGCCTCGCACCGGGCAAAACCGATTGTCTGATCCTCGATTATGCCGGCAACCCGCATGACCTGTTCACGCCGGAAGTTGGCAGTCATAAACCCGCTGGCGATAACAAACCGGTGCAGGTTTTCTGCCCCGCCTGCGGTTTCGCCAATATCTTCTGGGGAAAAACCACCGAAGACGGCACGATCATTGAGCATTTTGGCCGCCGCTGTCAGGGCGTGCTGGAAGATGACGAAGGCAACCGCGAACAGTGCGATTTCCGTTTTCGTTTTAAAAGCTGCCCGCACTGTGGCGCGGAGAACGATATCGCCGCACGGCGCTGCCATCAGTGTCAGGAAATTCTGGTTGATCCCGACGATATGCTCAAAGCCGCGTTACGTCTGAAAGACGCGCTGGTACTGCGCTGCGGTGGTATGAATCTGGAAAACGGACGCGATGACAAAGGCGAATGGCTGAAAATCACCTACTACGATGAGGATGGCGCTGACGTGTCCGAGCGTTTTCGCCTGACGACACCCGCCCAGCGCATGGCGTTTTTGCATAACTTCCTGCGCCCGCATCAGCGCGCACCGGGTGTACCGCTGGAATGGAAGACTGCCGCGGACATTGTCGCGCAGCAGGTTTTACTGCGTCATCCGGATTTTGTGGTGGCGCGCATGAAAGGCCAGTTCTGGCAGGTACGCGAAAAAATGTTCGATTACGAAGGACGGTACCGGCGGGCCAATGAGCTGCGCGGGTGAGAAAACCGGCGATTTGTATTGCTGCGACTACCCTGCTCCGGTATCATACCGCCCGCTTTCGCCTTGTGTGAAAGCTGCAGTACTCAACTCGTCACTCGGTCGCAGGTGGCGGGGCACATTTTAGAAGTAGTTCTAATCGAGAAACATACAATGATCACTATCAATGTAGAAGTACGTCCACAGGACGAGCAGGGCAAGGGTGCGAGCCGCCGCCTGCGTACAGAAAACAAATTCCCAGCTATCGTTTACGGTGGCTCAGCTGCTCCGGTTTCTATCAAACTGGACCATGATTCTGTAAAGAACATGGAAGTTAAAGCGGAGTTCTACTCTGAAGCTATTACTCTGGTTATCGACGGTAAAGAAACCAAAGTTAAAGTTCAGGCTGTACAGCGTCACCCGTTCAAGCCAAAACTGGCTCACATCGACTTCGTTCGCGTTTAATAACGCGACTTTACTCTAAATTATTCAGGTTGTAGCAAGGCAGCAAGCGAGTGAGTCCTGATGAACTTACATTGGTAAGTGATTCAGGTGAACGAACGTAGCTAACGCAGCAACAACGTGAAGGATGACGAGTAAAAAGTTGTTGCGCATCGGGACGCCGTGCGAGAACAAATAAAAAACACCGCCCAGGCGGTGTTTTTTATTGGGCGCGATTCAGGTTTTCGGGGATATATCCTTAACTGGGTTTGCTCCCTCCCCTGCGGAGGGAGCCGTTATTTATTGCCCGCTTTACGCTGCAACTGATCCCGCAGATTTGGCGGTGTGCCTTTGATGGTCAGGGTATCGGTGGCCGGATCCCAGAAAATACGCTCGCCCATCAGCATGGCATCAAAGTTAATGCTCAGCCCGCCGCCGCTGCCGGCGAACTTGGTCAGCTGACGCAAGGTGCTGCGATCTGCCGGGAAGGTTTCTTCCAGCTGATACCCCTGCTCCTGGGTAAACTCTTTGAATTTCTTGTCATTCCACGGCGGCAGTTCTTCGGACAAATCATCCAGCGCGATTTCTTCGCCCGCCTGCAACTGCTCGTTACAGTAGGTATAAACCTGCTGACGGTAATTCTGGCGCTCGTTTTTATCGAGCTGCGCTTCGGTACAGAAATCATCCACCGCCTGCAACAGGCCACGGTTCTGCGCTTTGGTATCCAGACCTTCAGACGCGCCAAGGAAATCCATGAAGAAGTCAGAGACTTTGCGCCCTACCCGACCTTTCAGGAAGGTCAGGTAACGGGTAGATCCCGGGTTGGTTTCCCATTCGGTCAGATCAATGCGCGCCACGATATCGGCATGATTGATATCGAGATAATGAATGCTGCTGACATCCAGCTGCTCATTGACGCGCATACTGCTGCGGCTGTTAAGCACCGCCACCAGTAAATATTCAACTGCCAGGAATCGGTAATGACAGAACAACACCACGCCGCCTTCGGCAAACGGGTATTTCGCCAGTTCATCACGCAGACGACCGGTCGCAGCGCGGCTGAATGACAGGAAATCGTCGTCCCCTTTGCGGCAACTGCGCAACGCCACAGCCAGTTCGCTGTCTTCATTGAAAAGACCGTAAGCTTTACTTTTGGCGCTGTAAACGCGGTGCAGTTCAGCCATCATTTCATCAACGGCCGCATTCGGCGTCAGAAGCGTATCGCGCAGCACAACATCCAGCGTTTGCTCGTCACGTTTGTTCAACTGGTGAAGAGCAATCTGCTCAATATCCAGACTCATGGGGACTTTCTCCTGTAAGAATTGCGGCCGTGTAAGAAGGGTTTGCCTGCGGGGCGTATTCAAACACCGAAGCTCTAAAGCCGCAACCACTGCGAAGTCTGAAACAAGGATTAATAGATGCGATCAATACCTCAACGGTATCTCAGTTATAAAAATGCGGAAAACAGAGGCGCGATACGCTAAGATATTGGACTTTGTCAGATCAAGAAGCACAATACTCTATGGCACAATCATCCCGTTACAGTGACGAACACGTTGAACAGCTCCTTTCCGAGCTGGCGACCGTGCTCGAAAAGCACCGCGCCCCGACAGACCTTTCTTTGATGGTTCTGGGCAACATGGTGACTAACCTTATTAATACCAGCGTCGCTCCTGCACAACGCAAAGCCTTGTCCCAGTCTTTTGCTAAAGCGTTGCAAGCGTCGATAAGAGAAGATAAAGCCCATTAATTCACAAACTGCCCAATACCTCTCATGGTGACAAATCGTCAGCGCTATCGCGAAAAAGTATCCCAGATGATCAGCTGGGGGCACTGGTTCGCCCTGTTTAATATCCTGCTCATGCAGGGGATCGGCAGTCGCTACCTGTTTGTTTCTGACTGGCCTTCTTCGTTGCAGGGGCGTATTTACGCACTCGTCAGCTGGCTTGGGCACTTCAGCTTTATCGGTTTCTCCGCCTATCTGCTGATTATCTTCCCGCTGACCTTTGTGGTGATGTCGCAACGCCTGCTGCGGTTTTTATCCGCAATCCTGGCGACGGCCGGACTGACACTGGTGCTGGTGGATACCGCGGTCTTTACCCGCTTCCATCTGCATATCAATCCGGTGGTGTGGGAACTGGTGGTCAACCCCGGACAGGGCGAAATGGCGCGCGACTGGCAGTTGATGTTCATCGCTGTACCGGTGATTTTCCTGCTGGAAATGCTGTTTGGCACCTGGGCATGGCAAAAGCTGCGCAGCCTTAACCGCCGTAATTTCGCCAAGCCGATTGTCGTGCTGTTCATCGTCAGTTTCTTTGCGTCGCACCTGATGTATATCTGGGCAGATGCTAATTTCTACCGTCCGATCACCATGCAGCGCTCGAATCTTCCGCTCTCGTATCCGATGACCGCACGTAAGTTTCTTGAGAAACATGGCCTGCTGAATGCCGAGGAATACCAGAGACGCCTGATCGAACAGGGCAATCCGGAAGCGCTGGCCGTGGAATATCCGCTCAATTCCATCAGCTTTGCAAAAACCGGTTCGAAGTATAATTTGCTGATGATCGTGATGGATGGCGTTCACACCGCCACGCTGGATAACGAGATGCCAGCGCTGAGCGATTTCGCCAAACACAATATTCGTTTTGACCAGCATTTCAGCTCCGGCAACCGTAATGATACCGGCCAGTTTGGCCTGTTCTATGGGATTTCCCCAAGCTATATGCAGGGTATTCTGGCGGCACGTAAACCTTCTGCACTGGTCACGTCACTGGAACAGCAGGGTTACGAATTTGGCCTGTTTGCCTCTGACGGCTTTAACAGCCCGCTGTACCGTCAGGCGTTGCTGACCGATTTCACCCTGCCGCCGCCGGTTAAGCAGTCCGATGAGCAAACGGTAAATCAGTGGCAGCAGTGGCTGAACGTGCGTGGCAATGGCCCGTGGTTCTCATATGTCAGTCTGAACGGGATCAGCACGGCGTTGCGTCAGAACGGTGACAGCGTGCCGACAGGTAACACTTTTGTTCACCGCTATCAGGCGGGTGCTCAAAGCGTTGATGACCAGATCAAGGCTATCTTGCAATCGCTGAAAGACCGCGGTGAGCTGGATAAAACGGTAATTGTTATTACCGCGTCTCACGGCATTGAATTCAACGAGAACGGCACCTGGGGTTCGGGCAATTCGATGAACCGCCGCCAGTTGCAGGTTCCGCTGATTATTCACTGGCCGGGTACGCCTGCGCAGAATATCAACAAGCTGACTGATCATGCGGATGTGATGACTACGCTGATGCAGCGACTGTTGCACGTCACGACGTCACCGGCCGATTATTCGCAGGGTGAAGATTTGTTTGCTGCCAAGCGCCGCCATAACTGGGTGACGACCAGCGATGACGGAACACTGATCATCACAACGCCAGAGCAGACGCTGGAACTGGAAAGCGACGGCGATTACCGGGCCTTTGATACCGAGGGCAAACGGATTAAAGATCAGAAACCGGAGCTGGGTTTACTGCTTCAGGTACTGACCGATGAGAAACGTTTCCTGGCAAACTGATTTCCTGTTGTGAACTCAATATGAAGAAAGGCCTTCACTACGGTGAAGGCCTTTTTTTTCTGACGGCAGCAAATCAGCCGCGGATTTGCGCCCACCACAGCCGCGCTTTCATCCCCCGGTATGATGTCCAGCCGGTTGTCGTGGCGATGACCTGACCTTTATCAATGATGACAAACGTCGGGGTGACGCCGATATCCCACTGCGCCGACAAATCGCCACGTGCATCGTTAACCACCGGCATCTGAATGCCCTTTCCTTGCAGATAACGCTCCAGCGTGGCGTTATCACCGGAGCGCAACGCCACGGTCAGCACGTTCTCGCCTTCTTCGGCCAGCCGCGCAACCGAAGGTGTAGTCATTTTGCAGACGCCGCACCACGTTGCCCAGAAGTAGACCAGCAGTGGACGCTGCTGGCTTTGTTCGTTAAGCGTCAGGGGCTGCTCGTTGAGTATCTGCAATGGCTGGCTGCCAAAACTGGCCGGAGCCTTCGGCGCGCGCAGAAAATCCATCCCCAGCATCACAACCATAATCAGCACGACGAAAATCACCCCCTCCCGGGCCCAGCGCTTAAGCCTGGTCATTTTTCGCCTTCGCCAGTTGTTCCCTGACGATCTTCTGCAAATCGTCGTAAGAGATGGCTCCGGCAATCAGCTGATCGCCAATAATCGTCGCTGGCGTTCCCTGAATCCCCAGCACTTCGGCAATTTCCACATTGGTTTTCAGCTCAAGATAGCTGGCGGGCGTCACGCGGATAGGTTCCAGCCCGGCATATTTCACCGCCTCAAGCGCACTGGCCTCATCATGCTGCCCTTTTTTAGACATCAGCCGCTGATGTACGACCAGAAACTTTTCCGGATGTTGTTCCCACACGGTCATCGCTGCGCGACCTGCAATAATGGAACTCGCGCCGCGGAAAGGCAGCAGTTTAATCACCACTTTTATGTCAGGATTTTCCTTTGCGACCTTTTCCAGCAGCGGGTCAAACTGCTTGCAGTAAGGGCAGTTGTAATCGGTGAAGGACACAATCGTCAGCCGGGGATTTTTCGCGCCAAACCACGGCGACGCCGGGTTATTAAACAGCGTGTCTTCCGGCGTCATCGCCAGAACAACCGGAGAAATCACCATCATCATAATCAGCATTAACGTTTTCATTATCGGGCTCCACGGGCATCTTCCAGCCCCTGTAAAACAGCATCACGGGTCAGCAACGGCGATAAAATCTCACCGGCAGGATTGTGCGGACCATAAATTTGATTAAACGGCACGGCGACGCTGCCGCGTTTTTGCAGGAAGTCATTGACTGGTTTTGACGGCAACGTCCAGTCACCGCGCAAGGCCACGACGTCGGGGTCTGTCAGCGCTTTCTGCACGTCTTCACTCATCAGGACATTGTATTTATTAGCTTTACAGGTCACACACCAGTCGGCAGTGACATCCACAAAGACCACCTTTTTTTCCGCCAGCGCAGTCTGAATCGCCTCTTCTGACAAAGGCTGCCAGGCAATATCATCGCGCAACGGTTTCCCGCCAGCGCCGGAAAATTGCGTAGCAATGACGATGACGGCGCCCGCCAGAACTGCGCAAGCACCGGCGGTTAACGCACAGTTACGCAAACCATAGCGCCGCAGGGATAAGACAAACAGCATGACCAGCAGCGCGCCCGTCAGTACAGCGACAAACAGCGTTGAAAAATGGTTTTGCATCAGGCTCAGCAGCCACAAACACGCAGACAGCATCAGTACGCCGAGGAACAACCGCAGCCGTAACATCCAGCGACCCGGACGCGGCAGGCGCATCGCCAGACCCGGCCACAAGGCGATCATCAGCCAGGGCAGGCTCATGCCAATGCCCAGCATCAGGAACAGTCCCCACAGCACCGGCAGCGGTGCGGCCAGCGCAAACGCCACCGCAGTCCCGAGAAACGGCGCCGAACAAGGCGTCGCCAGCAGCGTGGCAAACGCGCCTTCAGCAAAGTGCCCGCTAAGACCCGAACGCTGATGCGTCGCCAGACGGGTCGTCATCCGTGAAGGCAGATTGATTTCAAATAACCCCAGCAGATTGGCGGTAAACAGGGCCGTGACCAGCACCATCAGGCCAATAAACCGCGGGTTCTGAAACTGAATACCCCAGCCCAGCGTCTGATTAGTGTAACGCAGCAATGTCATCAGCAATGCCAGCGCCAGAAACGAGACGATGATCCCGCCCGACGACGCCAGAAACTGCACGCGAATACTTTTCCGGTTGCGCTGTTCCACCTGCAAAATACTGCCGAGTTTCATGCCCAGCACCGGCAAAACACAAGGCATCAGATTGAGAATAAACCCACCGGCCAGCGCCATCAGCGCTACCTGCCAGAGTGCGATACTGCCCGGAACTGCGGCAGGAAGCGGGCTCACATTCAGGCTTATCTGCTGCGCCAGACCGTTGTCCGCCAGCACAATGCTCAGCGTTTTCCCGCTGATATCCTGTGCTTTTTCGCCCCACTCGTCCGTTACCGGCAGCGTGAACTGCGCCTGTTGCCCGTCGACTTTCACCACCGGTTTGCCCAGTGAACTGCCATCCAGCGTATCGGTAAAAACTTCCGGATTTTGCCAGCCCTGCTCGCGGTGAGCGGTAATCTGCAATACACCGGCGCGATAACCTGCCGTTACGCTGTCCGCCAGCCCTTCTGCAATCGGTACCTTACCCATGGCCGCAGCGAACTGGCGTGCAAATTCTGCGTTATCTGCGGACGAATTAAGATCCAGACTAAAATGATAGTCGGTGAGAATGCACACGCTGCTGCAAACCGGCAGCGTCAGCGTTCCGGCGATGGTGCCAGGCACATGACCGCTGAGGGTTATTGGCAGCGTGACTTCGTCGTGATAGCCCTGAGTCGTGATACCTGCCACATCAAAGCGTGCGGGCGTAGGCCAGTACCCTGTAGCCTGCGCCCCAGTGACCGGTTTTTGCCATTCGACCGACGGCGCAATGCCGCCTTCTCCGGGCGAGCGCCAGTAGGTTTTCCAGCCCTTTTCGAGGCTGACAGAAAGCAGCAAGCGGGTTTCTTTCTCAGAAGAATGGGCAGGCTCGGCCTGTAAGCGCACTTTCGCGTGGGTATTTTGCGGGCTTTGCAGCCAGCCGGTGTCAGCAGCATATCCGGTATGCAGCCAGAGCATCAGCAAACAGCCAGCGGCTGCCCTGAATAAACTTCGCATAGATTTTCTCCAAAAATAAAAAGTCACATCCTGATGAAAAACAGGCGTGTTTTATTCCCGGAAAACGCAGAGCCGCAAATGCACCCGCAGGCGCGGCACGGGGACGGCTTGTGGCACCAGCAGGCGGATCGCCGCCATATTCCCGCGTGACAAAAATGCCAGCAGCAGGCTCAGTGCCAGAAACGCAAATTCTAAAAGCAGAGGAGGAACAGAAAGCAGTGATTTGCTGCTGAGCTCGCAGGGAGCCGGGATTTTAGCGATTTCGGAGGTCGTGGAGGACACCTGTGCAGTCGTCGTTTCCTGATGCACAATAGCGGACAACGCATTCAGCCCGGCGATGCGCTGCGTCATACAAGTCAGTATGACCAGACAGGCCAGGCAAAAAAATATCAGTGCTGTACGCCGTTGTTTATCCACATTTCCCTCACAGACAGGCCGCCATTCTAACGGTCAGCCAGACATTCACAAGCCGTATGAATCATCAATTACATGAATTTACGCACGCAAATCTGCGCTGCGTTCCAAAGTTAAGGCCAAAAATCACTAGAGCGCCCGCCGTGCATACTGTATATTTAGCCAGTTAATAAAATTTTATAATAATGAGGAAAACCATGCGGGTTGAACTGATTTTTGACAAACGGAATGTCTCCGGCATCCCTAATGCCAGTGAAAAAATTGAAGCAGAGCTGGTAAAACGCGTACACCGGATGTTCCCGGATGCAGAAGTTAAGGTAAAACCGATGCAGGCCAACGGGCTGAATACGCAAGGTGCCAGCAAGCAGGAACGTTCGCAATTAAACCAAATGCTGGAAGAAATGTTTGAAGAAGCGGATGAATGGCTGTCCGTCGAGTAAAAAACGGCTTCGCCGTTGCACTTTCTTACAAAGAGCAATTGAAATAAACAACCCATCTCTATGGCTTAATATAAGATGTGCAGGTATACGAATTTCATTATCTTTCAGAGCGATGAGCTGTATTTTTATCGGGCACTGACCGGCATCATTTGATGCGGTGAAATTGTTCCCCGGAGCCGTCGCTTTTCGCTTCAAACGCGTCAATGACTTTGCGAAACAGCCATGCCACCGAGCTCAAAAAAATCCAGCGCCCAACCGCATTTTTATACCAAGCGCTTTGCGCTGATTTGTCTCGGCATCGTCTTTTGTCTGGCACTTCTGCTTGGCCGCGTAGGCTACCTGCAACTTCTTAATCAGCCAATGCTGGAAAAAGAAGCCGATTCCCGCTCCCTGCGTTCCAGCGTGATCCCTGCCGGGCGCGGTACCATTGTTGACCGCAACGGACACCCGCTGGCACTCAGTGTGGCATCCAAAGACATTATCGCCGACCCGTTCCGCGTGCTTGAATTGCACAGCGATCTGAACAGTCCGAAATGGCAATATCTGGCCTCTGCGCTGGATATGCCGCTTTCCCAGTTACAGCAAACTATCACCAGCGATCCGCAGCGCCGCTTTGTTTATCTTGGCCGTAAAATCGAAGAAGGCATTGCCGCCGATATCAGCCAGCTCCATCTTGGTGGCATCAGCACTCAGCTTGATGACAGCCGCTATTACCCGATGAGTGAAGCCGCAGCGAACCTGGTCGGTGTGGTCGGGACTGATAACGAAGGCCTGACCGGACTGGAAAAAGGCTTTAATGCGCTGTTGCAGGGCAAGCCGGGGATGCGCGAATACCGTCAGGATCGCCACGGCAATGTCATCGGTATCCTCAAAGAAGTTGCGCCACAACAGCCGCCAACGATTAATCTCAGCATCGACAGTTTTATGCAGTACGTTCTGTATTCCCGCCTGCGCGATGGCGTGACGCTTAACCAGGCAGAGTCCGGTGCGGCCGTTCTGGTGGATGTGAATACCGGCGAAATTCTGGGGATGGCCTCCTACCCTTCTTACAACCCGAATAATTACGCGGGCGTGCCTCCGAAAGACATGCGAAATGTGGCGATCAGCGACAGCTTTGAGCCTGGTTCGACGGTGAAACCGCTGGTGGTGATGGCCGGTCTGAACCGCCATATGATCCGCCCTGATTCGGTTCTCGATACACATCCGTACACCGTTAACGGACACCTGATCCGCGACGTTGGCCACTGGCCGGCACTGACCATCACCGGTATTTTGCAGAAATCGAGCGACATCGCGGTATCTCATATCGCACTGGCGATGCCTGCGAACGTGCTGGTTCAGCTTTATCAGTCATTCGGTCTGGGCAGACCTACAGATTTAGGTATTGGCGGCGAGAGCAGTGGTTATTTCCCGGCGCACCGTGACCGCTGGGCGGATATCGAACGTGCAACCTTCTCATTCGGTTATGGCCTGCGCGTAACACCGCTGCAAATTGCCCGCGAATACGCCACGATTGGTGCAGAAGGCATTTACCGGCCACTGTCGATTACCAAAGTCACGCCACCGGTGTTAGGCACTCGTGTGATGTCGGCTGACGTGGTCAGAACCGTGATTCATATGATGGAAAGTGACGCCCTGCCGGGAGGCTCAGGCCTCAGTGCGGCGGTGCCGGGTTATCGTCTGGCGATTAAAACCGGTACGGCGGAAAAAATGGGTGCCAGCGGCAAATACGATGGCGGTTACATCAACTATACCGCCGGTGTGGCACCGGCCAGTAACCCGCGCGTGGCGCTGGTGGTGATGGTCAACAATCCGCAGGCCGGTAAACACTTTGGTGGTTCCGTTGCAGGGCCTATCTTCGGGCAAATCATGGGGGAAATCCTCAACCATATGAACATTGCTCCGGATGCGCTGGTGCCTGAAACACCGCCGACAACCGTCATTAACGGCGGTCAGAAAACCGATCTGGTGCGACGCCCTGCTACTGATGGTTAACCGGCTCTTGTAAAAAGCTGAACGAACAGTGTTAATAATTAAACGAATAGCATAAATAGTTAAACAAACACCATAAAAAGTCCTTCCAGACTGGATCTCCCAGCAAGAAGCGGTTAACGTTCGCTTGCACTGTTGGCTAAAGATCCACGCTGGAGGAAGAGCGTAAGCTCTGTAAAAAGAATGAAACGGCTCCTTATCGTTTTTCTGATATTCGTTGCGGTTTGTCTGAGTGTTATTGCACTAAATATGCGGGGCAGTGGCCCGTGGTAACCGAATTTTATGCCCTGAACAGGGATGAAGGGAGGAGCCACTTTGCCAACCGGTAAGAACTTTTACATCATCATTGTTCTTATCCTTGTCGGGATCGTTCTGGTGGACGATGGTATCGCCCGCCTCATCCACTGGATGCTGTTACGCTAAATCGTGGCCCGTCAGAGTGCTTGTCCACTCCTTTTCAGCGGGCCATTTTTGTCACTTCTGTTGTCATACACCTCAGAGCAACACCTGCCACGCCATCACGGCGAAGTCGTGTATAATAGCGATATTCAACCTTAAAACAGACTGGTTATGGCTCAGGATATTCATATCGCTATCGTCTGCGCACTCAGCAAATGGATTGAAGGCCATCTTGGTCGTGTCATCCACCTTGAAGAACTGGCTGAGTACTCAGGCTATTCGCTTTGGCACATGCAAAAATTGTTCAAAGAATCGACAGGCATTTCTCTGGGGAAGTACATCAGGGAACGTCGTCTGGCGAGTGCTGTTTATCAGCTGAGCAGCAGTGATACACCGATTTTCGACATCGCGATGGATTTCGGCTTCGGCTCGCAGTCACACTTTACCTACATGTTCCGCAAGCGTTTCAATATCACGCCGCATGAATTTCGCCAGAATCCGGAAATCGAACTCGATGTTTCTCCCCCGCTGCATCTGATCCACCAAAAATCAGCCTGAAACCGTCAGAATCCAAACTCGCTCAGGCCAGGATGATCGTCCGGCCTGCGTCCGAGAGGCCAATGGAATTTCCGCTCACTTTCCTGAATCGGTAAATCGTTAATACAGGCATGGCGTGCAAACATCTGCCCCTGTTCGTTAAATTCCCAGTTTTCATTGCCAAAACTGCGGAACCAGTTACCTGAATCGTCATGCCATTCGTAGGCAAAACGCACAGCAATCCGCGCGCCATCAAATGCCCAAATCTCTTTAATCAGACGATAATCCAGCTCTTTAGCCCATTTGCGCTGCAGAAAAGCCACGACAGCTTCCTGACCGTGAACAAATTCACTGCGGTTACGCCACAGGGTATCAGCAGAATAGACCTGACTGACACGCTGCGGGTCGCGGCTGTTCCAGGCATCTTCGGCCAGGCGGACTTTTTCGATAGCACTTTCGCGGGTAAAAGGCGGTAACGGTGGTTTAACGGACATAATGACCTCGGCTGTGGAAGAAATGCACCCCAACACAATAGCGGCGTTTTGCGGGGTTCTCACCTCAAATTGTGCCCATAAAAAACGCGGCCATCAGAGACCGCGTTCTTTTACTGCTTGTTCTTTATGACTCAAATCTAAACGCTATTCTGTGTCTGAGAAAGGCACGCTTAGAACTGATACACCAGACCTACAGCGGTAACGTCATCGGTGTTGATACCGGCGTTATCGGTGAAGGTGCTGCTGTCGATCAGGTTGATTTTGTAGTCAACATAGGCCGACATGTTTTTGTTGAAGTAGTAAGTCGCACCCAGGTCGACAAATTTCACCAGATCCTGATCCTGGTAGTTGTTGCCCAGACGGTCAGTGCCTAAATCTTTACCGCGAGTTTGGTTATATGCCACGAACGGACGCAGACCGAAGTCGAACTGATAGCTTGCGTAAGCTTCGAATGCCTGTGACTGGTTAGCATAACCGTAAGCTTCTGAATCGGTAGAACCGAAGCGGGAAGCGTTGTAAGCCTGAGTAAACATGGCAGCCACATAAACGTTGTTGGCGTCATATTTCAGACCGCCGGTGTAACCTTCGGCTTTTTTACCGTCGCCCATGATGCCCGGTGCGCTATTTTGCTCATCAGTACGGTCTGAGTTAAAGAACGCACCTGCCACGCTGACGCCCGCGCCAATATCGTAGCTCAGGGACATACCGTAACCGTCGCCATTCTGAGTCAGCACATCGCGTGTACCCGGTTCACCGCCGCCGCTGTCATTTTTGCCCTGATATTGCAGAGCGAAATGCAGACCGTCGACCAGACCGAAGAAGTTTTCGTTACGATACGTTGCAACGCCATTGGTACGCTGATACAGGAACTGGTCAGCACCGTAGGTTGAACCATCGAACTCTGGCTGCATGTCGGTCCAGGCGGCAACGTCATACATTACGCCGTTGTTACGACCGTAGTCGAAGGAACCCATATCACCAAATTTCAGACCTGCGAAACCGTAACGGGTAAATGCACGGTCGCCGTCATCAGAGCTTTCAGCCTGATTAGCCTGAACCTGATATTCCCACTGGCCGTAACCGGTCAGCTGGTCGGTTATCTGAGTTTCGCCTTTGAAGCCCAGACGGATGTAGCTCTGATCACCATCGCTGCCGGCATTATTTGAAAAATAGTGCAAACCATCAACCAGACCGTACAGGTCGAGTTTATTACCATCTTTATTATAAACTTCTGCCGCACTTGCTGATCCTGCGACCACTAATGCAGGGATCATGAGTGAAAGAACACGGAGTTTCATTTTTCTGTCCTCGATAGGTGTCGGGCCGTGCCACTGAATGTAAAGTACACGTTTTTACTGATTTAAATCTGCTTAACGCTTGTTGGTATCTGTATAAATGTTGGCCCGACATGGCAATTCCATTCTCTTGATATAAATACTATTAATCCAGAAAGAAAATGATACGAAATTAGTTAATATATTTCCGAAGTATTTAAAGGTGTAACAATTTATTAAAATTGGGTAAATTTAGACCTGCGATTGTTTGTTAAAATAAAGCACGCAAAGCTAAATTAAATAAAAAACCTTTAAAAACATGATATTAACTAAATTAGTTACCGCACTAAGTGATAAAGCATCTATTCAACGATAATATATACTCTTTCTCGCTATCATCATTATTTGTTATTTATTACCCTCATTCCCCGTTTTGTGGAAACAACAGCCGACCCTTTGTGGTCGGTTTTTTTTTGTTTTCCAAAGAGATAATTATCAGATGTGACATTGATCACTAATTAAATTTCGCTACTAAACTGTATTTCTCCTTAATTACCTCATACTTTCTCCATCTTTCAAATTCCGATTTTCTTAATAGTTGATATCTAATCTGTTCAATTAATAAGAAATTTTAGGATGATTATTAATCTTTATTATGTACGGCTTTGTTAGTCAGTGACGGTTCGGATCCGTTACTATAGCCAAAGTCAGACCAATCCCGCTGATCGCGCAGGGGAACAAAGTTAGACTTCGGGTGCCGCGCAAAACACCGTTTTTACTCAACAGTTCAGGGAACCTCATGCCACAACAGGACCAGCACGACAACATTTCCAAAGCCAGAATGCTTCTGGCGACCCGCCGTTTTCTAAAACTCGACGAGTGGCTGTTGTCACAAATGCGTGGCTGGCAGAATCAGGGCGAAGGCCACAGTGATTACGGACTGCTGATGCATCCGGCGACGCTGTTTACCGGCACAGAATCCCCTCCGCTCAATCCGCTGGAAATACTCAGTGACTGGGTGCAGCAATGCCCGCAGAGCTATCACGCCCATGCTTTGCTGGGAATGGTCTGGCATGAAAATGCCTGGATTATCCGCCAGCCACAGGAAGGTGAAGAAGTCGCTGACCACCAGTGGCTGGGCGCACAGTTATGCTGTGACTATGCGGTGCTGTCATTTTTGCGCGCCATTGAACTGCACCCGCGCCCGACGCACGCGCTGCGCCATATGATGAACCTGAGTGGCGGTTTTGGTGAGCCTTACTGGCTGAAGGCATTGTTTGCGGGTGAAATTCCCAAACCTTTGCATGAAAAGTTTTCGATTCAGGGCAGTGAAATCTGGCGGGCCGGTGTGGCGCACATCCACGCGCTGGGATTCGAGCCCGCTACGCACTGGCCGCAAGTGCTCCCTGCGGCGCTACAACAAACCCGCAAAAACGACGAAGAAGCGTTGGATTACTGGCTGCGCATGGCGATGTCAGTACGCCACGCGGACGTCGGCACTATGGAATCCTACCTTTTATTCCATTCCGCTTTCTGGGGCGGCAGTGACGCGCAACAGATGCAGATTATCGACAGTCCGCTGTGCGCAGAATTCAGTGAAGAAGAGCGCAATCAGTTCCGCGCTAATGCGTTGTGCGATGCGCTTTCCGGCGATATCGCCGACAGTGAATCGCCGCAGGCGCTGGAATTACAATCACGCTTAGCCGGATTACTGGCACAGCCTCTGTCGCCGGAAACGCGGATCCGTCTGCTGAGTCTGGCCGGGATCTGCATCGCCTACTGGCAGGACGACGATCAGGCCGGCCTGGCCGTATATAACGATTTATTTGCTGTCTCACCGCAGGCGATGCCCGGCCACGCCGCGCGGATGTTTATCTCCCGCGCCGTACTGGCCAATGGTCATCAGGAAGGTTTACCGGTACTGACACAGCTGCTGACCCGCGGTCTGAGTCAGGCAAACGATCCGGTGCTGGTGGCTTTCGCCGCGACGGCTCTGCAATCAGGCCTGTACGGACTACCGGCGCGCCCTGAATTATGTGCGGGACTGATGGAACATGCGTGGTCGCTTATTCTGCAAGCGGGCGACGAGCAACCGGTAAAAGATCTGGTCACGCTGGCACACGACATGGCGATCAATGACGATCTGGACGCGGCACATTTTCTGATGACTGAAATGGCCCGCCACGGCAGCGCGATCCATTGCTATGAGCTGTACTTTTTCTACCGCAATGGCTGGCATCAGGATGTGCCGGAGCAGTATCACAACGACAGTAATGCCATGGACTGCGTGCTGAGCGCCGCCCGTTCGGGCATGGTGCCCGCCATGTTTACCTGCGCCAATGCGCTGCGTGAAGGGCTTGGCGGTGAACCCGATTATGAACAAGCCATGCACTGGTATCAGCGGGCGATGGATGCCGGGCATTTATCCGCCGCCTATTTCCGTGCAAGTTGCGCGCTGGACAACGGTTCAGATGCCGAAAAACGTCAGGCTGCTGAAGTCTGGCTGCCGGAAATTCTGCATAACGCACAACACCCCGATCGCGCCGAAGCCGCTTACACCCTCGGCATGGCATGGCTGACCGGTACCGGCGTGAAGAAAAACCGTTATACCGCAGATAAATATATGGAATTCGTACTCGAGCTGAATCCGGATTCCGAAGCCGCGAAGCAGGTACATGAAGAACTCAGCGGCTCACTGCGGGCACGGATGAGTCTATGGCAGGACAAACGGAAAGCAGAGGTGGAAGATCCGGTAGCGGAGTTTCGTTTGCAGGAGCCGCTGCAATAGCGGGCTGAGATCTTGGGGTTGGCATCCAAGCTGGCCTCAGGCCAAGTTCAACACCTTGGGTTGCCACCCAAGCTGGCCTCAAGGGGCGCCTATCGCCGCACCCCTTGAGAATCCCGGGCTCTTAAACTGCGCGCTCTGCTCGCTGGCCATGTTTCAGGTATCTCACCGACAGGCTGGAAATCTTGCCGCTTCGCGGTGCCTTCATTTCGGGATTGCAGCCTCAGGTCTGCAACCTCTCATTCAGCAAGTTTTCTGAACCGCCCGCACGATCTTAAATTAAAAAAAAAACACATCTGCTTTAGAAAGCACAATGGCGTGCTCAAAATTCAGCTGAACGGAGCGGCTTCGAGACCAAAGGCTCGAAGACTGAGAGAAGGTAGTGCGAAGCACCTGGATTTGCGCCACTCACCCATGTGCCGGAACATGTCCGTCGTGCCCGCGATAGCGCGCAGTGAAAGAGCCCGGGGGGTCTTGGGGGGTGGCGGCGATTGGCCGCCCCCCAAGTCGGTGTGGGCCGACGCCCACGACCTTGAAGTTGAAGTTGACCTAAAAGCCGCACAAGCAGCGGCCTCCTGCTATCTCTCCCTCAACGATTCCTTAACCTTATTCAGCGGCTTGATCAGATAATCCAGCACGCTTTTCTGGCCGGTTTTAATGTCCACGTTCGCCACCATCCCCGGTACTATCGGGAACTGGCGTCCGGCTTTGTTGGTCAGGAAGGCTTTATCGGTGCGCACGTACACGCGGTAATAATACTGATCGCGCTTCACCTCATCCTGCAAGGTATCCGGCGAAACGCCTTCGACTTTGCCTTCAAGATCACCATAAATAGACGAGTCGTAGGCCGAGATTTTAACCGTTGCCGGTAATCCCGGACGGATATAGGCGATATCACGCGGATTGATGCGGGTTTCAATCAGCAGCTGATCTTCAATCGGCACGATTTCCATCAGTTTGCCGCCTGGCTGTAACACGCCGCCGACGGTCGATACCTGAATATCTTTTACAATACCGTGCACCGGCGAATAGAGTTCAGAACGCGTTACCTGATCCTCTTTCCCCGCCATCACCTGTAATTCGGCGTCCAGATCGGCGTTGTTCTTCACCTGCTCTTCACGGGCGCGCACGGCGTACTGGTTGATGGCATCGTCGATTTTTCCGCGAAGTTCGCTGGCCTGACGTTTCAGCCGGATCACTTCCACCTGCCCCGCCGCGCCCTTCGCCACCAGCGGCTGGGTCATGTTGATTTCATCATTCACCAGTTTGAGCGACTGCTGCAGGTTGCTGACGGTTTCGTCGCGGTTCTGTTTACGCGATAAATACAGCTGACGTTCACGCGCCACCAGTTCAGGGGATTTCATGGTTTCCGGACTGAATTTCAGCGGAGCGCCGGTCAGTTCGGCACTCAGCCGTTCAGACGATGCCCGCAATGTGCGCACTCTGGAAGCGGCTTCACCGTAATTGGACTGCGAACGCGTCGGGTCAAGCTGCGCGAGTAACTGACCGCGATTGACCACCGAGCCTTCCTGCACCATCAGTTTTAAAATAACGCCGCCGTCGAGCGAGTCGATCTGCTGCGCTTTACTCGATGGCGTGACTTTGCCGGTTCCGACAGTAACTTCATCGAGCTGGGCAAACCGCGCCCAGACGAAGAAAATCAGCAGACAGGCCAGCGAAACCCAGATGATCCACGATACTTTGCGGCCTTCGGCTTCCAGTTCATCATGCAAAGTGAGATGTGCCATGCGATGTCCTTAGCAGCTCAGGCTGCGCCTTGTTTGTTGTCCGCCACCACGGCCGCAGCCGGAGCGGGCGTATTGCTGGCCGCTTTCGCAAGGATCTGATCCCGCGGTCCGTCAGCTACCACCCGTCCGTTGTCCATCACCACAATCCGGTCTACCAGTTTGAGCAGCGCCGGGCGGTGCGTGACCACAATCAGCGTGCGTCCGACCAGCCAGGCGTGAAGCTGGCGGATCACATATTCCTCCAGTTGTTCATCCATCGACGCCGTCGGTTCGTCCATCAGCACCACCTGCGGATTGCGCAGGATCATGCGGCTCAGCATCACCATCTGGCGCTGCCCGCCGGAAAGTCCGCGCCCGCCTTCATTAATGATTTTATCCAGACTCGACGCATCGGCCTGCACCATACTCAGCGCGCCGCTGATGCGCAGCGCCTGTAGCATTTCCTGGTCAGACGCATGCGGATAACCGAGCATCAGGTTCTGGCGCAGCGTGCCGAAAAACAGCCGTGAATCCTGCGACAGATACCCCAGCTGACGGCGGATATCGGCCGGTTCAACTTTGGTCATATCCACGCCGTCGATCAGGATTTTTCCCTGCGACGGACTGGCCTGACCGGAAAGCAATTTCAGCAGCGTGGATTTCCCGGCGCCGACTTTGCCGAGGATCGCCACCCGTTCACCGGGCTTAATTTCCAGCTGGCCGATCCCCAGCACATTCGGCGAATTCTCTTTATCGTAGGTGTATTGCAGATTGCGCACGTTGAAATGGCCGCTGAGCGACGGACAATGTGACAGCTGTGCATCCGCAGGCCGGTCGATAGGTTTTTTCAGTAATTCATCCAGCCCGTGCATGGCGCTTTTGGCGTGCTGCCAGCGGGAAAATACCATCGTCAGCTGCATCAGCGGCGCAATGGTGCGCGACGACAACATACTGCTGGCCACCAGCGTACCGGTGGTGATATCGCCGCTCAGCACCAGATACACCCCGAACACCAGCATCCCGCCATAAGTCAGTTGCTGGACGGTGGATGCCCAGCCGGTCAGGCGTGCGCCCCACAGGCGTTGTTTCATGCCGACCGCCGCGCTGACTTCGTGCGTCTGTTCCCACTGACGCTGAAAATAGGCTTCGGCCTGCAAGGCTTTGATGTCTTCGATGCCTTCGATGGTTTCCACCAGCACCGCGTTTCGCAGCGCACTTTCACGCATCCCCTCTTTCGCCAGTTTGGCCATCGGCCACTGGATCAGTATGCCGGGAATAACAATCAGCGGGATGGCCAGCAGCGGGATGATCACCAGCGGGCCGCCGATGAAAAACATAATGCCGAGGAACAGCAGGACGAACGGCATATCGGCGGCGGCGCTGACGGTGGTAGACGTCAGCAGTTCGCGCACCTGATCGATTTCGCGCAGCTGAGAGATAAAGGAACCGGTAGATTTTGGCCGGTCGTCATTTTTGATGTTCATCGCCCGCACAAAAAACAGCGAAGACACTTTGAGGTCGATTTTCTTCCCCATGAGATCTGATACCAGCGTGCGCATCAGGCGGATGACATATTCCATGCCTGCCGCCAGCACCACGCCGAAGAACAGCACCCATAAAGTCGGGAAAGATTGTGCCGGAATAACGCGGTCGTAAACCTGCATCGAGAATAAAATCCCGGCCAGCGCCAGCACGTTACCGAGAATCGACGCCAGTGAGATTTCTGCGATTTTCCGCCCGCTGCCGCGAAAGTTTTCCCAGAACCAGTGTTTTTTATGCGGCTGAACGAACTGATCAATACGCTCATCGCGTCCGCGCGCCGCTACGCCGACCAGAAAGACCGGTCCGGTACTTTGCTCAAGTAACGTGACCAGCTCCGCCGAACGCACCAAGTCACCGCCGTCGCTCAGCCAGTAATCCACCTTGCCGTCATCGTGTAACTGTTCAAGCACCGCAATGCCGCCCTGTGCCAGGGTTATCACCGCGGGCAAAATTTCCTGACGCCAGCGCACCTGATTCCAGCTGACCATGCCAATCTGTAACCCCATCAGCCCGCTCAGACGGTCGAGCTGACGACGCAGCGGCTGATGTTCAAACCAGCGCATTTGCTGGCGAAGATAAAGTGAGTCTGCTGGCTTACCGAATGTTTCGGCCACACGCCCCATGGCGCTTATCCAGACGTCGATCGACAAAGGTGTTGTTGTTTCGTTGCTCATTTCAACCTCGGTATCGAATGCTTCTGGGTTCCCACGGCCTGTTTCGCCTTACAGCGCCGGGATGGTGTCACCTGATTGTTTCTGCCGGTCGATACCTAACATATCGACAAGATTGTCCACCGCCGCGGCGTACCGCACGGTGGCATCCCAGCCGTCATAAAGCGCGCCGATGCGCGACGTGTCCGCCTGAAAGACGTCCTGTTCGACACTGAGTAAATCGTTCAGGCTGCGTTTACTGAGTTTGTATTCGTCCTGATACACGCTGCGGGTATGTGTGGCGCTGGAATACTGTTCTTCACCCGCGATCTGCCGCTGCTGACCGCCGATCATGTCGGCGTAGGCCGTTGAGGCTTTCTGGTTGATATCCAGCTTGGCTTTTTCGACATCCGCCTGCGCCGCCTGCCGTTGCCCTTCTGCCGCCCGGACTTTGGCACTGACCGCGCCGCCCTGATACACCGGGGCGTCTACCGCCAGCTGGAGCTGGTCATCCCAGTAAGAACCGGTGGTACCGTTGTTGTCATAACGGGTGCGACCGGCCTGAACTTTGACCGTCGGCCAGTGCTGGGCTTCTGCCTGATTGACCTGCTCAATCGCCGCCTGCTGCTTGGCCTGTGCGGCGCGCACCAGCGTGCTGTTTTCGTAGGGGATTTTGTCGAGAGTGACTTTCTGATTGAGGAGACTTTCCGGCAAGTCCGGCAAGTTGTTCGAAACCACGCCGGTCAGCACGGTCAGTTGCGCCTGTGCGGAACGTTCCTGCGCGCGGTATTGTTCAACTGTGGCACGCATACCGGCAATGCGGGTTTCCGCTTGCAACACGTCAGACTGAGAACTCAGCCCGGCGTCCGAGCGCAGCTTCGCCGTATCTTTCACGCGGGTGAGCGATTCGATATTGTCCTGCGCCGCCACGCTTAACGCCTGAAAGCGTTTCACCGAGAGGTACGCCTGCATGGTGCTCAGCGCCACATCGGTCATGGTGCTGTAAAGCGAAAAGCGATAGGAATCCGACAGGTATTCCTGCTCACCGATACTGCCGTTGGTTTTACCAAAGTCCCACAGCAGCTGGCTGAGCTGAATCCCCGCCGATCCGTTGCTGCTCTGGTCACCTGATGAATAGGTCTGCCGCGATTGCCCTGCTGACCCTTGTAATGAAACCTGCGGATACCACGCACTTTTCGCCGCGTCCAGATTCCCGCCGCCGACGCGGATTTGCGCCGCCGCTTCCGCTATTTGCGGGTTACGCGCGAACGCCCGCAGAATGGCATCCCGTAACGTCAGGCTGGCGCGCATTTCCTCCGTGGGTGCCGCCTGCCAGTTAAATTCCGGCTGTTTTTCCGCCGCCATCACACCCGTATTCCCTGTTAACCCCGCCAGGCACAAGGTGCCCAACACAACGGCGATTTGCCGTATTGCTCTCTTTTTTTTCATTACCGACACCACTTAATTACGCCGATTTTTTTGTTTTTTTAAAAGCTTGCGTGTTACGCCTCCCCCTTCGCAGAGGGAGGCGTACAGCATTAACTCTGTTGTACGTGCAGACCGTGTTGCACCAGAACGTCTCCCAGGGTGTTCGATGCATCCATTGATGCGTTGTGATAAACGTCGAAGGTCAGGCCATCCACCGTGCGTTGCCCGCTTTCGTTCCATGCGCCGTCGGTGCCCATTTGCAGGTTCACCAGACTGCCCTCGCCCCCTTTGATGATCACTTCGTCAGTGGGATTGTCCTTCACGTTCAGCGCCTCATGCAGATTCAGCGAGATGCTGTTGGTGCCGGAAGTCCCCAGGTCGAAGATGTCGATATGCTCGACTTTCAGCCCGAGTACGGTCAGATCCAGATGCTGATTGGTGCCCGCCAGCAGTAAGGTATCGACACCGGTTCCGCCGTCGATTTGCGAGAAATCGAGCGTATGAACCGAAATGGTATCGTTGCCCGCACCGCCGATGGCGACGCCGTCCGTTGCCGTCAGGTCGAGGGTCACACCGCCAATGGAGAACGCCGTGTCCGCATGCGCGGTGGTGTCCGCCGTGGTGGTGTCGTGGGTGGTGGTGGTTGAAGCACTGGTGTCCGTTGTCACCAGCGGATCCGTCAGCGTACTGGCGGCGTGCGTTGTGCTGGTATCAGTGGTGGAACTGCTGGTATCGGAGGTGTGAACCGCCGCCAGCGTATGGGTATCGTCCACTGCCTGTGACGTTGCCATCAGCGTTGCGGGTTCAGCCGGTAATGAAGAACCGACCGTCAGCCCGACGTGAGCATCAAATCCGTTACCGGCCGCATCGACCGCTTTCAGCTCAACAATCGCGCCGAGCAGTGCGTTCAGTAAGCCCACCAGTCCGTAACTGCTCAGCAGCGCACTGGAAAGTTTTACTGTCCACGAACCATCCCCCTGCACGGTCCCCGCCAGCGTATTGCCCAGCAGCGTGACGCTGACCTGGCCACCTTGTGCGATATTGCGGCTGGTCCCGCTCAGCGTCAGCCCCTGACCACCGAGGATGCCGCCGACCACACCGAGCGTCAGCCCGAGTAATGGATTCAGCGCCACCAGCGGCAGCGCGTGTGTCAGCACATTCAGCGGATCAGAGATAATCGCGGTGTTACCCACAACGTCTGCGACCGAGACAGAAACCTGCGTCGAGCCATCCGCCAGCCCTTTCAGCTCTGCTGAGGTAAACGGCACACTCCACGCGCCGTTGGTGATGGTGCCGGTGTGCGTCACGCCTCCAATCGTCACCGACACCGTGCCGTTAAGCAGGTTTGAAGTCCCGGTTACGTTGGTGTTAGCGCCCGCTTCGGCAGCATTCAGGTAACCGTCGCCGCCAAACAACGTGCCGAGTGACAGCGTTGGCAGGAGGTGAATACCGACCGTTGCGGTTGCGCTTCCGCTGGTTGAATGACCGGCGGCGTTAGTGATGGAAGCACCGACGTTCAGCGTACCGTCGAGCAGGCTGGACAGAGTCAGTTGCGGGATAGCCACGCTGAAGGTGCCATCGGCTTTCACCAGCGCGGTCAGGGTATTTCCGCCGACGTTCAGGGTCACGGTTGAGCCCTGCGCGTTGGTAGTGGTACCGCTGATGGTTTGCGTCAGCAGCGCATCCGCCGCGTTCAGCAGACCATCGCCAAACAGCGGGTTGATCGTAATGGTAGGCAGAGACTGCGATACCACGTTCAGCAGATTGCTGACAGACGCCGTGTTGCCGGTGCCATCCACCAGGCTGGCGACGACCGATTGTGTACCATTGAGAATGGCGCCCAGATCCGTCACCGGCACCGTCACGCTGAATGCGCCGCCCACTCCCACGGTGGCAAGATAGTTTTTGCCATTCAGGGAAATCTGCACCTGCGTACCCTGCGCAACGTTGGTCGCAATACCGCTGATGGTCTGGCCGGTCAGCAGGTCAACGACGTTCAGCACGCCATCGCCAAAGACCGGATTAAGAACAATCGACGGCAGATTATGGATACCGACACTCAGCCCCACGGTATTCGACGCCGTGTTACCCACCGCATCGGTCACGGTGGTGACGATGGTCAGATTGCCGTCCAGCAATCCGGCCAGCTGAAGCGGTGTCAGAGAAGCGGAGAACGTGCCGTCACTGCCCACGGTTGCCGTCAGGTTAATCAGGCCGCCGCCGACGTTAATGTTGACCGTTTCGCCAACATGCCCGTTAGTGACTGTCCCGCTGATAGTTTGCGTCAGCAGCGCTTCCGCCGCGTTCAGGATGCCGTCTGCACCGAAAACAGGATCCAGCACAATTTTCGGTACTGCGTTGATGATGGAAGTCAGCGTGCTGCTGCTGGTGCTGGTATTACCGCCAGCATCGGTAACAGAAACCACGACCGGGAAGGTGCCGTCACCCAGCGCTTTCAGGTCACCCGGTTGCAGGGTGATGCTGAATGCGCCGGTACCGTCGGTCGCGCCGAGGAAGGTTTTCCCGCCCAGCGAAACCTGAACCTGCGTGCCCGCCGCGACGCCGCCGACGGTGCCGCCAATCACCTGAGTCGTCAGGGCATCCGCAGCATTGAGCAGGCCATCGCCCAGCACCGAAGTGACATTGATCACCGGTCTCACCAGATCCAGCACCGCATTCGCTGCCGCCGAACCGACGTTTCCGGCCGCATCAGCCACCGTAACGCTGACTGCCGCGGTTGTGCCACTCAGCAAGCCGAGCACGGATGGCGGAACGGTGACCAGGAAATGCCCCGTCGCATCAACGACGCCGTTAATAGTTTGCGTACCGACATGCACTGCGATGGCTGTGCCCTCTGCCACATTCGAGACGGTACCGCTGATCGTCTGATTGACCAGCAGATCGGCGATGTTGAGCACGCCGTCGCCAAACACGGTGTTGAGCACCACTTGTGGCAGATTGTGGATGGCTATCCCCACCGGAATAGTGGTAGAAGACGTGTTGCCTGCCGGGTCTGTCAGGGTGATACCCAGATTCAGATTGCCATCAAGCAGCGCACCCAGATCGCCCGGCTGGATCTGAAGGTTCCAGGTGCCCGCCGTTACCGTGGTGGTGTAAGTTTTACCGCCGAGCGTCACGGTGACTAAGGTGCCGTCCACCGCCGTCGCTGCGCCGCCGATAGTTTGTGCCAGCAGAGATTCCGCCGCATTCAGCAGGCCATTGCCACCAAAGAGCGGATCCAGATTGCCCAGCACTGGCAGCGTTTTAATAACGTCCAGATTCAGTACGGAGGCGGTCACGTTGCCTGCTGCATCGGTCAGATTCAGGTTCAGCACCTGCTGACCATCACCCAGTGCACCGAGCACCGCCGCCGGAATGTTCAGTGACCACGCACCGTTAGCCCCGACGATTGCCGACAGCGGCGTGCCATTGATGATGGTCGAGACCACAGACCCCACGCCTGCACCAATCGCCGTCCCGCTGATGGTTTGCGCCACCTGCGATTCCGCCAGATTGAGGAAGCCATCCGTCAGCCCCAGACCGCTGGTCACATTCAGTGCGAGCAGTTTGTTGAAGAAGATATCCAGACCGGTACTGACGCTGGTGGTGTTACCCGCCGCATCCATTACCGTGGCCGCCAGTGTCAGGGTGCCGTCGTTAAGCAACAGCAACTGCGCTGGCGTCAGGTTGAGCGACCATGCCCCGCCCGGCTGAATAAGTGCCGTACCAATCGACGCGCCGCCTAGTGTGACGTTCACCGTCTGACCGTCAGCCCCGCTGGATGTCCCGCCGACCAGTACGTTGGCCAGTGATTCCACCAGATTGATGACGTTATTCCCGGCGACCACATCCAGCGCCAGCAACGGCGCGGTGGTATCGACAGTGATCGGATGCGGTGTTGCATTGCCTGTATTCCCTGCGGCATCTGTCACCGTTGCGGTAATGACGTTAACTCCGCCGGTAGCCGTTTGTGGCAATGCCTGCAGATCGGCGGCAGGCACACTGACCGACCAGACGCCGCCGGTCAGCACCGTCGTGGTGTAGGTTTTGCCGTTGAGCGTCACGGTCACCACACTGCCCACATCATTATTGTTGTTATCAGCAACCGTCCCCGAAATGGTCTGCGACGATTTCGATTCAAGGTTGTTAATGGTGTTATCAGCGGTAAAGTCGTTAATGGTCACCACCGGCGCGGTGAGATCCACCAGCACGTTGCTGGTCGCATTGGTTGACGGAATTAATGTAGATGCGGTAATGGTGGTGGTGCCATCGGTAAAGTCACTGGCGGGTACTGCAATTGACCAGACACCGCCGGTCACCACGGCAATATGCTGATCTCCCCCGACGGTAACGGTGACCAAAGTGGTATCCGGGATATTGAGCACCTTACCAGACACCGTAATAGTCGTCAGATTGCCATCCGCCACGTTAATGATGTTGTCGCCGGTCACCGGATCGATGCTCAGCGTTGGGGTCAATGGCGGTGGCGGCAGATCAACAGTAATAGCCTGAGGCGCCAGCAGATTTGCCGTGTTACCGGCCAGGTCACTCACAGAAGCGGTGATCGTGTCCGCGCTGTCGAGCGTTGCCAGTTCAGCGGGTGTAAAGGTGGCACTCCAGGTGCCGTCGCCCTGCACGGTAGCCTGATGCGAAATACCACCGACCGTCACCGTGACCTGTTGTCCGGCCTGCACATTCGCCGTTGAACCGGTGATGGTTTGCGGGCTCTGGCTTTCTGCATACGTCAGATCAAAACCGGTACCGGCGAAGGATGTGACTGCCACGGCCGGAAGCAGCGTGACGGAAATGCCGATATCAGCTGAGGCCGAATCGGTATTACCGCCGCCGTCCGTCGCGGTCACGCTGATTTGCTGCGGGCCCTGCGGCAGATCGGCGATTTCGCCCGAAGTCAGAGAAACCGTCCAGTTACCGTTCGCATCTACCGTCGCGCCCGAAATAGGGATCCCCCCGACAAAAACCACCACGCTTTGCCCGGTGCCAGTTACTCCCGTCGTCCCGCTGAGGATGATTGGCGTTGTGGCAGCCGCGGCGGCTTCGGCGGCACTCAGATAACCATCACCAAATGGCGTATTGATGGTGACATCCGGCGCGGTGAGGTAGCTGATGAATGGCAGCGTCGCTGGCGAACTGTTGCCTGCGGCATCGGTCACCGTCACGTTGATATCATGCGTACCGCTGCCCAGAGAACTCAGCACGCCCGCAGGCAGGCTTACCGCCCAGTCACCGGTTGTCGGATCGACAGTCGCGGTATAAGTCGTGCCGTTCACATCAATGGTCAGTTTGACGTTCTGGTTGTCGCCGGTGATGCCGGTGTTACCGGTGATGACATTCACACCGGCCGCTTCTGTAATATTCAGGCTGCCATCAGTGAATGGTGGATTGATAACAGGCACCGGTCCGGACAGATGCGACGTAAAGCTGACCGTCGCATCGTTATGGTTACCCACAGAATCCGTCGCTGTGACAGTGATGTCGTGAGACGCCGTCGATGTCCCGAGTGATGCCAGCTGAACAGGCGTCAGGTTCAGACTCCAGTTGCCGGTCGCCGGATCCACCGTTGCCGTGAACGGACTGCCGGTCATGCCCGCAATTGCCACGCTGACCGTTTGCCCTGGGCCTGTTTCACCGGTGGTACCAGTCAGTGTCTGGCCGGTAACAGCCACAGACTCCGCAATGTTCAGCGTGCCGTCACCGAATGGCAGATCAATGGTCGGCACAGGTACGGTGTGGATCTGAACGCCCACAGAAACCGGCAGCACAGAAGTGTTACCTGCGCTGTCGGTCACCGTCACCACGACCGGCCAGGTACCGTCCTGCAAGGCCAGCAGCTGGGCTGACGTGAGCGAAACACTCCAGGTTCCCGCCGCCGAAATGACGTCGACCGGTACCGCATTGCCGTTAATGACCACGGTGACGGTCTGCCCCGGACTGGTGATCCCGGTGGTACCGGTAATGGTTTGTCCCGCCGGATCTGACGCTTCTTGCAGATTCAGAATGCCGTCACCGAATGGCACGTTAATGCCAGCCACTGGCAGAACATGCGTCAGCGCGGTGAAATCAAGGGTTCCCGGCGCGCTGGTATTCCCTGCGCTGTCGGTTGCTGTCACGCTGATGGTGTGCTGTGCGTCTGTCAGCCCCAGCAACACGGCGGAAGGCACGGTCGCCGTCCAGGTGCCGTCACTGGCGACGGTGGCCAGCACTGGCGTGCCATCGACAGTCACCACAACGGTCTGACCCGCGCCGGTAATGCCGGTGGTACCGGTAATCAGCTGATTACCCGCCGCTTCGGCGGCATTAAGAATGCCATCCACAAACGGCGTATTGATGGTCGGTAATGGCAGCGCAGACAGTTCGATATCCAGACTGGCAGAGGAAGACGCCGGGTTACCGGCCACGTCTTCTGCCGTCACGGTCACCTGCACAATGCCGGTAGTCAGACCGCTGAGCAGACCCGGTGGTACGGTCGCCGTCCAGCCGAGCCCGTCGGGATTGACGGTACCGGAGATAGGATCCGCAAGTCCCGGAACCGTGACCTGCACGACAGTTCCCGGCGCCAGACCTGAACTGCTTCCGCTCAGGTTGAAACCGTTGGCAGCTTCACTGATGTTCAGAACGCCGTCACCGGCAATCACGCCAATCGTCAGCGTTGGTAACGCATGCGAGGAGAGCGTGAAATCAGCCGAAGTAGTGAGATTATTCCCGGCAGGATCGGTGACGCTGACACCAATGGTTTTGGTGCCATCCGTCGTGATGGCCTGCACATCCACGCCCGGAATGGTCAGGCTCCAGATGCCTGAACCGTCTGCGGTGGTGGTGTAATCTTTACCGTTAAGTGTGACGGTCACGGTCAGATTTGGATCCGTGGTGCCGCTGACCGGAATACCGAGCGCCGCTTCAGCCAGATTGATGATGTCATCACCGCCGGTATCGACAGTCACTGTCAGTATCGGTGCAATGGTATCAACGGCCACATCATGCGTTGCCGTAGCGACGTTTTGCGCCACGTCATCCGCAGTAGCGGTGAAGGTATTATTACCCGCAGGCAACGCCTGAACCTCAGCCGCCGTCATCGGGAAGCTCCAGCTGCCGTCGGCCTGCACGGTAGCGGTATACGTCGCGGTATAGGATTCGCCGGTGATCACCACAGTGACCGTACCGCCCACAGGGACGTGGGTGGAGGTACCGCTGACGGTCATCCCCTGATTGTGCTCAAGGATGTTGATGTAATCATCGCCGGAAATCGTATTGATGCTCAGGGTCGGCAGGTCGCCCGGCTCAGCAATCACAGTGGCGTTGTGGGTCGCAGACGCCGGGTTACCGGACGTATCACTGGCACTGGCGGTCACGGTGGTCGGACCGTCAGAGACACTACCCAGCGCTGACGCAGGCACGTTAAGCGTCCAGGCACCTCCGGCCAGCACGTTGGTGGTATAAGACACGCCGTTAAAGACCACCGTCACTGGCTGGCCGACTTCCAGATTCGTTGATGTCCCGCTGATTGGGAAACCATCGGCTTTTTCGGTGGCATTAATGTAGTCGTCACCGGCCACCGCCGTGATGGTCAGCGTTGGCAAATCTGCCGCCGCCGCATCGACGGTGAAGGTATGGTTGCCCGTGGTGGTATTACCCGCCGCGTCAGTGATTGAAGCTGAAAGCGTGTAAGTGGTATCAGCCAGCGCCTGCACCACAGAACTCGGCAGCGTGAAACTCCAGGTGCCGTCCGGCTGGACGACGGCGGTGTAAGTCACATTGTTGAAGTTCAGCACCACAGAAACAGTTTGTCCGGCATCCGGGATGTCAGACGTGCCGCTGATCACCACCGGCTGCAGTGCTTCGGCCGCATTAATGATGTCGTCCGTTGCGACCGGATCGAAGGTCAGCGTTGGCAGCGTGTAATCCACAGTGATGGCGCTGCTGACTGTGCCCTCGTTACCCGCGCTGTCGGTTGCCGTCACCAGAACCGTTTGCGGACCTTCAGGTATAGCCTGCAAATCGACAGCCGAAATGTTGACCGTCCAGACACCGTTAGCATCGACGGCAGCGTTATGATCCATTCCGCCAATATTGACCACTACGGTCTGGCCCGCACCCAAGACGCCGGTGGTACCGGTGAGGGTCTGATCGGTATCCGCTTCGCGCTGATTAAGGAAGGTATCGCCAAACGGGGTATCGATGGTTGGCACCGGCGGATGCGCCGCGACCACGGTGACCGTTTCAGGAAGGGTCGTTGTGTTGCCCGCCAGATCCGTCAGCGTTGCGGTCAGCGTGTAGCTGCCGTCTGCCATACCGGCCAGCGTGCCCGCTGGAACGTCTGCCGACCAGGTACCATCGCCCTGCACGGTCGCCTGATAGGTCTGACCGTTAAATTGCAGCGTGACAATCTGACCGGCATCCGCCACATCGGCGGTACCCGACAGCTCGATGATGCCCGCCACTTCTTGCGAGTTGATCACGTTGTCTGTCGCAACCGGGTTGAGCGTCAGCGTTGGTGGTGTGAAATCGACATTCACAGACCCCGTGATGGTGCCCGGATTGCCCGCAGCGTCGGTGACGTTTACCACCACCGGCGTCGGGCCTTCGGTTGCGCCGGTTAATGTGCCCGCCGGAACGGTGACACTCCAGGTGCCATCGGTCGCAACCGTACCGGTCAGGGTGTGACCGTCAATGACCACGGTCACCGTCTGACCGTCGCCGGTCAGCCCGGTAGTACCGGTCAGAGTCTGCGCACCCGCTGCTTCATCGGTGCCTAACTGACCATCGCCAAACGGCGGATTCAGGGTAGGCACAGGAGGATGCGTGTAGATGCCGACATCCTGCTGCGTAGTCACCGCGCCAAGATCGGTGGAGATCGTGGTGGCAATCACATGGCTGGTGCCATCGGCCAGACCGGTAAGAACGTTGGACGGGATCGGAACGCTCCAGTTGCCCTGAGCGTCGGTCGTGGTGGTGAAGGTATTTCCGCCCAGACTGACCGTTACGGTTGTGCCAGTCGGAACATTGGACGTCGAGCCGTTGATGGTGACACCATCTGCGGCTTCCGCCACGTTGATATTATTGTCACCTGCGATGGTATCGATAGAAATACCGCCGAGCGTCGAGTTTACGGTAATGGCATCACTGCCCTGTGCCGGGTTACCCGCCGCATCGGAGACAGAAGCGCTGATCGTCGCCGGTCCGTCGCCGAGTGTTTGCAAATCTGCAGCCGGAACAGAAACGCTCCATGCGCCGCTGGCCAGAACGGTAGCCGTATAGGTATGTGCGCCGAGTGTGACAGTGACAAGCTGACCGGCCTCCACGTTTGTCGTGGTGCCGCTGATCACCTGCGCGGTCTGCTGCTCTGCGCCATCAAGCGTGTTGTCGCCGGCAAACGCAGAGACAGTCAGCGTCGGCAGTAAGGCCGGATCCGCTGTCACGGTAACCGGTGCGGTCGCCGTGCCAGCGTTGCCCGCCGCATCGGTGACTGTCGCTGTCAGGGTGTACGTTCCGTTCGCCACATTCGCCAGTGCATCGGCCGGAATGTTGACCGTCCATGCGCCGCCTGCACCCACGGTACCGCTGTAAGTGTGCCCGCCAAGCTCGATGGTGACGGTATCGCCCGTCTCACCCGCGCCCGCCGTACCGCTGACCGGAATAATCGCTCCGGCTTCTGCGGCATTGATGGTGCCGTCGCCCGCAACCGGGGTGGTGATGGTCACCACCGGCGCAACGGTATCCACCGATACCGGCACAGAAATGTTGCTGGTGTTGCCAGCGGCATCCGTTACCGCCACCTGCACGGCGGTCGGGCCTTGTCCGACGGCAGTCAGTACTGATGACGGCACGGACACCGAGAACGAACCGTCGGCGGCGACAACGGCGGCGTAATTCTGGCCGCCAAAGGTCACAATAGCGGTCTGGCCGCTGCCGGAAACGCCGGTATTCCCGGTCAGTGTCTGGCTGACACCGGCTTCAGCGGCATTCAGAATACTGTCGCCAAACGGTGTGTCGAGTGTGGCATTTGGCAGATTGTGAATGATGACATTCAGCACATCGCTGCCGGTGACCGTTTGCCCGAGGGCATCGGTGGCACTGACGGTGATGGTGTTTTTGCCGTCACTCAATGTCGCCAGATCTGCCGCAGAAACCTGTGTGCTCCAGCCGCCACCTACGGCAACTGTCGCGGTGTAGGTTTTGCCATTAAGTGTGATCGTCACCACGCCGTTGACCGGCACGTTAACTGAGGTACCGCTGATGGTCACACCCGCCGCCGCTTCCTGGGCATTCAGCTGGTTATCGCCGGTAACCGGATTTACAGACAGGCCGCTTTGCGTGTTATCCACGGTGAACGATTCGCTGCCGGTGGCCTGATTTCCGGCCTTATCCAGTACAGCAGCACCAATTTGCACTGAGCCGTTAGTCAGTGCGCCCAGCGCTGAAGACGGAATGCTGACGCTCCAGCTGCCATCGGCCTGCACGGTCGCGTTGTACACCACGCTGTTGAGGGTGATATTGACGACCTGCCCGGCTTCAACATGCGTCGTTGTCCCGCTGATGGTCTGAGCCGTTTGCTGCTCTGCGCCATCGAGAATATTGTCGCCAGCAAAGGCGTTCAGGGTGATGGTCGGCGCTGACGCCGGATCGGTTGCCAGCTGAACATTCGAAGTAATGGTGGTGCTGTTACCTGCGGCATCCGCAAGCTGCACGGTCACCGGATATTGTCCGTCCGCCACGCCTGCCAGAGCACCTGCCGGAATAGTCACCGTCCATTGCCCGTTCGCCGCCACGATGCCGGTGTAAGGCTGACCGTTTACCGTCACCGTGACAGTGTTACCCGCCTCGGTAATCGACGCGGTACCGGTCACGGCAATATCCGCAGCCGCTTCGGCGCTGTTGACGTAACCATCGCCGGAAACCGGATTGATAGTCAGGGTCGGCGCGGTTAAATCGACGATGGCAGAACCGTTAAGCGTCGCGGTGTTGCCCGCGCTGTCCGTCACATTCACCACAATCGCATTATTGCCTGCCGGTAAGGCCTGCAAATCAGCAGAAGGCAGACTGACTGACCAGACACCGGCGCCATCCACCGTGGCGTTATAGGTATGTCCGCCAAGGGTTACGGTGACAATCTGGCCGTCACCGGTTTTGCCAGTGGTACCGCTCAGCGTTTCCGCCGTTGCCGCTTCGGCAATATTCAGATAACCGTCGCCAAATGGGGTGTTAAGGGTTGGCACCGGACTGGTCGCATCATAATTGACGGAAACACTGTTACTCAGCGTGGTACCGTCCATTCCCTGGACGGTGGCCGTGAATTGCAGATTACCGGATGTCCCGGCTGCAGCGAGCAAATCGTTCGATGTCAGTTGCACTGACCAGGTACCGTCCGGCTGAACCAGCGCCAGGCGGGTCAGTGACCCGAACTGCAGCTGAACCAGTTCAAAGGTCGCCACACCCAGCGTGGTACCGGTGACCAGCACACCGTCCTGCGTTTCCTGCACGTTGATGATGTTGTCGCCGGAGATCGGCGCAATCGAGATGCCTTCCTGCCCGGCATCCACGTTAAAGGTGTCGGTGCCCGGCGCGGCTTCGTTACCGGCTTTATCAGAAACAGTAGCCGTTATGGTCTGCGAACCGTTTGCCAGTACGATCATATCCGCCGCCGGAACAATCACGCTCCACTTTCCGTCTGTACCGACGGTCGCCGTATACGAGTGATTATTGAGTGTGATTGTCACCATCTGACCCGCTTCGACGCGCGTGGTGGTACCGCTTAACGTTTGCGCGGTCTGGCGCTCGGCACCATCGACAATATTATCCGACGCGAACATATTCACCGTGACCAGCGGCGGCAGGGTCGGATCAGAGGCGACGTGAACAGTGCTGGTATTGGTGGTGGCGTTCCCCGCTGCATCCGTCAGCGTTGCGGTGACCGTCACATCCTGACTGAGATTGCTCAGCGAACCGGCCGGAATGTTCACACTCCAGGTGCCATCCGGCTGAACAATCGCGCCCGTATAATCAACGCCATTAATGGTCACGACAACCGGACGACCGGCTTCGGATACCGACGCCGTACCGGTCAGTGTCATGTCAGCGGAGGCTTCCGTCACGCTGATGTAACCGTCGCCTTCCAGCGGATTAACCGTCAGGGTCGGCGCGACCGTATCCACGCTCACCGGTGTGGTGATGGTGTTGTGGTTACCCGCCGGATCCGTCACGGTGACCACGATATTATTGCTGCCCTGCGGCAAAGTGCCGAGCACGGATGGCGGCACCTGAACGGTAAATGTGCCGTCAGGCGATACGGTGCCGGTAATTTGCTGTCCGCCAATCGTAACGGTCACGGTCTGGCCGTCACCGGTTAAACCGGTGTGGCCGGTGAGCGTCTGGCTGGTGGTGGATTCACTGGCATCCAGCGTATTGTCGCCACCAAATGCCGGATCCAGAGTGGGCGGCACACCGTGAATGGCGACATTCAAATCGGTGCTCTGGCTGATGGTATTGCCCTGCGAATCCACTATGCTGACGGTCACGGTCGTCGAACCATCGGTCAGCGCCTGCAAATCAGCCGGGGAAATACTCAGATTCCATCCGCCCCCCGCGGTGGTGGTGGTGTGATATACCGTACTGCCTACCGTGACGGTAATTTGCGTACCGACCGGCACATTGAAGGTCGTACCGGTGATCACCAGCGGGCTTTGCGCTTCGCTGGCATTGAGCTGACCATCACCGGAAATCGGGTTGACGGTCAGAATGCCCGCGCTGTCATTGATGACAAAACTTTCCGGCGTGGAGGTCGAGTTACCCGCCGCATCGGTCAGGGACGCCGTCAGCTGGTAATTACCTTCCGCCAGTGCAGAAACGACATTGGTCGGAATGGTCACAGACCAGGTGCCGTCCGCACCGACGGTCGCACTGTAGTGAACACCGTTAAGCACCACATCCACCGAACGGCCTGCCTCGGAAACGGATGCCGTACCGGTAAGCGTCAGAGGTTGCTGATGCTCGTTGGCATCCAGCACGTTGTCGCCATCGATTGGGTCAACGGTCAGCGTAGGCGGCGTGGTATCCACAACCACCGTCACGCTCTTGGTCACCGTTTCGCCCGACGTATTGGTCAGGGTCACGGAGATGACATAAGTCCCGTCCGCCAGCGTTTGCAGCTCACCCGCAGACAACGGAACGTGCCAGTTCCCACTGCCGTCGACGGTGGTGGTGAAGGTTTTTCCGTTGATAGTCAGCACGATGGTGCTGCCTGCGGCGGCGTTGGTCGAGCTGCCGCTGAAGGTTTGCGTGCTTTGAACCGCAGACTGGTTGACGGTATTTTCATTGGCAAACGCTGCCAGCGTCAGGGTTGGCGTAGCGCCCCCCGTATTGCCGCCGCCGGTATTGCCCCCGCCTGTATTCCCGCCCCCGGAGTTTCCGCCAGTATTACCGCCGCCCGTGTTTCCACCGCCGTCGCTGCCGCCGTTGTTACTGCTGCCACTGCCACCGCCACCACCACCGCCGCCACCTGCGGCAATGGCAATCCCGGCACCGAGGGCAAGCACGCCCAGCACGGCACCTAAAACAGCGGGATCAAAATTGGAAGAGTCGAGGACCAGAACACCGACATCAGGAATGGTTTCATAAGCAGGGACAACCGGTACGGCACCTGCCGTCGCGCCTGTATCGACAAACGCGGCATGCTCGATCGGGTGTACACCGTCGTCAAAAATCAGTTCGCTGTGGTGCCCTTTGCCGTCGGTATCAAAGAAGCTGTGATAGCGGACAGTGCGGCCATCTTTCATGTGGATGACCAGATCGTTGCCGACACGCTCATAACTGGTGACGGCGTCGCGTGTCGCATGGACACGTACGATACTGAGTTGATTGAGGGTGACGTCCTGGCTGGCGTTTGAGACCTGAGAAACTACAGCACCATTTGTACGAGAGAGAATATCAATAACAACGCTACCGTTCTGAGCCATGTTGTACCCCTGTTACACCAGTTGTTGCACACACACGCCAAACTCCGCTCTCCCTCTTTCAGGCAAAAGCGGTGTGTCGTGATGTGAAGACCATTAAGAAAAATGGGAATACTTCCAACTGGTGTCAGGGAAAGCCATAGACTACAAATTGAACAAATAAAAGCGTCGTTAATGCATTAAGATATTTTTTTATAACTTCAGTGGTTCATCGTTTCGGTAGTTTTTTGTCCGAAACTCCATAAGTTATATGCATGATTTGAGATAAGTGCCATAAATAAATATAATCTTAATGACAAGAAAATTTCATTAAAGAATCCCGAAACATAAGTTTGACGAGTGTTAAATCGTCATCTAGCTTACTGAGAATTAAAACAAATTCATAAAAAACAACATCTTCTTAACTTTTACGCAAAGAATAAGCGAGATCATTATTAATAAAATCAAGCATTAGTCATCGCAACCACCCATCAAAATGACTTACCAATTGTGTGATCGCGTTTTAGAATATTTGTCGCTAATGTATTCCGCAGGAAAATAATTAAGACTATGTGCAATCACAGTAACTTATGCTTTCTGATAAAGTGTCCGGTCAGTCAGGTGGAAACTGAGTCAGTCTTGCTTGGGTCCAACAGATATATCGAAAAGACCAATCGAAAAGGAATTTCCCAGGATGTCTCCAGAACCGATGACGACAGCTTCGTCATCTGAACACTCCCTGACTGAAACGCCGGTTCCGGGCAGAGCGCAACAACATGCCACCCGGCTTATTTTCTTATTGTCCGGCTTCGCGATGGCCGCCTGGGCACCTCTGGTGCCCTTTGTTAAATTGCGGCTGGCGATCAGTGACGGAACATTAGGATTACTGTTGTTGTGCATCGGGGCGGGCTCTACCTTTTCGATGCCACTGACCGGCTTTCTGACCGGAAAACTGGGATGTAAAACCGTGATTTTGATTGCCAGCGTGTTGCTGCTGCTGGCATTGCCACTGCTGACCCTGATGGACAGCGCCGCCGGGATGGCCGTGGTGCTGCTGGTGTTCGGGGCCGCGATAGGCATGATTGACGTGGCGATGAATGTCCACGCGATAGTGGTTGAGAAAGCCAGTGGCCGCGCGATGATGTCTGGGTTTCATGGCTTTTTCAGTATGGGCAGCATTTTTGGCGCGCTGGCCGTTACCGGTTTATTATTTTTCGGGCTGACGCCTTTTGAATCGGTGATGCTGGTGGTCATTTTACTGGCTGTTCTGACGGTGGTGACCAGCCCGCACCTATGGCGTGAAACCCGCCATGACGGCGACGGCCCTATTTTTGTGCTGCCTCGCGGCTGGGTCATTTTGCTGGGCTTTTTATGTTTTGTGATGTTTCTGACCGAAGGGTCGATGCTGGACTGGGGTGCGCTGTTTCTGACCACTGAACGCGGCGTGGCAGCACATCAGGCCGGACTGGGCTACGCGGTTTTCTCGATCGCCATGACCGCAGGGCGTCTGACCGGTGACAAGATTATCGCCGCCTTCGGACGTTATAAGGTGCTGATGTACGGCAGTCTTTGTGCGAGCCTCGGACTGATTTTGCTGACGGTGGTGGATAATCTGTGGATCGCCGGTCTGGGCTTTGTGATGATCGGATTTGGTGCTTCGAATCTGGTGCCGATCATGTTCAGCGCGGCAGGAAATCAGACATCGATGCCTGCCAGCATGGCTATCGCCTCCGTGACAACGTTAGGCTATGCCGGTATTTTGGCAGGCCCTGCGCTGATAGGTTTTATCGCTCAGGTCAGCAGTTTGTCTTTTGCATTAGGTTGCGTAGCGGCAATGATGCTTTGCGTCACCGCCTGCGCCAGAGCCGTCGTCCGGTAAAGAGTAATAACAAGAATGAAGGAAAAAACTCATCATCATGGCTGGTAAATTTTTATCGCTGACATCAACCAATATCACGCGCTTCTTTTGGTTGTTCATCGTCCTTCTGGTGATGGGACTGGGCCTGTATGGTTACAATTACACCAACGCTTATCTGAACGATAAACTGCGAACGGTACAAAACACCGCCGAACTGCTGCAAAAGCGTATCGATAAATTCCGTTACCTGACCTACCAGATTTATGACAACTATTCGGGTCAGCCTATGACACCGGATGCGGTCAGCACGCAGGAGATCCGTCTGCGTCAGGACATGTATCTCGTTTCCAAACCCCACAAAAAAACCGACGCACTTATTTTCGGCACGCATGACAGCTCAACGCTGGATTTAACCCTGAAAATTTCGTCGTTTCTGGATGACCAGTGGGGGTCGGATACCCTGCCCTACTCGCTGTATTATCTGAACGGTCAGGACAACAGTATGTTGGTGGTCACGACCGTTCCTTTGCAGCAACAAGATTCCCGCCTGAAGGAAAACGCGTTCACCAGCACATTGCAGGCACGCCGTGCTGAAATGCTGCAACAGGCCAATACGCTTGATGAGCGTGAAAGCTATTCTGCGCTGAGAAAATTGCGCCAGGGCAGCGACTATGCATTCTCCCTGCGTACCACGTTTAATAATCCGGGACATCTGGCGACCGTTATTGCGTTTGATCTGCCGATCACCGACCTGATCCCGTACAACATGGCGCGGGATAATTTCCAGCTAAACGGTAATACCACGGCGGTGAATGAAGGGGATCCGGCCGACGATAACGCAGAGGCAAGCAGCATCGTGATGCAGGGCTGGTCACTGGTGTTTGACGTTCCGCTGAGTAATTCGCCGCTGTCGCTGACCTATCATGTTCCGCTGCTTAGCCTGGTTCTGGACCTTTCCCGTAACAATTTCTGGCTGATCCTGATTAACCTGTTCCTGATGGGACTGGCGATGGCCAGCATTTACTTTATCCGCCATCAGTACATCCGCCCGAGTGAAAATATGGCCGCGCAGTTGCAGATGCAGCAGGCGCTGAACCAGGAAATTATCTCCGGGTTACCGCTCGGTTTGCTGGTGTATAACTTCAGTAATCACAGCGTGGTGCTGAGCAATAAAATTGCCGACCAGCTGTTGCCGCATCTGAGCCTGAATAAAATTGCCAATATGGCCGAACAGCATCACGGCACCATTCAGGCGACCGTGAATAATGAAGTCTATGAAATCCGTATGATCCGCAGTCAGATCTCACCCGAAACTTACCTGTTTATGCTCCATGATCAGGATAAAGAAGTGATGGTGAACCGGACGCTGCAACAGGCAAAACGCGAGTTTGAGAAAAACCTGCAGGCCCGCAAACTGATGCTGCACAATTTAGGCATTGAACTGAATCAGCCGTTGCAGGAACTGAACGGACTGGCGGTGGCGCTGATGGAAGAGCAAATCCCGGAAGAGCGCCAGACGCTTGAAGGCAAACTGCTCAACGAATCGCGTAATGCGCTGACGCTGGTGGATAACATCACCCTGCTGACACGACTGGAAACGCAGGACTGGCAACCGTCTGGCGAAAAGTACGTGTTATCCGCCATGGTTGATGAACTGCTGCTTGAAGCCCTGCCCCGTCTGAACCAGAAAGGCCTCGGCTTGCTAAATCACTTCCAGATTGCCCCGGAAGCGACGTTTATCGGCGATGCGCAGGCGGTGAAGAAAATCCTTTCGCTGCTGCTCGATTACGCCATCGTCACCACCTCTCTGGGGAAAGTGACGCTGACCAGCGAACAGGACGAAGATCGCCCGGACCAGTTAATTTTCCACATTAACGACACCGGTAGCGGAATTTCCAAGGAAGAATTAAGCAATCTGAATTATCCTTTCCTGAGTCAGACGCTGGTTGACCGTTTCAATCACGGTTCCGGGCTGACCTTCTTCCTGTGTAATCAGTTGTGCAAGAAGCTGGGCGGTCAGTTAGAGATCCGCAGCAAGCTTAATATCGGCACACGCTATACTGTACGGGTTAAGCAACGTCAGGAAGCGCAGGAAATTGAAGCTGAACACGAGAAATTACTCAATGATGTCACCGTTTTACTCGACATTACGTCAGATGAAGTGCGCGGGATTGTGACCCGCACGATGAATGCGTACGGTGCGGTATGTATCGTGGCAGACGACCGGCAGGTCGCGCGGGAATACGACGTTTTGCTGACAGATAACCCGCAGAACAGTGACAAGTTTACGCTTTTGCTGACCGACGATGAGTCGGGTTTCCAGCAGCTTGAAAAGCATTATATTCGCGTCAATTACAACATCAGCAGTGCGCTGATTGACGCAACCCTACTGTTAATCGAACAGCAATTTTCTGTTTCCGATGACAGTGTTTCATCCGAAGAACCCGGTGAAGACTCTCTCGACCATTATGAAAAGCAGTTAAAATCAAGCGATTACTATCAGCTTTTCGTCGAGACGGTACCGGAAGATCTTGAGAAACTTTATAATGAGAACCAACGTCGTGACTTTACGTCACTTTCACAAACAGCACATCGTCTCAAGGGGGTGTTCGCCATGCTGAACCTGACCCCAGGCAAGCAAATGTGTGAATCGTTAGAAGAATACATCGCAGATGGCGATGCATTACAGATTACTGAAACCATCAATCACATTGATTCTTTTGTCTCCAGACTGCTCCAGCAAGGTAGCTAATCACATGAATAATATGAACGTAATTATTGCTGATGACCATCCTATCGTCCTGTTTGGTATTCGTAAGTCCCTTGAACAAATTGAATGGGTGAATGTTGTAGGTGAGTTCGAGGACTCCACTGCACTGGTTAACAGCTTAAGCAAACTCGACGCCCATGTTCTGATCACTGACCTGTCCATGCCGGGCGACAAATTCGGCGATGGCATCACGTTGATCAAATACATCAAACGCCATTACCCGCAGCTGTCCATTATTGTTCTGACGATGAACAATAACCCGGCGATCCTGAGCTCTGTTCTGGATCTGGATATCGAAGGGATTGTGCTCAAGCAAGGTGCGCCAACTGACCTGCCTAAAGCACTGGCTGCATTGCAGAAAGGCAAGAAGTTCACGCCGGACAGCGTGGCGAAATTGCTGGAAAAAATCAGCGCCAACGGTTACGGCGACAAACGCCTGTCTCCGAAGGAAAGCGAAGTTCTGCGCCTGTTCGCAGAAGGCTTCCTGGTGACTGAGATTGCCAAAAAACTGAACCGCAGCATCAAAACCATCAGCAGCCAGAAGAAATCTGCAATGCTGAAACTGGGCGTGGAAAATGATATCGCCCTGCTGAACTACCTGTCTTCCGTCAGCTCTCAGCCGGTGGACAGAGACTAACGTTTCAGCTTAGTCGTCTCAGCAAGTCAGTAAAAAAGGCACCTTCACGGTGCCTTTTGTTTGGTTGTTTTCAGCTGTCGCGTTTCTTTCGCACCAGTGCGCTGTAATAACGCAGCGTATCACGCAGAGTTTCCAGCGTGACCGGCTTGGAGAGGCAGTTATCCATACCCGCTTCCAGACAGCGCTGACGCTGTTCAGCCAGTGCATTGGCGGTCACACCGATCACCGGCAGCGTATGGCCGAGTTCACGCAGCTTCTGCGTCAGGCCATAACCATCAAGTCGCGGCATGTTAACGTCGCTGAGAACAATATCAATTTCGTGCGCACGCATGGCATCCAGTGCGTCCATCCCGTCATTCGCCGTCACCACGATATACCCCATGGTTCCCAGCTGATCGGCAAGAAGACGGCGGTTAATCGGATGGTCATCCACCACCAGCAGGGTCACATCGCTATAATCCTGCACCGTAGCTTCAGGAAGAGCCGGAACGCCCTCTTCCATTTCTGCTTCAAGGCGGTAGATGCGATTGAGCAGCGCGGTGATTTCCAGCGGCGTGGATGTGCTGTGTACCCAGTACCCCGGACGCGTTTCGACCGGCGGACCAATGTGATCGATAGAAAACTCGATTTGCGCGGCCAGTTCATCTTTGTGGATCCTCGGAATATCGGTGATCAATACATCTTCCCGCTGACTTTGCATCCCCGCCTCGCAGCGCTGGATATTGGCGCCGTTGTAGCGAAGCAGCTGCATCAGATAGCTTTCCAGATAAGCGTTGCGCACATCCAGCCAGACCGTTTTATCCTGCCAGTCATCCAGCGGTTCGCCCGACGGGAATGTCGCGTTATAAAGCGGAATACGCACAGTAAACGAACTGCCCAGCCCCGGCTCGGATTCGACGTCAATATCGCCATCCATCAGGTTGATGAGCTTTTCACAAATCGCCAGACCGAGACCGGTTCCCTGGAAGTGACGCTGAACACCGGTGCCGACCTGGAAGAACGGGTCAAACAGACGGGTAATCTCCCGCTCAGGAATACCCACGCCGGTATCACGTACCTGAAACTCGAGATAATTTCCGCAGGTTCTGACATTCAGAACAATGCAGCCGGTATCAGTGAATTTAATCGCGTTATTGAGGATATTAGAAATGACCTGCTGCAAACGTACCGGGTCGCCATTAAATGACAGCGGCACGTTATGCTCGATAAAGCAGTACAGACCCAGCCGCTTTTTCACCACCAGCGGTAAATAGTTACCGGCAATATGGGTGATGACCTCGCGACAGGAGAATTCCTGCGGCTCGATTTTCAACTGCTCAGATTCAATTTTCGAGAAATCGAGAATGTCGCTGATGATTTTCAGCAGCAGCGCCGAGGAGTTATTCATCGCCGTTACCAGACGGTCAACGCCCTGCGGCAGCCCCTGGGTTTGCAGTAAATCGAGGTTACCAATGATGCCGTACAGCGGCGTACGCAATTCATGGCTGACGGTTGCCAGGAACATCGATTTCGACTGGCTGGCCTGCTCGGCGGCATTGGCCATTTCCTGCAACGATTCTTCCATTTTCACGCGCGAACTGACGTCGATCAGCACGCAGATCGCCACGTCTTCATTACGGTAGCGCGAATGCACGAAACTCAGCTGGATGTTGTTATTGTTCTTAGTGATAACATCAACAAAGTTCGTTTGCTGGTCGCAGATGATGCGCGTAATACGCTGCCGGTCTTCCTGCGTCAGCATATTGATGTAGTTGTGCGCCAGTTCGTTACTCAGAATATTGACGCCATCGCTGATACGCAGAATCGAAATGCCCACCGGTGCCGAGGCGACGATTTTATGGTTGAACTGCTCATGTTCTTCGAGGCGGAAGGCATTATCCTCGGCGGGTAAAAACATTTTGCGCTCAAAGACCCAGGCCAGAATAAACAGCAGCAGGCCGGAGAAAATATTCAGTAACACCGCGTTAAAAATCAGGATTTTAAAACGCTCGATGACCGTATTAAACGGCATCGAATACACCACGCTGAGTGAGGAAGGCGTCAGCGGCTTTTTATAGACCAGATCCTTGTAACCATTCACGTAGCCAAAGAATGAGCTTGCCTCGGGAATATTGGCCACTGGCGTGGCGGTGCGGTTATCTTCAGAAATGTTCAGCAGCGGCTGATCGTCAGCATCAAGCAGCGTGACAGTGGTGTGTTGCGCATTCGGATTGACCAGATCTTCCAGACGGAGATTTTGCTGAATGCCCATCAGCGCTTCGAGCTTATTGCCGACATAAATCGGCGTCAGAACATAGAGATAACCGGAATCTCTGTTGCTGCCCTGCGACACCCAGTACAGGCTGTTTTCTTTATCCTGGCTCTTCCCGTTACGGTATTGCAGAATTTTTTCATGCAGCGACTTGAGCTGATCCTGACTGGCACGCTCGAACGGTTCACTGCTGATACCAAAATCCACCAGACACAGGTTCGCGCCGCCAATAAAGAACACCCGGTTGAGATCGTACGCATCGGAAAAATTATCCTTCCAGTAGTGGATCATGTTTCCGAGCGTAGACAGGGAGTTGCGGTAGCTGTCAGTGATCTGCGAGCAGTCGGATTCAGGAAACAGGGAAAGATACGTCGGCTGAGTATTTTTGGTGCTGATCATGCCATTGATAATATCCAGCCCGTTCATTGAATCGCTTAACCGCTTTTCCGCCATGAACTTAATGCTGTGCATGACGTCATTGGAGTTCTTGATGTAGCTCTGCGCGAGATCGTAATTGAAGTTGTCTTCATCACGGATTTCGGATTCTTTGTTGTGGAAAATATTGAGCACATAAAAGGTGGTCAGCAACACACCCAGTGTCCACAACATGAGCGCCAGCACCCGGAACAGATAGCGGGATATTTTTAGCGTTGTTCGAAACGAAGCAAGATATTTCAAGGATTAACCATCAGCAAAACGGCTCAGCGAGCGGAATGTGGATCAGAATACACTATTGGGGGACTTTCTAAAAAGCACAGGGTGTAGGGGATTGTGTAAAACGGGGTATGCGGCACTGATAGCCTTCACCCGTCTTCGGCCGGCTTGGCGTCTTTCCCCTTCTCCACGAAGCCACATAAGTGTACGTGCGCACTCATCGTCAGAGCGTGATCTGGGATGTGATGATTTTTCAAACCGGCGAGCATTCCGGCATCAGTTTAATAAGTCGGCTATATCAGCGCCTGCCCCATGAAAAACAAACCCCATATCACCACCTATTATTCACGCAGCCCTAGCCTGCACCTGAAGGGTGACTGGCTGAAAGCAGCGGGATTTACTACCGGGACGGGCGTGACGGTGAAAATCACGGAGGGGTGTATTGTGCTGATGGCGGATAATAACGAGGTGCAGGAATTGAGGGAGCAGGTTTATCAGGCGCGGCAGATGATGAAGGGAATGCAGGACGTGCTGGTTTAGTGTTCTGAACAACAGCGAATAAATAAAAACCGGGAAGGTTTGAACGTCCTTCCCGGTATTTGTTTTAATTGCTAATATACACTGACGGCCCCATCATCTGTACATGAAAACATTGTAAATACATATTTATAGCATCACCTGAAATACTTACTTCGACATGCGAGCCATGTTTATTTATATTTATTTTTGCCGGCATGCTTGGTGACACCCCTTCTATTTTCATTTGACTAACACCACCACAGTTGATGCCACACCTGCACCGGTTATAGCCTTTCATCCATTTAGTTGGCGGCTGGTCAGGGATTTCATCAATCAAATCGAAAGATATTATTACGGTGGACCCCTCTCGGTCTATCTTAATGTCAAAAATATCAATTTCTGATATTTTTATTGGTCTTGAAAAAACTTTATTAAATAATACACTGCCATCAAGATCATTCCAGTTCATGATGAAATCCTTAGAAATTATAATGTCCAGATGTTCCGGGAACAGACCCTGATCGGGTGTTATCGCTTGGCCTAACATTCACGTGTGCTCCTTGATTTCCTATACCATCAGGATAACTATGCCCCGCCGAGTGATCTTCGATTATAATTTTTGAGCCATCAGGTTTGGTGTATTGATACTCGCGAGTCCAAATTTGATTACCATTGCTATCAAAAATTGGATTATTATTTGAGTCTGTCATTCGTATATTTCGATGATCGCCTTCAAATCCTGTTTTAGGATTAAATATCCTAACTGGCTGCTCCCCCATTGGTATCCCCGCATCCCTTTTCGCTGCTCTGAACGCTTCATTTCTCGAACTAAACTTCGGAGGACAACAAGCCAGCCCCAGCGGATCAACCCAACTCAACGGGTTATGCACATACCCGTAAGGATTAATCCCCCCAGCCAGCCCTATCGGGTCCGGGCTCAGGTATTGCCCTGTCTCGCTATCATAGTAACGATGGCGGTTGTAATGCAATCCCGATTCTTCGTCGGCGTATTGCCCGGCGAAGCGCAGGTTACAGCTCAGTTTATCGTCGTTGGCCGCCGGTCGGTAGCGGGTAGCGTCACCCCACGTACTCAGCCGGCTGGCCCAGGCGACATCCCCTTTCTCCGTCAGTAATTCACGCGGCGTGCCCATGTGGTCGCTGACCACATAATGCAGCTGGCCTTTTTCACGGCGTGCGGCGGGCGTTAATGCCCCCGGTTCATACAGCCAGTGAATGCTTTCTTCATACGCCGGGGTGCTGTCGGCATAGACCGGCGTCTCTTCGATAAGCTGATCGCCGCTCCATAAATAATCATAACCCGCCAGTTTGCTTCGCGTGGTCTCCTGACGTCGCTTGCTTATCCGCCGACCAAAAGCGTCATAGCGGTAGTGCCACTGCTCGCCGTCCGGGGTGACAAGGCCGCGCATCTGGCTGTTGGCGTCCCAGCGGTAGCGCCACACCTGCGGGCGATATCCCGGTATTTCGGTGCGCTTTTCCGCCAGCCTTCCGGCGCTGTCGTAACGGTATTCCCCGTTGCCACGGCGGATAACCCGGCCTGCCTGTTGCGTCTGATTGATCCGCTCCGGCGGAACATCATCATCACCCCGGCGCTGCTGATGCCCGATAATGTTTAAAGCGGCGTCGTACTCAAACAATTCCAGCAGCGGCCGTGCGCCTTTTTGTTCGGCATGAACTATCTGATCGTTACTGTTGACGTGATAAAAGGTAAATGGCTGCGTGAGGCGGGGTTTGAGACGGGCGCACACCTCACTGTTAAAATAGCCAACGGCTGTATTGTGATTATTAAAGATAGCGACGAAGTGGACGAACTGAAACATGAGCAGGAAGCATTGCGTCAGCAACTTCGGGATATTAAACGGGCTAATAAAAATATTAAATCAGCGTTACAGAGCATAGTGAGTTAAATGAATAAGCAGGAAAGATCAGGATGATCTTTCCTGCTTATTTTTACTTTTTCATATAAGAAACTATAGATTCAACATCCATGAATTTTGCTTTGGCTATAAACTTAAGGCTAACGCTATCTAATTTCATGAAAATATTATCATTTATTATTTCAATACTGGCATCTGCAACGTAATTAGTATTAATCCATCCTGACATGTTTACATCTTTAATATCAATAAGAGTTAATGTTAGCTGAACTGTGTTAAATTTCTGCAAAACCCATTTCTTAGGGGGGCTACTTGGATATTCATTCAGATTCATTCTGATAGAGATTTTCGGACCATCTCTATGGAAAATTATCTCATGGATATCTACATTATTTAAGCTCGGCTTGTCATCATGATAAATTGAATCAATATGTTGTGAATCAACAAGATAATCAGTCCATAATTTCATGATTTTTCCTAAAAGGGGTAGTGGTCAGATGTACCGTCTATGTGGCCATTTCTGGTATCACTCTTAGGTCTCACATTAATATGAGGCCCCTGATTTCCAGGTGTACCAGTTGCTCCATAAATATGACCAGGGGAATGATCTTGGATAACAATATCTTCTTTCCCTGATTTCGTGAACGTATATTCTCTAGTTTTAATCGGTTTATGATTCTTATCAAGAATATTATGACCATTACGATCTGTTAAATTCAACATATCAACCTTTGATGGTTGTTGCCCCATTGGTATTCCCGCATCCCTTTTCGCTGCTCTGAACGCTTCATTTCTCGAACTAAACTTCGGAGGACAACAAGCCAGCCCCAGCGGATCAACCCACCCCAGCGGGTTATGCACATACCCGTAAGGATTCACCCCACCCGCCAGCCCTATCGGGTCCGGGATCAGGTATTGCCCTGTCTCGCTATCATAGTAACGATGGCGGTTGTAATGCAATCCCGATTCTTCGTCGGCGTATTGTCCGGCGAAGCGCAGGTTACAGCTCAGTTTATCATCGTTGGCCGCCGGTCGGTAGCGGGTGGCGTCTCCCCACGTGCTCAGCCGGCTGGCCCAGGCGACATCCCCTTTTTCCGTCAGTAATTCACGCGGCGTGCCCATGTGGTCGCTGACCACATAATGCAGTTGGCCTTTTTCACGGCGTGCGGCGGGCGTTAATGCCCCCGGTTCATACAGCCAGTGAATGCTTTCTTCATACGCCGGGGTGCCGTCGGCATAGACCGGCGTCTCTTCGATAAGTTGATCGCCGCTCCATAAATAATCATAACCCGCCAGTTTGCTTCGCGTGGCTTCCTGACGCCGCTTGCTTATCCGCCGACCAAAAGCGTCGTAGCGGTAGTGCCACTGCTCGCCGTCCGGAGTGATAAGGCCCCGCATCTGGCTGTTGGCGTCCCAGCGGTAGCGCCACACCTGCGGACGATATCCCGGTATTTCGGTGCGTTTTTCCGCCAGCCTTCCGGCGCTGTCGTAACGGTATTCCCCGTTGCCACGGCGGATAACCCGGCCTGCCTGTTGCGTCTGATTGAGCCGCTCCGGCGGAACATCATCATCACCCCGGCGCTGCTGATGCCCGATAATGTTTAAAGCGGCGTCGTACCGGAATAGCTCCAGCAGAGGCCGGGTGCCTTTTTGTTCGGCATGAACTATCTGATCGTTACTGTTGACGTGATAAAAGGTAAATGGGCTTTGTTGAATAAATCGGATTTAGATAAAAGCTCCCCTCGTCGCTGACTCCCTCAGGCAATCCGTACACTTTCTGGCAT
>NZ_RAHH01000002.1 GCF_003602095.1 Rahnella woolbedingensis | reverse complement strand
AATAAACTCTTGAACACTCTCAAAGTAAACTCCGCCTCTACCCTCCCACGGGTTTACTGCTCCTGAATCTGTTGAGTAACTAGGAACACCATCAAGTGGAAATCTAATAACCTTACATCCTGCTTGAGGATCGTTTGAAGCTGGTACGGTTGAGTTATATCTCTTTGTTGCCCAAAGATAAGTTTTTCCATCTCGACCATTCTCTATTCCCATCCCCTGGTGTCCAACTCGAACGTCCGCATCCGCCCCCCAAAGTGGCCTCTCAAGATTACCGCCCCAGTCCATAGGCATGCGATAAATAACTGAAGAACCTCCGTAAGTACTTGTTTCATACATGGCATATATAAATCGATTCTTCTCATCGAAAGCCAAACTTTGTACGGCGTTTTTATCTTCTCCACGTAACCATGTACTGGTCAATCTCCACTGATAAATAAGAGATGCGGCGCTGTCAAATGCTGTTGCTCTTGTGTTGCTATTTAGTTGATTGGATTTAAATAGCTCACCATTTGGGGGGGCTTTAACTCCATTAATTTGGAAAATACCATTAACATATTTATTTTTGGATGGGAGGAAATCGACTGCATAATTTTTTCCGCTTAGGTCAATTATTCTGTTTTCAGTTTCGGATTCTAGCAAAGTAAATGCAGAGGTATCATCCGTGAGTCCATCCCCTTTTGCGCCATAATACAGTGGTGATAAATTCACCATGTCATTGCCAAACAGTGTCTGGCGAAGAGCCGCATCTCCCACGCTGACGAAATGAACCGAATCGACACTCCATGAAGTGGTGTCATTACCGGTGGTGGTAAATGGAATGTCGGTGGCCGCAGTGATTTTCCAAAGCTCACCGTCGTAGCGGATCAGCTGGTTGTACTCGGTAATAGTCAGAGGGCCATCTTCATAATCACCAATAACTTCATATCCCGAGTTTTGGATGAAAAGGTTGAAGCGCTGTTCTTGGCTCAGTAGCTGGGCTGCAAAGCCAAGCTCTGCGATATGCCTAACTCCCTCAATGGTGTAATGCTTGACACCAAAACGGTCTGTATAAGTCCATCCCATCGAAGTGACAAACTCATCAATCTTCCCGGCGTTGAATTTTAGGTCTTGTGGTTTTTCGCTAGGTATCGGTAGTTGCGTCGGTGTAGTGGCCATATTTTTTCCATTAAAAAAGCCAGCTTGATGGCTGGCCTTGAGTTGAGTATTTGATGCCGCGTTAACTAAGCGATCAGGTAATTGAACATTTCATCACTGTACTCGACGGCGGTTATCGAGGTTGTGCCGGAAGAATTCGGTTTCTTTTCGGTGACAGTCCACTTTGTGGCGTCCTGCTCAACTGCAGTGGCGATGATGTAACGCGATGGTGACTGAACATTTATTCCATCCCAGATATTGAGCGCTACGCTTGGGACGGCCGCAATGAATCCGAAATTGGTATCAGCTCGGGCGGTGGCAAGAACGCGGGAGGTAACACTCCCCTGACTGTCGGTCACAACGACATACATATCTCCTGAGAAGTTAATTCGCTCGCTTGTGTCGAACGTATTGCCCACCCTTCCCGTTATGTAACCGTCCTGCTGGTTCTCATCGTAGATGTCGGCGATCTGAATCATTTGCCCGACGTTTATCCACTCTCCATCCGCCATGGCTGTAATAGCCGCGGTGATGCGAGAATAGAGCAAGCGCCTCACCTCTTTGATCGCCCTGTCACGAGCCTGATATGCATCCCTGACATAAAGCATTTCGAATTTCTTCGACTTCACTGCTTCGCCTTCTGAGATTGATGAGCCTGAGATTTTGTAGCGAATGTAGTCCTGCTTGTTTGTCGTCGGATTTCTGTATTCAACCTCAACTCCGTCGAATCCACCGGGCAGCGTCATGTCATAGCTGAGTGAGTAGCCCTCAGTCGTCATGTTTGCCCGGTTAAATACTGTGACCGGGTTAGATTTCTTCTCATCTCGACTAAACGAAAGAACGCCGTCATCCCAGAACGCGGTGACCGTCGCAGCATCACAGATAGTCTGTACGCGGGAACCTAAAGAAATGTCCTCATCATCAAAGGTGTAATCGAAATAACCGAGCCGCACGTCAGGCAATGACGCCGCGATTGAGTAAAGCTCAAAGATATCTATGCTCGACTCGGCCTGCTTCCCCATAATCAGCCATGTGTGAATCACGGCATCCGCAAACGAACGAGATGGCCGCAGCGTGTAATCGACCGACTGAGTGCTCAGGTTGTATGTGATGGTGTGACGTGTGATGAGCGCGTTGTATTTGCGCTCTCGACTGCCGGTTGCGTTCTCAGTAGCCCGCACGGTAATGCGTACAATGCTGTCCGCTGGGTGAACAACATTACTCCGGACGTTTACCGCGTGAATCTCTTCAACCTTCAGCGTGCTTGCGTCACTACTGTTGTCAGTACGCTGAAAACTGATGGCATAGCGGCCTGACCCACCGGTCGGCGTTATTTTGTCTGTCCGGTAAAAGGTTTCGCTCGAGGAGTCGTGTGGCGTGGTCTGCCTGTAGGTGAATACCTGCGTTGTGCCTGGGATCTGCACGTTATCCTCATCCACCTTCCAAAGGGTCATCTTCCAGTTCGTTTCGCTGTTACCACCTAATGCTGACTGTGTGTGAACCCACAGCTGAGATGAATCAACAGGCGAGAAGAACGGACCGACAACCAGCGCTTCATTGTCATTAAGAATGAACTTCGTTGTGTTGATGGTGGCGGAGGTGATAATCGAAGCGTTCGCCCCATTAAGGTTATTAAAGATGAAGTTGTAGTAATAAATAGGGCTAACTAAATCCCCATTATTAGTTTCATTCGCGTCGATGAGATTTGCAGACAGTGTGATGTCTTCTGTCTTGCTGCCGCTGGCAGTGGGATAAGTTACGTTTATTGTGAAAGTAACTGCATGTGGCAAAGTTAGGTCGATGAAATAATCAAAATCTGACTGTTTCAATATCTGCATAGCAATCTGGCCGCCGGAGTACGTCCCGCTAATAACAGTTGTTGCGGTAGCTGTTTCTATAGGAAAGTCGCCTGATTCGTTAGCCCCCGGTACCTCCTGCCCGTCAACATCATCGAACTCATAGCCTTCATTGACTGTCGGAATGACTTCGCCGGGTTGATAAATCGTGTAGCTCGCCCCGGCCATTGACCCGAGGTTGGATTCTGAGTAACGGATAGACGAGTAATCGTATTTACCGAGCCCGAAATTCATCATCTCGGTTACATACTTCAAGTTGTTCGTGTACTCGAACAATGACTCCTGAATCAGGTCAGGAAAAGATCGTACGGTGCCGTAAGTATCAGGCCTCGCCTCACCATTGCGGGCAATATTCGTCTGCCCCTTGAGGCTATTGTTCGGTGATGTCTTGGAGTTGCCGCTCGCTGCGCCTGCGTTTGGCTGCGGCATCAGTGAGGACAGAATCTTCTGGGTAAACTTGATCGGGTTGAAGTGCTCTAACGGGTTCAGCAGCGTACCAGCCAGTCCGCCGCCTTTAGGCTGGTCGAAGATTCGGATCACATCCCCATCGTTCAATGGGAAGTTAATGTCATCATCATCTTGCACCTTCACACCATTGCGGAAAATATCTAACTCTGCGTGCAGACATGCCTCTTTCAACCACGGATAAAACATCTGGCCAGCAGCCAGTTTATGCCGTTCTTTGGGCATCCCCGGAACGCGCTGAATCTCGATAAGAGGCATAGGTGTAAAATTCCACTTTTGAGTAAACTTTTTGAAGGGTGCGCAGCTTGTCCAGCCGCACATGACCACTTTCACCACGGCTGTGGAATGCCTGACCGTCAATAACAAGCCCCACGTGCTTTGGGTGCTGGTCTTCATATGCGACGAACATGCATCCGTCTGAAGGCGTTACGTCCTTCCGCCAGAACACAATCTCGCCGTGGTAGCACGTCAGGAATTCGCGGTCTGATTCGTAGGCATCCGTATGGTGAATGTTCACACCCAGCACGTACCGGTAATAAAGCGCAATGAGCCCCCAGCAATCAGCCGCGTCAAAGGTGCAGGCGCGGTTCTTCCAAGGCTTTCCATCCATCAGGTCAATGAATTCTTGTTTAAGCATTTTTCAGTCCGGGGAATTCAGTGGTGTTGTATAGGAAGGCGATGTTGTTATTGATTGGGTTCTGCAAGGTCAGCGTGCAGGTCACGTCGTTAGCGTCCATAGACACGTCTTTCACATACAATGTCCAAGGCTTCAGAGGTGTATTCATATCGGCTGCATCAAAGCGCTGGTAGGTTGCTGAGATAGGCGTTACGCGTGAATAAGAACGCCATAACTTCAGTTGCTTCTTAAAGTCCTGAGCAAGCCTTGAAAACCTGATGGTCGAGTTGATCACCGGCGTACTACTCTGCTGGCTTTCCGAAATCTCCATGCGGCAAGGTGTGTAAACCTGACCTGCGAAGGTCTTCGGGTAAACCTGCATGTTTACTAGCCGCACATACCCAAATGTCGAGTGATAAAAGGTGATCGTCTCGTAAAGAATCCGGTTTGGCCGCTGACTTTTGTAATCTCTAAATGTTGGCATTATGGCGACTCCGGCAAATCTCGACTAACCACCTCATCGAGCCATGACCACCATACCGGCGGTAATTCAACGATTATGTCGCTGTAGTCGTCGTCTGAGTTGATGACACCCCGAGTGATTACTGTCGCACTCCAGGTGATTACGCCGTTGTTATCGCTCGTCTGTTTCGGGTAACCGTCGGAAGTGAAGTGAAGCTCTTGACTCTGTATGCCCGAGCCGCCCAAATTGATGGGCATCGTGAACCACTGATTGCCGTTATCGAGATACTTAGGGCTTCGCAACCACTGCTCAAACGCTCTGTCTTCACCGCGCTGAAATAGCCAAGTTAGCGTCCACGTGGTCTTCAAGTCATCGGTAAGCTTCTGGTAAATCGGAGCGCCAACTGCAGGCTGGTCAGTACGGAAACCAACGTCACTACTTCTATTCTTATTGGCTTTCTGAGCCAGTGGCAGCCAGTCCGGGTATGGTATAGCCATTTTTTCTCCATAAAAAAACCCGCCGGAGCGGGTTGGTTAAGTGGTTTTAAGGCTATCACCTGCCTTTGTATTGCAGGCCTTTCAGCCCAGAGGCTCGCTCCATTTGACTCTTCACTGAAGCGGTAACGGCGTAGCAGTCAGCGATTCGACCACAGAACTTGGTTGCTACAGGAGAACTTAAAAGTCTCAGCGCTGGCTCAAGTTCATCTCTCCAAATGCGATACATAAAGTCCAAATGAATGCATGAGGCGTTGAGGTTGTGAACATTCATTTCCCAATCGAAACCATCAGAGACTTCATTGCGCTGTTTACCAAGGTACTCACCCTCAAGAACCACGCGGTGAATGTATTCTACGGCCAGCGGGATTTGTGAGAGTTCAAGTTCATCAATGCTATCAATAGCAAAACGCTGATGAACCATATTGTATGCATCGTCATAACGGAGTCCTTTCTTGCCAACCAACATATTTACTGCATCGCGAAGCGGAGTGCGCTCGTCAACGGTGGTTTTCTTGCGTGGGGCTTCAATCTTTTCTTTCTGAGTGAAGTAGCAATCTTCCAGTTGTTCGTAGACATCCCAAGCGCGGTTAGTTTCAAGCATCTTGGCATGGCGTGCAGCGCCGCGTTCAGTCCACAAAGTCAACTTAGGCGCTCGCTTATCAACTAGGTGACCGAAAGTCACCGAGTCCTTAAAACTCCTTAACTCAGAACCAGTTATCATGAAGTAATGCTTGCCTAATTCAAATCTGGACGAGTTTCTAGAATAGTTTTTCTTGATGTTATCCGCGCCGGTACCGTAGAAAGATGAAAGTTGTTCAGTCGTTACAACAGGAACGCCGGAGTGAATTATTGCTTGCATACCCTGTTTGATTGCAGATTCAGTAGTTGCTATACTATTCATTGTTAGTTCCTTGCAAGTTGCTGACAAAATAGAAACCTCGTTGGTGCCAGCCTTCGGGGTTTCGTCATTTTTACGCTGCATTAGATCTTTCCTCTCTCAAGCAACGCGCCAATCTCTGCACAATGGCTGAATTGATAGAAATTCCATCCATCTCGGCCATGCGGCGGATCTCTTCTTTCATCCGCTCAGGTAAACGGAGCTGGAAGCTGTCGTTCTTGCGTCCGGTATAAAGTACATCTTGCATTGTAACCCCCCACATATGATGTCAAGTTGGTGCCAGAACCAATTTACCACCATTTAAAATGATGTCAAGTAGGTGCTATTGTTTGTCGTCGAAAATGCATTTTTGAGGATTTATGAGCAAATTCCCCAGCCAAGAAATGGATAGATTTAATGTTAGGCTTCCCGCGGGAATGAGGGAGTCTATAGCCGAGAGAGCGAAAGCAAACGGCAGGTCTATGAATTCAGAGTTAATACTCATCATTGACGAGGCATTGAAGAACCCGTTTACACGTGCCCCAGATGAATCGAAGCTGATGAAGGCATATAGTGATTTGGCATGTAATCGACCATCAAACGAAGATGAGATGGCTGAGTGGGAAGAAAAAATGAACACTCTTCTCTTCAATTTGTTCGAAAACATGACTGAGCAGACAAACATGTATCAACTACTCAAATCATTGAGCTATCAAGTCAAAGAGGATCTAAAAAAGAAGAAAAATAAAAAGGCCACTTGATTTTTAGCTGTGCCTCATTGCCACCGCCTCTAAACACAAGTTAAGCATGATGATTTGAGGCTGTAAATGGGTTGAAAATGTCTATATCGTCATCAATCGTTAACAAGATCTGACATTTACAAATCAGCTTGCCCCACAAAGCAAAAACCCTCCGAGGAGGGTTAGTCGTAGTTGTAGAAAGAGAACTCTGATTTAACACTACCTTTTTTGCATTGTTGCTTTATTAATGAGCTTTCAAAGTAAGTGGCAACAACAAACTCGTCTTTTTTGTTGAGCTCAACAACTTTTATTTGATCATCTTTAGCGGGCAAATTTGCAACTTTTTTGCATATATTGAAATCAGGCATATCCATTGACATACCGGTAACTCTTGTTACTTTTGGTAAGTTGCCATTTTTTACCATGTCATTGATTTCTGTTATCAAATAAGACTTTGCTCCGACGAATGGATTGTCTTTAGTCTCAAACTCAAGAATTGACTCACCATTTTGATAAATGGTTATTTCCATGCGTAACTTTTGGGCTTTTTTTATTTTTCTAAGATCTTCAGTACCAAGCACTCCAGCAATTGCATCAGAACTACCGTCCTTGGGGTGCTTACCAACTAAAAGAAATGGTTTCTCATTGTCAGGTCTAACCAACACACCGCAGGCATCCTGATCGCAAATTATTTGCCCCTTCTCTATAGCCAGTACAAACTCATTTTGTCCATTTTTTAATCTTCTCAGTGAGAATTCCCCATGCTGGACTCCATCATAAGGCGCTTTCAGGGAAATTGAATTGCTACTGATAACGGAAGCAACTTCATCACTTCCTCTCCCCATCTCATCTTCAACAACTGAATGCTCCCAATTCGCTAAAGCTGAAGTAGTAAGAAACAAGCAACTTGAAAGCAAAACAACCCTAATCATATCCCTATCCCCATAAGTAACAGTTAGTTTCATGTTAGCAGAGGGACAGTGCAAGGCAACGCAAATCCCTACTGCGTTGCCCGCCAAGTTGCCGAGTTGTTTTTCGTGATTAAACCTCTTGCGGACCCTTCTGAATGTCGTGGATGTTGATATCGGCGCTCGTTATGTCGCCCCCATTTGTCACCTCAAGGTATTCATTTGCTGGTATAAATCCTGAAATAATCGACCCGCCACTTGTAGTAATTTCAAATCTGACTAGCCGATTAAATCCTAGGTTATATTTCTTTCCTATCTCCATTGAAACTAATTGAGACTTATCACCTGGGAATAGACTGTCCATTTTGACTCCCTTACTGAGTAGCCCTTCTTGGGGCTTGGTGGTTGTTTGAAATTGCCTGACTTAGCGCCCCTCCATTATTTATGTCAGCAATAGCGATTTGCAACACATCATTCCCGCTTTGGTCTTTCGATGTCTGGTAATCCTGAACTCCAGCATTAGAAGACATGTTCTGAATAATGACAGTTATGCCTGAGCTCGAACCCCCGCTACCTGACTGCATGTCTTTGTTACTGATGACGCTGCCGTTATCGCCGGGGATCATGTACTGGCGGCCAGATGAAGACTGGTAGATTTCAGGCATACCGCCCTCGCCTACTTGGTACATGCCACCAGCGCTAACAGGACCGCCATTTTTACGCTTACCGGCTAAGGCAATGCCAACCCCGTACGCAGCCACCATGCCAGCGATACCGGCCACAGCAGCACCACCAAATGTTGCAATAGATGCCGCGGCTGCCGCAGGAGCCCATGCTGTTGCCGTCTGGGTTGCCGCAGTGCTTGACGAGTTAGCTTGCATTTTGTCTGCAATCATCGCCATTGCCGCATTTTTCAGGTATTGAATGCCAACTTCCACCAATGCCTGAATAACACTATTGATAATGGAGGTTCCTAGGTTTTGGAACGCCTCAGATGCGCTTTGAGTACCATCTATCAATCCTGTTAGTGAGCTGGCTGCTTGACTAGCAAATCCATCAACAGCTGATGCCATTAATTCATTAGTCACGCTCTGGTTGCGATACAACTCCCACATTGCATCCGTACGCTGCTTCTCATAGACGGTATTTGCCGCATTACGCAGAGCTATACCTTGCTGCTCGGTGAGGGTTTTATTGGTTTCAAACTGTTGTATTAGTGCCAATTTCTTGGCGTTCTCATTTGCCAGAGCCTGAACTGGGTCAACTGTGCCAGCGGCCTCTTGCTGGGGTGTTACAGCCTGATTGGCTCTTATTTGAGCCAGTGCTGCCTGATGCTGTTGCTCAAGTTGCTCTGATGTGGCATTGAACTGTTCCTGAGAGATCTTCTTCGCTGACAGCGCAGTTTGAAGATCGGCAACATCCTGCCTGTAGGTCGCGTTCTCCTTGGTTTCAGGGAGAAGCTTTTCAGCAGCAGCCTGTGCCCTGATGGCGTTTCCTGTATCCCACTTAGCAGCTGCATACTGTCCGGCAAGAGCGATATCCTTCTCCGTTGCAGCACTTCCAAGTGATTGCTGAGCAGTAAGAATTGCCTGTTCGCGGCTAAGCTCTCTCGTTGAATCGCCTGCCAGTTCGGATTGTTGTTGCAGGTTAGCGAGCTTCTGAGCAATGCTTTCTGCCTGATTTTCGGCTTTCTTTCCTTCCGCGTTAGACGCCTTAGTTGCTTTTGTTCTCTCTTGCTCTGCCTTTTGCAGGTCGTAATTCTTACCTGCTAACTCGCCGACTTGGTTAATGACATTTTGATTACCTTCACCAGCATTTATTGCATCCAAACGAGCTGCTTTAATCGCCCGCTCGCGCTTATCCTGAATTGAAAGAAGCTCGTTTTGCTGGGTTAGCTGGTCTATCTGTTTCTGACCTTCTTTGGTTACTGATACCTGCAAGCTGGTAGCATTAAATTTCTCTTTAGCGCCTGTTGCAGCATCGATTCTCTTTCCAAGTTCAGTCATTGCTCCAGCGGCAACTCTGGCAAGCGTCCCGTTCCTATCCAGCAGATCATTACCGGTCAGCATTACCCCATTCAATTTCGCCTGCAAAATTGCTGATGCGTTAACCGTGCGTGACCTGTTCAACTCCATCGTAGTGAGCTTGTCAGTTTCGATAGCAAGGTTTTCAGTCAGGTCAGCAACATCCTGTAGCTTAGATGCGGTGCTGCCGTAAATGCGCATTGATGCTGTTTGGTTATCGATATCCTTTTTAAGCCCAGCAACAACGTCTCGCTGATCTTCAATTGCTGATGTTTGAACTTTTGTTGCCTGGGATGCTTTTGCAATCTCAGCCGCCAACTGCACATCGCTCAGCTCTTTCATCTTGGTTACTAATGATGAAATGCTGTCAGCAAAAGCAAAAGCAGAGTCGCGTGCTTCCTGCGTTCTTTGGAAGAAGTAATAAACGGCTGCTGCCGCAATCATCGCAGCGCCTACTGGACCACCAATTAACGCCAAACCCCCACGTAATGTGGTCATGCCGATACTGGCACTTCTTGCGGCCGCTTCTGCTGTTTTCTGAGCAGCTGCATTGGCTGCGAGCGAGGCATTGTAGGCTTGAGTTGCTGCGGTGGCTTCAATTCTTGCTGCTGAAAGTCGGGTTTCCGCGATGAGCAACTGATCGGCTGTGACTGCCGTCGCTTTCATCCGTAAAGCCCTGTCCAATTCAGCCTGTGAAGCGATTTTAGCCGCCTCGGCGCTTCTTAAGGTTGCCGCTGCCTCAAGTGAAGCCGTCTCCGCTGCCTGAAGGTTTGCTACAGACATTTCTCTGGATGCCACTACGCTTTGAAATTTCGCCGCTGTCGCCGTTGCTAATGCCCCGACAAATCTGCCGCCCATAAGCACGGAAACCACACCGATTATGCTTGCCACGGTGTCCAGATTCTCACTAAGAGAGATAACACCTTTATTGAATACGTTAAGCGTTGTGCTTGTCGTGGAGCTTTCACCGATGAATTTAGTGATGTTGTTTGTAGCGACAGTGAATGCCTGCCCCATGGTTAGAACGGTGCTGCTGAACTCTTTGGCGATCTGATCGCTTTGTTTGAGCAGTCCGTTAACTACCACTTCAGTGGTTAGCTTGCCCTGCGCCGCCATGGCACGAAGCTGACCAATTGTCACGCCGAGCGAATCGGCAAGCGCTACTGCCAGACGACTACCGTTCTCAGATATTGAGTTGAACTCTTCACCGCGCAGTACGCCTGATGCCAATGCCTGAGACAACTGAATCATCGTTGAACTGGCTTCTTGCGTAGTCGCGCCCGACACTGCCAGACCTTTATTGATAGTCGATACAAGGGTTGTTAGTTCAGCAGTGCTAGTCCCTGCTGAGCGCGTTGCCCTTTCCAGTCGGCCATAAAGTGCAGCGGTGGCCTCAAGGCTGGACATCGTCTTTTGAGATATGTCAAAAACACGCTGCGTAACATCACCCAGCTGTTCTGTTGGCCTGACGGCATTCACTAATTTGTTGCTGACGTTGACCCATGAATTAGCATATTCGGCGACTTGCTGAATAGAGAGTGCAGCCGCCAAACCCTTGGCGATATTCGTCAAGCTGGACATAGTGCGACCTACAGAGGCAATTGAACGCTCTGTGCGGGTTACTGATGCGTCGATTCGTCCAAGGCTGCCGCTCAGGCCATTCAGGGCTGCGTCAACCTCTCTTCGGGCAGCAAGCAGGCGACCGGTATCCATATCCACTTCATATATGATGCTGCCTGCGTTAACTGAGCCTGCCATAATTTATCCTTTATATTATTTAGTGACTTATGCTTTCTGGTGTGTAAATTAATGGCTTATAGAAACCAACAACAAAATGGATTAGCTATGTTTTTAAAAAATGAACTAAACAGTCAGTTAGACAAAATGAATGAGCAGATTTCTGAGTTGACTGGCGATAGGATTGACTCGTGGACTCTTAAAAGAATGAAAGAAAAATTAAATCGCGTTGGAAGAAAGGCTTCCAAATTAGATAAAGAAGATAAATTTGAAATAAAACAACGAGTTCATAGTGTTCGCGCATCTTTGAAAGCCGCGATTGAAAAAAAATATTTAACTGAAAAGATTCGGGCTAACAATCCAGAAATTAGTGATTCTGCTTCTGTAAAAAAGAGATTATGAATACTTTATGAATGCTGGTTCCGCACTTTAGCCAGCTTTCGTGCTTTCTTCGCAAAGTAGTCATCTGCTACCGCCTCATACTCGTCTCGGGTGAGGCCTTTCTGGTCTGGGTACTTGGCGGCGAGCATAAGCTGAAACTCGGTCATGCTTAGCTGCTCGGCCTCTGTGCGCGACATGCTGAAGTGATTACGTGCTGCGCTGATGTATTCGAAGGCTCTAAAGTCTGTCGTCGCCTTGCCAGTCTCATTGCGCTGTAATTGACGCACCTTTGCCTTGCCGATGACGCCGTGCGTAATCAGCGACTGCGCGATGAGTATCATGTCGATGGGGTGCATTAGGCCTTTGCGGTAGACGAACGTCCATTTACCGGTTTTGCCAGGAATAATCTCGCCAACCAATGTCGTCGCATCTTTATCGCAACACGCAGTGATGACGGAGATTGCAGACATGATTGCTGGCTTAGATATCTGGTGACTGTTTGCGTACTGATAGAGCCATGCGGGGATGGTTCCGAAAGCATCCATTGCCCGCTGAAAGAGTGGCGTTACAGCGTCGTTGTGAAGGTCATAGAAAGCGCGGACAATCTCGTCAGGCTCGCCAATGCGCGTCATGTTGGCGAATGACGGGCGAAAGAAATAATCATCATCACCTACAGTAATCAGGCACTCGCCAATCTCTTTCAAAGGCGTCATTTGCTTTCCTTCTGGCAATAAAAAAGGCCGCCTAAGCGACCCTATTTGAAAATGATGAATTACTTTATTGTCAGAGTTATTTCGCCAGATGGCATAGATGCGTCAACCTGATACATGCCTTCTTCAACGCTTTTCTTTGCATCTTCAAGTAATTTAAGAATTGCTTCTTTTTCGGCGTTTTTAATAAAAGCCTCCGCCTCTTCATTTCTGCCGGAAAATTTCAGCTTTAATAAGTTACTCATGCCACCCTCGCCTTAGTTGCTAGTCAAATAAAGTGTTGCGGCAGGCGGTGACGAAACCGCTTTTCGGGGGCGACCCTAGCCACGAAGTGATTATAACATAACCATTATCGCGGACACTCGAAAATGCCCGCTGTGATAATTACGCAGTAACAGTGATTGTGCTGGTACCAGTTTTCGCGCCGTCGGTGGTTGTGAACGTCATTGTTGCCGTACCAACCGCAACGCGGGTGACGAGGCCGGTTGAACTGACTGTGGCTTTCGTAGCATCAGAAGATGTCCATGCGCCGGTTTTAATTGTCGCATCAGATGGCAGCACGTTAGCCGTCAACTGAACTGTAGAGCCCACCGCGCCCGTAGATGTCGCCGGGGTTACTGTGACGCTTGCTACTGGAACATCTGGGGTGACTTGCTCAACTTTCACCGTATCGCTATTCGCTACTTTGAATTCGACAGTGAAGGTAACGAGGTCGTTAGTGCCGCCGTCCGCCGGAGTCAGCGCAGTGATGACCATGTAGCCGGTGAACTCAATCGGCCCCACTTCTAGGCGCACCCAGATGGTCGGTTGACGAATTGGCTTAGCATTCAGTTCATCTGCGAAGTACTTCACCAACTTGCCGAATCCGAACTGATCCAACTTGTCGTTTTTACGCACTTCGCCTTCGAACGAAATCGTTGCGTCAGCGTTAGTCACGATGTTTTCTACCCACGCGCCCGTGTCATCAGCATCTGAGTTCACGGTGTTAGGAGAGAAGTCGAGGCCTTTGCTAGTGCCAGCCCCCAAAGCCTGCCAGTCGCCCTCAGAAGGCGGAGTTTCTGGGCAGCCCAAGGCCACCTCAAGGACGACGGCGCGTCCGAATACTGCACCATTGTCGGTTGTGCAACCTTGCATATTAATTACCTCGTTTCAGATATAAAAAAGGCCGCGAGTGGCGACCTTGAGGGGATTTGATTGTGCTTATTCAGCAAAAAGACAGGCGAACTGGAGTCGGTAAACTAACCGGCCTTCTGTAGTGAGAACGGGTGACGGGATTCCGCCAAAGTTTTCGATGTGGCCGATACAATCATTCGGCGTTGGGTTGGCCTGCACATTGGCGATTATTGCCTGCACTGCGTCATCGGCAGCCTGATTGCCATTCTTGGCACCGATAACATCAACCAGAACAAGATATTCAGCGCCGAGGTCATTTCTGATATTCGAGCCACCATTCGGTCGGAATACCATGAACTTATCAGTCAGAACCGCAGTATCATTCCAGACAAACTTCTGAACCTTGAAGCCAGAGGTCAGGCCAGTATCCACGAAGTAATCACGCACCCTGTCAGCCATTGAAGGCGTCATAACGACATCTCCTGAGCTACTGTTTTATCGATAAGGCTTTGGGTGTCCTCAAAGCCTTTGGTGAGGAACTCTTTCTCAGCTGTAGGGCGCCTGAAGTTCTGCACGTTAGCCGGGTCGTGAACGTAAGCAGCGTAATTCGCTGAATATCCCACCCTGCCAGTGATACGAGTGCCGTTTACAACGATTTCGCGGAACTGGCTGTTGAGCAGGTAGGAGGTATCAATTGGCGTATACAGCGCGGCCTGTGATGACCCGATAATCATCGCGCTTTGCAGTGCTCTGACTATCTTCTTTCCCTGAATGTTATTCAGGATGGCGTCCATGTTTCGCTGAGCCTGCTTAACGCCTTTAACTTTCACGCCCATATCAGACTCCCGTGAGAATGGCGTAATCATCTGCCACGCGGTCAAAGGTGTCAGCGTAGCGAATGACCTGCCTGACCTCATCAGCACCCGCCGCCAGTGGGTCAGCATCGGTAGATGCACCAATAAGGATGTAATCACCAGCATCAGCGCTGGAATACTCCGTCCAGATGGTATTTTTCACCACGATTTCAGCGCCCAAGCTAGCCAGTCGCTTACTCAGGCCACCTTCGTAATCACAGAAGATTGCCACCGGAGCAGCAAAGCCGAGCGAGTCACCACCATCACTGATTCCGAGGTTCTTCCAGATAGTCGCGGTTGCTGTGTATGACCAATTGGCAGCAGCACTCATAGTTGATATTCGCTGTATTGGTCTGGGCATTTGCAATCTGGTTCGGGCCGAATGATTTCAAACCATTCAACATTCTTGGCGCTTACTTGCTGGCCTTTACCTACAGGAATAAAAAGCCCATCAATGTTTCCCATTTCCATCTGAAGGAAACGATCAATAAGGAATCCCGCCGACACCTGGGACTTGAAGGTTTTTAATTCCTCCGCAACTCGATAAATAACAGTCACGCATAACTTACTTACAAGAACTGATTTAACGCTTGCCATCAGCAACCCCCTACAACATCGAAGAAACCAACCGATGAGCCAACCGTGATTGGCAGAACGCCAGTGCAACCAGATGTGTCCAGAGCTGCAAGAGAATCCCGTAACCAAGTAATCGAATCATCGCCATACTCAAACGAGCGACTCGCGCCCGATGGAGCACTCTGAGATTTAATCTTCCTGGCACCGGATGAGGCAGACATTAGCGCGGCGGCATACATCATGATTAGTGTCTGAGTGCAGTCGTCATAGCCTGCCCCATCCAAGCAATCGATAATCGAATTAACCCGGCATAGGATTGGTGTCAGCAAGGATGAAGGAATGGAGTAGCCCAGCTCGGCGAGAAAGGCTTGAACATCTTCCGGCGTTAGCGGGGCTGCCATGATTACTTATCCTTTTTGGTGGCTGCTGCCAGCGCCGCTTCTGCTTCTTCTGCTCGCTTAGTTACTTCAGCGATAGCTTCGGCATGTGCCGCTTCTGCTTCTTCTGCTGCTTTGGTCAGGGCATCAATCTGATCCTGCAAAGCTTTGGTATCAGATGAGGCAGGAGCAGAAGGCGTCGCCACCTCAAACACAAGTTTCTCGCCTTTCTTCTCGGTGGACTTCTCAGCTTTGCCGCTGGCGATCCACTTTTCAGCAACCGCATCATTGACGTCGTATGATTGACCAGCCTCCAGTTTCTGGAAGCTGGCACCAGCAAAGATATTTGCTGCTAATACTTTTACGAGTGCCATTTGTTTTCCTTAGCTTGAAGCGTGGATAACGGAGAATTTGCTGTTGATGTCCTGCTTAACCATCAGGCCCATTGCACCCCAAGTCCGCCAGATGTAGTCGCTGTTGTAGAAAGGTCGCGGATCAGCAACGGTGCCGATTGCCTGCCCAACGATTGGGGCGATGACGCCAGCAGTCAGTGGCACGATCAGAATTTCGTTTCCGGACAGATGCGCATCTTCTTTGATGGCCGCAATGCCGGACAGCTTCATGATCTCTTCCAGAACGGTGCGGGTAGCATTCACATCGAAGTAGCGTTCAAAGTTCGACATGATTTCAGCTGACACATACCACGTCTGCGGTGCGTACTGGTTGTTGGTAATGCGCATGGTGTCGCGCAAAGCAATCGCATTAGTGCGAAGTGCAACAGGATCGGTGCTGGTTGCGAAGTTAAAGGTCAGGGTTACCTGAGCAACACGCTCGTCAGACTTCAGGCCTTTCCAGGTCAGGCCATCGAACTTAACGTAGGCTCCTTCAGGGTCTCGGAAGCCATTGAACATGTAGTCAACGTACTGACGCTGGACATCTTCAACAGAACCGCGTTGCGCATCAGCCTGAGACTGGAGAGCTGACGGGCTATTGAAGATAGGATCTCGCCAGTTAAACTTGAAGCCTGAGTCGTGCACCGGGACCATCGTACCGTCGAAGGTGAAGGACTTTGCGTCAAGCGCGGCGCCAATCTGGCCAGACATCGAGGTATGAGCCCAGCCACGGCCGCCTGTACGAGCGTAATCGTAACGGGATTGCTCAATGCGCACCGAGCGAGACAGCGGCATCAGGTCGTTAAGCAACGTGAATTGCGTGGTTGGTTCGAACTGCGCCAATACCGTGGTATCGAAGGCGCGGTACAGTCTACGGATATCGTCCACTGCGTTCACAGCATCCAGGCGACCACGATCTTCGCTGATGCCGCGGGCGCGACCAATGAAGTCAGCAGCTGCTTGCGCACCTTCCTGACGGGCAGCCTGCAATTGGGCGAACTGAGACTGGTTAACTTCTAAGTTGCCGGTGCGTTCACCGACAGCGCGGGAGTATACAAACATTCAGGTGCTCCTTACTTGATCACAACGCGCAGCAGGTCACCTGCAGCAGCGGTAAATGCCTTGTCTTCTTCGACATAGCAGCGAATGGACTCGTCAGCGGCCTGTGCTTTAACTTGCCCATTTGCGATAGACAGCGGCTGGCCTTTTTTATAGGTGCCGGCTGCTGCTCGTACGTTCAGGAACACTCCCTGCATTGGCTGGATGCCGACAACAAGCTCACCCAGCGGGATACTGTCATCCACTGTCAGGCAGCGCAGGTAGTCGAAGTTGGCAACATAGAGAATTGCCTTTTCATTGCCATCAACTGAAGCAGTGAACTTGCCAGCATCAAAGAAGCCGATGATGCCAGGCTTGGTGGCAGCAGCTGCTGCGCCTTCACGGTTAAGCAGTGGGTTAGGGAATACACCACCCGCGTGAATTACGTGCTTTCCATCTTTAGCCATTATTTACTCCGGCATTTCGCTGACTGATTGAGATGAGTTGGCTTGACGGAATAAACCATTCAGGCCGGTGGATGTGGAGCATTGAGCAAACAGCTCATTCAGTGGTTCGCCGTCCAGAGCATTGACCGCAATATCAGTCATGCCGAACTTCGCTTTGACTGCTGCACGCTTCTCGCCTTTCTCTTTGTCAGAGTTGGCTGTAAGGCCGGTTTCGATGCTGTTCAGCTTTTCAGCGAAAGGCGCGAACCAAGCCGGAGCCTGCTCACTGTTATTCGCTTTGTCTTTGGCTGCCTTGTCGTCAGCCTCTTTCTTCAATCGAGCAGCCTTCTCTTCAGGCGTCTCAGTCTTGGTTGCTGCTTCCTCTGCATTCATTTGATTGAATGCATCAAAAAGCTCTGCGTCGGTCTTGCCTTCAGTCGGCTCACCTTTCGCTTTCAGTGCGTTAACGATCATGTCTTTCATCGGGTTTTCAGCTCCGTTGGTTTTAATTTCGTACTCAGTAGGTTTGCGCACGACTTCTTGAGGTTCGCCGACGAATACGGCTTTGCCGTCGTCATCGATGAGGTACTTCTGTTTGAAATACTTAGTGTCATTTCGGTAGATAAATAAGTCAGGCCAGATGGTGTCAGGCCATACCCAATCGTCATCACTACGTCCTTCGCGAAGCTTGTCGCCAATAGCGCGGCTGATATCGTCAAAGGAATAGTTGGAGGCGTTAGTGAAGAAGAATTTGGTTTTGTTCAGGAGGCCTTGCTGCGTGCAGTTCGAGGCTGACGTTAAATCCACATTCTCGACTTCTACTTCCTGCGTGGTGTTGTCAGCATTTACGAAGATTCCCACACCATCATCAGGAGTTGCTGCGCCGGGTTCGTCCAGCAGGATGGCGACGTGGTCGAACTGCATGTTGCGAGCTACCCACGTATGAGGCTTGCCCTTAGACTTGCCGCTGTTTTGTTCGCGTTTCAGCAGCAGGCCTGTTGATACGTGGATAGGCTCTGCACTGGTGTTAGTAGACAACCATTCGATACGCTCAAGAACGCGCTTCCCGCCTTGAGTAGCAGAGGCGAATCGCTTGTTGATTTTCATGTCCATCACGACACGATCACCATCTTTGCGCACATTCTCAGCCCATGCGCCTACGTGAAACTGATTCACTGCTCGCGGGTTGTTTGCGCTGACGTAATCGCCGCCGATCTTCGGATGCCCCAAAGGCATCTGATTGCCTTCGAGCGTCTTAAAGCTTTTGTTAATTTCCTCAGCCGGATACAAGCCGCCGTTCATAACCACGTCATCAACGACAGGCACGACGCCGCGGATGACGATATGCTCGTCACCGTCGATGGTTTCGGTTGAGATGTTGGCGGAATTGATGGCGAGGGACTTAACGTGGATGCTAGATAGCTTCACGCTGTGTCCTCATTGGTGGATTTCAGGCAATAAAAAAGGCCGCCTGAGCGACCTTGTTTGTTATTTTTTGAAGCTTATTAGCTCTATCTCTTCATTGGGATGAAGCTTTTGCAATGCAGCTATTAGCATTTGTTCAGTATCGCCATTGACTAGCAAAAACGCCTTTTGGGTAAGGTACTTTGCTTTAGTCTTGGGGCGAACCCGGTTATAACGAACATCTTTGAATTGAACTTGCATATTTATACTCCGTTACTTAGTTGAGTTGTCAAATTAGTAACGGCGGATAAAAAAATTACTTTAAATATTATTTTTCCCAATTTTTTCTTTCATCAGCGAGCCTATCACTTAGCCCTTCATTCACCACCTGCCCTTTATCATTCAAGATGGCCGGTATCTGTGAGCAGTAGCAGCGGTATTTGTTGCCGTTCTCGGCATAGAAGGACTCAACATTCTCGACCGTGTAAACCTTGCCATGTCGCGCCGCATGCCATGCTCGGGTTGTAGGTTTTAGAGCTGACAGCCAGAGCAATCCAGTGTTCAGGCCAAGGCGTTCTTTTGCCCACGTCGTTTCAGCCCACTGAGCTTTGCGCAGTGCGCCCACTTGTTCGGTTTGAGCGATGTTTTTCGCATCTGACATCGACACATCAAGGCGTTTACTTATCAGGCTGGCCGTTTCTTTAGGATTTACACCGCGCCCAATAGCGTCTGAGATTACGTTAGCGAGGTCGGCGCGAGCCTTGTCGCTTATGCCTACCCAATCGCTGTACGTACTCACGTATGCCGCTGCAATTTGGTTCTGGTAGGCAGGTGATGACAGCAATGCGCTTAACGTTGTCTGCGATGCGTAAACCGGCGATTGAACAGAGAGATTAGTGAAGGCGTTCAGCGTGCCGCGCTGATACTCTTCTGCGACATACGCAAGCGCCCACATGTCCTGACCTAGCCCACCAAGAAGGTGATCATCAAGAATCACCTGCACACGTTCCAACAGGTCAGCGAGTTGCTGCGCTGTCATGTCGTAGATGTACGTGGCCGCATTCACCTGATAGATGATATCGCCATGCACCGAGAATGAAGCCTGTGCGTTACCCTCCCTTACTCTGCCGGTTAGCCTGGCATCAAGTAGTTGCTTCAGGTCAGTCTTGATGCCGAGATACCTTTCTTCGATGTCCCGGTACATCTTGTTTACTGCTCGGTATGACTGTGTAGGGTCGGCTTTATTGCGCGGTACGATTGGTGTCCCGATTCGGGTCGCTGTTGTCGTCATCTCCATTCAGCGGATCCTTAGCGGTTGGTTTTGCGTTGGGGTCTGGTTCTGGAGGCTCAGTCATCGGCTCAAGCTCACCGGCAGCACGGATTTCGTTAATCTCTACCGCTGGTGTTCCGTATGCCTGCTGAGTCTTCTGCGCGATGTCTGCAAGCTTGCCCATGTTATCGAGCTTCTCGCTGTCGCCCGGCGCGAGTAAATCCGACCAATCGACAGTAATCTCATTGGTCTTTGGCTGCCCAATGATACCAACGTCACACCAGCGCTGAACCACTTCCGTGATTACCCATGAGAGCCAACCATTTCGGCGCTCGTTACACCTGATAGCCCATGCTGTCTTGTCTTCGGTAGATGCCAGGTTGCCAGTCTGCTTACCGTAGAGAATATTGAATGGGCAGAGAATGGTTGAGGAGTAACTGTTAGCTGAAACCGTAAACGTTGGCGTCGGGTCGGCGGCGGCCACAGATAAAACTGACGCTTTACCAGCCTGCATTACGAGAGCAGCATCAGTTCCCTTGCTCATGCGTAATACTTTTTCGTTTAGAGCATCGCCTAGGTCTTTGAATCCAGCCGCGACTGCTGCTTTTCCAAGCGTAGCCATATCCGTTTCTTTATCGAACTCAATACCAAGCTGACGACTGGCGTTCTTCAGGAAACCTTCAGCGCTACCACCCTTTGACTTCTCAATATCGAGCAGGTCGTTATAGCCTGCCTCGTTAAGGGGAATGCCGGAGAGCATGTTGTCGTCTTCTGAGCCTTCAGCAAGAATGATCACCCGGCTCGGGTGAACTGTGACGCTACGGATATTGCCGTAAGTTGAATCATCGCCGACTGGTTGTTCATTAAAGGTGTAACTTACAGGCTGTCCGTAGGTGTCTGACAGCGTGTCTATGTCGTAATTGCCCGGCTTAATCTGAGATTCCCAAGCGGGAATAAGCTTGACTAAAGCAGCCTCCCCCAATCTTTTAACTAGGGCGGTATCTACCGGCTCCCACCAGTTACGATTGTCTTTAATCTGCATGATGATCGCCGAGTAATGCCCTACAAGATTGCGGCGGTCAGCATCTTTAATTTTAGACCAGTGCTTTTTGAGAAGCCTTGTTACTGTCTTCTCCCACTCAGTCTCTTTTTTCGATTTATCGACAAGTGGTCCTTCGATAATCACCGGCTTGTCTATCCAGCAAGAGTCCAGCGTCTTGTGTACGCCAGCATATGCTGAGGAGTTCCGGCGGTAGGCACGATAAAGCATGTCGAATGTTACTGTGTCCGGGTACCCAAACTCTTCCCATAAGGTGGTGCGCTTGGTGTTGCCGTTAAACTGACCTGCGTATAAAGCACGCTGGCGACCCACCGCGACTTGGTCAGCGAGGGCATTCACGAGGAACTGAACCTCGTTATTGGTATCACTCACTGATTGCTCCTTAGAAGAATACAGCGCCGACTTGTTTGTGGTTGTTCTTGGCTACGGCAAAGTAGCGGAACGCATCAGAGCCGTGAGATGTGTGGTCATGTAATGGCTTGTCTTTCCAGCAGCCGCGCTTGTCATCCCATTCCTTCCTGTACCCTTCCAGATGAGTGATGCCTTCTGCGCACTTCTCATCATCAAAGACACATTTCGGGAGGATTTCACGCACGGACTCAATGCCGGTATCAACGCCGGTTTTCGGCACCACTTTGAATGTCATGGAGTAGACCTGACCGTCGATTTCGTAGCCTTCGCGAGCCAGCTCTTTTCGGGACTTGGCATCAGAGCCGAATTCACGATTCTCAATGTCGTGTGGTCCCCAGTGGTCGCCATACTCATAGCCGCGGTCTTTCAGCACTTTCATGTAATGCCTCAGGCCTTCACCGGAGTTTTCGTAATAGTCGATGACGTGGAACTCTTCACCAACCTCACGCACGAACCAGATAGCCGTAGAGTCACCCACGCCAATATCCCAGAACGTGTGAACCGGTAGGTGTGAGTTATCAGGCAAGGTGCCGATGCGCTTGTTGGTGTAGAGCCAGCGGAACTGTTTGGCGTAATACGCGCCTTCCACTGATTGCTGGAATGCCTCAGACGGGATAGTTGGGTATTCCCGCTTCATGTCATCGCCGAGAGTCTTTTCCTTGGCGTAGTACCAAGCTTTCTGCCGTTCGTTAAGTTGAACGCCGTGCTTGGCTTCCATCTCATCGAAGTAATCAACCAGCCGCTGCGGGATGGCCTCTACAGGGTCGATTGCATACAGCGGATTCTTCCACCAGGAGAAGAAAAAGAACTTCCAGTCGAGAGCGGATAATTTCTTACACTGTAGCTGTGCTTTCTCCGCTGTCTGGCAATAATCGAAGAAGTAACCGGCGCGACCTTCAGCAGTGCTCTCGATAGTGGCAAAGCATCCGGTTGATACGGCCTCAAACGCGCCTGTGACAATCTCACGGGCTTTGTCTGGATACTTAGCGCATATCTTGCCGAACTCTGAAACGTGCAGGTAGCGCAGCGTGCCGCCACGAAATGAGGTGCTGACGTATAGTGAGCCGCCCTTCTTGAATACCAACTCCCCGGCAGAGTCATTGCTGGCCGGGTTTGCGGCTTTAATCTCTTCGGGCAGGTTATCGTAGGCGTACTTCACCTTTTCACGGAACAGGCGTTTAGCGTCGTTCAACGTGTGGGCGATCAGGGCACATTTGGCAGACTCGAACAGCGCTGCATCCAACTGAATGATACAAACCTCAGTCGTGAAGCCGAGCTGGCGAGCTTTAAGAATGATGTTGCGCGTGTGGATACCTTCGAAGTACTCGCGCTGCTCAGGTGTCATCCTGAAACGTACCGGCTTGCCTTCTTTGTCGGTGATCCAATAGAGATTGTTTAGCCGGAAATCTTTATCAGCCAGCAGTTTCATATGCTCAGGTTTCATTACGCCCCCTGAGACAGTGAATCCATCAGGTCAGAAAGTTTCTTAACAGAGGTATCGCCTTCCGGACCATCAATATCGTAAGCCTGTCGCTCAAGGCCGATGAGGTTCTTCAGCGCATCGCTTAGTGCTTTCACTGACTTCACGCGCTCAGGCATGCTGATGATTGACTGATATACCTCATTGAGCCGGTCACGGCCATTCTCATCAGGCTCTAGCATCATCTCACCCAACTTGCGGAGTGATTCGATATCAGCACATTCAGCCCCAAGCTCATCAAACAGAGAGTTGGTGATTTTTCTCGCCCGCCGAATGTCACCTCTGTGCTCCATCCTGACGGTAGCAATGACCTCAGCAGTAGCTTCAACAAGTACGCGCTCGCTAAAACTGTTCTCTGTGCGTACCTGTTTGCGTACCTCTGCTTTGCGTACCAAATCATCAGCACGTTCTTTTACCTTTGCAGCTAAGTCGCGAGACCAGTCATCGCGCTTTGCCCGTTTACGTATCGCCCCTTCACTGATGCTGTGTTGAGAAGCAATTTCACGCAGAGACATCAAGCCAGCTCGGTACGCCGATTCGATGGCCTCCCAATCTGGTTTGGTCATTCGTTATTCCTTTTCTGTTTCTGTTCCTGTTTCCTCAGTCGCTTCTTCAGCAACTGGAGTGAAGTGCATCTTTGTTACCGTGTCGGGCTTCAGGAATATCCAATCGCCGTCTTCCGTGGCTACAGCAACGAATCCATTAACCAGTTCAGGTTGCTGTCTTGTCATAGCGCCGGTGAAGGTTTCGCCTGACTCTGTTGTTACTGTGATAGTCCACTTCTGATTCATTGGTTGATCCTTAGAATTGCACTCTATAGGGGAAGGAAAGAATTAACCCTCAAAATAGATAATCAACCATTTGGGGAGCGGTAATGTTCAGAGACATAATTGATTTATTAATCGCCTATCAGCCAACTATCCATGTGATAGTTATATTTATACTGTTCAAGTACGGAGGTTTTTTACTCCACGGCGGCGTTGTACCATGATTGCCACCGGTATATGTTCAGGCGAAGCTCTCGCAGACACTCAGCTGTTTCCTTGTCTGCCTGCAGGTCTTCGTCGCTATCCCTCCCGGCGTCACTTCCCTTGCACGGTGGCGTCATCAAATCCTGCGATATTGTTGGCAGCGTTGATTGACTGCTGACGCAACCTGATAGCAGCAGCATCAAAATCACACTTGGTATGATTCGGGTCTTGGACATATTTCACCACGTCGCGGGTAATCGTTTTGTAGATGACTTTTCCTTCGTCTTTGGCTGTGGCAGCTTTCTGCTCTATTGGCTCAAGCTTTGCTTCGGCTTTCTTCTGCTTCTTTGCTGCCGCCGCATTCATTTGGTCAGAGTGGGCATACCAGCCATTCCGGTACCGGATTTCTCCGTAGCCGATTGCCAGTAAGACGAGAATGAGGAATGCGATTATTTGGGAGCGGAGAGACATAGTGCTTTCTCCTTCTCACGCCTGATAACTAAGCCGGGCAATTGCTTACCACCGCCATATGTCCAGCGTGGAAACTGATTGCAGGCTTCTGTAATCTTGCCGTCGCGGAACATGCGGAACATCGTGGACTTCTGCATTTGTCCGCATCCGGCGTTGAAGGTTATCGAGGTGGTGGCATCAAACTGCCCCTGATTCATCTTCTTGCCGTTTGCGTACTTGTTCACGCAGGATTCAGCCTGGAGAATGTTCTTCTCCCAGTCGGCAGCAATCTGAGCATCAGACTTCCTGACTCCAGCTCTAACGCCGTGAGTATTGCCAATGCCATCAGTCAGTACACCAGCAGGACAAACGTATGGGTCACGCTGGCAGCTCTCCGCGTCACCGATAAGCTTGAGGCCGCCTTCGCTTGTTCTTACCGTTCCGCTTGATACCACAACGCCAATGATGGTCATAACAGCGCAGACGCCGCCGACAACACCCTTCTTGGATACTGAAGCCATCGCTAACCCTCTACTTTCTTAAATGCCTCAGCCACAATCTCTGTAGCTGATGAGCGGTCTGCAAATGGCTTGTTCGTCATCCCGTTAAGGTAATCGACCAAGGCCTGTGTTCTCTTCTGCTCTTCAAGCATCCGTTTCTTTTCTTCAGCTCGTTTCGCGTAGTAGGTCTTTATCGTGAATATCGCGGAGATAACCGCACCGATAATGAAAACGTAGTCTTGCAGTGATAGCAGCGAAAAGAATCCAAGTGCCGCTGACCACCAGTAAGGCAGGTTGTGTTGGTGTACAGGATCCATTTTCATAGTTCCGCTCCCATTTGGTTAAATGGGCTGTGTGTTTAGTCATAGGGAATAGAGCCTCGACCGCATGGTTTCATGAGGGTGAGGTGACTGATTGGTCGGGCTCTAAAACGAGAAAAAGCCCGCAATATGCGAGCTTCTAAAATTTGGCATCCAGTCAAGGAGTCGAACCTTGTCAGCGAGGTTTTGGAGACCTGCCATCGCCCGGCGAACCAGATATTGACGTGTGGTGACGGGACTCGAACCCGCACTCAGGTTCGGCATTATCATCATGCCCACCCTGCCGATTATTACCGGTTGATGAATTACTCTACCCATTTAACCCGCAAGCAGGAATTGAGTTACACCACATCGGAAAGAGCATTGCGGCTTTAAAATCTACGCGTGTTACGCCGCGCACATTGTCCGCTCAACAGCAATACTCTTACCTGATGTGCAGAAATGAAGTCGGACTTTGAAGCAACGCGACCGCCAAGAAGCACGCTTCAAAGTCCCTATCCCGCAACCACATAGCAAAAAACCCCGACCAGTGATGATCAGGGCTCTTGATATTTTGGTGACGCTTCATTTCGTCGTCACCAGCGCTCTTTCGCAATTGCTCCCGAGCTTAGATAGAAATATACAATCTCATTTCTCGTTTTGCAATCAAAATGAAAATATATTTCCAATCAGGCTGCTTTCTGGGTTATTTCTTCCTCCATATTGCTCTTAATAGCGTAAAACATTTCTTCTTCCAGTATTTCTTCGCACCAAATCACCCTTTTCCGTGCTGCTTGAACATCGCAGCCGGTGTGGTAATTAATATCCCTCGCGATGTCTTGCGGGCATTTGCGGTCACAGTACCGTTTAATAGCAACTGAGCGCATCGGACTATCTCGTTTAATTACTTTGTGCATCACCGATTCAACAAAAGCGGCGTCATCTGATTCTTTGGCGAGAGCGATGATGCTGCTTACTGATGTTCCAGGCATTACGACTTCACGTGATTTCTTGAAAAGCTCATCGCCGCGATATCCCTGCTCATGAAGGCTTTCCACAACCTGAATAATTCGCTCTGATTGCACCTGTGACCATTCAGTGCGGATCATCAGTCTGCCGATGACATTCACACAACCTGCCGGGGCATCATCACCACCTAAATTACGACCCCAAACACACAGCAAATAACGTGTCCATACGCGCTGTGATGGCGTGATGGTTTTACGGCCATTGCACCATACCCTGCGAAGGTCTGATTGCTTCACGACCCAAGGGAGAGCGTAAATAGCATCTTGCTTTCTCATACCTTCACCTTATTGGCATCTGACCTGTTGATGATTTCTCGGCGCTGCTCACGAATACGATTTAGCTTTTGCTCGATAAGCCTTTCTTCCTCGGCGAGCCGGGCTAGTTCGAATCTGTCGTATTGGGTCATGATATTAGCCCCTCAAATTTCACCGTTGCACTGAACATATCTGATGGGTCTCTAAAAAAACTGAGACGATAAATTCTCAAATAGCCGTGCTTTCCGTTAGTAAATTTGACTCGTAATTTGTCACCCTCTTTCATCTGCTCAACAAAGAACAATCCCCTTTTGCTGTCATGACCTGTGATATTGAACTTGCCATTTTCCTTGAACCCATTCATGCCTTGTAGGGCATGTCCCCAGCATTGCTTTGTATAGTCATGCTCTTTCCAGTCAGGCCATCGCCTATCTGGTGAACGGAAGTGGTATGTGGCTTTTATTAGCTTATGAATTAGCTTTCTCATGCTGCCTCCGATAGTTTCTTGAGTGCTTTACGCTTAGCTTTGTACTCATCCCTGATTCGCTCGAAATCTTCACGCCGGTACCGTTGCGGCTCGTGCGCGCCCATTAGCAACTGATAGGCCTGCTCGCCAATCTTTGCTCTGATTGCTGGGGTGTAGTTTTCGATGTTGCCTGACAGGTGGTTGTTGCAGGGGGAGCACTGTTTGTGACAGTTATCTTCGTTGAACCTCAGCTCTGGGTTAGCGCCTACGGTTCGGTAATGCCCGGCGTGGTACTGCCCATCATGGAAGCGGCCGCAGCTGATGCATGGAAGGTCTGCGTCACGTTCTCTGATGAAGGCGTTGAATTCTGTCTGGGCTTGTTTTGCGAAGTAACTGAGGGGTTTTACTGCGAGCTTTCTAATATTGTGGGTTTGTCTTTCTATTCGGGCTGTTACTCTTCGCTGTCGTTCCTGTTGCTGTATGCGCTTCTGTCGGGCTTCGGTTGCTAACCTGGTGATTAGCTCTTCCTTGTGTTCTTCACTGCACCACCAGTCATACAGAGTGGCTGGTTTGAACCGTGTTTTGCATATTTTGCAGTTACGGCTTCTGGGTAATTTCATCACTCTCGCTCCTCAGATGCTCGGAAACTTCGAAGCCATCCATTGACCACCAGCTCGCGCATCCATCGCAGGCGTAATTCTCGTCAGGACTTAGTGGTTGCCCGCAGCCTAGACAGACTGGTTCTTCGTCCACCATGATTTATCTCCACATAGGGTTCTGCCACGTCCGACTGGCTCGTGGTTCTACTCTGTATTCGGGTAACAAAGCAGAGACATACCAGCCTGTGTAATCGGCTGAGATCTGCTTTTGCGTTTGGATGTTTTGAGAGGCGTACTTCTTGATGAGGGTGTCGGCTTCGAGAGTGGTCATTACTGTGTCGTAGGTGAACCACGTGAGTTTAGCCATAGCATTTCCCCGCGTCTTTCATCATGAGATAGCAAATCATTGCCGCTCGGAGCGGGTTCTCATGCTTTACGTGGAAATTACTAAGCAACCCAATAGAGGTAGGCCATGCAGTGGCGGCTCCGCTTTTGAATGGCATGATGCCGATGTGGTTAGCCATGATAATCGGCCATGCGTCGGCTGGGTTGTTGCAGGGGTCGTATTTAGACCACTCACCACCACCTCGAAGCACATCGTGATGATTCATTCCGCGCGATATAGCTAACTTTCTTGCTGATTCGCAGAGATTTAGAAGAAATATCTCCATGGCAATTTCATCATCGCTCATTGCTGAATAATCTTTCATGATTTTTCTCCGTATGAGCCATACCACCAGCCATCTTAGGAAAGGTTTAATTCGATGATTCTTGGTAGGTTTTGGCTTGGGCTAATTGTCCTGAATACCTTTTTAGACATCGAAAATGCACCGTTACTTCCTACTTTGAATCCGCCTTCCACTTGCGCAATGCGTAGCACCTTGCTGTCTTCATCAATCTCTATATCGATGTCTTTCCCTTGGAGCCCGGTTAACTTTCCGACGTGAGCGCCGGTAGAGCCAGAAACAGTCATTCTGAAGGAAATGAACGGGCTTCGGTTTCCGCGACCACGAGAAGCTCTGTTTTTAAGTTGTGATTCAAATGCCATTATGCTGCCCTCTGTTCTGTTTTTACGGTTGCCAATCCAGTGAATAAATCCACTGAGCTGTTGCATTGATTTCCCCACACACTCCATCCATCTGTGTTATCACGTGAAAACAGCTCTACTCGGTGAACATCTCCAAGCAACTGAACGAGCTTGTCGCGGATGACAGGTGGCTTTGCGCTGTGATCCATTCGCGGTGCTGTGATGTGCTGGCAGATGGAGGCATCAATCCGTTCCGGTAATTTACCCCGCACCGCAAACAGACAATCTTCGCTGTTGGCTCGGGTCATATGCCCCATTCCGATCGCGCTGTTTCCTTTGTGCTTATTGGTTTTGTGCCATGTAAAGCCCTTCATGGTCATCAGGCGGAATCCCCACGCATCCATTACCTTTAGCGCCTCCATCGGCTGAGTTGGCACCCACCACATAGCCAGAAGGCATGACTCAGCAGCCAAATCCCATACGGGCAACCGGCAAATATCCTGCACGTTCATCGTTTGATATTTATGTCCCGCGCCGCGCTCACCGTCGTTGGCTTTATCGCGATATGACCACGGCGGGTCAGCATAAATCAGTGTGTATTTCTCCATTACGCCACCTGCTTAAGTTTGTTTGATTCACCCCAGCGATTTGCCCACGTGATAGCGAGCCTGGATTCTTCGCTGAACCTGACACCCTGCTCTGCCCCGAATGCGTTAATCAGCTCTATCAGGTTGCTGAGTTCGCCGACTGTCATCTTGCTGGTTGACTGCCCGAGAACGACAAAGCCATCACCGGCCAGATTCGGTACCACATCCTGCTTAGTTAGCGCGGCGGTGAATATATGCTTCCACTGTTCCGTGGTGAGCTTGCGGCCATGCCAGTTAACCTGCCCGCTGATATCAGACAAAGTTGCCCATAAACGTGCATTTTGCTCCAGTGAGCGGGTGCGCTCTTGGATAGTCACGATGAATGGTTTGTCTGGGTTTATTGGGGTGTTTCGGAGGTGGTTTATTGCGTTACTGAGGATTTGTTCGTTGCGTAATTGGTAGGTTTGTTTGGTCATTTTAACCTCGCCTTGGTGGGGCTTTATCTAGAACTCGCCGCATTCGTTCAGCACATAGCCTTCGCGTTTTACTAGCGAGGCTCTCAAGAAACTTTGCTGTGTTACCTACGATTCCAAGCACTACGACGTGAGGGAAGACTACAAGTAATCCGTAGATTCCTCTGCTCATCGTTCGCTCTCCGGTTTAGGGGCGGCTGGTAGTGGCATCCAGTGGGTAATATCTCCCATGCACTCCATCTCATAACCTTTTGTTCTTGGCTGCATTGTTACTGGGAATGGCTTTCCTTTTAAGCGGCTAACATTCGCCATTCCAGTAATCTTACCGTCTGTAACAATCACCCCAAATTCAGGCTCAGGCTTATGCTCGCTGCACTTAATCCAACCATCCTGCTCTGTATGGTCTGGCTGTGGGGTGGTGGCTGCTATGATGTGACCGCCGCCAGTGTTGCCCAATCGTTCTATGATGTCGTCAATCTCGGCCTGACTCATTTTGCTGAAGTCGATGGTTAGAGATGACTGCTTTGCTGCTAGGGCTATGTCGATTACTCGACGAATAAGCAGAGCATCGGCATAGCCTAATGCCATTCCTGCTGCTACGTGCTTCTGCATATCTTTCAGCCTTTCTTCGCTGAACTGCTCTAAATCGTTATTCATGGCTTCCCCCTGCTGCTTCAAGTAATGCCCTTGCTAGCGTTCTGGCTTCTTGCTTGCTGAGTGCAAGAAGAACCTCTGATTTACTATCTTGCGCAGACAAAATCACTTCGCCTGTCGTGTAGTGACGTCCATCGTGAATTTCTATGTCATCACCGGCTGCTGTAAGTATTGAAAAATCACTCAATCCGTCTTCCCCTTAATTCTGATTCCGTGGGAGGTGATGGCCTGACGCGAGCGAATAACTCCGAGGTTGAAAGCGCCTTCAACGCTAGTTTCAACCATCAGCCTTTCGTCATGGTCTACAGCCAGTTCCGGCAACTCAATCTCGATTGCAGCACGGGATGCCTGCCATGACTTGCACCATGCTTTGAATGCCACGGTTATCACCGTGCTTGATTCTGAATTGGTTGCGGCGTAAGGCCATTCTTCAGATGTCTCTGGGTCTTCATTTCTAAAACCAGAAACATCTAAATCCAATTCATCAAGCATGAACTTCTCAAATGCTGCCTTAGTGTCCATCAGAATCCCCCTTTCACTTGCCCGGCGCCCATCTGCAAGAATATCTCAGCAACCTTCTCGCTGAATTCAAGCATGTTGGCTCGCTTGGCTGGTGTGCTTATGTCCTGTAACCAGTCGTAGTCATCCGCTGCGTAGCTGGCTATTACGGTGTAGTCGTCTGGTGTGATTTGCATCATGCCGCCTTAGACCTGTAGCTATCCCACGTGAATGCCAGAGTGCAGCCGCCGCCATCGTTCATGCGATCAATCACTCGCTCTCCGATAAACGCTGATAGCTCATCCTTCGGCAGGTTGCTGATGAGGATGGTCGGTCGCATTTTCTCGTAACGGGTGTTGATGATCTCGAACAGGATGAGCTTTTCTGATTCGGAACCGAACTGAACACCTACCTCATCGATAATCAGCAGGTCGGGGCTGGTGTAGGCTTCGATGACTTCCTGCTCGGTGATTTCAGCGTTCTTGCCCCATGAGGATTTAAACTTACGAGCAACACGCAGCGCAGTAGTGAACAGCGCCGAACTCTGATGCTCAGTGATGACGTGCTTTGCGATAGCCAGAGCAAGGTGATTCTTTCCAGTGCCGGGCTTACCAGTCATTACCATGCCGCCTCCCTGCTTAAGGCGCTCCCGCCACTTAGACGCATACGCTTTGCACACGTGCAGGCATCGCGCCGCCTCGTCGTTCTGAGGGTGGTAGTTTTCCAGCGTCGCATTCGCAAACCGGTCAGGCAGCAGGAGGTCAGCCATCAGGCGTTTGATGTTCGACTGCTTGATCCGGACATCCTCGTTAGCTTGTTTCTCTTTCAGGGATTGGAGCTTTTCCATCAAGCAGGCCGGGCATGAGGTTTTGGTCTGCAATGTGCCCAATGATTTCATCGAGCGTACAAGCTGTTGGTAATCACCGTGGGCATCGCAGGCGACAGTGCGATATTCGAAGGTGGTTCCTTCAATCTCAGCTGCTGGCTTCTTGATGTGATCCAGAGCGTTTTCAAGCTTGGAGATTTCTTCTGCGTAACTAAGCATGATCATTCCTCCATCCAAGCAGGTGCGTCAGTTGCACCGTAGTTTTTGGCTGAGAAGTTGTCGGCGGTAGCCCGTGCGGGAGTGGAAACAGGCTTGTTTGGGTAGGCCTTGGATTTGCCGCTGAACTTGGCGGCATTGCGAATCCATGTTCTAAGAGCTGCATCCCAGCTTTTGAATGTTGAGCCTCTTGCTTCATGGTGATCGCAGAATGCTTCAAACTCGTTTTGCAGGTTGATTCCAATCTCATTAGCCATTTTGAAATGGTTTTCAGATGGGGAAAAACCAGAGGGCAACTGAGTAGCTTTTTTCTTATCGGCAGCAGGTGATTTCTTTCCCTGCTCCAATATCTTTTTAATGTCTTTATTGTCTTTTGTATTATTGTCTTTTGTGTTTAACAGATTCTGTAAAGCCGGATTTACTGATTCCGTAAATGAATCCTTTACAGATTCTGTAAACTTTACAGGTTCAGTAAATGCTTTACTGATTCCGTTAAACTTGGTCTTCCAAGCCGAGACCTCTTTGTTGATTCCTACCAGCCTTCCAGTGACTGAAAGGACATTCATTTTGACCAGCTTGTTTCTCTCCGTGCTGCACCTTGTTACTGGTAAGCCAGTCAGTTCTGATAACTGAGAATTCCCTACCCAGTCAGACGTTTTGTTATAGCCGTAGGTTTTTCGAATGACTGCCAAGGTGATCAGGAGTTGGTTTTGAGTAAGCCCTGAACCTATAACCGCCTCAAGCAGCTCATTTGCGATACGGGTATAACCATTTTCGGTATCAACCACACGTCGCTCCTGCCCTCCTCCATCAGAGGGAAATTGAAGTACTCTTGCTGTATTCATATCGCCTCCTTGCGATTAGTACTGGTTGTTGATCCAGTCGTTTGCATATATAATTACCTCAGAAATTGATTGTGATTTGTTGTTCCGAAGCCTCTGTTACCGCAGGGGCTTTTTGCTTTCCGGTTACCGCTATCACTGCCTGTTTGGCAATCTCTCGAATTAAGCTCGTCTCCCATACCTTCTCCAGAAGAACCAACGTCACCGCGATATCGTGAACGTTAAGCCGACTCACTTTTGATTCTGCCCATCCTGCCTCCCTGGCAAATACACGCTGGCCTTTCATAGCAATTCGGCTGCGTAGTTCTGATTCCACTTCCATGATTTGTTTGCTGTGTTTTGCAATTTCCATTTCTTATAATTTCCATATGGTTAAGTTGAAATGTGATCAGCCCTTGGGATTGACCACGTGGTGATTTTTTCTTTTTTGAAGTTCGCTTTGCAGCGACGTAGGACGAATGTCCATTGTGAAAAGAGCGGTGAGGATTAAGCGGCTTCGGCCAGTTCAGGCCAGATTTTAAACCAGTCATCTGGGTGCAGATCTTTACGCAGAACGCTGCACTTAGAATTAACTTCAATTTGCACTGAAAGAGCTGCGCCAAGCTTTTGCTTTGTACTGATTGCCTTACGAAGATACTCAACAGACGTTCCGCAATTGGCTGCGAAATCACGCTGCATTGATATCGACAAGGCGTTTAAATAACTTCGTAGAGTTTCCATACGAGCTCCTTGCGTGATAATTAACTCAAGTATACTCGCAAGTATAGAACTTGCAATACTTTGAGGTTATTTACCTGAAGGTATTACTCAGTAAGATAACTGCATGAAAAGAGATGATGGATTTGACATGTACGAGCGCAGACGCATTGCGTTGCAAGGGCTGGTGGATAGCCATGGCTCTCAGAAAGCTCTTTCTGAAAAAGTAGGGATTGCTGAGTCAGTGATCTCTCGAATGCTCTATCCTGAAGGCAAGAAGAACAAAAGAAATATTGGCGAAAAATCCGTTCAGATGATTGAGGAAGGTCTCAATTTACCTAGGGGTTCGATGGATGGCATTGCCGGAGCTGGCACAACAATTCCTGATGAGATCGAATACGTCGGTAAAGTACGATTAGGTGCTGTGCCTGTCGTAGGCGAAGCTGCGTTGGGAGTTGATGGCATGATTCAGATGGAAGAGCATCCAGCTGGCTGGTTACAAATTTATAGTGCCGACCCTAATGCATATGGACTCCGGGTTCGCGGCGACAGCATGCATCCCCGCATTCAATCAGGCGAGTTTGTCGTTATTGAGCCAGGTACGCGCGTTCAGTCTGGGGATGAAGTGTTTGTCAGAACAACCGACGGACACAATATGATTAAAGTAATGACTAAGATGCGTGATGGAGCTTTCCAGCTCTCAAGCATCAACAACGATCACCGCCCTATCACGCTTCAGCAAACTGAAATTGATAAGATGGAATACGTATCGGCGATCATAAAGGCCACGCGATTCGTAGCAACGGCTGATGTTTCGGAAGAATAATTTAATGCAGGATAGGTGAAGAGGTCGCAGAGATGCGGCCTGAAGTTTTTTCGGCATTTGCCGATGATGTACACACAGCAGCGCAATTGACGTAGATCGATGCGTTTATCATTTCCAGGGTTAGAAAGCGAAGGTAATCTAATGGTGGACGAGAATAATGAAGATGTTGATATTTTTATCTATTTGGGTGATATCACGCGTAAAGGTTATGACCAACTATCTACTGCAATTGAAGAACGAATCAAAAAAGATAAACTATCCCAAAAGGTAATACTTTGTATTTCAACGTATGGTGGTGATCCGAATGCTGGGTATCGCATCGGTCGATCTTTGCAACATTACTATCCTGGAAAAGTCACCGTTCTTGTGCCAAGCTTATGCAAAAGTGCAGGAACGCTTGCAGTAATGGCAGCTAATGATTTGGTTATCGGAGACCGAGGTGAGCTTGGCCCCCTTGATATTCAACTGCGAAAAGCTGAAGAGATGGGAGAGCACAGTTCAGGTCTAGACATCTTTAAAGCTATTGACCAACTCCAAGAGCGTACTATTTCAGCGTTTCGCGAATATCTGTCCGATATCAAATATGGGAGTGGGATCAGCACGCGACTGTCGGCAGACATAGCCTCTCAATTAGTTAACTCTCTCATGCAGCCAATATCTAGCCAAATAGATCCGCTGAAGATTGGTGAGCATCAGCGGGCTATGGGGATTGCTCTATCCTATGGCGAGAGGCTTAAAAAGCGCTCTAATAACTTAAAGGATGGAACCTTAAACAAGCTTATAATCGGCTATCCGTCCCATGGGTTTGTTATAGATCGAAGCGAAGCCAGGGAACTTTTCGAGAGAGTTCATAGTCCGACAGGTATAGCGCTTAGAGTATATAAAATTGTTAGTTCAATGATAGTCAGTAGCCCAGGACATGTTGGCGGTAATCCTTGGGTTCTTGATTTTGAGGATATATTAAAAGATGAAACCAATGAGCCCGACGCAGATGAACAAGCTCCAGAAGATGAAGGAAATCAGGATGCTGAACCAGGAACTGAGCCAGGTGAACCAGTCAGAACTGGAGTTGGTGAAGCAGATCAGCAGCAACAACCGGCTGATGAACAAGGAATTAAGCAGCCTAGAAAACGCTCAAATAAAGGCAAGGATGATTGATAGCTTTAGATGCTTGGTGTGAATTTAATTCAGTATAACCCGGCCACTGCGCCGGGTTTTTTGTGCCTGTAATCTGCCAAACGCCTCCCTTCACCACCAATTAACAACACCTAATGCAGGTGCGATGAGACACGTCTGAATGAAATAAAAAATAAATTACTCTAACTATCAATTACTTTACTCGTAAGTAGATAAATAATTTACTTTTGGGTATAGACAGATAATTTACTCGCGAGTATATTTAGTCCATCGGAACGAAACGACCCGCTCGATACGCTCTTTGAACAACGGTGAGGATCACCTACGTGGCCGCAAGGCCAATTAACACCAAAGCGTGACTTTTGGGATGAGATGAATGCACCAGGCATTTCACCACCAAAACTCACACAGGAGGTTTTATGACACGCAGAACGCAATTCACTGGCACAGCAGATAGTCGTCGTCGTGAAGCTCGCAAGCACTTACAGGCGCTGCCAGTTAATGACTTCTCTACCGGTCTGGATGCATCACCGGCAGCACCTAGCAAAGCTGAGCTGACCTGCAAACGTAAGCCAGCGATGAGAGCGGTAGTGGCGACCATCACCACTACTACGAAGCATTACCCGAGTGCAGACAATATGTGCCTTCCGCAAGTGGCCGTCTTTGCAGCTGGGTACCGTAAATCTGAAGTAATTACTGCACGCTAATAGCGAAGAGGCGCGTTACTTTTTGATGTTGTACTTTGTGATGCTTTTCTCGCTAATTTTATAAAGACCCTTCCTTTTAATTTTCACTCCGCTCTTACCAACAACTGTAGCCACCAATGTGCTGCAACGAACTGAGTGCCCATTGTCTATTACGAGACTAATCACATCAGAAGGCTCCATAACTTCAATGGTGCCGTCCTTTTTATTCATGCCCGGAGGGACTAAGTGGAAAGCCGCTTTGCCAGAAGTTTTCCTAGTTATTTTTACTGGATAAAGCACATCGCCACTTTCATGGATAAGTTCTAATTCATCGAGATAAGTCATGATTTTCTCCTTGGGTTGATGGACGTGAATCTACAAATCGGTGGTAGGCAACGCAAGATTAAATTAACGGGAAAATGAATATAGCCTGCCAGAGTGTGTATCTGTATGTATTTAAATGATTTATCTGTGCTATGCCGGCCAAAAGAAATGCACCTTATTTTCGCCGCCGGTCATCGCAGCGATAAATACGAGCATCCATATCACGTTATGAGGGGTTAGAAATGAATGAAGATAAAGAATTAAGAGATGTTGTTCAGCAATTGGCAGAGGAAGAAGGCATCAGTTTTGAAGATGCCTTAGTAATTTCCATCAAAGCCCTTCGCTATGAAATTCAGCGCAGGAAAACTTTTTTAGGACACGCTTGTGCTGGGGGATTATCTATTTCTTAGACAACCACCAAGATATATTTGCAACTTCAGTTACCAGTACAAAGTGACCACTTTTGACACTGCCAGCTATACCTCTGACTTCTTCCCTGACGTCAAAGGCATTGGAGCTTTTTGTAGCTGTATATTCAGCAGTAGGAAGATGAAACCAAGTGCCCTGACCATCTTGAATTTCTCTGTTGTAACCTTTTGCCTTCATCTTTTCGTGAAGACTTTCATAATCTTCTGAGCTTGCCGAATGAAGTTCTACCCTGACTATGCACTGCGCCATAAAAATATTCCTTATTTTGACTGTGGAATAGCCAGATTATCAATTTCCTTTGACTGTGGAAAGCAGGGAAACCATGCGCCGGGCATGGATAAATATCCCGGCATAATTACACCCCACCGGAGTCATCCCCATGCGATTAACAAACACTCTCACCCGTGAGCACTTTCTCGTCTTGAGGATGGCTAACCGGTACATGTACACACTGAAAACAATCGGTGAAAACGTAACGCGCAATATGAACCATGAGCAGTTTGCGGCTTATTTGCGTAAGGCTGAAATTAAGGTTGAGGAGGAAGTATGAGCAAAGAAAATGATTTCCCAGCATTTGCAGCAGGAGGGCACCCGTTGTTGCAACACATCCAGCAAGAAGGGATTTCAGCACGAGACTACTTCGCCGCAAAGGCAATGCAGTCGCTTTATTCTCGCGCCGGAGGTTCACCGGCTATAGATGCAGATTCATGTGATTATTTTGCTCACCATGCATACCAGATGGCTGACGCAATGCTCAAAGCACGCGACGAGTGAGGCCCTTCCTGCTGCGCATTCACTGAGTGCGCATCGTGATAAGCGCCCCTTATCAACCTTAATGCTGTGAACCACTTCGCCCTGTCACCCCGCAGGGCTTTTTTATAACTGGAGATAACCATGAGCCTGACAGCCCTAACACTGAGCAAAAAACATCTTGAAACCGAACGTGAAAGTCTCCGTGAGCACTACGAGAGAGAGTCAAAGCGCATTGCTTCGGAATTGGTAAAAATCAATGAGCAACTAAATTTCGTTAGTGCCGGTCTGGACGAGGATTTACTCAATATCGGAATGTCGGTAGTTAACTTTGGTGACGTGAAATGCAGTTCAGAGCGTCGCGGTTGTGTTACTGACGCAATTAACGATTTAGCCACGGGCGCGAAAATCCTCAGCGAGAAGTATTTCGGCACTAAAGATTACGCCCACTGGAGTGATCAGCGCGAAGACCACCAACATGGATATGGTCCGCGGCATGGAAGCATAGTTTTCAGGGTCAGCCTGACTAACGATGCCTTAATGAAAGTGCGTCGTGGAGGATTGACTGAGGGTGACATTGAGGCGGCAATCTACTGCCTTATGAATATTGACGAGATAAACAAACAGAAGAAGTCAGCAATCCAAGCCGCCTAACCGCGGCTTTTTTAATGGATGCAAAAGCCAGTTCAAGAGCTGGCTTCTTCATCACTTAAATCAACTAAACGGAGTATCAGATGACAGATTCAAAATACGAAATTGTGCCGGAGAAGTTGTTTGATTTCTCCGCTGGAGTTTATTGCGGTGTCCTGATGCCGGAATCAGTAATGAAGAAACTCGCAAAATTACAGGCCTCATACCTTCAGGATGTTCAGCGACTGCTTACAGAACACAAGTCTGAGCTTTATCCATCTTCATGGACTTTGTATTACCCAGAGGGCAAGCAGACTAGCGTCTACTACGCCGAAACGGGAAGTGCAGTTGGAGTTGGCGATATAGAGCGCCGCATTAAGCACGCAACGTTGGCACACAAACCAACACTGCGCCCATTAGTTTTCAAAGCAAATTCTATGGATGAAGCCAAAAAAATGGCTGAGTCGCACCACGAAGAAACTCACATTTAATTAAACCGGAGTATCCCATGCATACCTTTTATGTCATCGGGTGGCCTTGCGTGGGCTGCTCTGAATCACTTCTCGACCGTATCTGCCGCAATGCGAAGAACGCCGCCAAGCGTCTTATCGAAATCCTCAACCAGCCAGGAATCCCAAATGAATCCTTTTAAAGCTGTTCAGTTACTGGCTGCGTTAGCGCTTGAGAAGCGCGACAACGCGCTTTTCGAGGTCGCATTCAGCCTGTTTTATCGGAGGCAATCATGAACATCAACTTTGAGTGCAAAGACATTCAAGTCCGTCCGGGATATCGCGCCGGGGAAGTCAAAGTTACGGCCACAGACGCTGCTCTGTTTGGTCACGTTGACGACAAGCAAATCCTCAACCAGTTGGACATCAAAGAGGTTCTGGAGTGGCTGGATACTCAAGGCTATCTGGTCGCACTTAAACAGGAGGACGCAGCATGAGAGGCCTCAGATACAGCAGTTACGATTACATGGCTGACCAGCGAGAGACTCTTGAAGCTGGCGTGGAGAGCGTGCAATTAGCACACAAGCAGCGCGTCATGCAGATAGCAGACACCTACTCTGACAACCTCTCAGACTTCGCTGACAAGTCCAAACTTTCAGCCGAACAAATATCTGCCCTCAACACGGAAGAGGCTCAGGACGCTTACAGCAAACTCGTAGACGTCATGGCAACGCAGATCGCTCAGGGAAGAATATCGAAAATGGAGAATGCAGCATGAATGCTGGAATCTACGATGACATATCAAACGAGGATTACCATTCCGGCGCCGGCATAAGCAAATCACAGCTGGATGATATCGCCATCAGCCCGGCAATCTTCCAATGGCGTAAAAATGCCCCGGTCGATGAGGAAAAATTAAAGGCGCTGGACATGGGAACCGCCCTTCACTGCCTGCTGTTAGAGCCGGATGAATTTGATAAACGATTCATCGTAGCCCCAGAGTTCAACCGCAGAACCACGGCCGGCAAGCAGGAGGAAAAGGATTTCATGGAGTCGTGCGATAAGTCAGGGATGACGATCATGGATGCTGAGCAGGGCAGGAAGCTGAAAATAATGCGAGAGAGTGCACTGGCCCACCCATTGGCTCGATGGATGTTGGAGGCATCTGGAAAGCAGGAGTCCAGCATTTACTGGAATGACCCCGACACTGGAACCTTATGTCGCTGCCGGCCGGATAAACTAATCACCGATTATAACTGGTGTATCGACGTTAAAAGCACGGCTGACATGGATCGCTTCACTCGTACATTCTATGACTATCGATACCACGTCCAAGATTCATTCTATTCAGATGGCTACAGAAGTCATTTTAACGAAACACCAACCTTCGCATTCCTTTCCATGAGCACTGCAATTGATTGCGGCCGGTATCCGGTAAAGGTTTTTGTCATGGATGAAGCAGCCAAGTCAGCCGGAAGATCGGAATACAAAAGAAACCTCACCACCTATTCAGAATGTCTTGCCAATAACGAATGGGCAGGAATTGAAACCCTTTCACTGCCTAGATGGGCAAAGGAACTGAGAAATGAGTAATCAACCACCACTGGCGTCAGCAGACCTTCAAAAAACACAACAAGCCAAGCCGCCGGCCGAGAAGTCACCGGAGCAAACCCTTGTGTCATTCATGAACCAGCCTTCCATGAAGAACCAGTTAGCTGCAGCCCTACCTCGGCACATGACAGCCGACCGCATGATCCGAATTGTTACCACGGAAATCAGGAAGAACCCAGAGCTCGCGGGGTGCAATCAACAAAGCTTTATCGGGTCAGTTGTTCAATGCTCACAACTTGGCTTGGAGCCGGGCAATGCTCTTGGGCATGCATATCTGCTCCCGTTCAACAAAAACAAAAAGAACCCACAAACAGGCAAGTGGGAAGTGGTCAGTAAAGATGTACAGCTAATCATTGGCTATCGGGGAATGATCGACCTAGCAAGGCGGTCGGGGCAAATCGTCAGCATTTCTGCCAGAACAGTGCGCGAAGGTGATTATTTTTCTTTCTCATACGGACTTGAAGAGAATCTTACTCATCGCCCTGGCGAAAGTGAGGATTCGCCAATAACCCATGTTTATGCCGTTGCGAAACTTAAAGATGGCGGCGTTCAGTTTGAAGTGATGACCTTCAAGCAGGTGGAAAAGGTTCGAGCTGGCAGCAAGGCAGGAACAAGTGGACCATGGGTATCTCACTGGGAGGAAATGGCTAAAAAAACGGTAATCCGCCGGCTATTTAAATACCTGCCTGTATCAATCGAAATGCAGAAAGCCGTAATCATGGATGAAAAAGCAGAGGCCGGCGTAGATCAAGAAAACGCATCGGTAATCACTGGTGAATATGAGGTTGTCGGCAATAGCGAGGAGTGAGCATGGCACAGCAAATGTGGGAACGATACGAAATGGATTTTCTCATCGAAGTAGCCAGCACTATGACCCTCAAAGAGATTTCAGAGAAGCTTGAAAGAACTGAGGGAGCAATTAAGAACAAGGCGAGTTATCTAGGAATCACACTCCTTTCCGCTAAAGCATGGAGTCCATGGACACCTGAGCAAGCTGCCCTGTTCAGCACTCATTCAGACAAAGAAATCTCCCTCATTACAGGCCGCACCGTTAAGTCCGTCTGCAGCAAAAGATATCAGCTGAAAATCTACCGCCGGGCAGCCTAACCCTCTTTCAAGGAACACATTATGCAACTATTCGAAATGCAGGGTCTCCTTGCAGGTAAATGCCTGCCCGGTGACATGAAAGTTAACGAGTCACTCGCAGAATATCTGCTGAGAAAACTCGAAGACCGCAATGAATTGGAGCGCCAACTCTCCGCCAAAACAATCTCCGAGCAAAACATCATCAACGCTTTCTGCATCTCTGGTGAAGGCGAACACAGCAAGTTGGTCATTGAGTATGTGCATGGGCTGGTGGCTGAGAATGCTGCGCTGAAATCTGGTGTTGGGTTCTTTGCATACAGCACAGAATGCGGTTACGAAGAATTTGATACGAAAGAAAAGGCCATTGATTTCGCCACTGACGAAATTGAAGACTTTCGTGGTTACGCTTGCGATGGTTGGTCAGACGAGGTTGGCAGTGTTTGCTGGGGTGTAGTTATGCAGCGAGCAACTGAAATAGACCGACGCAAGCGAAATGATGAAGACTCTTGCGACAGTTCAATCGAAGAGATTTGCGACTACGCCCTTCTTCCAGTAATCGAAACCCCAGCCACCGACGAATTCACCGCAGAACTCCGCGCACAGGGTGTAGATGAGTATGCCAACGCAACAATTGCAATCGGCGAGGATGAAAGGAATTTAGACATCATCTACGCGGGAAATCAGGCCATCTCGTTCGCCGCCAATCTGCGCGCTGGGAGGAAGGGATAATGAACCTAACAATCAAGCAACTTTGTGATATCTGCGATTTCATGGGTGTTTCTGTTGAGGCTCCAACCGAATCTGATGGTCTTGACACAGAAGTATGGATTGGCGAAGGAGTTATTGCCGGTGAAAACGGCGAGCCTGACTATCACGGACTAATAGCCCATGACGCCGAATATCCGGAAGAAGGCGCAATAGCACTTGAAGAGAGAGCACCGACAGTGACGCTGTTTTGCATCAGCAAGACTTCCGAACTGACGAAGATTGCCGAGTACGAAGCGAAGGGCTACGTAGTCGATGAGTCCAGCCTGGTTAATCGCAAGGTTGGTGACTGGATCGTGATGAAATTGAAGGAGCAACCTCATGACTGATACAACAGGCATCAAGGCGCTGCGTGAGAGACTTGTCAGCCTTAACAGAACGTATGGCCTGATTAGTAGCCCCGCCACAATGGAACAAGCTAATACCAGCGCCCACATGTTCGTTAAGGCGGGTGGAATTCATCACATTCTCGCTGCACTCGACCAGCTCGAAGCAGAACGCCAGCGGGCTGATGCTAATGAAGGTTACTTCAAAGAGATGGAGAAATATGCAGATAAGCTTGAAAAAGCTGGGTTACAGCTTGAGGCAGAAATCGCAGAGCTGAAAGGCGATCATGTGCCAGTGGGGGTTTGGTGCATTCAAGAGGTTACAGACGATGATGGTGGCCTTTCCAGAACGGAATTCCTTTCAGTCACTGATGGCGTGAAAATCCCCAAAGATGCCCCGCTATTCACTGCCCCGCAAAAGCCGGTCGGTCTGCGACAAATCGGTAGCATCGACCACGACGGGGGTGGGTTTGCTGAATACTTCATTGAGTTTACTGATAGCGCACAAGTCGGACAGGCTGTCTACGTTATTGACTAAGCAATCGAGGCCGCTGGCGGAATCGTGAAGGATGGTGAGTGATGAAAATCCCAATACCCAGCCCAAGCGGTGGCTGGTGGCTGGCAGTTTCATGGCAGAAGAAGAGCAACTGGAAATATTTCTATTTCTGGAATGATGGTCCGATGCGTTCTTTATGGCTAGGCCATCTCTGCATTGAGTTGTGGTGGAAATAACCGCCAAAAAATAGCCAGCAATAGCTGGTTTTTTTACGCCTGCAACATGAGGTATCCCCCGATGATCACAGTTAAATTACCCCGCGCACACTTCTACGCGGGTCGAGTAGACACGTCTGAACTTGAAGCGGTGTTGAAACAGGGATTGTGGAGCATGACAGGAGCCGAGCCAGCTGATGTGCGGGTATCACTGCAAGAAGGGACGAGCATTCTTGCTGCCGGCTGTGAAGTCGGGGCGGTGACCGAAATACTGAAGATTGGAGAGCGCAGTGAAAGTCCTCATCAAGGGTGACACCGAGCCAGCCCATATAGCGGCAGCATACTCGGCAATAGAAGAACACAAGAAGAAGTACGGCACCGGCAACAAGTCTCACCCATTCACCTACAGCATCAGATACCGCGGCAAGCACTATCAAATCGAAGTCACCAATACCAACAAACATCACATGGCTCACGTTATCACCGGCCATCGACAGCTAACGAAAGTTCACTATGGAGAGGCAGCATGAAAAGATTATAGGGATAGCTCTGATTTGCGTTGCTCTTGCTGGCTGCACTGACCCAGAACGGGCGGAAAAGGTGTTGGCAGATAACGGATTCACCAATATTCACATCGGCGGTTACTCATGGGCTGGATGCTCTAATGGTGACAATTACGCCACAGAGTTTGATGCAACCTCACCGGCCGGAAAGCAAGTAAACGGCGTCGTCTGCTCTGCGTGGCTGAAAGGCTCAACTATCAGATTCTTTGATTGAGGTAACGAGATGAAATACGAGATTACGAAGGGAAGTGAGAAGGATTTCGAGGGTGTGCCTGAGTGGTGCACCATAGTTTATAACTACGGAAACAGTGATGCCATTAGATTTTGCAACGGCTGGAAGGAAGGCTGCAAATTCTCAGGCACAAAGGAATTTTTAACTCGTCAGTATGATGTTTCTGGTTGTGATTTAGACCGGTACACAATTATCGCCGAGCGACGACCAATCACCGAGCCAGCATGGGATGGTTTTAGCAGTGTCAGAGTTGGCGAAGCTTGTGAAGTTAGACCATATAGTGATGCCACTGAATGGCAGGCAGGAATTGTTAATTACTTGTCAGACCATACAGTTGTCATCGGTCTTTCCAGCATGACTAATGGGAAGGCCGAGCTTGTTGCTCACCCCGCCACGCTAAAGTTTCGCCCTATTCGCTCGCCAGAAGATGTCGCAAGGGATGAGGTTATTGCAAACATCTGCTTTGAGATTGGCGTAAGACCAAACAACACCGTCGTGCAACAAACTTACGACGCCATCGCAGCAGGCAAAATCCCAGGTGTAAAACTGGAGTAGCCCATGACGCCAGAAGAGGCAGACAACGCAGTCAGAAGCATCGCAAAGAAACTCCTCACCGAACTCCGCAGTAAAGACAACCGCCACACTCTCCGTCAGTTGCTCGATAAATACGCCAACCAAGCTAAGCCACTATGCCCATCAGGTCATGAAGCCTGGCTGTGGCTTTGCGTTTGGGTTCATCGGGTGGCTGAGGGTAAATAGCAGAGGTAAGCAATGGATAATGTTATTCACATGAACCCGAGCAAATGGGTCTCGGAAGATTTACTCATGTCCCTCACCGGCATGACCAAACACATGATCCAACACGCAAGACGCAGTTCATGGATGGAAGGTCGTGAGTACCGCCATGTTGCCCCCGACCTCAATCCAAAGCAAAACAGCCCGATCATGTATAACCGCCAAGAAATCGATAATTGGGTTGAACGACAAAGGCCGGCGATCCGCAGGAAGATTTCTGCTTAAATGCCCTCTCCTATCAACATATGAGGAAATGAGGATGGCTGATTATCCTACTGGGGTAGAGAACCACTGCGGATTGCTGCGGGTGTGGTTCATCTACCAGGGGCAAAGGGTTAGGGAAAACCTTGGCGTTCCGGACACGTCGAAGAACCGCCGCATGGCTGGCGAGTTGAGGGAGTCAGTTCGCTACGCTATTAAGACGGGGAACTTCAACTATGCTGCACAGTTCCCTTCGTCAAAGCAGTTGCATAAGTTCGGCGTTGCTCAGTTGAACGTAACGATGGAGCAACTTGCGGAGAAATGGCTGGCTTTGAAAGAAATGGAAATCACACGAAACGGAATTAACAGGTACCGGTCATACATCAAAATCTGCATAGGAATTATTGGGGAAGACAGGCTGATTTCTTCTGTCACTAATGAAATGGTGCTCGGCCTGAGAAGGGAGTTGCTGACTGGCTTTCAGGTGGCTGGAATTCATCAAAAAACCCGACAACTCAAAAAGGGGCGCACAGTCAGAACGGTAAATGTCTACATGTCGTGCTTTGCCGGGATGATGGAGTTTGCGGTGGCAAACGGATACATAGAACGTTCGCCTTTCCTTGGGGTGAGCCCATTAAAGAAAAGCAAATCAGAACCAGATCCGTTAACCCGGGAGGAATATGCGAGGCTTATAGAAGTTGCACCGTCACTTCAGGTAAAGAACATCTGGCGTCTGGCGGTGAATACAGGGATGAGACACGGGGAGATATGTGCGCTGTCATGGGAAGATATTGACCTGAAGGAATGGACGATAACTATTAGCCGAAATATGGCTGTTGTTAATCACTTCACTCCACCTAAGACAGAGAGCGGCAACCGAACTATCAAGTTGACTAACCCTGCGATAGAGGCGCTGAAGGAGCAAATGACTTTAACGAGGATGGGGAAGCAAATAAAGGTAGATGTTCACCTTCGAGAATTTGGCAGAATTCGAAAAGATGATTGCACCTTTGTGTTCTCCCCTCGCCTGTCCGCAAGGAATGGTAAAGGTGGAGACTGGTACTCTCCTGGGGTATTTAGCGGAACGTGGAACTTCGCATTAAAGAAGGCGGGCATTCGTCATCGCAAGGCATACGAAACGCGACACACTTTTGCCTGCTGGGCATTAAGCGCCGGAGCGAATCCGAACTTTGTAGCAAACCAAATGGGTCACACATCTTCACAGATGGTGTACAGCGTTTACGGGAAGTGGATGAGCGAGAATAACAGTAATCAGATGGACATTTTGAACGCAGGATTTACGGGTGATGCCCCGTATATGCCCCGCGCTATATCACAGTGATGAAGTTCTTCAATCACTTCAAGTAGTTACTTCGCCCAGCTTGGCTTATTCATGATGTGATCCTGCCAGTCTTCCACGTCATCTTCGCGCACAGCGATATAACGTACGGAAATCTGCGCCGTATGCATGGCAGATTTGGAGGCTTTATTGAGCAGCGGATGCCACGGCAACAGCGGCTTGCCCTCACCTATCAGCCGGTATGCGCAGGTAGGCGGCAACCAGTCGAAGGTGGTCAGATTTTCGCGCGTCAGTTTGATGCAGTCTTCTTCCAGCGTGAAACGACGTTCGTAGTTACGGCACTGACAAGATTTAATATTGAGCTGGTTACACGCGACGTTGGTGAAGTAAATCTCGTCCGTGTCTTCATCAATCAGCTTATGCAGGCAGCATTGCCCGCAGCCGTCGCACAATGCTTCCCATTCTTGGTCAGTCATTTCAGACAGCGTTTTTTGCTGCCAAAAAGCGGGTTCAGTCATGATGTGCATCCGGTATAAATAAAATGAGGGTGCTTATATAGACGCTTTGGCCTGCAGATGCAAGTAAAGCCGCCGGAAAGCTGCACCGGCGGCATCTTGCATTGCGTTAAATTACGCGGGTGGCGACCTGCTTACCATTCAGTGTAGCTAAGATTTCATCCCCGGCGTGGAGCGGGCCAACGCCGTGCGGAGTCCCGGTCAGGATGATGTCACCGGTGCGCAGTGTGAAGAAACGGCTCATATAGGCTATCAGCGGCAAAAGCGGCGTCAGCATGTCACGGGTATTGCCTGACTGACGCGTCTGCCCGTTGATCTCCAGTAGCAATTCGGCCTGCTGTGCATCGCCAAACTCACTGACCGGAATAAACCCGCTAACAGGACATGAGCCGTCAAATCCTTTGGCTTTTTCCCAGGGTTGTCCCGACTCTTTAAGCTGAGTCTGTAAATCCCGCAGCGTGAGATCCAGTGCCAGCCCGTAACCGGCGATGGCATTAGCCACGCGATCTTCCGTTGCCTGCTTAAGCGGAGTGCCAATCAGTACCGCCAGTTCGACTTCATGATGCACAGCGCCGAAATCCTTCGGGATCGCGACAGGCTGGCGAATATCGCAGAGCGCCGTTTCCGGTTTAATGAACACCACCGGTTCGGCCGATCGTTTGCCGCCCATCTCTTTGATGTGGTCTGCGTAGTTATTGCCGACACACACCACCTTGTTCACAGGGAAATCGAGTAATGCGCCGTGCCAGTCTCTGTGTTGGTACATACAGCCACTCCTTGATGTGAGGAATATCAGCCGCTAAAAGGATTATGCGGTGCCGGCGCTAACGGTGCAGAAGGTGCCGGTGTGGTCTGAGCCGGTGCCGCAGAGCCGGAAACCACCGGTGTCTGTGCGCCCGTCACACCATCCGCCATCATGCCGATACTCAGAGCGAAATACGTTGAGCGGTTCCAGTGCATGATCGTACGGAAATTATCGTAAACCAGGAACGCGCGCCCTTGCGTGTCATCCGGTGTGATAATCCACGCGCGGGTGGCTGTCGATGTCAGCGGAGTGCCGTCGACCTGTGTTACGCCAAGTTGCTGCCAGTAACGGGCAGGATGCATCTGGTTATTTTTAAGCCCTGCCAGATTGCCGTTAAAGTTAGCTGGCAGTTTCACTTCCTGACCCCAACCCTGATCGCCCTTCCAGCCTTCTTTGGATAAATAGTTGGCCGTTGAGGCAAACACATCATCCGTATTTTTCCAGATATCGATTTTGCCGTCGCTGTTACCGTCTGCGCCGTAAGTCAGATACGAGCTTGGCATAAACTGCGATTGTCCCATCGCACCAGCCCATGAGCCTTTCATCATGTCACTGCTGGCTTTGCCTGAATCAACAATTTTAAGTGCCGACATAAATTCTTTGGTGAAGAAGGCTTCACGGCGCCCTTCAAAGGCCAGCGTTGCCAGTGCAGAGAACACATCCTCTTTACCCTGAATTTTGCCGAAGCTGCTTTCCATCGCCCACAGCGCCACGATGTACTGCGGCTGTACGCCATAACGGTCGCTGGCTTTTGTCAGCGCAGGCAGGTTGTTTTGCAACTGCTCCTGCCCCTGTTTAATCTTCCATTCGGGCAGTACGCGGGTCAGATAATCGTCGAGGGTAATTTTCTTCTCTAACTGATTGCGGTCTGAATTGATCACGCGGTCGACGAAATGGATATTCGTGAAGGTGCTGTCGATGGTCTGCTGGCTGATGTCCTGAGCGAGCGCCTGCGCTTTTAGTTGTTCGACATAAGCCGGGAATTCAGCGGGATCCCGCCCCTGCTCTGCCAGAGACGTTTTGCCTGAAGGCGCTGCCGGTGCGGCGGCGGCAGGCTGTGTTGCCGGAGTGGATGGCGCGGTGGTTTGCCCTGATGTAGCTTTCTGTGATGCACAACCGCTGAGGATGATCAGCGGTGTTAACACGGCCAGTGCCGACAATTTCATCAATTTCTTCCTTTTGACTTCTGCAAGTGATTCATCATTCTAAGCTTTGAGCACTACAACGATGAATGCAAGTCATGACGTCCGAAAGTTCGAGGAATGCCGAAACAAATGTCAGAAATGCGTTATTTGCTGGTGTCGCTCAGATGGATATTCAATAAGCTTTCTACCGGCGGTGGAACCTGGAGATAATAACCCTGCTCTTCGAGAGACTGACGCACTTTCGCAATATCGGCCGCAGCCAGTTTTTCACGGTTCGCCAGATTTAGCATCATTGCGAACTGAGGCACGCCAAAACCTTTCAGTAATTCTTCAGGTACACGGGAAAAATCGTCTTTTTTTTCGACATACAGATAAGTCTGGTCGCGTTTAGTACTTCTATAGATCACACAAAGCATTTTTTTAACTCTATTTTATTGAAACGGTGGCTTGCCTAGATATAACTGTAACTATAACATGCTTATCGTACATCGGAATATCGCCCCCCGAGTGGTATTCCGGGGATTTAGAGTTGCTGAGACTGAGTCAGGATAGATGTCACAATCGCCAATAGAACTAAAAGGCAGCAGTTTTACCTTATCGGTTGTTCATTTACATAGTTCACAACCAGAGGTTATTTATCAGGCATTACAGGAAAAAGTGGAGCAAGCTCCGGCCTTTTTGAAAAATGCCCCTGTTGTTATCAACGTTGCTTCACTCACAGGTGCAGCAAACTGGAAAGACATTCAACAGGCTGTCGCTTCTGCAGGCTTTCGCGTTGTTGGCATCAGTGGTTGTAAAGACGAAGCGCAAAAACGCGCACTTTCCCGCACCGGTTTGCCGCTGCTGAGTGAAGGTCGTGCCCAGCGTATCGCTGCTGAACCACCGGTTCCTGTCGTGCCCGACAATGCCCCGGCCAAGACCCGCATTGTCAGTACCCCGGTCAGATCCGGCCAACAGATTTATGCCCGTAACAGCGACCTCATCGTGACCAATAGTGTCAGCGCAGGTGCGGAACTGATTGCCGATGGCAATATCCACATCTACGGCATGATGCGAGGCAGAGCACTGGCTGGCGCCGCAGGCGATGCAAATTGTCAGATTTTTTGCACGCAATTGGGCGCTGAACTAGTCTCTATCGCAGGGCAATACTGGTTGAGTGATCAAATCCCGACCGATTATCTCGGTCAGGCAGCGCGCCTCAGCCTGATAAATAATGTGTTAACCATACAACCTTTAAACTAAGCCCTTTTGACAAGGAATCCATTCATGGCACGCATCATAGTTGTTACATCGGGTAAAGGGGGCGTTGGCAAGACCACTTCAAGCGCGGCCATTGCTACCGGTTTAGCTCAAAAAGGCAAAAAGACTGTTGTTATCGATTTCGATATCGGTCTGCGTAATCTCGATTTGATTATGGGCTGTGAGCGCCGGGTGGTTTATGATTTCGTGAACGTGATCCAGGGTGATGCCACGCTGAATCAGGCGCTTATCAAAGATAAACGCACTGATAACCTGTTTATTCTTCCGGCCTCACAGACGCGCGATAAAGATGCGCTGACCCGTGAAGGCGTGGAAAAAATCCTGAACGATTTAGGCGAGATGGAATTCGACTTCGTGGTGTGTGACTCCCCGGCTGGTATTGAAACCGGTGCGCTGATGGCGTTGTACTTCGCCGATGAAGCCGTGATCACCACCAACCCTGAAGTCTCGTCCGTTCGAGATTCAGACCGTATTCTGGGTATTTTGTCTTCAAAATCCCGTCGTGCGGAGCAAGGCCAGGAGCCTATCAAAGAACATCTGCTTCTTACCCGTTACAACCCGGGCCGTGTCAGTCGTGGCGACATGCTGAGCATGGAAGATGTGCTGGAAATCCTGCGCATTCCTTTGATCGGGGTTATCCCTGAAGATCAGTCTGTACTGCGTGCGTCCAACCAGGGCGAACCGGTCATTCTGGATCAGGAATCCGATGCAGGGAAAGCGTATGACGATACCGTCAGCCGTCTGCTTGGGGAAGAACGTGCATTCCGTTTTATTGAGGAAGAGAAGAAGAGTTTCCTGAAACGCCTTTTTGGGGGATAAACCATGGCATTGTTAGATTTCTTTCTGTCCCGCAAAAAATCGACAGCCAATATAGCCAAGGAACGGCTACAGATCATCGTAGCCGAACGGCGTCGTGGGGATAGTGAACCTTCGTATCTGCCTGAACTGAAACGCGATATTCTCGCGGTCATCTGTAAGTACATTAAGATTGACCCTGAAATGTTGCAGGTTCAGTTCGAGCAAAAAGGTGACGATATTTCCGTACTGGAACTTAACGTCACCCTGCCAGAGTCGGAAGAAGCGCCTAAATGACAGCAGTCCGTTTAGCCTGTTTGCAGGTGTTTTTTTCAGCATAGCGCCCTCTGTTTCCTCAGGGGGCCACTGCTTTTTTCATATCCCTTTCTCTTATTCTTTTATTTCCCTCAAATAACCACTGTATATAAACCCACTAAGCAGATTCATTTTTCTTCTGTTTTGGCGTTATTCCTGAAAGTTTTGATTAAGACTCATCTCATTCATGCTGGAAATTAATCTCCCTACACTGATTTAATTCGGCATGTTTTATGACAACGCGTTATCGGCAAACATCTTTTCGGCTATTGTTTTCCGTTAAGAATAAAAAAAGAGCGGGACATTTGCCCACTCTTTTTTATTCACACGATGAATTCATTTATCCTTCTTAACGAAGGAATCAATAATTGCTCAGAATTTCATTGAGCCTTTCAGCTAATAATTTCCCACGCCAGCCACTGATTAATTCTGGCGGTGATTCTTTATCTTTTAACTTCCAGTGATGTGTCAGCAACTGGTTAATCTGGCGACGTGATGCCAGTAATTCAACACTGAGTTTGCTCTCTTCACTCACCGTTTGGATCAGGGCTTTGATGTCTTTGAAGACTTTGCGATAACCGGACTGGTCGATAAGGTTCAAAATCGGTGCCGGAAGGTCGGATTCATCCAGCGCATTGGATTCTTCCACCAGCGTCAGCAACGTACGACCGTGATAGCGAATTTCAGGACCACTCAGGCCCAGCGCTTCCAGCTCGCCCAGCGAGGTTGGCTGATAGCGGGCGACCTGCCAGAGGTTTTCCTCACGAACCACAAAGTTCACGGCCAGGTCACGCTGACGTGCCTGATTAAGTCGCCATGCGGCTAACAGTTTGAGGCAACCTAACTGACGCGGACGCAGCTGGAACGCATTACTGATTTCCAGATAGGCCAGCTCAGGTTGCAGGACTTCGCTGCGACGGCGACAGAGTGCCAGACATTCGTCCAGCGCCGCGTCCATCCACCCTGCTTCTTCGGTTTCACGCATCAGCTGATCGGCCAGTGGCAACAGATACCACACGTCAGCCGCCGCATACACGCATTGCTTTTCACTCAGCGGGCGGGCAATCCAGTCAGTGCGTGATTCACTTTTATCCAGCTCAACGCCGGTTGTTTCCGCCACCAGACGCGCAAAACCACATGAAAGCGGACGCCCGCTGAACGCCGCGAGGATTTGCGTATCGATCAGAGGGGTTGGCATCACACCAAAAGCATTGAGGAAAACTTCGAGATCTTCGCTGCCTGCATGGAGGAACTTGATGACATCAGGATTAACCAGCAAATCAATGAAAGGCTGCCAGGCGGTGATCGGTAAAGGATCGATAAGCGTGAGCTGTTCGCCGTCAAAAAGCTGAATCAGGCCCAGTTGCGGGTAATAAGTGCGGGTGCGAACAAATTCGGTATCCAGCGCAATTTTGCTGTGCGCTTTGGCCTGAAGGCAAACCTGCTCCAGTGCATCATTGGTGGTGATCAACTGATAATTCAAATCTTAATTCTCTTAATCATTACTGCGTTATAACGTGACAACGCCGGACATCGCCGGCGTTAAGAATCTGACTCTCACTGAACAAACGCGTTACCCGCTATGCTGCATCCTGCTTCGGATCGGCCTTGGGTTTTGCCTGCTCATCGCGAAGTTCCCGTCTGAGGATTTTACCGACATTTGACTTCGGTAACTCATCACGGAACTCGACAATCTTCGGTACTTTGTAACCGGTTAATAACCGGCGACAGTGCGCCAGGAGTTCTTCGCTGGTCAGTGAAGGGTCTTTTTTCACCACGCAAATTTTGACAATTTCACCCGACGACTCATTCGGCACACCAATGGCGGCAACTTCGAGCACTTTGTCGTGTTGTGAAACTACCTCTTCAATTTCGTTAGGGTAAACATTGAAACCGGAAACCAGAATCATGTCTTTTTTACGGTCAACAATCCGTAAGAAGCCCTGCTCGTCCACTGTAACGATATCGCCCGTCGATAACCAGCCATCTTTTAGCACCTCATCGGTTGCCGAAGGCCGCTGCCAGTATCCCAGCATGACCTGAGGGCCACGCACCCACAACTCCCCCGGCAGCCCCGGTGCGACGTCGTGGCCGTTGTCATCCACCAGACGGACTTCTGTCGACGGCACAGGAAGACCAATACTGCCGCTGTAATGTTTCAAATCGTACGGATTGCCTGCCACCAGCGGTGAGCACTCCGTCAGACCATAACCTTCCAGCAGATGTTTACCGGTCAGTTTTTCCCATTTATCCGCCACAGACTTTTGCACCGACATCCCGCCGCCAACTGAAAGACGCAGCGTGGAGAAATCCAGCTCGCGGAAATCTTCGTTATTGAGCAGCGCATTAAACAGAGTATTTACGCCGCTGATGGCGGTAAACGGATATTTACTCAGCTCTTTGACCATGCCGGATACGTCGCGCGGATTGGTGATAAGCAGGCTCTTGCCGCCCAGATCGAGGAACAGCAGACAATTCACGGTCAGGGCAAAAATATGATAAAGCGGAAGTGCCGTCACCACCAGTTCATGGCCTGGCCGCAGCAGCGGTGCATACGCCGCCTTCGCCTGTTCGAGATTCGCCTGCATGTTTCTGTGTGTCAGCATCGCGCCCTTCGCCACGCCTGTCGTTCCGCCGGTATATTGCAGAAAGGCCAGATCGTCATTGATGATATCGGGTTTGATATATTGCAGACGACGTCCGCGCTGTAAGGCGGTACGGAAGGAAATCGCGTTCGGCAGATGATATTTCGGCACCAGCCGTTTGACATATTTCACCACAAAGTTGACCAGGGTGCCTTTGGCGGCAGAAAGCTGATCACCCATGCGGGTCAGGATGACGTGTTTGACCTGCGTTTTGAACACCACTTTTTCCAGCGTATGGGCAAAGTTGGAGACAATCACAATCGCACTGGCGCCACTGTCGTTCAGCTGATGCTCCAGCTCACGCGGCGTATACAGCGGGTTAACGTTAACCACCACCATCCCTGCGCGCAATACGCCAAACAGTGCAATCGGGTATTGCAGCAAATTCGGCATCATCAGCGCAACACGGTCGCCCTTTTGCAGACCCAGCTCATTTTGCAGATACGCGGCGAAAGCCCGGCTGCGTTCTTCGAGCTTGCGGTAGGTCATCGCCTCGCCCATGTTGATAAATGCCACACTGTCGGCATAACGCAGTGCGGAATTTTCAAACATTTCGACCAGCGAACTGTAGCGGTCAGGATCGATGTTCTCTGGAACATCTGCCGGATATCGTTTTAGCCAAACCTTTTCCAAGGTATCACTCCTGAAATCATGTTCTGTTGCCGTCTCTATTCGACGAGTTTTATCACGCCTTTAACAATATTTTAACTCAGCTTACCAGTTGCGTTTCAAACAATGTCGAGGTTGAGAGGCGGGTCACTTTTTCTGCGCCCTTAGATTGCCAAACCATCCCTGGCCAACTTTCTTAACCATAATTAAAAAGGCGGCAATTAAGCCGCCTTAAAAACTGCCTTTAATGCTTAGGTGGCGGCGGCACAGGTTGTGCCGTAGCCGGTTTCACTGCCGCCGGAGGTGGGCCTGCGTGAGGAGGATGTCCACCGTGTGGCGGAGGTCTATTCGGTGACGACGCTCTCGACCCCTGCGGGTGTCGTGTCATACCAACCGGGCCCCCAGCCGGGTCCAAACCCGCGCCCCCATGGATCATAAGGGCCGCCGTAGCCGTAACCCCACGGGCCGAATGGCTGCGGAGGCATCACAACCTGTTGCTGTATCCGCCAGCGTTTATAGCTGTTGACGTTTACCGTGACAAAGTCATAGGAAGTCTGGCCAATTTTGCCTTTCTCCACACCGGTAATCGGCCCGACGACGGTGACCAGCTGATTACGATAATCAACAGGATCCACAAAGCCGTTAATGTAGGCCATGATGCGCCCGCGCGAGGCCGCGCCCAAGACCGGTCTTGCGCCTTCATCCAGCGGTACCGTGGCAATTTCGAGGCGGGTTTTGTTTTGCAGATTGGTCACAGAGACCACTTTGCCGCCAAAACGTGACTCCTGCCCGACATAAAGACTCGGTGCGCCCTGCACTGCCTGTAAATTCATCTGCGGGGTGGCCGTGGTTCCGCGAATTTCATCCGGCACCGTGACACAACCCGATAACACCAGAGCACTAAGTGCAACCGCACTTAGCGCCATTTTCTTACCCGTTTTACCTGATAACTGCTGAATTACAGACCACGTACGCATTGAGATGACTCCTGTGCAAACTCTTCATTTTGACCACTTTTCAGAGTACAAGTTGCCTGACTTTACCGTCATTTACCGTCCCGGCAGCTTTTTCCACGTCACTTCGTTGCGCAGATAAGTGGGTTCCGCATCTTCAGGATTAACACGGACGCCATTTTCCCAGAGCCGGAGCGCCAGCGGCAGCATATCTTCAGCATGGGGCAGTAACATTTCGCCATCAAATAATTCAGCGAGCGGAGATTCACCTAACAGATGAGGATAGGTCACCCAGCCGGTGCCCACTGTAGCAAACCGGCCAGATAATTCAGGGGCGCGCGCCAATAGCTGTTCCGGCTTGATGACTTTCTCGGTCTCTTCACCGCTCCAGACGCCCTGCGCATTGCGGCTAAATTCACCCCAGTACACTTCGCCCATGCGCGCATCAATGGCCGCGAGCACATTATCTGCACCGGTCAGGCGATACGCGCCCTGCGCCATGGTCTGCAACGTAGACACCGGCAGCAAAGGCAGTTCCGCACCCAGAGAGAGTCCCTGAGCCATACCAATGCCGATGCGCACACCGGTAAAACTGCCCGGACCGCGGCCAAAAGCCAGCGCGTCGAGCTGAGCCAGGGAAAGTCCTGCTTCGGCGAGAATTTGCTGAACCATCGGCAAAATACGCTGCGTATGCTCGCGGGCACAGAGTTCAAAATGAGCGAGCGTTTCGCCCTGATTATAAAGCGCAACCGAACAGGCTTCTGTCGCCGTATCAATTGCTAAAATTCGCGTGGACATGCCAGACCTCAGGCGGGGAAATTAATAAGTTACACTCTAAATACTTCGAGTTGCAGGAAGGCGACAAGCTCGTGAATCCCCGGGAACTTAGATAACTAAGTGACCGGGGTTAGTGAGCGCAGTCAACGCATCTGCAACTTGAAATATGACGGGTATAAGAGCCTTTTTCGGGGCGGCATCTTAGCATAAACAAAGGGCTATTTCTGCTCTTCAGCGTTCTGTAAAAAGCGGATCGCTTGTGCCAGATCACGCGTGCGCGGTGTCGGCGGCAAACTGTTGAGGAAAACTTCGCCATAAGGGCGCATCACCAGCCGGTTGTCGCAAATCACCATCACACCGCGGTCAGAGGTATCACGGATTAAACGCCCGACCCCCTGTTTCAGGGTAATGACCGCATCCGGTAATTGTACGTCATTGAACGGATCGCCGCCGCGCAGGCGACAATCCTCAATACGGGCTTTCAGCAGCGGATCGTCAGGAGAAGTGAACGGCAGTTTGTCGATAATGACGCAGGACAACGCATCACCCCGCACATCTACGCCTTCCCAGAAACTGCTGGTCGCTACCAGCAACGCATTACCGGCTTCGACAAACTGCGCCAGAAGCTGGCCCTTGCTGGTTTCGCCCTGCAATAAAACCGGCAGCGTCAGACTGGCCCTGAATTCTTCGGCCAGTTCGCGCATCATTTTATGTGACGTACACAGGAAGAAACAGCGGCCTTTGTTGGCTTCGATCAGCGGACGCAACATGCGCGCCAGCTGTTTAGAACTGCCGTTCACATTTGACTCTGGCAGAAAACGCGGCACGCATAGCAGCGCCTGTTTGGCGTAATCGAACGGACTCGGCAGCAATAATGTTTCGGCCTCATCCAGCCCGAGGCGTTCGGTAAAATGATGCAGCTGATCGTTCACCGAAAGCGTGGCGGAAGTGAAAATCCACGCGCCCGGTTTCTCTTTCATCATCTCGCTGAATTTGTCGGTCACTGACAACGGCGTCAGCGCCAGCACGAAATGACGCGAGTTACATTCATACCAGTAACTGTAGCCGGGGATAGAGACATCTTTCAGGCGTTTCAGACGGTTACGGTAAAGCGTGGCACGTTCGAACGCGGCATCCAGCAGCGCGGAGCGGCCGAGGGAAAGTTTGACCACGTCGTAACAAAGTTCCAGGGCATCATCGAGCAGTAACAGTGCGCGCTGGATGGCAGGCTGGTTAAGCACATCGCGCAGATTGCCACGAAAACCCGGCTCACCGAGCGCAAGACGAAAATCCATCGTGCTCTGACTCAGGCGGTCGGCGCTTTTCTGTAGCTGCACGGAATCGCGTACTTCGGTGCGATAGGCAATCGTGATGTCTTTCGCCATATCGAGCAACTGACGGCTGGTGACCTGCTGGCCGAAATACTGGCTGGCGATATCGGGGATCTGATGGGCTTCGTCGAAAATCATGACGTCAGCCTCAGGGATCAGCTCACCGAAACCGCTCTCTTTCACCACCATGTCCGCCATAAACAGGTGATGGTTCACCACCACCACGTCAGCGTCCATCGCCTTGCGGCGGGCTTTCACAACGAAGCATTCTTTATACAGCGGACAGTCACTGCCGAGGCAGTTATCGTTAGTGCTGGTCACCAGCGGCCAGACAAAGCTGTCTTCCGGCACCACGTTACAGGTGCTGATATCGCCCTCTTCCGTGCTGCTCGACCAGTGACGCAGATGCGCCAGTTCGCTGAGTGCCTGACTGGCGAGATCGCCGCCGGAGAGCGATTGCTGCTCCAGTCGTTCCAGACACAGATAGTTTGAGCGCCCTTTCAGCAGCGCCAGACGGCCTTTGAAATTCAGCGCGCTGGCTACTTTGGGCAAATCGCGGGAATAGAGCTGATCCTGTAAGTTTTTCGAACCGGTCGAGATAATGACTTTTTTGCCGGAGCGCAGTGCCGGAGCAAGATACGCATAGGTTTTACCGGTACCTGTCCCGGCTTCCACCACCAGCCCTTGCTTACCGCTGATGGCTTTGCTGACAGCCTGCGCCATCAGACGCTGAGGTTCGCGGGGTTTAAAACCTTCAATTTTCTGCGCCAGTGCGCCGTCTGTTGCGAAATCGTCTGTCACTCTGTCTCTCTACCTGTACGGATCAGCAGTGATTATGCCAATCCCTTGGCTTCACTACCACCGTCATCTGCCAATCCAACGTATTCATGCTTTGTGATACCCTTAGCGCCATCATAAGTATGTGACTAACCGGAGTTAAAAAAATGACCATCGAACGTATCCGCCCTGAGCCACGGATGTCCGACATCGTTATCCATAACGACACCATTTATTACACCGCCGTACCGGAAAATCTGGAGGCTAACGCGAAAGATCAGACGGCAGAAACGCTGGCGATTATCGATGCAGCACTGACTGAAGCGGGCTCAGACAAAAGCAAAATTCTCGATGCCACGCTGTTTCTGGTCAACAAAGAAGACTTCCCGGCCATGAACGAAGCCTGGGATGCGTGGGTTTCTCCGGGCAATGCACCGGTGCGTTGTACCGTGCAGGCCAACCTGATGAACCCGAAATACAAAATTGAAATCAAGATTATCGCCGCGCGTTAATCGCTGAATTTCAGACATAAAAAAACCTCCCTCGGGAGGTTTTTACATTTTATTGCTTCAGAATCAACGTTACTGTAGCAAAATCAAAGTTTCGCGCCTGCAACGGCTTCTTTCGCCAGTTCAGTGATCCGCGCGTAGTCACCGCTTTCCAGTGCGTCGGCTGGCACCAGCCAGGATCCACCGATACACAGCACGCTTTTCAGCGCCAGATAGTCACGGTAGTTCTTCGGTGAAATCCCGCCGGTTGGGCAGAAACGCACCTGAGGGAATGGCCCAGCAATCGCCTGCAACGCTTTCACGCCACCGTTGGCTTCTGCCGGGAAGAATTTAAATTCACGCAGACCGGCATCCAGACCCATCATCAGTTCTGAAACGGTACAGATACCTGGGATCAGTGGAATCGAACCCGCGTTCGCCGCTTTAAGCAGCGCATCGGTCAGGCCAGGGCTAATCGCAAACTGGGCACCGGCTTCAGTCACTTCGGCCAGTTGTTCAGGATTAAGCACGGTACCGGCACCAATAATGGCTTCAGGAACTTCTTTGGCAATCGCGCGGATCGCATCCATCGCACACGGGGTACGCAAAGTGACTTCCAGCACACGCACGCCGCCAGCAACCAGTGCTTTCGCCAGCGGAACCGCGTGTTCCAGTTTATTGATAACAATCACAGGAACAACCGGCCCTGAGGTCAGAATTTGTTCCGCGCTTGTTTTCCAGTTTTTCATCTTGTTCTCCATTCATGCCCGCAGGCACCGTTGTGATTGATGGCGCGCCCCTGCCACAGGGACCAGCAGAAACCTTCTCTGCCAGTAACCGACCACACCCGATTGGACGATACTACCCTCCCCGTCATGCTTGGAGCCGCAGCGGCGTTGGCTGTGCTTGCTCACCCGAATCACTGACTCATCTCAGCTCATCGGGACTCTCTCACTTGCCGCCTTGCTGCAACTCCAACTATTTGGGGGAGTCATTACTCAATAAATTATCAGTTACTCGAACTCGTTCCAGGAACGGCCGTCGCGGGTGATCATCGCCACAGAAGCCACAGGACCCCATGTGCCTGACTGATATGGTTTTGGTGCTTCGCTTTCCGCAGCCCATGCGTTCATGATGGAGTCGACCCATTTCCAGGCTTCTTCCACTTCATCACGGCGGACAAACAGCGCCTGGATCCCACGCATGGTTTCCAGCAGCAGACGCTCATAAGCATCGGCGATATGCTGTTCATTAAAGGTTTCAGTGAAGCTCAGATCCAGCTTGGTCGTTTGCAGACGGTGCTTGTGTTCCAGACCCGGTACTTTGTTCAGCACTTCGATCTCGATACCTTCGTCCGGTTGCAGACGAATGGTCAGTTTGTTCTGAGGCAACTGCTGGTAAGAATCCCGGAACAGGTTCAGCGCCGGGCTTTTGAAATACACCACAACTTCTGAACATTTGGTCGGCAGACGTTTACCGGTACGCAGGTAGAACGGTACGCCTGCCCACTGCCAGTTATCGATATCCACGCGAATAGACACGAAGGTTTCAGTGCTGCTGGTTTTCTTCGCGCCTTCTTCTTCCAGATAACCGGGGACTTTTTTGCCCTGTACGAAGCCGGCGGTGTACTGACCGCGCACGGTGTTTTCACGTACGTTAGACTGATCGATACGACGCAGGGAGCGCAGCACTTTCACTTTTTCATCACGGATACGGTCGGTGCTCAGATCAGCCGGAGGAGACATGGCGATCATGGTCAGAATTTGCAGCAAGTGGTTCTGGATCATGTCACGCATCTGACCCGCATCATCGAAGTAACCCCAGCGGCCTTCGATGCCCACCTCTTCAGCAACGGTGATCTGCACGTGATCGATAGTGCGGTTATCCCAGTTGCTGGCAAACAGGTTGTTGGCGAAACGCAGCGCCAGCAGGTTCAGTACCGTTTCTTTACCCAGATAATGGTCGATACGGTAAACCTGAGATTCTGCGAAGTATTCGGCAACCTGATCGTTGATAACCTGAGAGGATTCCAGCGAGTGGCCGAGAGGTTTTTCCATCACCACGCGTGCAGGCTCTTTGTTCAGCCCTGCTTCGCCCAGACCGCGGCAGATAGCCCCGAAGTGGCTTGGCGCAATCGCAAAGTAGTTAATGGTAGCGCGATTTTTCTGGTCGAGCATCTTGCCCAACACTTTGAAATGCTTCAGATCATTGACATCAAGGTTACAGAAATCAAGACGGGCACTGAGCTTGTCCCACAGATCCGGATCAATTTTTTCCTTCATGAAGGTGGTCAGTGCTTCTTTAACCACTTCGGTATAGGCCGCTTTGTCCCATTCCGCACGTCCGACCCCGATGATACGGGTATCCGGGTGAATGTGACCCGCTTTCTCTAACTGATACAGGGAAGGCAACAGCTTACGGCGCGCAAGATCGCCTTTCGCACCGAAAATTACCAGATCACAAGCCTGGGCTGTCTGAGTTACCGCCATGTTCTTCTCCTCAATGCAGGAATACCTGACATATTTCTGGTTGCTCCGCGTGAGCCGCAACTCGAATTATCCCGGGTACATATTGTAATTTTATTTCAGCAACAATGTACTCTGATTGCCCGTGAGCCGTAAACCATGATCTGACAAGGTAATAACTCTGTGGAAAACCTTATTTTTATCATAAGTCTCTCAGGTGCTGTTAGAACTCACAACATTCTGTAATTTTATGACAAAACTGAACAGAATTTACCATACTGAAAGTTAGATCTCGGTCAAACTCTGACAAAAAAAGCCGTAATTTCGCCTGGCTGACGCTGCCAACGGCATTAAGCGCGTAGTATATTTTCATCAAATCAGTCCGATTTCCTCTTTTCAAAGAAATCGTTGAAACCTATGAGTGGCATGCTTATGAATACGTTGGAAAAAATCCAGACTCACCTTGACATTCTGAGCAAGTCAGAACGCAAAGTTGCTGAAGTTATCCTGGCATCCCCGCATGTTGCTATTCACTCCAGTATTGCCACCCTCGCCCGCATGGCCGACGTCAGTGAACCTACTGTAAACCGTTTTTGCCGTCGTCTCGACACAAAAGGGTTTCCAGATTTTAAACTGCATCTGGCACAAAGTCTGGCAAATGGTACGCCATATGTGAACCGTAACGTGGATGAAAGCGACAGCGTCAGCGCTTACACCAGTAAAATTTTCGAGTCCGCCATGGCCAGCCTCGACCAGGTGAAGAATACCCTGGATATCGCCGCCATCAATCGCGCCGTCGATTTACTCACTCAGGCCAAGAAAATTTCCTTCTTTGGGCTGGGCGCGTCCGCCGCGGTTGCCCATGATGCCATGAATAAATTTTTCCGCTTTAACATTCCCGTGGTTTACTTCGACGATATCGTCATGCAGCGTATGAGCTGCATGAATTCCAGCGAAGGCGACGTGGTGGTACTGATTTCACACACCGGACGCACCAAAAATCTGGTCGAACTCGCCCAACTCGCCCGTGAGAACGATGCCACGGTGATCGCGATTACTTCTTTTAATACACCTCTGGCCCATGAAGCGACGCTGGCGTTGTTACTGGATGTTCCGGAAGACACCGACGTTTACATGCCGATGGTCTCGCGGATTGCCCAGCTCACGTTGATTGACGTGCTGGCAACCGGTTTTACTCTTCGCCGTGGTGCAAAATTCAGAGATAACCTGAAGCGGGTCAAAGAAGCGTTGAAAGAATCGCGCTTTGATAAAGGGATGATCGTTCCTAACCTGCTTGAATGAGTTGGTTCAACAAGCGAATCTTTAAATCATTCTTGAAGCAAATATGTGCAAGGGTATTGATTTAACAGACAGTGATTTAATAGGGAGTCTGGCTGGAAATCTTCGCGCAACGTGCGCAAGATGAAAGTCAGACATGAGGCCGGCGGGTCACACAGGTGAAACCCCTTTGTATTACAATTACACCTCCAGGAAAGTGGATCCGTTGTTTTTTGCATTACCATATTTCATCAGTTAACGGAGTAAGGCATGTCCAGAAGGCTCAGAAGAACGAAGATCGTTACCACCCTCGGTCCGGCAACTGACCGCGACAATAATCTTGAGAAGATCATTGCAGCGGGTGCAAACGTTGTACGTATGAATTTCTCTCACGGAACTGCTGAAGATCACATCCTTCGCGCCAACAAAGTGCGTGAAATCGCCGCCCGTCTTGGCCGCCATGTCGCCATTCTCGGTGACCTGCAAGGCCCTAAAATCCGCGTTTCTACCTTTAAGGAAGGCAAAGTCTTCCTCAATATCGGCGACAAATTCCTGCTCGATGCCAACATGAGCAAGGGTGAAGGCGATAAAGAAAAAGTCGGTATCGACTATAAAGGTCTGCCTGCTGACGTGGTGCCGGGCGACATTCTGTTGCTCGATGACGGTCGCGTGCAGCTCAAAGTGCTCGAAGTTCAGGGCATGAAAGTGTTTACCGAAGTCACCGTTGGCGGCCCGCTGTCTAACAACAAAGGCATCAACAAGCTGGGCGGCGGTCTTTCTGCTGAAGCCCTGACTGAAAAAGATAAAGCAGACATTATTACTGCGGCCAAAATGGACGTAGATTATCTGGCAGTTTCATTCCCACGCACCGGCGAAGACCTTAACTATGCCCGCCGTCTGGCCCGCGATGCAGGCTGTAACGCGCAGATCGTGTCCAAAGTTGAACGCGCCGAAGCCGTTGCCTCCGACGCCGCAATGGACGACATCATTCTGGCTTCCGACGTAGTGATGGTTGCCCGTGGTGATCTGGGTGTGGAAATTGGTGACCCTGAACTGGTCGGTATCCAGAAGAAACTTATCCGCCGTGCACGTCAGCTGAACCGTGCGGTCATCACCGCCACTCAGATGATGGAATCGATGATCACTAACCCGATGCCAACCCGCGCCGAAGTGATGGACGTGGCGAACGCCGTGCTCGACGGCACCGATGCGGTGATGCTTTCTGCTGAAACCGCTGCGGGCCAGTATCCGTCAGAAACTGTCGCAGCGATGGCGCGTGTTTGCCTGGGCGCAGAGAAAATCCCAAGCATTAACGTCTCCAAGCACCGTCTGGACGTGGAATTCGATAACACCGAAGAAGCGATTGCCATGTCCGCAATGTATGCGGCAAACCACCTGAAAGGGGTGACGGCAATCATTTCCATGACGGAATCGGGGCGTACCGCGCTGATGTTGTCCCGTATCAGTTCGGGCCTGCCGATTTTTGCCATGTCCCGTCACGAACACACCCTGAACCTGACAGCCATTTACCGTGGCGTCACGCCGGTCTTCTTCGACAGCGTGAACGACGGCGTAGCGGCAGCACAGGACGCGGTCAATCTGCTGCGTGATAAAGGTTATCTGCTGTCAGGGGATCTGGTGATTATCACTCAGGGCGACGTCATGAGCACCATCGGCACCACCAATACCAGCCGTATTCTGCGTGTTGAATAAACCGAACATGTCATAAAACATGCATTAATGGCCGATCATTACGATCGGCCTTTTTATTTCCTCTTCTTTATAATTTTAACCTGAAACATCATGGTTATTTACCCGCCTTGATTTGATCATTATTTTTCCATCCGGATGAAATAATTTCCTGCCCTGTTATGCCAAATATTTTATAAAAAGAAAATAGACCCGTTTTAAGTGTGTATTAATATAACTTTTTCTATTCTTCAAGCAGGAAATTCACCCCTTTAAATGAATAACAAATACAGAATGATCCCATATTAATAACGACCCTTAAGACGGCATCACCCTAAAAATGTGATTCGCGTCACATAAAATAAGCTTATTTGTCACTAAGGCTTAAATGTTCAATGTCTTAGTTGAATGATAATGATTTGCATTTATAATGATTCCCAACCGTTAAAACCTTGTATAAGTCCGCACCAAGGAAATCAAACAAGATATAACCCTTATTATTTGTGATAGAGAAACAGATAAAACCACATACCTGACAGGCGTGGCTTTTAGCCTTGCCTGCTAATACACACGTTCACTGAAATCTCCTGACTTTTACCGGGTGGCCTCCCCTCGCCCGCAGTAAAGAGAATGGAAAACCAGAAAGGGTCCATGATGAGCCAGATAAATAATTGGGAATTAATGCAGGAAAGCGCTGATGACCTCACGAACATTCAGGCAATAATAAGCGTAAATAACGCGTATGTTTTTAATCAGAACAGCACGCCGGAATGGCAGGCGCAGATTGAGCAAGGGATTGAATTAATTAAATCCCACATTAACCACACGGAAAAACCTTTTTCGGGGGTTTCTCCTGCTGAATTAGCCGAACAATTTCGTCACATCGACCTGACTAAACCTTTAGCCGGAACGCGGCTGGCGCTGGAAGAACTGGATGATTTATATCTGCAACACGCAGTCTATTTCCACCATCCGAAATACCTCGCGCATCTGAACTGTCCTACCGTGGTTCCGTCGCAGCTGGCGGAGCTTTTTATCAGCGCCATTAATTCTTCCGTAGATACCTGGGATCAGAGCGCAGGCGGCACATTAATCGAGCAGAAGGTTATCGACTGGACACTGGCCCGTATCGGTTTTGGCGCACAGTCTGACGGCATATTCACCAGCGGCGGCACGCAGTCCAACCTGATGGCCATGCTGCTGGCACGCGACAGTCACTGCAAACGCACCCGTCCACAGCACAGCATCAAATATCAGGGTCTGCCGCCGGAAGCCAACCGCTGGCGTATCTTCAGTTCTCAGGTCAGTCATTTCAGCATTCAGAAATCCGCCGCCCTGCTCGGCCTGGGTTATGACGCCGTAGTACCGGTCGCCTGCGACAGCGCATTCCGAATGGACATCAGCGCCCTGAAAGCCGAAATCGCGCGTTGCCATGTTGAGGGGCTGATCCCAATCGCCGTGGTGGCCACCGCAGGCACCACCGATTTTGGCAGTATCGACCCGCTCAATGAAATCGCTGAACTCTGCCGTAAAGAAAAAATCTGGATGCACGCCGATGCCGCTTACGGCTGTGGCCTGCTGGTGTCGCCTCAGCATCGTCAGCGCATCGAAGGCATTCATCTGGCCGATTCTGTCACCGTGGATTATCACAAATCCTTCTTCCAGCCGGTCAGTTGCAGCGCGTTCCTGGTTAATGATCACAGCCACCTGGAGCACGTTACTCACCACGCAGAATACCTGAATCCGCTGAGTGCAAAACTCGAAGGTACGCCGAATCTGGTCAACAAAAGCATTCAGACCACCAAACGTTTCGATGCCCTGAAAATGTGGCTGACGTTGCGCATTATGGGTCAGCAGGCGCTGGGTGAATCCTTTGATGTGCTGCTGGAGCGCGCCACCGAAACCCATCAGATGATGGAACAAAATCCGAATATCGAAGTGCTGCATAAGCCCGAACTGAGCACGCTGGTGTTCCGTTTCGTGCCGCGTATGTCTATGAGCCACGACCAGATTGACGTGATCAATGCCGGGATCCGTAAAGCGATTTTCCGCGACGGCAGCGCCGTAATTGCAGGCACTAAAGTGCATGACCGCCAGTACCTGAAATTCACCTTACTGAACCCGACCACCACCACGGAAGACGTCGCCGATGTGCTCGGTCTGATCACGCACTACGGCAAAGAGCTGACGGCCACTGCGCTGAGCACCGCGAAAAACCGGTAAAAGGAGCCGCACCATGAATATGAATTCAACTGAACAAACCTATGATTTTATTGCCGTAGGCATCGGCCCGTTCAACCTCGGTCTGGCCTGTCTGACCGAACCGGTGAAAGAACTGAACGGCCTGTTTTTAGATCAGAATGACAGCTTCGACTGGCACACCGGCATGATGCTGGAAAGTGCGCATTTGCAGACGCCGTTTATGGCCGATCTGGTGACACTCGCCGATCCGACCAGCCCTTACAGTTTCCTGAATTACCTGAAATTGCAGGGGAAACTCTATTCATTCTACATTCGTGAAGATTTCTTCATGATGCGCAAAGAGTTCAACCAGTATTGCCAGTGGGCGTGCAGCCAGCTGACCAGCCTGCAATTTTCCACGCGTGTGGAACTGGTGACCTGGGACGCCGCGCAGGATTGTTATCTGGTTCAGACGCATTCGACCAAAAGCAATGAGAAACAGCTTTACCGCACCAGACGTCTGGTGCTGGGCACCGGCCCGTCACCGTGGATGCCTGCCTGCGCGCGTGAGGCGGGCAACAACGTGCATCATTCTTCGGCGTATCTGCCCAACAAAGAACAGGTACAGAATTCCAACTCCATCACCGTTGTTGGCAGCGGTCAGAGCGCAGCGGAAATTTACTATGACCTGCTCTGTGACATCGACAGGCACGATTATCATCTGACGTGGGTGACCCGCGCACCCCGTTTCTATCCGCTCGAATACAGCAAACTGACGCTGGAAATGACCTCGCCGGAATACATCGACTATTTCCATGACCTGCCGATGGCCAAACGCGATCAGCTCAACCGTGAACAGAAGTGCCTGTACAAAGGCATTAACATTAGTCTGATCAACGACATCTATGACCTGATGTACATCAAACGCCTCGACGGGCCACTGAATGTCGATTTGTACACCCATTCGGAACTGACGGCGCTGACCCGCAACCGTAATGGCGAACTGGAGATGAGCCTGCTGCACCACGAACAGCAACAGGAATACCGGCACCGGACGGGATCCGTGATCCTCGCCACCGGCTACGGCTATCAGCCGCCGCAGTTTGTCGAGGGTATTTACAGCCGTATTCAGTGGGACGACGCCGGTCGTTATGCCGTCAACCGCAATTACAGTATCGATGATCATAACCAGATCTTCGTGCAAAACGCCGAGCTGCATACCCACGGTTTCGTCACACCGGATCTGGGAATGGCGTGCTACCGCAACAGCACGATTATCCGCGAAATGCTGGGGCGCGAAATTTATCCGGTTGAGAAATCTATCGCCTTCCAGACCTTCTGCACCCGCAGCCTTGCCGGAAATTAACGGAGAATTTAACGATGTCAGAGGCTATTCCCAACTCCGTCTTTTCCTGCCTGCGCGCCGCAGGAAAGCTCACGTTGCGACCGCTGTGGCTGGAAAAAGATGCTGCCACGTTGCATGGCTGGATGACACAGCCTTACGCCCATTTCTGGGGGATGCAAAACAGCACGGTCGCGGAAGTCGAAGCGTTTTACCGCGACCTCACAGCCGGAAACCCGCGGGCCGCGCTGATGGGTGAAATCAACGGCCAGCCGCAGTTCCTGATTGAATGCTATCCGGTTCAGGACGATCCGTTACGCGAACATTACGACGTTCAGCCCGGTGATATGGGCATGCATATCCTGCTTTCTCCTGCCGACAAACCTGTCGTCGGGTTCAGTTGGCAGGTGTTCTGCGCAGTCATGGAATACCTGTTCAGCCAGCCGGACGTCAGGCGTGTGGTGGTCGAACCGGATGTGCGCAATGACAAGATCCATAAGCTGAATAAGCGCGCGGGTTTTCGTTATCAGAAACAAATTCAACTGACACACAAAACGGCATGGCTGGCATTTTGCCAGCGTGAGGATTTTATTCAGGCCAGCCAGAAGGAAAACAACACTATGACGCCCTCTACTCTGCAAACCGGTCAGCATCTGCAACCTGAAGTCTGGGCCAAAGCCAATGCCCTGCTGCTGCGTAAGTGTCTTTCGGAACTGACGCACGAGCGCCTGCTCGCTCCACAGGCATTGCAAACCACCGGCACCTGGACCGACTACCAGCTGGCAGTACCGGCCTCAGAAATTGAATATCGTTTCCGCGCACGCCAGTTGCCCCTCAATGACTGGATGATTGATCTCAACAGCATTCAGCGGCTGGATAATCTCAGTCCGCAACCCCTGGATGCGGTGAAATTCATCATCGAATTCGCCGAGCAAATTGGCATTTCACAAGCCATGTTGCCGACTTATCTGGAAGAAATCAGCAGCACGCTTTACAGCAGCGCTTACAAACTGGTGAATAACCACACCACCGCGAAACAGCTGTCTGAAGCCGATTTTCAGACCGTTGAAACCAGCATGACCGAAGGCCATCCGGGCTTTATCGCCAACAATGGCCGCATCGGTTTTGATGCCGGTGATTATGTCCGTTACGCGCCGGAAGCAGCAAATCCCTTGCACCTGGTCTGGGTCGCGGTACACCACGACAAGGCGCATTTCGCCAGTGTGAATGGTTTGCCGTATGAAAAACTGATCGCCGAAGAACTGGGCGACGCGCAGATTTGTGCGTTTACGCAGAAGCTGGTCGATATTGGCGTCGATCCGAAAAACTACTATTTCATGCCGGTGCATCCGTGGCAGTGGCAGAACAAATTACTGACCGTTTTTGCCCCGGATATCGCCCGTCAGTTCCTGATTTATCTCGGTGAAGGCGAGGATAACTATCTGGCGCAGCAATCGATCCGTACCTTCTACAACGCCAGCCGCCCGATAGCGCGCTACGTTAAAACGGCCCTGTCAATTCTGAACATGGGCTTCATGCGCGGGCTTTCGCCTTACTACATGGCAACCACGCCGGGCATTAACGAATGGCTGGCCGGGCTGGTAGAAAACGACTCTTACCTGCAATCCACTGGTTTTAAAATTTTGCAGGAAGTCGCGTCCATCGGTTACCACAACCATTACTTTGAGGAAGCGGTCAAAGGCGACAGCGCGTACAAGAAAATGTTTGCGGCTTTGTGGCGCGAAAACCCGGTGGCGCAGTTGCAGCCGAATCAGCGACTGATGACCATGGCCGCCCTGCTGCACACCGACAAACATGGCGATGCGCTGATTGTCGAGATGATTAAATCCTCGGGCCTTGCGACCGGTGACTGGCTGAAACGCTATATGCACGCCTACCTCAGCCCGCTGCTGCACTGTTTCTATCAGTACGATCTGGTGTTCATGCCGCATGGCGAAAACCTGATCCTGCGTTTCGAAAACAATATTCCGGTGAATGCCTTCATGAAGGATATCGCGGAAGAAATCGCAGTCATGAACCCGGACGCTGACCTGCCGGAGAAAGCCAAACGTCTGGCGGTGGATGTGCCGGAAGATCTGAAAATTCTGTCGATCTTCACCGATGTCTTCGCCGGCGTGTTCCGCTTTATCGCCCGTATTCTGGAAGAGAACGGCAATTATCCGGCCGGTCAGTTCTGGCAGGTAGTGGCAGAAGTGGTGCGCGATTACCAGATTCAGTATCCGGAACTCGCCGGGAAATTTGCACGCTATGACATGTTTGGCACGGAGTTCACGCATTCGTGCCTGAACCGCCTGCAACTGGCGAATAACCAGCAGATGATTAACCTGTCGGATCCGGCGCAGAACCTGAAATTCGCCGGTACGCTGGAAAACCCGATTGCGGCGTACGCTAACCGCTACTGAGCATAACTTTCAAGTGATGAATTTAATGTGATGAATTTAATGCGATGAAAAGTTGCGCGGCTGTTACAGGCCGCGCTTTTTCGATTTTGAGTACCGGAGAGTTAACGTTATGTCGTCTGTTTCTGAACCTGCCTCGCGGATGAATTTCCACCAGTGGCTGTTCCCGCTGTCGCTGGTGTTATTCGAGTTTGCCACCTATATCGCCCACGATATGATCCAGCCGGGTATGTTGCAGGTGATCAGTGATTTCAGCGCCAGTGCTGACTGGGTATCCACCTCACTGACCGCGTATCTGTGTGGCGGCATACTGCTGCAATGGCTGCTGGGCCCTCTTTCCGACCGGCTCGGGCGCAGGCCGGTATTACTGGCAGGCGTGGCGTTTTTCACCGTCACCTGCCTGCTGACCGTTTTCACCCAAAGTATCGAACAGTTTATTCTGATGCGGTTTTTACAAGGGATGAGCCTGTGCTTTATCGGCGCCGTCGGTTATGCCGCGATTCAGGAAGCCTTCAGCGAAACCCTGAGCGTCAAACTGATGGCGCTGATGGCAAACATCACGCTCATCGCCCCGTTGCTCGGGCCTCTGGCGGGCGCGGCGTTCATTCATTACGCACCCTGGAAAGCCATGTTTGCGTTGTTTTCTGTCATCTCTGCTGTGGCGTTCTGGGGATTGTGGCGCAGTATGCCGGAAACCGCTTCAGGTCGTGACGGCCGCTTTTCGATGCGCAGACTGCTGGCCGATTACCGTGAAGTCTTCACCAATAAAGGCGTGGTTATGGGCTCACTTGCCATCGGGCTGATTACCCTGCCACTGCTGGCGTGGGTGGCGCAGTCGCCCGTTTTGCTTATCCAGGATGCCGGGATGACGCCATTACAATATGGCTGGTTACAGGTGCCGGTATTTACCGGGCTGATTATTGGCAACATCACCCTGAGTAAAATCAGCGGTAAAGTGACTATCCGCACGCCGGTCTGGCTCGGCATTTTGCCTATTGTTATGGGTCTTTCGGTGAGTGCATACGCGGCACTGTTTATGCCCCATGGCTGGTACTGGATAATTAGCGGGCTGAGTCTTTACGCGCTGGGGACGGGACTGGTGAATGCGGGCTTGTATCGTCTGACACTGTTTTCCAGTCCGACCGGAAAAGGCACCGTCGCCGCGGCGCTGGGGCTGATGACCATCGTGGTGTTTGCAGCCGGTATCGAAATCGTTAAGCAGCTCTATTTTGCACTGGGTAACGGCATTTTCATGCTCGCAGGTCTTATCGCGGGTGTGGCAGGCGCCATGCTGATTGCTGCTTTCTTAAAACATTCGCTTAAAAAAGCATAAAAAAAAGCTGAGGTGTGAGCCTCAGCGTTTTCAAATTCAGACGGTTATTTTTTCGGATACAGTTCTTTGCGTGAATAGGGCTCAGGTTCACCCGGCTTACGGGTTTTGAGCAGTTTGAGGATCCAGGTGTACTGCTCAGGATTCGGTCCAACCAGAATTTCCACTTCCTCATTCATCCGGCGTGCGATGTAGTTATCATCGGCAGCGGCCAGGTCATCCATCGGCGGTCGGACGTAAATATCCAGACGCTGTTCATGGCCGTTGTACACCGGGAATAACGGGACAATGGAAGCACGGCACACCTTCATCAGACGGCCCACTGCGGGCAATGTCGCCTTGTAGGTCGCAAAGAAGTCCACGAACTCACTGTGCTCGGCACCGTGATCCTGATCCGGGAGATAATAACCCCAGTACCCCTGACGCACGGAACTGATGAAGGGTTTGATGCCGTCATTACGCGCGTGCATGCGGCCACCAAAACGGCGGCGCACGGTATTCCACAGATAGTCGGTCAGCGGGTTTTTCTGGTTGTGGAACATAGCCGCCATCGGCTGTCCGCCTGCGGCCATCAGCATCGCAGGAATATCCACGGCCCAGCCATGTGGCACCAGAAAAATCACATTCTGGCCTTTCGCCTGCATCTCATCGACAATTTCTTTGCCGTGCCAGTGCACACGCTGCGTGACTTTTTTCGGATCACGGATGGCCAGTTCGGCCATCATCACCATCGATTGCGGCGCGGTCGCAAACATTTCATCAATGATGTGTTCGCGCTCCGCTTCCGGTGTTTCCGGCAGGCAATACAACAGATTGATTTGCGCACGGCGGCGCGCGCCTTTGGCAAACTTTCCGGCCAGACGACCGAGACTGCCTAAAATCGGGTCGCGGACTTTCGCGGGCAGATACGCCATTCCGGCCATTGCCCCGACGCCCAGCCAGACGCCCCAGTAACGCGGATGGTAAAAGGCTTTCTGAAACTGCGGAATAAATTCTACGGTGGAACGTTTTTCTTTTTCTGGCTGCATGCTCAGGCTCTTATATCAAATTCTGGCTTAATGATAAGTGCCGTGAATTATTTTGCAATAAATCACGGCGGCTAATCATTAAAACCTAAGCGATCAGTCCAGCTTCAGCTGAGGAACAACCTGACGAACGGTGGCCAGATAAGTACTGCGATCTTTACCTGTCAGCCCTTCGGTACGCGGTAATTTAGCGGTCAGCGGGTTCACGGCCAGCTGGTTGATCCACATTTCGAAATGCAGATGCGGGCCGGTTGAACGGCCGGTATTTCCGGAAAGCGCGATACGATCACCGCGCTTAATTTTCTGACCCGGTTTCACCAGAATTTTACGCAGGTGCATATAACGGGTCATGTACTGACGACCGTGGCGGATAGCCACATAGTTACCCGCCGCCCCGCCGTTCTTGGCAACCACCACTTCGCCGTCACCGACAGCCAGAACTGGCGTGCCAACGGGCACCGCGAAATCGACGCCACGGTGTGGCGCAATGCGGCCGGTAACCGGGTTCAGACGACGCGGATTAAAGTTGGAAGAAACGCGGTATTGCTTGCCGGTCGGGAAACGCAGGAAGCCTTTTGCCAGCCCGCTGCCGGAGCGGTCGTAAAACTTACCGTCTTCTGCGCGAACCGCGTAATAATCTTTGCCGCCGGTGCGCATACGCACGGCCTGCAATTCGCTTTGCTCGTTTTTACCGTCCAGCACTTCGTGGGACATCAGAACCGCGAAATCATCGCCTTTCTGTAATTTACGGAAATCGAGCTGCCACTGTAGCGCCTTGATAACGGCACTGACTTCGCCGCTGCTCAGCCCCGCGGCACGGGCGCTGGTGACAAAACTTCCGTTCAGTGAACCTTTAATCACCGAGTCTTTCCATTCCCCTTTCAGGGTTTCCAGAGAGGATTTAAAGGTGCTGCCGGAACGGTCAAAAGTATAGGTTTCGCGGCGCGATTTTTCCCAGGTCAGACGCTGTAAATCACCGGCGTCATTGAGTGTCCAGGAAATCTGCTGGCCGACTTTCAGATTACGCAAATCACGGTTAGCGTCTGAAAGCGCAGCAATTTCTGACATATCAATGCCGTACTGATTGAGAATACTGCTGAGGGTATCGCCGGTAGAAACGACGTATTCGTGGACGCCCGCTTCATTGGTCGTCTTATCATCAAGATCATCTTGCGGAATGTCATCATCAGCAGGAGGCGTTTGATCAATAGGTTCACTGGCTTCGGGAAGCAAGGATCGCAATTGCTGGTTATCAAGCGTGATATTTTTAACCAGCGGTCGGGTATCAGAGAGGTCGTTGTCCGGGTGATAAGCTAACGGTTTCCATACGGCCACAGCCAGTGTGACGACGGTAAGAGACCCCAGCATAATGCGGTGGGGCCGTGGAAGGTTGCTATACGCCAGAGCGATAGATCGGGCTATCAGCTGCACTTAAATTCTGTCCTTTTAGCTTACTTCAGGCAGCTCAGGTACTGGTTCGTCAGCTGTGACAGGAAGTTCACATAGCTGTCCGCACCCAGTGCAATGCTGCTCCCCAGCGGATCCAATGTGCCCATACGCACTTTTGTTCCCTGGGCAACAGCCGTTATGACGGCCGGCCTGAATTGTGGCTCAGCAAAAACGCAGGTCGCTTTTTGCTCAACCAACTGTGTTCGAATGAGATGTAATCGCTGTGCACCGGGTTGAATTTCGGGATTGATCGTAAAGTGACCAAGCGGCGCAAGGCCGAAGTGTTTTTCAAAGTAGCCATAAGCATCGTGAAAAACAAAATATCCCTTACCCTGAACAGGTTGCAGAATACTACCAAGGTTTTTGTCAGCTTTTGTCAAGCCATCTTCAAAATGAGATAAATTTGCATCTAATTGTTGCTTTTTTTGCGGAACGAGCTGCACGAGCTGGTTATGAATGGCGATCGCCGTCTGGCGGGCGATTTCCGGCGACAACCAGACATGCATATTGTATTCGCCGTGCTGGTGCTCATCGCCGTCGTTTTCATGGGCGTGATCATGGTCATGCTCGTCGTCAGTGCCTTTCAGCAGCAGCGGTTTGACCGTCGGCAACGTCGCAATTTCTACCTGACGGTTTGGCGGTAACTGCGCGGCGGATTTGGTCATGAAGGCTTCCATTTCCGGCCCTACCCATACCACCAGATCAGCACTGCGCATGCGTGAAATATCAGAAGGACGCAGCGCAAAATCGTGCGGCGATGCGCCATCCGGTAGCAATACTTCAGTTGGCATAACCCCGTCAGCAATGGCCGATGCAATAAAACCCAGCGGGCGTACGGAAGCCACAACGGCGGCCTGCGTGCTAAAAACCGCAGTTGAACTCAAAATTGCGGTGGCAAGAAACATCCGTTTAACGCTTTTTTTCTGTATCATGCTGAGTGAACTCATCTTCGTGTTGGGGGAAAACTGGTTATTTTTCGCGAAACGCAATATTATAACATCCGATTTGTTCTGCAAGACCCAATGACATGCCCACTTTAGCTACGCTCCAAAATATTTCAGTGACTTTCGGTTCCCGACGCGTGCTGTCCAACATCTCGCTGAGCCTGCAACCGGGGAAAATCCTGACCCTTCTCGGCCCGAATGGTGCGGGAAAATCGACATTAGTCCGTGTGGTTCTTGGCCTGATTGCGCCTACCGAAGGCGTTATGACCCGTGAACCGGGCTTGCGTATCGGCTACGTTCCGCAAAAAATTCATCTTGATCCCACCATGCCGCTGACCGTCAGCCGCTTTATGCGTCTCAAACCTGGCGTGAAAAAAGGCGATATTCTGCCTGCGCTTAAACGCGTACAGGCCGCACATCTGCTGGATCAGCCGATGCAAAAGTTATCCGGTGGCGAAAACCAGCGTGTTTTGCTGGCGCGTGCGCTGATGAACAGCCCGCAGTTACTGGTGCTGGATGAGCCGACGCAAGGTGTTGACGTCAACGGACAACTGGCGCTTTACAACCTGATCGACAGCCTGCGCTGCGAGTTGGGTTGTGCGGTGCTGATGGTGTCCCATGATTTGCATCTGGTGATGGCAAAAACCGACGAAGTGCTGTGTCTGAACCAGCACATCTGCTGCTCCGGCTCGCCTGAAGTGGTGTCCACGCATCCGGAATTTATCGCAATGTTTGGCAACCGCGGCGCAGAGCAACTGGCGATTTATCGTCACAATCACAACCATCGTCACGATTTGAAGGGAAAGATAATTTTGCGCAATACCGGAGGTCGTGACGCATGATCGCGCTGTTATTACCGGGCTGGCTGGCCGGGGTTTTACTGGCTATCGCGGCCGGTCCGCTGGGGTCGTTTGTGGTCTGGCGACGGATGTCTTATTTTGGCGATACGTTGGCTCACGCCTCACTGCTGGGCGTCGCGTTCGGTTTGCTGCTGAATGTGAATCCTTTTTATACCGTCATCGCCGTCACCTTATTACTGGCCGTTTTGCTGGTGGCGCTGGAGCGTAAACCGCATCTGGCCGTCGATACACTGCTGGGAATTATGGCGCACAGTGCGCTGTCGCTGGGGCTGGTTGTGGTCAGTCTGATGTCGGGGGTGCGTGTTGATCTGATGGCCTATTTGTTCGGTGATTTGCTGTCGGTAACCTACAGCGACATCTGGCTGATTGGCATCGGCGTGACGGTGGTGATTGCCGTACTCTGCTGGCAATGGCGCGCCCTGCTTTCGATGACCATCAGCCCTGAACTGGCTCATGTGGATGGCGTGAATCTGCAACGTTCACGTGTTGTCCTGATGCTGGTCACGGCGCTGACGATTGGTCTGGCAATGAAATTTGTCGGTGCGCTGATCATCACTTCACTGCTGATTATCCCTGCGGCAACAGCACGCCGTTTCGCCAAAACACCCGAGCAGATGGCGCTGGTGGCGGTGGCTATTGGCATTATTGCTGTCACCGGTGGTCTGACGTTCTCGGCGTTTTACGATACGCCGGCGGGCCCTTCTGTCGTGCTTTGCGCCGCCGTACTGTTCATGCTCAGCCTGAGCAAAAAACAAGTCGCCTGACAGCCAAACGGACGCCCGGAGCGTCCGTTTTTTATGCCCCTTTTTCCTGCTGTTTTTCCCGTTCTTCCCGCGCAGCCTCCTGTCTGGCTTTACGCCAGTTCAGAACCGGTGAAACAGTCAGCCCGTGGATCACGACGCTGGTCACAATCACCGTAAAGGCAATATTGGTCATGTAGTTGGCCTCTGCCCCGTGTAAACCGTGAGTCCAGGCATAAGCGATATAATTCATACTGCCGATACCACGGATCCCAAACCAGCCAATCATCAGACGCCTGCCCTTCGGCACATGCACGCCCAGCGTGGTGACATATACCGCCAGCGGCCGGACAACAATAAACAGCAGCGCAGCAATCAACAGCCCCATCGGTTCCCAGTGCTCCGCCAAAGTGATACCGAGCACCATGACTATCCCCGCCGCAAAAATGCGCTCAATGGTATCGCCAAAAGACAGGGCATCCCCGACCATCAGTCCGATAGAATTGCGTGGCATTTCAGCCTGCATGGAGTGACGCTGATGGGGATTGACCATCCCTTCCGCCGGTGGCGGCCGAGAGCCTTCTTCGAGGTCATCCGGGGGATGCAGGGATACTACGCGCACTTCCGCACTGCGAAGCCCGACACCGGCGGCAAACGCGGCAAGAAACCCGGAAGCATCAAGACTCTGCGCGGCGGCATAACTCAGTGCAATCAGCGCCAGCGCCAGAAAATCACTGGGCGCGACAGTCCGCTGACGGCTATGAAAACGGGTGGCACTCAGCCCAACCAGTTTTCCCATCGCATAACCAATCGCCAGTCCGCCCAGTAACGCCCAGACCACATCGCGCCATACCCAGTGCCAGATGGCCTGTGAAGACAACCCTTCATGTGCGGTAAACAGCATCAGCGCCAGCATCAGAATAGGCAGCGCCGAACCATCATTCATGCCGGCTTCGCTGGAAAGCGCGACCCGCAACCCGTCATCATCGTTAGCATCATTCACCGCAATCATGCTGGCGAGAACCGGATCGGTCGGTGCAATAATCGCCCCAAGCGCCAGTGCCAGCGGCCAGGAAAGCCCGGTGATGTAATGCGTTATCGCGGTGATACAAAGCACCGTCAGCAACATGGCAGGAAACGCCAGCACCGCCCCTACTCGCCAGCTTTGCGCGCGAAACGGCAACCTTAGCTTGAGACCGGTAATAAAAAGCGAAGCCGCCATTGCTATTTCAGTGAACCGCGCGGTGAGCGTGGAATACTCCACCAGGTCAACATGCAGTAAGTCTAAAACCCAGGGACCACAGACAATACCTGCCGCCAGATATAAACCAAAAGTCGTCACAGGACCGCGGGAAATCCACCCCGACGCCAGTGACATAATCAATAGCAGTCCTCCGACTGCCGCTGTCCAACCTAGAAATCCCATGCTTAACCCATATTAACTATCAATCTTTTAAGCTTAGTACATGTGCTCAGCCGGATAATTTTTCGGATAAAGAGCAACGGGCACAAATCGCACGGCGCGTCTGTTACCCATACGTTAAAATGATTTTTTATTCTCGGAAAAAGGTTGCAGAAAAATTGATTAAATACAGCGTGTTCTATCCAAATATCGAAAACGGCAACTTTGATCACGATTACTATCGTGAGGTCCATCTGCCACTGATCAAAAGCCGCATGGGGGAATATTGTCATTCTTACTCCATCGACAAAATCCAGCAGGGAGCGTCTGCTGACACCCCTTTCATCGCTGCGTGTCACATCTATTGTCAGTCAATGGAAGATTTCCAGAAAGGCATGGAAGGGAACGTGGAAGACTTTGTTGCGGATGTAGCAAACTTCACCAATATCGAGCCGGTTAAGATGATTTTTGACGTCGTTGTCTGATTTTTTCTGCTATAGCAGTTAAACTTTCAGCGCCTGAAATATGTAAAAAAGGCGATTTACCTTACGGTGAAATCGCCTTTTTTTATGGCCTTTTGAGCCGGTAAATCACCGGAAGGCAACCTTATTTGGTCAGTATTTTTTTAATTGGAGAACTTGGCTCACGCTTAATGGTCTGCAGAAAGAGCTGGGCCTTATCATTAGCCGCATAATCCGCCGTCACACCAAAATCCTGCACTATCGCCCACTTCTCAAACAGTTTTTCATCACTCTCACGCATAAACCACAACATTCTGATAGCGGTTACCGCCACCTGAGGGATTTGCGTCACAGTGCCATTAATCCACTTATTCAAGGTGCTGCGTGGCAGTCCTAACAGGATACACAACGCGGGCTGATCGATATCCAGCCTACGGACATAGTCCAGGAATTCATTTGCGTTATCTGCCATTCACTTAACTCCCATTCCTATAACCCTGCACATTGTACAAGAATCTCCTAGATATTTCATCCTGTCGCTATTGGCTACGAAAACTCCTAGTTTTTTACACATCAGACACTCGAAATCGTGTCGAATAGATACAAATAAGCGCTCTAAATGAAACTAATTCATGTAGCGCAATAACTTTACATTAATTGACATAAGTCAAACGCCAGGTGAATACGTGAAGCAAGTCACATTCACCGCATGTATGCTTTTCGAAAAGAGACAAGAATAGCGTGCTGATAACGCTTCTTATTTGTCGCTAACAGATACTTATTTCAATGTCGGAAAAAACTCATGAACTCCCAAACCACAGAACGCAACGCACAAATCATCGCTGCTTATACAGCAGGGAATATAAACAAAACGGAAATAGCGCGCTTTTTTGGAGTGTCGGCTTCGACGGTACGCAGGGTGTTAGCAGGTGTTGTGATCGGAATGACCGCAGCCTCCGCAGCTCATGCTGATACGGCTAATGACTACAAAGATTTACTTGCACATGAGGGTATAAATTCACCTCAGGCCATCAACTATTTCAATAATCTGGATCCTGCCAGCCAGGATAATATTATCGCGGCTTACCCATGGTTAAAGACTGATGGTTTATATCTGGTTCACCCGGACCCAGTCCTTGCACCGCAGGCCACGCCTCAGGCAACACCGCAACGCATTCCAGTTGCGCCGCAGGTGACTCCGCAAGCAACACCACAACGCCTTCAGGTTACGCCAGTTCGGATTACGCAACTGACACCGCAGGCGGTTCCACAGGCTACTCCGCAACGTCTTCAGTCCACACCGGTTCGTAATACACAACTGACACCACAGGCTGTTCCACAGGCCACGCCGCAGCGTCTCCAGTCCACGCCAGTTCGTAATACGCAACTGACACCACAGGCTGTTCCACAGGCCACGCCGCAACGTCTTCAGGCTACGCCAGTTCGTAATACACAACTGACGCCACAGGCTGTTCCGCAGGCCACGCCGCAACGCCTCCAGTCCACGCCAGTTCGTAATACACAGCTGACGCCGCAGGCGGTTCCGCAGGCAACACCTCAGCGTCTCCAGTCCACGCCAGTTCGGATTACGCAACTGACACCGCAGGCTACCCCACAGGCCACGCCGCAACGTCTTCAGGCTACGCCAGTTCGTAATACACAACTGACACCGCAGGCTGTTCCGCAGGCAACACCGCAGCGTCCCCAGTCCACGCCAGTTCGTATTACGCAACTGACACCGCAGGCTACCCCACAGGCAACACCACAACGCCTTCAGGCTACGCCAGTTCGTAATACACAACTGACACCGCAGGCTGTTCCACAGGCCACGCCGCAACGCCTTCAGGCTACGCCAGTTCGTAATACACAGCTGACGCCGCAGGCTGTTCCGCAGGCAACACCTCAGCGTTTGCAAGCTACTCCTGCCCCGGTCGTACAGCTGACGCCACAAGCGACTCCGCAGGCAACACCACCGCGCCCTCAGGCTGTACCAGTGCCAGTCGTGTCGCAGACGCCCCAGTTGATACCTCAACCGCTTAATCAGGCAGTTCCTGGTAAATTAACCGCAACTCCAGGCGACCAGACAATACAACAACTGACTTCAACACCGGCTCAACAACCGCCGGTCAAGCAAGAAGTTCGTTCTGCTTATTACGACCAACAGGTTGCGACCCTGAATGCCGAAGCTGAAGAAAATCATGCAGAAGTTCTGGCCGAATCTCATAGTCGTGCGGTGGGTGATGCGAATACGCTGAATCAGGCGAATGACTACACCAATAAGAAATTCAACGATCTGAAATCTGAAGTGGATGGCAACAAGAAAGAAGCGGCGGCCGGTTCGGCTTCTGCCATGGCTCAGGCCAACATCCCTCAGGTTCAGGAATCTCAGCAGTTCGCTATCGGTGCCGGTGTCGGTGGCTACGATTCACAGAATGCGATGTCCGTCGGCGCTTCATTCCATGCAGGCCGTTCTACCATCGTGAAAATGTCTGTCTCTGACGATACACAAAACAACTTTGGCTACGGCGCTGGCGTGAGTGTCGGCTGGTAAAATAATCGGGGGGGGGTTCGTCCCCCCATCCTTCTGTTCGAGGTAAAACAAAATGAAAAAACTTTTAGTCATTGCTGCCCTGATCGTCCTTTCAGGCTGCTCCACCCAGGCCTCCAGAATGTCGGATTGCCAGTCGCAGGGCATATCTAAAGACACCTGTTATATGGCTGAACAAAACCGCCAGACGGCAATTCAGAGTGCCGCGCTAAAACAGGCGATGGAAAACGCCTCGGCGCAGTATGCCCAGGCTACCAAAAAAATAGTGCATGCCCGCATTAAGGGGATAGATATCAAAATCTTTCCCGCTGACAAGCAAGGATATATCGAAGGGACTGCAGCATACCTTGATGAAGATAACGCGGATGCTCAGGTCTATCGCAAAGGTATTTTCACAGCGATTTATTACAAGCGCACTCATAAGCTGGTGTTAATGCGTGACGGCCAGATTTACGGCAGGACGCCAATATGAAAAACGCCATACCGATCAGTTCAAACATATGCCGCCGGAGCAACAGTTTACCTGCCTGGAAATGTTGCGGTGCATGGATTCAATCCCTACGAATCAATGGATTACCGACTAATGAATTCAAGTCATGATGAAAGATGGACACACCGCCTCACTCAGTAAATTTCTCAGGTAACCCGATAAAGTTTCCGTGCTACTTAGTTGGGATAAAAAGAAAAAACAAAGATACAGCTGTGCTTATAACTCCAAAGCCGGGAAGGATGTCTCAAGAAAATCGGATGGTTATAGGCACCTCAGAACATATTTATCAGCTACTTATTTACGGTCGGAAAAAATACATGAACCTGCAGGTCGCTAAGAACAACATTAAAAACATTACGGCAAACGAACCAGAAACGAAGATCACATCGGAAAAGATGGGTGATTTCAAGGCTCAAAGAAGTAAAATTCTGCGTATCTGGCTGGGTATCTCGATTGCGTTATGCGCTATTTCGCCTGTTCATGCACAGCTTTCCGGAACTGGCCTGGATGCAGCAAGAGCTTACTTTGCAAACTATCCCTGGATCCCTGTTGATAAACAGAATGAGATCCTGAGAAAAGACAATCTGCAGCAAGTTTCAGACTATCTGAACACAAATACCTATTGGGATGGTTCTAAAAACGTTCTGCTGCCTGTTTTTGATCCCGCCGCAAGAATGCAGACCGCCATCACCGGTAATGCCACTATGCCGATGACAAGTCTTATTACCGCAAAGCCAACCCTTGTTAAAAACGATCCGACCGGTGTTCCTACGTATCAGATTAGTGAAGCAACTCATCTCGACGGCAATCACAACACGACCGAGTCTGTTGCCGCTCAGCAGGCCGCTTTGCAGCAACATGTGGCGGAAGTCGCGGCTTATCAGCACAACGATCCAACCGGTGTTCCAACGCATCAGATTGGCGAAGCAACTCACCTCGACGGCAATCACAACACGGCCGAGTCTGCTACCGCTCAGCAGGTCGCTTTGCAGCAACACGTGGCTGAAGTCGCGGCTTATCAGCACAACGATCCTACCGGTGTTCCAACGCATCAGATTGGCGAAGCAACTCACTTCGACGGCAATCACAACATGGCAGATTCCATTGCCGCTAAGCAGGCCGCTTTGCAGAAACACGTGGCTGAAGTCGCGGCTTATCAGCACAACGATCCGACCGGTGTTCCAACGCATCAGATTGGCGAAGCAACTCACCTCGACGGCAATCACAACACGGCCGAGTCTGCTACCGCTCAGCAGGTGGCTTTGCAGCAACACGTGGCTGAAGTCGCGGCTTATCAGCACAACGATCCGACCGGTGTTCCCGTGCCAACTCCACCTGCTACAAATGCTTCTGATGACGAACCAGCGAATACAATTCCGGCAGGAAACGCTTCAACTTCTGCTCAAAAGACCGTTGCCAAAAAAGTCGTCCGCTCCGCCTATTACGACCAGCAGGTCGCGGCTCTCAATGCCGAAGCCGAGCAAAACCACGCAGAAGTTCTGGCTGAATCTCACAGCCGCGCAGTTGCAGATGCACAAACCCTGAGTCAGGCAAATGACTACACAAACAAGAAATTCAACGATCTGAAATCTGAAGTGGATGGCAACAAGAAAGAAGCGGCGGCCGGTTCGGCTTCTGCCATGGCTCAGGCCAACATCCCTCAGGTTCAGGAATCTCAGCAGTTCGCTATCGGTGCCGGTGTCGGTGGCTACGATTCACAGAATGCAATTTCCGTCGGCGCGTCATTCCATGCAGGCCGTTCTACCATCGTGAAAATGTCGGTCTCCAACGATTCACAAAGTAACTTTGGCTACGGCGCTGGCATGAGTGTCGGCTGGTAAAATAATCGGGGGAGTCGTCCCCCCATCCTTCTGTTCGAGGTAAATCTAAATGAAAAAAATCTTGGTTTTTGCCGCCATCACCCTGCTCGCAGGCTGCTCCACTCAGGCCTCAAGAATGGCGGACTGCCAGTCACAAGGCATATCTAAAGACACCTGTTATATGGCTGACCAAAACCGCCAGACGGCAATTCAGAGTGCCGCGCTAAAACAGGCGATGGAAAACGCCTCGGCGCAGTATGCCCAGGCTACCAAGAAAATTGTGCATGCCCGCATTAAGGGGATAGATATCAAAATCTTTCCCGCTGACAAGCAAGGATATATCGAAGGGACTGCAGCATACCTTGATGAAGATAACGCGGATGCTCAGGTCTATCGCAAAGGTATTTTCACAGCGATTTATTACAAGCGCACTCATAAGCTGGTGTTAATGCGTGACGGCCAGATTTACGGCAGGACGCCAATATGAAAAAGCGCCACACGGATCAGTTCAAACATTTGCCACCGGAACAGCAATTTACTTGCCTGAAAATGCTGCAACGCGTCGAAGAAACCCCTCTGGATCATGGCATCACTGGCGTTGCCGTATCAGTCATGATGAAAGATGGACATACCGCTACCCTCAGTAAATTTATCGGGCAACCCGATGAAGTTTCGGTTCTGGTGAGCTGGGAAAGGGATGGAAGCAAAGCGGCTGATACTAATTAAAAAGGGAAGTTCAGGCATTGATGGAAGTTATCGATTTAACCCAACGCCGGAACTCGTCAACCGGCGTTTTGTTTTTACATAAGTTTAAAGATAAAGGATACGTCTACCGGCTAAATATTTTGCAGGTTGAAAAACTGACTATGCGTCTGATTAAGCTCAGCCATTTGAACTGCTTCGCCAGCCTTACCGGTATTCACACGTCAAAAATATTCACGGATAAAGTAGAGGCTGCACGTAGTCTTTGCGAATTTATCGAACACGCCACTGGCGCAAAATGCACGGCTGATGTTCTAAATGACGCTCAGTAATGAGCGCATCGTATATATCCCTTCTCCCGCCAAATCCGCACTTCTGTTCTAGTATGTAGAAGTGCGAAACGAGTCTTCCCTGCATCATTGCCCTAATTAATTGATGGGCCCGTTCAAAAATTTGCGTTTGTAACTCACGCCTCATGCGCGAACGATGAACTCCCCTGCTCATGACAGCTGCCGTACAGGCGCAGGAGTAAATGTGGGATTTTTAAGCGAGTTTTTCGCCCGTATCACCGGCTCTAAAACTGAGCAGAATACGGAAAAAACATCACCTCAACAGGAGTTAAAAATGGCAAAAGTACTGGTTCTCTACCATTCTATGTACGGTCATATTGAAACGATGGCGCAGAGTGTTGCCGAAGGCGCACGCAGCGTTCCAGGTGTTGAAGTCACAATCAAACGCGTCCCTGAAACGATGCCGGAAGAAGCCTTTAAGGCAGCCGGGGGCAAAACCGGTCAGACGGCAGAGGTCGCTTCTCCGGCAGAACTTGGCGATTACGATGCCATCATTTTCGGCACACCCACCCGCTTTGGTAACATGACCGGCCAGATGCGCACTTTCCTCGACCAGACCGGTGGCCTATGGGCCAAAGGCGCACTGGCAGGCAAAGTCGCCAGCGTATTCAGCTCAACCGGAACCGGCGGCGGTCAGGAAATGACCATTACCTCTACCTGGACCACCCTCGCCCATCACGGCATGATCATCGTTCCCATCGGTTACACCACGCCTGAATTGTTCGATATTTCGCAGGTTCGCGGCGGCACACCTTATGGTGCCACCACTATCGCCGGTGGTGATGGTTCACGTCAGCCAAGCGCAGAAGAACTGCGTATTGCCGTGCATCAGGGTAAACACGTGGCGACCATCGTCAGTAAACTGGTCAGCTAAATAATCCCGTAAAATAAGGCGCAGGTTCTGCGCCTTAAATTCCCGTCACCAGCAAATCTAACGCTGCCACAACATCAGCCCGATGAATGTCCGCATTTAACACCGGTTCATGACGTAACTGCGTTGCACTCACGCTGGTCAGGAGATTGGTCATCAGCACGTATTGATGATTTTGGATCCTGATAAGGGGATGAAGATGCGTGATGGGTTTCAGGTTACTCAGTGCGGTTAGCGGCGCAACAATCCGCTCATTGAGTCTTTCAAATAAGGGATTCTGAATATCCATAAAATAGGGATAAAGATTTTTACCTTCTCCCTGATTTTCGTACACATCAAATTGCGCCATTACAATACTCCGCGTCCCTGAGAGAAGAGTCCTGCCTTTTCAGTAAAGGCGTTGCAGGAATCCATGGCTTGTTGATTTTCTTCTAAGAACAGTTTCCTTTGTTTCTCTTTCACCGCTTCTCCTAACGCTTTATCAAACGTTGCTGAAAGATTAATGCCGAACGCTTTGGCTTGTTCCAGTAAATCGGCACTTAGCGTGACATTGGTTCGTTTTTTATTTCCCGCTACTGATGACATAACACCCACCTAATACACACCACATATGCGCATAATGGTGTCACACATTGAAGTCATAAACTATCGAATCCTTATCTTCAAACCAAAAAAACGGCCCTTGCGGACCGTTTTGTCTCTGGCGGAGATTACGCCTGTTTTGCCTATTTACCACGCGACGCAATGATGTTTTCAGCCACATTGCGCGGTGCCTCGGCATAGTGATTGAACTCCATGCTGTACGTTGCACGACCTTGCGACATCGACCGCAAAACGGTGGAGTAACCGAACATTTCAGATAACGGGACTTCGGCTTTGATGATTTTACCGCCGCCGCCCGCGATCTCTTCCATGCCCTGCACTGTACCGCGACGCGACGATAAATCGCCCATCACGCCACCGGCATACTCTTCCGGCGTTTCCACTTCGACCTTCATCATCGGCTCGAGGATCACCGGATCTGCGCGTTTAGCGGCTTCTTTGAAACCAAAGATCGCCGCCATTTTGAACGCCATTTCCGAGGAATCGACCTCGTGGTATGACCCGAAAGTCAGCGTCACTTTCACATCCACCACCGGATAACCGGCCAGAATGCCATTATTCAGCGCTTCTGTGACCCCTTTTTCTACCGCAGGGATATAGTCGCGCGGCACCACGCCACCTTTTGTTGCATCGACAAACTCGAAACCGGTGCCTGCCGGTAACGGTTCGAGCGTGAAGACCACGTGGCCGTACTGACCTTTACCGCCGGACTGACGAACAAATTTCCCTTCCACATCTTTCACCGTTTTACGCACCGTTTCGCGGTACGTGACCTGCGGTTTACCGATATTGGCTTCCACGCCGAACTCACGTTTCATACGGTCGACAATGATTTCCAAATGCAATTCACCCATCCCGGAAATGATCGTCTGGCCGGATTCCTCATCAGTACGGATGCGGAACGACGGGTCTTCGGATGCCAGCCGTGACAGCGCGATACCCATTTTCTCCTGATCGGCTTTCGTTTTCGGCTCGATGGCCTGCGAAATCACCGGATCCGGAAATTCCATGCGCACCAGCGTAATAATGTCCGTCGGGTCGCACAACGTTTCGCCAGTCGTCACATCTTTCAGCCCGACACAGGCTGCGATATCACCGGCGCGGATTTCGTCAATCTCGATACGGTCATTCGCATGCATCTGCACAATGCGGCCAATACGCTCTTTCTTGCCGCGCACCGGGTTATACACGCTGTCGCCTTTTTTCAGCACGCCGGAATAAACGCGGACAAACGTCAGCTGGCCGACGTACGGGTCAGTCATCAGTTTGAAGGCCAGCGCCGAGAATTTCTCGTTGTCATCGGAATGACGGAACACGTCGTTACCGTCTTCGTCAGTGCCCGCCACCGGGGGAATATCCAGCGGCGATGGCATCAGTTCGATCACGGCATCGAGCATGCGCTGCACGCCTTTATTCTTGAACGCACTGCCGCACAGCATCGGCTGGATCTCACCGGCGATAGTGCGCAAACGCAGACCTTCGGTGATTTCATCCTCAGTCAGCGTGCCTTCTTCGAGATATTTATCCATCAGGGCGTCGTTGGCTTCAGCTGCAGCGGAGACCATTTTCTCGCGCCATTCTTCTGCCAGCGGCTGCAATTCTGCCGGGATCGCTTCATAGGTAAAAGTCATACCTTGCGTCGCGTCGTCCCACAAAATGGCGCGCATCTTGCGTAAATCCACCACGCCGGTGAAATGCTCTTCTTTACCGATCGGAATCACAATCGGCACCGGATTGGCTTTCAGGCGATCGACCATCATCTGGCGAACGCGGAAGAAATCGGCACCCTGACGGTCCATTTTGTTGACGAACGCCAGACGCGGCACTTTGTATTTATTGGCCTGACGCCACACGGTTTCAGACTGTGGCTGCACTCCGCCCACGGCGTCATACACCATTACCGCACCGTCGAGTACACGCATGGAACGTTCCACTTCAATGGTGAAATCCACGTGCCCTGGGGTGTCGATAATATTAATGCGATGCTCATCAAACGAGTTTTCCATCCCGCGCCAGAAACAGGTCACGGCAGCGGAGGTAATGGTAATGCCGCGCTCCTGTTCCTGAGCCATCCAGTCTGTGGTCGCACCGCCGTCATGCACTTCTCCCAGCTTATGATTCATGCCGGTATAGAAAAGAATACGCTCGGTGGTGGTGGTTTTACCTGCGTCGATGTGTGCTGAGATACCGATATTGCGGTAGCGCTCGATTGGCGTTTTGCGAGCCATATAACGTCCTTACTGGTTGATGGCTAAGTTGGCGGAGAGTGGTTTTCACGTCCCGTCACAAAGTAATGAGTACTAAACTTCTTAGTGCGGAGAGTATACTACAATTGTACGTGTATATTCGTACAATAATTTTATTCTATCGATGAAATTGGTCAAAGGCCGTCGCGTTGTACAGCAGCAGAGGGATAGGCTATATTGCGCGGCCGCCGATGTTTGCACTTTAAGAGGATAGTCCGATGATAGCCAACCACCCTGAGCGCGAGCAGATCCGCCTGGAAAATGTTCTGACTGCACTGGGTAATCCGGTACGTCTGGCCGTGGTGCGCACGCTGGCCAAAGGCGGGGAACATCCTTGCGGTACGTTATTGCAAGGCCTGTCAAAATCGACGCTCACCCATCACTGGCGCGTTCTGCGCGACAGCGGCGTTATCTTGCAGCGCCCGGATGGCCGCGCCAATTTGCTTTCACTGCGCCGCGAAGATCTCGACGCCCGCTTCCCCGGCCTGCTCGATTCCCTGCTCAGCGCCATCGAATCTGACGGTATTACGCTGGAATCCACCCAGAAACACATTTCCGAGCAACATCTCTAATCAGCCTTTAATTGCGATTTTACCAGCTGACAAAACGTATTGATTATAGCCGATGAATGGCTGTCTTCCCGCCGCGCGAGATACAGCGGCGCGCTGAGTTGTGTGGCGGCATCGAGTGGCAAAAACACCACGCCATCACCGCCGAGGCGGGTCATAGATTCCGGCACAATCGAAATTCCCAAACCCGCGCCAACCAGGCTCAGACACGATGTCAGCCGCGGCGCTTCCTGCACAATATGCGGACTGAAACCCGCGCGGACATACGCTGCCAGTATGGCGTCATACAGTCCCTGGCCGGCGCGACGGCGGTATAATACGAACGGTTCGTTGCTAAGGTCTTCGAGTTTCAGCGGCTGGCCGGTGGTTTGCGCAGCCAGTTTGTGACCCGCCGGAACCGCCACCCACATCGGTTCTTCCAGCACTTTTTCCATCTCTAATTCGGGCATATCTTTGACCCGCATACGCACAAACGCCACATCCAGCTCGCTCGCCACGACTGCTGCCAGCAACTCCCCGCTGCCGCTTTCCTCAAGCTGTGTACTGACCGCCGGATAAATCTCGCGGTACCGGCGCAACAGCGCGGGCACAAACGTGTGCAGCGCGGCGGAACTGGTGAAACCGATGCGCACGCGTCCCTGTTCTCCCTGCGCGGCACGCTGCATCGCGGCAGTGAGCTGAGCGGCCCGCGCCAGCACTGCCCGCGCTTCCTGTAATAACACTTCGCCCGCTTCGGTCGGGATCACGCCACGCGGCAGGCGTTGCAATAAAGGCACACCAAATTCCTGCTCCAGCCCCTGTAACAGACGGGTCAGCGGCGGTTGCTGGATAAACAGCAGTTCTGCGGCGCGGGTAATGCTGCCGACTTCCACCACGGTGACAAACGCATTCAGACGCTTCAGTTCAATCATATCCATACCCTCAGGGTATCTTTTGGTATTAACAAAGGCATTAGACATCATGGCACATCCACGCGCATGATCCTTAACAGAATTTACGCCTCTGGCGGCTTTGAATTACATTTGAGGGAGAGTGTGAAAATGTCGGCACAAACGCAGGATAAATTAATGCTGGATACAGAAGATGGGACCGCGCCGCAACCCGATTGCGGGCAACTGTTTATGGGTTTTTTCGTTCTTGGCCTGACCGGTTTCGGCGGTGTGCTGCCGATGGCGCGGCATATGCTGGTGGATAAACGCCGCTGGCTCACCGGCGATCAGTTCACCGAACTGCTCGGGCTGTGCCAGTTTTTACCGGGCGGCAATATCATTAATTTATCCGTCGCACTCGGGATGGAGTTTCGCGGACTGCGCGGCGCGCTTTCGGCCATTCTCGGTCTGATCCTGGCACCGACAATTTGCGTTGTCCTGCTCGGTCTGGTGTATGCGCGTTATCAGAATGAACCGCTGGTGGAGCATTTATTTGCGGGAATGGCAGCCGGGGCGGCCGGTTTACTGTTATCCACCGGCCTCAAAATGCTGGCACCTTTGCGGGGAAAATGGCTGCAACTGGCGCTGGTTGCCGCGGGCGTTATTGCTATCGCAGGATTTCGCATCCCGATGCTGCCGGTCATGCTGGTGCTGGCGCCGGTCAGTATTTTTATCTGCGCAAGGAGTAAATTCTGATGGCCGTTTTACTCTCACTCGCCCTGCTGTTTACCGAGCTTTCTCTGCTGGCTTTTGGTGGCGGTAATACTATTTTGCCGGAGATGCAGCGAGCTGTGGTGCAGGTGCATCACTGGATGAGCGCGCAGGAATTCAGTGCCCTGTTCGCGCTGGCTCAGGCCGCACCCGGCCCGAATATGATGATCGTGCCGCTGATTGGCTGGCAGGTCGCGGGATGGTCCGGCCTGCTGGTGTCTTCACTGGCGAAGTTTGGCCCATCTTCGGTGGTGACGCTGATCGTGATGGGCGGATGGAAACGTTACAAAGACCGTCCGTGGCGTCAGGTCATTCAGCGCGGGCTGGTACCGGTGACCGTCGGGCTGGTGGTATCGAGCGGACTGTTAATCGCAAATGCCTCCGCCACCACGTTGCCGCTGGCGGGCGTGATTGCGCTATGTACGCTGCTGGCGCTCAATAAACGTATTCACCCGTTATGGGTGCTGGCGGTCGGCGCTGTGCTGGGCATGGTATTTGGCTGATAACATTTGAGAAGCTGATCGCAATATCAGACAGGCAAATAGGTTATTCCTTGAGAATTAAGTTTCTATAGTTATCAATTCGTTATAGACACAAAATAATTAAGGATGATAATGAAAATCAAACCTCTGAGCCTGGCAGTTTCCGCCCTTCTGCTTTCCACCCCTGCTGTTTTTGCTGATACCGCTCAGCCCGAGCTGAGTCAGCGGGAAGTCACATTGCTCACCGTTGACGGGCTGCAGTTCAAAGATCTCAATCACTCCGGCAAACTTGAACCCTATGAAGACTGGCGGCTGACGCCGGAAGATCGCGCGGCGGATCTGGTAAAACGCATGACGCTGGAAGAAAAAGCCGGGGTGATGATGCACGGTTCCGCACCGACGGCCAACAGCCCGATCGGTGCCGGCACACATTATGACAGGGCAGCAGCGGAAAAGATGATTTCCGGCGCGAAGGTGAACAGCCTGATCACCCGCCTGTCTGCCGAAGACCCGGCGCTGATGGCAGAAGAAAATAACAAACTACAGCAGATTGCCGAAAAGACCCGGCTCGGTATTCCGGTCACTGTCAGCAGCGACCCGCGTAACTCGTTTGAATATCTGATTGGCGCCAGCACCTCTTCCGGCAAATTCACCCAGTGGCCGGAAACCTTAGGGCTGGCGGCGATTGGCGATGAAAAACTCACCCGCCGCTATGCCGATATTGTGCGCCAGGAATATCTGGCTGTGGGTATTCGTGAAGCCCTTTCCCCGCAGGCCGATCTGGCGACAGAACCACGCTGGGCGCGTATCAGCGGGACTTTCGGTGAAGACCCGACGCGGGTGCATAACATGGTGCGCGGCTACATCGAAGGAATGCAAAACGGCAGCGAGGGCCTTAATTCCGGCAGCGTGATTTCGGTGGTGAAACACTGGGTCGGTTACGGCGCGGCGGAAAACGGCTACGACAGCCACAACGTCTACGGTAAAAACGCCGTCTTCCCCGGCAATAATCTTAAAGAACACATCTATCCGTTTACCGGCGCGTTTGAAGCCAACGTCGCCAGCGTTATGCCCACCTATTCCATTTTGAAAAACGCGTCATTCGAAGGCAAGCCGCTGGAACAGGTCGGTGCCGGATTCAGCCATCAGTTGCTGACAGATATTTTGCGCGGTCAGTATGGTTTCAAAGGGGTTATCCTCAGCGACTGGCTGATCACCAGCAACTGCGAAGACGAATGCCTGAACGGTTCACCGCAAGGCAAAGAACCGGTGCCCGGCGGCATGTCCTGGGGCGTTGAAAACCTGACGCCGCAGCAGCGTTTCGTCAAAGCGGTGAAGGCAGGTGTGGACCAGTTTGGCGGCGTGACCGATTCACAATTACTGGTGAATGCGGTTAACGAAAAACAACTGACTGCGCAGCGGCTGGATGAATCCGTCATGCGGATCCTCGAGCAGAAATTCCGCACCGGCCTGTTTGAAAATCCGTTTGTGGATCCGCAGAAAGCGGTGAAAACCGTCGGGCGCGCAGACTGGCAGAAAGAAGCTGATGCCGCGCAACGTCACTCCCTCGTTTTACTGCAAAATACCGGTGACCTGTTACCGCTGAAGAAAGGCAAAAAAGTGTGGCTGTATGGCATTGACGCAAAAGCGGCGCAGGACGCAGGTTTCACCGTGGTTGATGCGCCAGAAAAAGCCGATGTCGCCCTGATCCGCGCCCATGCGCCTTATGAACAGCCGCATAAACAGTGGTTCTTCGGCAAACGCCACCACGAAGGCTCCCTGGCTTTCACTGACGATAATGCCGATTATCAGGCCATCGTAAAAGCCAGCAAAGCGGTGCCGACGGTGGTGACGGTGTATCTTGACCGCCCTGCTATTCTCACCAACGTGAACGACAAAGCGAAAGCGGTTATCGGTAATTTCGGCGTCAGCGATGCCGTGTTGTTCAGCCGTCTGACCAGCAGCGAAACCTATACCGGCAAACTGCCGTTCGAGTTGCCTTCATCTATGGCAGCGGTACTCAAACAACAGTCTGATATGCCGCACGACAGCGAAAACCCGCTGTTTGACATCGGCTTTGGTCTCGCCCGTTAACGTATGCGTTTAACTGATCACCCGCGCCAGCACAAAACCGTCCCAGCCCTTGCTGCCGACGGTTTGCAGCGCGGTGGCAGATAAGCGCGGTTCCTGCTCAATCATCTCAATAAAGCGACGAACCCCCTGAACGCGGGTATCGTCGCTGTGCGGATCGACCACCGCACCGTCCCGCACCACATTATCACCGATAATTAATGTGCCCGGTTTCGACAACTTCAGCGCCCACTCCAGATAAAGCGGATTAGAAGGTTTATCCGCATCAATGAAGATCAGATCAAACGGCGCTTCTGCCATCAGCGTCGGCAAAGTGTCTGACGCGGGCCCGGTGTGCAGCGTAATTTTGTCCTGCAAACCGGCGAGATCAATATTGGTCTGCGCGACTCTGGCATGATGCGGATCGGCTTCCAGCGTCACCACTTTGCCCAATGCCGGCAGTGCGCGCGCCAGCCAGATGGTGCTGTAAGCGCCCAGCGTGCCGATTTCCAGTACCTTCTGCGCACCGGTGATTTGCGCGAATAATGCCAGAAGTTTTCCCTGATTAGGGGCCACGTCGTGGGCGGGCAATCCGGCCTGCTGATTATTCGCGAGTACCTGCTGCAAAACCGGATCCTCTTCCACCAGATGACTGACCAGATAGTTATCCACTTCATCCCATTTTTGACTGTATTCCTGCGGACTTTCCGTATTCATGTTGTCTCCTGTTGTGAACTTTTTCTATTTTAAAAAACTCACTCTTAAAGCTAATCCGTTACTGCGATTTTGCCCACGTTTTCAATGAAACTCTTCGAATTTCCCGCTGCTGTAATCTGACCACATACCCTTCCCCTGAGTAAGGTTGCTGGTAAAACAATCAAATACACCCTTAATTTCACAAGGATAAATCTGCGTAGCTTCACAGTTTTTGGAGAAAACTCGCTTTAATTTGTAAAATAATAATGATAACAATTATCATTAAGTTTAACATTCGTATCGTTTTCGTCAGGCCAGTACGCATGATTGTGTCCCGGCTTTCGTGCGGAACACTGTTGGCTTTTGGGTTTATTACACACGCATCAATTAATCACCTGATGATTTATCAGGTTATTTATAGGGACTATGAATATGTTGTTGGCTTTCCCCCTCAAACGCTCGGTGCTTATGTGCGCCATGGCACTGGCCGTTCCGGCTGCATCATTGGCTGCCGAAGATACGGTTATTGTCAAAGCCGCACCTGCTGATACCGCAGATGCCCCGACGCAGGGTTACAGCGCAAAAACCAGTAAAAGCGCGACCAAAACGGATCAGCCGCTGATCACGACCGGTCAGGCTGTTTCTGTTGTGACCCGTCAGCAAATGACTGATCAGAACGCGACCACGGTTAACGCTGCACTGAATTACACGCCGGGCGTATTCACCAACTTTGCCGGTGGCGCAACGCGTTATGACACCATCTCCCTGCGCGGTTTCCACGGCGGTGACGTCAACAACACCTTCCTCGATGGCCTGCGTATTCTCAGCGATGGCGCGACTTACAACTCCATTCAGGTTGATCCCTGGTTCCTCGAGCGTATTGATGTGGTGAAAGGCCCGTCTTCTGCGCTTTATGGCCAGAGCATTCCCGGCGGTGTCGTGGTTGAATCTACCAAACGCCCGCAGTTTGCTGAAGAAGGTCACTTCCAGCTTTCCGGCGGCACGCAAAACACCAAAGGCGGCGCGTTCGATTACACCAACGCGATCAATGATCAGCTGGCATTTCGTCTGACCGGTATGACCCGCAGCAGTGATACGCAGTACGATCACCAGCGCGAAGAGCGTTACGCGATTTCTCCACAGTTGCTGTGGACGCCGGATGAAAACACTTCGCTGTTACTGCGTGCCTATCTGCAAAAGGATCCGTCCGGGGGTTATCACGCCGCAGTACCTGCTGACGGCAGCCTGTACGGCCAGAAACTGAGCCGTGGTTTCTTCGATGGTGAAAGCACCCGCAACCAGTTCAAACGCTGGGAGCAGATCTACAGCTACGAATTCCAGCACGCATTTAACGATGTGTGGTCATTCCGCCAGAACGCCAACTACACCCATTCCAATACCGAACTGGATCAGGTGTATCAGGCAGGCTGGAACGCTGACCGTACGCTGATGAATCGCTACTATTCCGGTGAGAAGTCCTCTCTGGATACGTTTGCTATCGACAACCAGCTGGAAGCCGATTTCGCCACCGGCGAACTGGCGCATAAAGTGGTACTGGGCTTCGACTATTCCCACTTTATTAATGACGTGAAATCCGATGGCGCAACCGCTGAGATGCTTAACCCGTACACCGGCGTGGGCGGCGATGCACTGGATTACTACAGCCATTCACGCGGCAAAAACCGTTACGAGCAGATGGGCACTTATCTGCAAGATGAGATGAGCTGGAACAAGTGGTATCTGACCCTGTCCGGCCGTTATGACACGCTGAAAACCTCCAGCCGCAGTTACGAAAGCATCTACGGCACGCAGAGCAACAGTGAACGTAAAGACGAACACTTCAGCAGCCGCGCTTCCCTGCTTTATGCATTCGACAACGGGATTTCTCCTTACGTCAGCTACAGCCAGGCGATGACCCCATCAGCCCTGCCAGGTCAGGACGGCACGCTGCTGAAACCGATGGAGAGTGAGCAATACGAAGCGGGGATCAAATTCCAGCCGGTCGGTACGTCCGATATGTACACGGCAGCGCTGTATGATCTGACGCAAAAAGACGTGGGCAACCGCGTCGTTGTGGGCAGCTACTATGAGCCGGCAGGTAAAATCCGTTCACAGGGTCTGGAGCTGGAAGCCAAGAAACAAGTTACCGAACGCTTCAACGTCATGGCCGGTTATACCTATAACAAAGTACGTATCCGTGATGCGGCGCAAAACAACGGCAACACGCCGTATGTGACGCCAAAACAAATGGCGTCTATCTGGGGTCAGTACAATACCCCGGTGGGTGTGGATCTGGGACTGGGCGTTCGTTACATCGGCACACAATGGGCTGATAACGAAAACACCTTGCACATGCCTTCCGCGACGCTGGTTGATGCTTCACTGCGTATGAATCTGGTGCAGTTTAATCCGCAGCTTAAAGGCGCGTATGTTCAGTTGAATGCCAACAACCTGCTCGACAAAAACTATGTCGCAGCCTGTTACGGCACCAGCTACTGCTACTGGGGCCAGGAACGGACTGTGGTTGCCACTGTAGGTTATGATTTCTGATTTACGCCTTCCCCTCTCAGGAGGGGAAGGCCGGGATGGGGTGTGGGTTTAACACGAGCTTAACCCTCGTGTTGTCTTTAATACCCCACCCCAACCCTCCTTTTCGCAGGGGAGCAGTTCTGAGATTTACTCTTCTGCGAGATTTAACCGCGTCTTCAGCGTTTTCTTCGCACTTTCCAGCAAGGCATCGGAAATCTGCCGGTCCGGCTCACAACGTGCCAGCGATAAACTGCCCATCAGTTCTGCACTCACCGATATCGCCGCAGTTTGCGGATCATCGACGCCCATTTCCTTCAGCTGAAAAATCATCATCCCACGGATCCTTTCGATTCCCCGGGCAAATTCTGCCTGACAAGGCGCCGACATACGGGGTGTTTCCGACGCCAGCGCGGATACCGGACAGCCTTGCGCACGATTGTCGCGATGCCACGCAGAAAGATAAAAATCGATATAGCCCGCCAGTTGCTGCGGTGCGGCCAGCCCCTGATTATTTTTTTCCCAGCGCAGCATCACCTGATTAAACATCTGCTCGATTGCCGCTTCGATCAGCGCCTCTTTCGAGGCAAAGTGCGCATAAAACCCGCCGTGCGTCAGCCCGGCTTTGCTCATCACGCCCGCCACACTGACCTGCAACGGCCCTTTGGCGCGGATAGCTTTCGCCGCTTCTTTCACGATCCGCTCGCGGATTTTAGGCTTATGTTCACTTTCGTAGCGCATAGTAAGGCCCTGATAATCAGAAAATTGCCGTCATAGTTTACCTGACCGCATCGGTTAACGAAACGCGGGCGTCCACCGATAATCCCGGACGCAGCGCCGCGAGATCCGGCTGACCGGCGTCGAGGCGAATACGCACCGGCACCCGCTGGACAATCTTGGTGAAATTGCCGGTGCCCGGTTCAAAGGGCAGCAACGCAAATGTCGAACCGGAACCCGGCGCGAGGCTGTCGACTTCACCGCGAAACGTCACGCCCGGCAGTGCATCCACATGCACATCCGCCCTTTGTCCCGGCTGCATTCTGCCGGTCTGCGTCTCCTTGAAATTGGCCGTCACATAAATCCCCTGCTCCGGCACCAGCGTCATCAGCCGCTGACCGGGCGTCACGTAATCGCCCACCTGCACCTGACGGTTACCGGCCACACCATCAACTGCGGCAAAAATTGTCGTGTGATTAAGATCCTGCTGCGCCAGATCTTCTGCCGCCTGCGCTTTCACCACAGCGGCATTTGCCAGCGCCAGTGCCGCTTCAATCTCAGCGCGTTTTGCATGCGTGACCGCCGCCTGATTTTGCGCCACATCCAGCATGGCCGTGGCATGCGCTGAGGTCTGTTCCGCGGTCACGGCAGTAGTTTTATACCGGTCGGCATCATTGCGTGACGTCGCGCCACTGACCGCCAGTGACTGATAACGTTGTTGTTCAGCTTCGGCATGTTGCTGCTCGGCGCGTGAGGAACGGATCGCCGTGCGCGCCGCTTCGATTTGCGTCAACGCCAGCTGTTCCTGCGCCTGCTGGCTGAGTAACGCGGCTTGCTGTTGCGCGACCTGAGCGCGGGCATCTTCGAGATCTCCGCGTGCCGCATTCAGACGTGCTGTAAATTCTTCACTGTCGATCAGAACCAGTTTATCCCCCGCATGCACCCGCTGGTTGTGGCGCACCAGTACTTTGGCCACAAATCCCTTCACCTTTGGTGCAACGGTCGTCGCATCCGCCGTCAGATAGGCATCGTCCGTGGATTCCGCCGCAGGCGCTGCCAGCAACCAGGCGGCACCGCCTAAGGCAACAGCCAGCGCAATGCCGCTGACTACAAAGATCCGCTTCGAGCGTTTACTGGCTTTTTCTGCCGGGATCGGGATCCCTTCACCTGCTGTGGTTTCACTCATTTTTACTCTCACTCATTGCATGATACTCATCATATTAATATGATACTCATCATACAAACAAGCCCCGGGATATCACAAAAATGTCTGCCACCCTGACTCCAGCCGCGACGCTCTCGCCTGCGGATTACCCGACATCACGCAAGTTTCTGATTTTCAGCATTATGGCGTTTGGCATGTTTCTGGCGCTGATCGACATTCAGATCGTCGCCGCCTCGTTAAATGATGTGCAGGCCGGGCTGTCTGCCGGACCCGATGAAATCAGCTGGGTACAAACTTCGTACCTGATCGCCGAACTGGTCATGATCCCTTTCTCGGCATTTCTGACGCAGGCGCTTTCCACCCGCTGGCTGTTCAGTGCCTCTGCCGCGTTGTTTACGCTCAGCAGTATCGGTTGCGGATTGTCGTGGAATATCGAATCGATGATCTTCTTCCGCGCGTTGCAGGGCTTTACCGGCGGCGCGATGGTGCCGACCGTATTCGCCACCGGCTTTGCGATGTTTCAGGGCAAACAGCAGGCGTTGATCCCGGCGATCCTCGGCATGGTCAGCGTATTGGCACCGACGCTCGGACCGACGGTCGGCGGCGTGGTGACGCAACTGCTCGACTGGCGCTGGATTTTCTTCATCAACATCCTGCCCGGCATTCTGGTGGCGACCGGCGCAGTGCTCTTCATCCATGTTGATAAGGCCGATTTTTCGATGCTAAAACGCATCGACTGGGTGCATTTACTGTCGATGGCGATAGCACTCGGATGTCTCGAATACGTGCTGGAAGAAGGTCCGCGCAAAAACTGGTTCAGTGATCCGCAAATTCAGATTTCGGCGTGGTTCTCGCTGGTGGCCTTCGTGCTGTTTCTCGAACGTTCCTTTTATTCCAAAAACCCGATCGTGCGCCTGACGCCTTTTCGTGACCCGACTTTCACCTTCGCCTGCCTGTTCAATCTGGTAGTCGGCTTTGGGTTGTACGCCTCGACCTACCTGACGCCGGTGTTTCTTGGCCGCATCCGTGATTTCAACAGCCTGGAAATCGGCACGACGGTGTTTGTCGTCGGCGTCGGCCAATTTTTCAGCACCATTCTCGCCGCCAGATTAATCGGGCGCGTTGACCGCCGGTTGCTGATTGCTGTGGGATTATCCGGTTTCGCTCTCAGTTTGTGGCTGACCACCACCGTCACCCCCTTCTGGGGATCGGATCAGTTTTTCTGGCCACAGGTCGTACGCGGCTTGTTTATCATGTTGTGTATCGTACCGAGCGTGAACATGGCGCTGACCGCGTTTCAGGGGTCTGAGCTTCGTTATGCGTCGGGGTTATTTAACCTGATGCGAAATCTCGGCGGCGCGATTGGTATAGCGACCGTGAACACCTGGTTGCAGGACTGGACGCAGGTACACGCGGCACGTTTCGGCGAAAGTCTCGGACAATATGGTGATACCGCGCAGGAAGTGATTGGATCGCTGGCGCAGAGGATCAGCCATCTGACGCCGGACACCGCGCAGGCCTTACTGATGGCAAAAGGAATGTTTGGCGCAAGGGTTGCCGCGCAGTCTCTTACGCTGGCCTTCAATGACATTTTTCAGGTGATGGCCTGGATGTTTGTGGCGGCGCTGATCATGGTGCCGTTTTGTCGTAAATGAGCAAACGAATGTAAAGAAATGTGAAGTCCGATTCAAAAAATGCGGTTGCTGAAGGGAACTTTTCCAACAAGGTGAGAAAGCTTTGGCCTGTTTGAAATAAATCCTTATAATTAGCGGCCCTGTAAGGCGATTCGTTACATATCCTGAGTCCCTTTCAAGTGCTATGTGCAAGTACACTATCTCTCCGGCCAGTTTCGATTGCGTTGGGGGGAATCAACATTCTGACAACAACTGCCAGTGTGGCATTAACGACCAACGAAAAATATGAAAATGAGCATTCGCGCAATCCTTACCCTTGTTTTGGCAGTTGCTGCATATAGCCAGGCATCTTTTGCTGTGGTCTATCCTCTGCCGGCCAATAACGGTCGTCTGGTCGGTGAAAACATCACAGTGATTGTTTCTCAGGGCAGCAGCCTGCCACTGGAACATTTCGCAGCACAATACCAGATGGGTTTGAGCAACATGCTCGAAGCCAACCCTGGCGTTGACCCGTTCCTGCCGACTCCTGGCACAGTGCTGACCATCCCTCAGCAGCTGATCCTGCCGGATACTCCGCATGAAGGCATCGTGATCAACAGTGCTGAAATGCGTCTGTATTATTACCCGAAAGGCACGAATACCGTCGTGGTGCTGCCAATCGGTATCGGTGAACTGGGCAAAGACACCCCGATGAACTGGGTCACCACCGTTCAGCGTAAAAAAGCCGGCCCGACCTGGACTCCGACCGCGAAAATGCATGAAGAATATGCTTCACGCGGTGAATTCCTGCCAGCCGTCTTCCCTGCTGGCCCGGATAACCCGATGGGTCTGTATGCGCTTTACGTTGGTCGTCTGTATGCCGTTCACGGCACCAACGCCAACTTTGGTATCGGTTTGCGCGTGAGCCACGGTTGTGTGCGTCTGCGTGATGCTGACATCAAATGGTTGTACGACAACGTTCCGCAAGACACCCGCGTTCAGTTCATCAATGAACCGGTGAAAGCGTCCGTTGAGCCAGACGGCAAGCGTTACATTGAGATCCACAACCCGCTGTCTTCTAACCAGGAAGAGTTTGATTCCCAGCAGCCGCTGCCAATCACGCTGACCGGCAGTGCTAACACTGTGGCGATGGATCCTGCGGTTAACCAGACTGTGGTTCAGCGCGCGATCGAGATGCGTTCAGGGATGCCGGTTCAGGTCAACTGAGTGCGCCGCTGACGTATTTGTGAAAAAGCCCCGATCTTCGGGGCTTTTTTTTTGCATAGTGCCGATGCAAAGGCGGCTGTTTAAATCAAGACCTTGGGCTGCCACCCAAACCGGCCTCAGGGGTGGCTTATCGCCGCCACCCCTAAGAACCCCGGGCTCTTTCACTGCGCGCTCCGCTCGCTGACTATGTTTCAGGTACCCCTGCGACAGGCTGGAAATCTTGCCGCTGCGCGGTTCCTTTACTCGGGTTTCGAGCCTCAGGTCTCGAACCTCTCGCGCAGCAAGCTTTCTGATTCGCCCGCACGATCTTAAATTCAAAAGCTGATTCGTTTCATTTTTTAGAAATGTTGATTGGCGTGCTTAAAAATGGCACCGAATGAATGGTTCGAGACCATAGGCTCGAAACCTGAAATGAGGGAATCGCGCAGCGATGACATTTTGCGCCACTCACAATTGCGTCGGAACATGTCCGTCGTTCCAGCGATAGCGCGCAGTGAAAAAGCGCGGGAGTCCAGAGGGCGCGCGCTTACGCGTCCTCTGGGCCAGTTTGGGCGGCGAGCCCAAGGTTTTGAATTTGAATTTGAAGAAATCAGCTCAGGATATTATCTAACCGGTCGTCATCAATCCCGTCCGGCTCCAGATGCGCTGTCACATCCGCTGACTTAAACAGTTTACTGACCGCCATTTCAGCCGCATCGCCGATATCGTGCCCGATATCAACCGTCAGATTGCCATCGACTTCGAGGTGGAATTCTACAAATACGCGGTCGCCGCCGTTACGGGTACGGATGTCATGCACGCCGCGCACGCCTTCAATACTTAATACTGCCGCTTTGATGCGCTTGCGGTCGTCGGCGCTCAGTTCTCTGTCCAGTAACTGGGTCAGCGCATCTGCCGCCATACCACGGGCGTTCCACAGCATATAGAAGGAAATCAGCAATGCGCCGATGGAGTCGGAACGCGTCCAGCCGAAGTAGCGCTCGAAAATCAGCGCCAGCAGTACGGCGATATTCACTGCGACATCCGTGATGTAGTGCGCGCGGTCAGCGGCAATCGCCGTCGAGCCGGTACGTTTCACCACATACGTTTGCATCAGCACTAAGCCGGTGGCTGCCAGAGAACTGCCGATGATGACCCAAATCCCGAGGCCGAGTTGCGCCAGCGGTGCGGGGTTAATGATGCGCCCGATGGATTCAACGCCAAGCACCAGTCCTGCGCCACCCAGCAGCAGCGCCTGAACAAACGCCGCCACGGCTTCGGCTTTGCCGTGCCCGTAACGATGGCCTTTGTCTGCCGGACGGATGGCGTAACGTACGCCGATTAACGTTACCATCGAGGCCAGCACATCGACCAGCCCGTCGGCGGCGGAAGTCAGCAACGCAATCGAGCCGGTGGCTGCCCAGGCCCAGACTTTGACGCACACCAGAACCAGCGCCACACACAGGGAGACCAGCGAGGCAATACGCGTCAGGCCTTTATAGGAAGGCGCCGGACGGCTCATGGTTTGCTCCTGCGGAGCAGAGTGTTTTGGGAAGTGATCACAAGAATTTCCTGAAGCAAAGAATCAAATTTATTTGATAAATACAAATACCAGCCCCGCAGTATAACCCATTTCGACCTTTTAAGACCTTCCCTATGGTTTGGATCTTCGTGCCCTCACTAAGGTTTATTGACCTATATTTACTTGCATTTACATCAATACAATCTAGCTTAAAACAAGATTTCTTTGTTCAGGCGCGCGCGCACCGATAATCAGAAGAGCATTATGACAAGCGAAAAAAATAACCAGCCCTCCGCGTCTGAAGACGCACACTCAGAACTCGATTCCAGCCAGGTAAAATCAGGAGAAGGTCACAAAGAAAATGCTAAAGGCCAGAATGAAGCCAATAGCGACAATCAGGATAATGAGGAAAAACGCAAAGACCCAGGCAAGAAGCCGCTGATTATTCTTGGGATCGTCGTGGTTGTGATGCTGATTGTTGCACTGGTCTGGTGGCTGATGACCAAAGATCAGATAAGCACCGATGACGCCTTTACCGAAGGCGATGCCGTGACCATCGCGCCGAAAATCGCCGGGTATGTCACTCACCTTGCGGTGAAAGATAACCAGTTCGTCAAAAAAGGCGATCTGCTGGTGGAAATTGACCCGCGTGACGCCACCGCGCAACGTGACCAGGCACAGGCGCAGCTCGGTCTGGCCGTCGCGCAGTTGCATCAGTCGCAGGCGCAGTATGACCTGGCTAAAGTGCAATATCCGGCGCAGCTGGCCCAGGCGAAAGCTCAGCAAACCCGTGCGGAAGCCAATTTACTAAATGCCACCGCTGATTTCCGCCGCCAGCGCGGTGTGGATCCGCGTGCGACCACGCAACAAAATATTGATACGTCCAATGCGCAGGTACGTTCTGCGGCAGCGGATCTGGAAAACGCCAAGGCGCAGGTGCAGGTTGCCGCGCAGGTTCAGCTGAATATCCGCCAGGCCGAAACTAACGTCGAAGCACGTCAGCAACAGGTTGAGCAGGCGAAAGCCCAGCTGGAAACTGCTACGCTGAATCTTTCTTATGCGCAGGTTCGCGCACCGTTCGACGGCTATGTGACCAAGCGAAATGTGCAACTCGGCACACTGGTTCAGGCCGGTACGTCGCTGTTTTCCGTGGTTTCGAAAGATATATGGATCGCCGCGAACTATAAGGAATCGCAGCTCGAACGTATGCAACCGGGCGATAAAGTCACCATTACCGTCGATGCCTTCCCGGACATCAAACTTCAGGGGCATGTGGACAGTATTCAGCAGGGCACCGGCTCGCGTTTCTCGGCCTTCCCGGCTGAAAATGCCACCGGTAACTACGTGAAAATCGTTCAGCGCGTGCCGGTGAAAATCGTCATCGACAGCGGTCTGGATGAAAATCACCACCTGCCGCTGGGTCTGTCTGTCGAACCGACGGTGACCGTCGAATGAATGAAAATCGCAGCTACTGGAAACCCAAGGCCAATCCGTGGGCAGTTGCCGCCGTCGTAACCATTGCGGTGTTCATGGAAATCCTGGACACCACCATCGTTAACGTGGCGCTGCCGCACGTCGCCGGTTCATTGTCTTCCAGCTACGACGAATCCACCTGGGTTCTGACGTCGTATCTGGTGGCAAACGGCATCGTGCTGCCAATTTCAGCGTTTCTCAGCCGTGTGATGGGCCGCAAAACTTACTTCCTGATTTGTATCGGTATGTTTACCGTCTGCTCTTTCCTGTGCGGCGTCGCCACTGAACTGTGGCAGATGATCCTGTTTCGCATATTGCAGGGCTTTTTCGGCGGCGGTTTGCAGCCGATCCAGCAATCGGTGCTGCTCGATTACTTTAAACCGGAAGATCGCGGCAAGGCGTTTGGCCTGTCATCGATTGCCATCATTGTCGCGCCGGTTGTCGGCCCGACGCTGGGCGGTTACATCACCGATAACTTCAGCTGGCGCTGGGTGTTCCTCATCAATATTCCTGTGGGCATTATCGCCCTGCTGGCGATTTATCAGCTACTGGAAGATCCGCCGTGGGAGCGAAAGGCCAAAGGTAAACTCAGTATCGATTACATCGGTATCGGGCTGATTGCACTCGGTTTAGGTTGCTTACAGGTAATGATGGACCGTGGTGAGGATGACGACTGGTTTAACTCCGGCTTTATCGTAACTTTTGCTGTGCTGGCCGCAACGGGTATCGTCGGGGCGATTTACTGGCTGCTATACGCCAAAAAACCGGTGGTCGACTTACGCTGTATGAAGGATAAAAACTTTGCAGTGGCAGGTCTGCTGATGGCCGGTATGGCGATGATTTTGTACGGCAGTTCGGTGGTGATCCCGCAACTGGCACAGCAGCAGCTGGGTTATACCGCCACCCTTTCCGGCCTGGTGATGTCGCCGGGCGCGATACTGATTGTATTGTCGATCCCGCTGGTGCTCAAACTGATGCCCATCGTGCAGACGCGTTACATCATTGCATTCGGCTTCTTCCTGCTGGCAGCCTCGTTTATCTATTCGGCGACGCTGACGCCTGACGTCGATTTCACCACGCTGGTGATGTATCGCAGTGCGCAGTCAATAGGCCTTGGTTTCCTGTTCGTGCCGCTCACCACTATCGCGTTTGTGACGATCCCGCAAAAAATGAATGCGGACGCCGCAGCGCTGTTTACCATGTTCCGTAACGTCGCGGGGTCGATTGGTATTTCGCTGGCAACCGCAGGTGTGACTGAGCGAACGCAGGCGCACAGCGCCCATATGGCGCATAACATGTCGCCGCTCAATGAACAGTTTAATCAGGCAGTCAGTAAAAGCGCTGCGGCTATCCGTGATTTCGCCCACATCGTCGGCGACCCGATGCAGCTGGCGACCGTGCGGATGTATCAGGAGATGATTTCGCAGTCGCGCATTCTGGCTTACATCGATGTGTTCGGTTATTGCGCCATCGTCGCCGTTATTTTGATCCCGTTTTGTTTCCTGCTTTCGCCCGTTAAGAGCGAAGGTAATGCCGGAGCACATTAAGTTGATTACGACCCGGAAGTATAAAAAGACTCATGTTATTGCCCTTTCAGCCATTGCGGTTGCACTGGCCGGTTGCTCCGTCGGCCCGGATTATCAGAAACCTAATCCGGTGACGCCGACGGCGTATAACGATATGACACAGCCGAAAGACAAAGACGGCGCGTCGATTGCCCTGCCTTCGGAGCCGAATCCGTTATGGTGGAAGGCGTTTAACGACCCGCAGCTCGACAGTCTGATCACCCGCGCCATTGCCGGAAATATTTCCCTGCAACAGGCCGTTTTACGTATCGCCGGTGCCCGTGAGCAGGTGAAACAGGCCGAAGGCGCCTGGCTGCCTTCGGTGCAGGGCAGCGCGAAAATGACGCGCCAGCAGCTCGGTCTGAAAGGTATTCTTGATTCCAGCGGGGCATCGCAGCAACTCAACGATCTGAGCCCGGAAGCGTCGGGGGCTATTGATACCGCCACCCGACCAGTGAATCTGTATCAGGGCAGTTTCGACGCCAGCTGGGAACTGGATTTATTTGGCGGCACACGCCGTCAGGTTGAAGCAGCGAATGCGCAGACCCAGTCGTCCATCGAACAACGCAACGATGCCCTGGTGTCGCTGCAAGCCGAAGTCGCCCGCACGTACCTGCAACTGCGTGGTGCACAAAGCGTGACGGACGCCATTGAGACGCAAATTGACGTGGCGCAGCAAACGCTGGATCTGACGCAAAACCGTCAGCAAAACGGACTATCGCCACAATTAGATGTAGAAAATGCCCGTGCGCAGTTAGGTTCCCTGCGCGCTCAGTTGCCGCAATATCAGGCTCAGGAACGTCAGGCGATGAACGGACTGGCGGTTTTACTCGGTCAGGCACCGGGCTCGCTGGATACCGAACTTTCCGCGCCTAAACCGATGCCTGTCCTGCCCGCTGCCGTGCCGGTCGGCGTGCCTTCACAGCTGGCGCGTCGTCGTCCGGACGTGCGCAAAGCCGAAGCCGATTTACATGCAGCGACCGCCAATATCGGGGTTTCCGTCGCACAGCTCTTCCCGAGCATTTCGCTTACCGGTCAGTTCGGTATGCGCAATACCGACGTGAGTTATCTCGATAACTGGAGCAGCCATTTCTACTCATTTGGCCCGCAGATTTCCCTGCCGATTTTCCAGGGCGGACGTCTGGTTTCCAGCGTACATCTTTCCCGCGCGCAGCAGGCCAATGCGGCGCTCAATTACCGCCAGACCGTGCTGACGGCGTTGCAGGATGTCGATAATGCGCTGGTGAGTTACCGCACAGATCAGGATCAGGTGAAGGGTTTAGACCAGACCACCGAAGCGTTGCAGACCGCGTTTGATCTGGCGAGCGACAGTTACCGTCAGGGGCTTTCGACGTTCATCAACGTGCTCGATGCACAACGTCAGCTTGCGCAGGCACATCAGCAATCCGCAGAAGCGAAAGTGAAAACCAACACCGACCTGGTGTCATTGTATAAAGCGCTGGGCGGCGGCTGGGAGCCCTATCAGAACGTCGATTTGCCGACCTATACCGTGTTTGGCCCGGCAGCGACACCGGATGTAAAAGTACAAACCACGTCTGGCGTGACACCGTAACGTAAACTTTAACCAACAGGCTTAATGCGAAGAGATAAAATCAGACGGCGCGGACGGGGCAGGCAATGAAAAATTCTGCCTCATCCGCGCCACTTCGCTGACCGGCGTCAGCCCGAATAAGCGTTTAAATTCGCGGCTGAACTGCGACACACTTTCATATCCCACCTGCGCACTGGCCGCCGACGCGGTCAGATTATTTCGCAGCATCAGCAATCTGGCCTGATGCAAACGGGTGGACTTGAGATACTGCATCGGCGACGTATCCGTGACGGTTTTAAAGTGACTGTGAAACGTCGGCAGACTCATTCCCGCTTCTTTCGCCAGCGCGTTCACATCCAGATGCGAATCGTATTCTGCGTGTAATTTCCGTAATGCCTTCACCACTTTGCCAAACTGCCCCTGCATAGTCAGCGCACTGCGCAATGTCGCGCCTTGTGCACCGGTCAGCACGCGGTAGTAAATTTCGCGCATCATCGCCCTGCCGAGGATTTCTGCATCCACCGGCGACGCCATTACCTGCAAAAATCGCAATACCGAGGCGCGCATCGCGTCATCCATCAGACTCGACACCATACTTTTCGGCGATTTCACCTGCGCCGGTGAGTAAGCATCAAGCTGCAACATCAGTTCAGCGGCCAGACTGAAATCCAGCCGCAGATAAATTGCCAGCATGGGTTCAGCGGCGCTGGCCTGCGTCTCCATGGTAAACGGCACCGGTACCGACACCATCAGATAATGCTGCGCGTCATACAAATAGACATCATTGCCTAAAAAACCGCGCTTACTGCCCTGCACCACAATCACAATGCCAGGCTCATACAAAACGGGCGTACGCAAAAGCGGGCGATCAGATCGTAAAAAACGCACATCCGCCAGCGCGGTGAGATTGTAGCCCTCATCGGGTGTCAGCTGGTCCAGCAGCGCGATCATCTGCTCAGTGACGGTCAAAGCCGGAAACGTCATATCAACCTGAAAATACGCAGCGGAAAGTGAATTCAGTGTCGCACCGGGAACCGGCTACGTCCAGACACCTCAGAGGAACAGGCAAACATCAGAGAGGATCCGGGCTACGTTTCTGATACTGTCCGCCCTATTCTGCAAGTCCGCTTTTTACTGAGGAGTTTGTATGAACCAGTCAAAATTATTCTTTATCACCGGCGTCAGCAGCGGATTTGGCCGCGCGCTGGCGCAAGAAGCCCTTAAAGCCGGACACCGTGTGGTCGGTACCTTGCGTGATGCACAGGTCTGCAAAGAATTCGACGCGCTGGCGCCGGGGCGCAGCTTTGGCCGCATGCTGGATGTCACCAATTTCGCTGCTGTTGCTCAGCTTGCTACGTCAGTGGAACAGGAAATCGGCGCTGTCGACGTACTGGTCAATAACGCCGGTTACGGGCATGAAGGTATTATGGAAGAATCACCGCTCAGCGAAGCGCTGCATCAGTTTGACGTCAATGTCTTCGGTGCGGTGACGGTCATCAAAGCGTTCCTGCCCTGTTTTCGCCAGCGTCGGGCCGGACATATTCTCAACATCACCTCGATGGGCGGATTTATCACCCTGCCCGGCATCAGCTATTATTGCGGCAGTAAATTCGCCTTACAGGGGATTTCTGAAACGCTAACCCAGGAGCTAAAACCGTTCAATATTGCTGTGACCGCCATCCAGCCCGGCTCGTTCAGAACCGACTGGGCGGGACGCTCAATGGTACGTTCTCCGCGCAGTATCAGCGATTACGATGAAAGTTTCGGGCCAGTTCGTGAAGCGCGGGAGAAGCGCAGCGGCCATCAGCCGGGTGATCCGCACAAAGCCGCTCAGGCCATTTTGCAACTGGTTAACTCACCTGAACCCCCCGCGTCTCTGCTGCTGGGAAGCGATGCGGTGAAATTCGTCAGGGAAAAACTGCAACAAATGCACACCGATATTGATGCGTGGGAAGAGGTGAGCCGTTCCACCGATGGCTGAAACACTCTTTTAAGATTCCCGGTCAGCGCTTTTCTATCAGACTGCGCTATTCTGTTCAGACACTGAAATCATCCTGCCTGCGGGCAGGATTTCCGTCTGAATAACAATCGGGTAAAACAATGAACTCCATTTCTAACGAAGATAAAAAGCCCAGCTGCGATTCAGTGATCAACAGCGTGGCTTACCGCGACGGTAAGCGTCTGCAGGATGTCACGGTCGAAGACATCAGCGAAGTGCTGAAAGAGCCGGACACGTTTGTCTGGCTGGGGTTATGGCAACCTGAAGATGCCTACATGCGCAGTATTCAGGAAGAATTCGGCCTGCACGACCTGGCGATTGAAGATGCGCTGACTGCCCATCAGCGGCCAAAAATCGAGCAGTACGGCGAATCGCTGTTTATCGTCACCCACACCGCGCAGAAAGTGAATGAAACCATCGAATACGGCGAAACACATCTGTTTCTGGGTAAAAACTTCCTGATTACTATCCGTCACGGTGCCTCGTCGAGCTATAAAGAAATCCGCAAGCACGCCGAAGAACGCCCGGAAATGATGAGCAAAGGCCCCGGCTATGCGCTGTACTGCGTGCTCGATTCCATCGTTGATAACTATCTGGAAATTCTGCATCAGTACACTGAACAGTTTGATGCCATCGAAAAACAGATGTTCCAGAACACCTTTAATCAGCAGGCCGTTCAGCAGGTCTACAGCCTGCGTCGTGACTTGCTTTCACTGCGCAATGCCGCCGTGCCGATGGAGGATATCTGTAATCAGCTCAGCCATCACTTTGAGGAACTGGTACCCAAAAGCCTGCGCGCCTATATCCGCGACGTTCAGGATCACGCTAATCAGGTGATCCGCACCACCGACGACATGCGCGAAATGTTGTCCAATGCCATGCACGTCAATCTGGCGCTGGTGTCGGTACATCAGAACGAAGTGGTTCAGCGGCTGGCAGGCTGGGGCGCGATACTGGCGATCCCGACGGTCATTTTCAGCCTGTACGGCATGAACTTTAAAAACATGCCTGAACTGAATGACTGGTGGGGGTATCCGGTAACGCTCGGTGTGACCGTCGCCGGTTGTGCGTGGCTTTACTGGAAACTCAAGAAGTCTGGCTGGCTCTAGGTATATTATTACCGGAATACGCCATTAAATTAACATGCGAATAACAGAAACCGCTGTTATTCGCGTTGTTTAATTATCCTGACAATTTTAATTCCGGTTTATTCTATTTCCCTCTTTCTCAGCAGCCTTATTTCCTTATATACTCGCGCTTATCTTCCCCGGGGAAATAATCAGCAGCATGTCAGTCCGTTTCGCGATTTCACAGTTTATGCATTCACTGCGCTTGCCCGGCAAGCGGGTCAGTGCGTTGCTGTTCGCGTTGTGCTGGCTGATGCTCAATTCCCAGCTGGCGCTCGCCAGCCATCAGTGCAATATGCACCCGCCGGTGGAAACCACCGCAATGGCGCATAACATCTCCATGCAAGCGCCTGATTCCCCTGAGCATATGCAAAGCCAGTCAGTGTTGTGTGAAAAGCATTGCGTACCGGAAAGAACCCATTCCGACAGCGGTTCTGCCCCTGTCGTTGCTCTGCCTTTTGTCCCGGCTTTAGCGGTGATCACCGTCGATGCCAGCACGGCCGTCACTACCGCTGACTGGGTCGCACCACCGGTCATTGCGCTTCCCGCCGAAGTACAATTCTGCCGATACCGGGAATAGCCCCAGCTGTCAGCGGGCGTTTATCTGCGCCCGAAATTAAATGAAATTCATTTGCCATTTTTATGGCCATTTATTCTGATATCAATATTGGAGTTATTCTCATGCGTATTATTTTAAGTTTATTCTCTGCAAGCCTGCTCTTTATTTGCGCTTATTCTTTTGCTGACACCGCACCGATGCCTGCGATGGATATGGGGCACTATCATCAAACCACAACCGCCGTGCAGACCTACGGATCAGAAGGTGTGATCACCCAATGGCAGAGTGACCGTGTGGGTATTTCTCATCAGGCGATCCCGGCCCTGAAATGGCCGGCAATGACCATGAACTTCCGCCTGCCGCCGGACATTGCGGCCCACTCCCTGCCCGCCGGAACGCCGGTGGTGTTCAGCTTTGTCAAAACCGATAACGCCTATCAGTTAGTGACCCTGACACCACAAAAGCGCTGAGCGGGAGATTCACCATGTTCACTTTACCGCGTCACCCGAGGGTGACGTGGCAATGGCTGCTGGCTTTTGTGCCGGTCAGCGCCCTTGCCACCCCCGTCACCCTGCCGCAGGCGCTGGTCGCCGCACAGGATTATTCCGCCGAGCTTTCCGCCAGCCGTCATCAGATTAATGCGCTGAATAACCGGGCGGATTCAGCGATGCAACTGCCGGATCCGAAGCTAAAATTTGGCATCGAAAACCTGCCGGTCAGCGGCGGCAATACCGATCGTTTTACCCGTGAGGGCATGACAATGGAACGTATCGGCATCATGCAGGATTACGTCAGCAGTGACAAACGCGAGCGTAAAGCCGACACATTTCGCGCCGAATCACGTCAGGTCGCCGCCACCAGTCAGAGCATCCGTGCGCGTTTACAACGTGACACTGCGCTGGCCTGGATGGAACTGGCTATCGGCGAACAAAACGTCAGCCAGATACAAAAACTGGTGGATGAGAGTTCGCGCCAGATTGGCGTTTCTCGTGGCGGTGTCAGTAGCGGAAGTTCGCTGCCTGCCTCGGTGCTGGATGCCCGGCTGACGCTCATCAGCATGCAGGACAAACTCACGCAGGCGGAACGTGATGTGCAGCTGGCACGTACCCGTTTAAGCCAGCTGACCGGCATCGACCAGCCAGAAATCAACGGCGCTGTTCCGGACGTGATCTCCCTGCCGGTTCAGGCTGCGCAGACGGACAGTGTGGAGCAGCATCCTGAAATCATTCAGGCGCGGCGCGAGGCAGAAGTCGCGCAGGCGAAATCCTCGCAGTCGGCGATTGCCGCGCTGCCGGATGTCGGCGTCGAAGTGTATTACGCCCACCGCGCCGACAGTTATGAGGATCTGGCGGGTGTGATGTTTACCGTCGGTCTGCCGTTGTTTACCGCATCGCGGCAGGATAAAGATCACGCTGCCGATCAGTCGATGACGATGGAAAGCAACGACCGGCTGGCGCAGCTGGTGCGTGACCATCAGGCGCAGCTGACCAGTTTGCTGGCGCAATATCAGGCCGCCGGCACGCTCTGGCAGCGGCAAAAAAATGACGTTATCCCGCTGCAGCGCCAGCGTATCAGCGTGATCCAGGCGCAGTACCGCGCGGGTAAAAGCAGCCTCAATGAAGTCCTCGAAGCGCGCCGCACCCTGCTGGACAGCCAGCTTGCCGAACGCAATGCCGAACTGGAGGTAGCCCGTTACTGGGTCGCCCTGCGCTATCTGGCTCCCCGGGAGATGAATTAATGACTTGTGCTAAAACTTACAGCTTGCTGGCTCTTGCCATTGTGGCCGCACTTGCCGCTGGTTATATCGCGGGTCGCCACAGCCAGCCCGTACAAACAGGCGCTGCGGCCACGCCTGCCGAACGCAAAGTGCTGTACTGGTATGACCCGATGACGCCGGATCAGCGTTTCGATAAACCGGGTAAATCACCCTTTATGGATATGGATCTGATGCCGCGTTATGCCGATGAAGTGGCGGATGACGGCGGTGTTACGGTAAGCGCCCGTCAGCAGCAAAATCTCGGTATGCGCAGTGAAAAGGTGCAACGCCGGATGTTAAACGCCCCGCTCAATGTTTACGGCACGGTCAGCGCCGATGAGCGCAGCCTGCGCACCATTTCAGCGCGGGCAAACGGTTTGGTCGAAAAACTGTATGTTGCCGCCAGCCAGCAGCCGGTGAAAAAAGGCCAGAAACTGGCGACGCTGTGGATACCCGACTGGACCGCCGCGCAGCAGGAATATCTGGCAGTGCGTCAGCTGGGTGATCGCAATCTGACAGCCGCCGCCCGCCAGCGGCTGGCCTTGCAGTTTATGCCGGAAGACATTCTGCGCAGCGTCGATAAAACCGGTCAGCCGCAAACCCGCATCACCCTGCTCGCGCCGGAAGACGGTTATCTCAGCCAGCTATTCGTGCGCGAAGGCGCGCAGGTCAGCGCCACGCAGCCGTTGTTCGAACTGACCAGCCTGAAACAGGTGTGGATCGTGATGGATTATCCGCCTTCCGCCGCCCGTCAGATTCAGACAGGCAGCAAGGTCACCGCCAGCACTGACAGCCAGCCGGGCGAAACATTCCACGGCACGGTAAGTGAATTGCTGCCGGATGTCGATGCCGTCAGCCGCACGCTGAAAGCCCGTGTGGTCATTGACAATCCGCAGGAGAAACTTCGCCCCGGTATGTACCTGAATTTGTCGCCGGATATCAGCGCGCAGACGGCTGTTCTGGCAATCCCGCAGGAGGCACTTATCCAGACCGGCAGCCGCAATACCGTTCTGCTTGACGACGGCAACGGGCATTTCACCCCGCAGGCAGTGACCACCGGCGCGACGCGTGATGGCTGGACGCAGGTGCTTTCCGGCCTCACGGAAGGTCAGTCTGTTGTCACTTCAGGCCAGTTCCTCATTGATTCCGAAGCCAGCCTGCGCAGCGCGCTGCCAGCCACCGACGCCACGACGTCAGAAACGCATCAGCACGGAGGTGATTTATGATTGCCGCCGTGATCCGCTGGTCGCTGAAAAACCGGCTGCTGGTGTTGCTCGCTGCGCTGATGATGGCAGGCTGGGGCATCTGGTCATTGCAGAAAGCCCCGCTCGACGCCCTGCCTGATCTCTCCGATGTGCAGGTGATCGTGCGCGTGAGTTATCCGGGCAAAGCGCCGCAAATTATCGAAGATCAGGTGACCTATCCGCTGACCACCACCCTGCTGTCGGTGCCTGGCGCGAAAACCGTGCGCGGCTTTTCGATGTTCGGCGACGCCTACGTTTATGTGCTGTTCGATGACGGCACCGATCCTTACTGGGCGCGCTCGCGCGTGCTGGAATATCTGAGTCAGGTGCAATCCTCGCTGCCTGCTGGTGCCAAAGCGTCGCTCGGGCCGGATGCCACCGGCGTCGGCTGGATTTACGAATACGCTCTGGTAGATAAAACCGGGAAACACAGCCTCGAACAGCTGCGCGCCCTGCAGGACTGGACGCTGCGTTATGACCTGAAAACCGTGCCGAATGTGTCTGAAGTCGCCAGCATCGGCGGTATGGTGCGCCAGTATCAGGTGGTGGCGGATCCGCAACGGATGCGCGCCCGTGGCGTAACGCATCAGCAGGTCGTCAGCGCCCTGAAAAGCGCCAATCAGGAAAGCAGCGGTTCGCTTCTGGAAATGGGCGAAGCCGAATACATGGTGCGCACTTCCGGCTATCTCAAAAGCCTCGAGGATTTCAACAATGTGGTGGTGACGGTGAACAGCGGTATTCCGGTGCTGCTTTCGGACGTGGCGACCGTGCGCACCGGGCCGGAACTGCGGCGCGGCGTGGCAGAACTCAACGGTGAAGGTGAAGTGGCGGGCGGCGTGATTGTTATGCGGTCGGGCAAAAACGCGCTGGAAACCCTGAAAGCGGTGAAAGTCCGGCTGAACGCCCTGGCCCGCACGCTGCCTGCGGGCGTGGAAATCGTGCCGGTGTATGACCGCCAGCCGCTGATCGAACACGCCGTCGAAACGCTGTCGCACAAACTGCTGGAAGAATTCATAGTCGTGGCCGTAGTCTGCGCCCTGTTCTTGTTCCACTTCCGCTCGGCGCTGGTGGCGATTATCACATTACCGCTCGGCATTCTCGGCGCGTTTATCGTCATGCATTATCAGGGGGTCAGCGCCAATATTATGTCGCTCGGCGGTATCGCAATTGCCATCGGGGCGATGGTCGATGCGGCGATTGTGATGATCGAGAATATGCACAAAGTGCTGGAGCAATGGCGGCACGTTCATCCCGGTCAGCAGCCGACGTCGGCGGATTACTGGAAAGTCTCTGAGCGGGCGGCCACGGAAGTCGGGCCAGCGCTGTTTTGCAGTCTGCTGATCATCACCCTGTCGTTTATTCCGGTTTTTTCGCTCGAGGCACAGGAAGGCCGGATGTTCTCGCCGCTGGCATTCACTAAAACCTACGCGATGGCGGTGTCTGCCGGGCTGGGGATTACGCTGGTGCCGGTGCTGATGGGCTATTTTATTCGCGGAAAAATCCCTGATGAAAACGCCAGTCCTGTCAACCGCTGGCTGATTGCCGCCTATCAGCCGGTACTTGCTGCGGTGCTGAAACGCCCAAAAACCACGCTGTTGTGCAGCGGCCTGTTCCTGCTGGTGTCGCTGTATCCGCTGGCGAAACTCGGCAGTGAATTCATGCCGCCGCTCGATGAAGGCGACCTGCTGTATATGCCTTCCACGCTGCCGGGCATTTCCGCCCGTGAAGCCGCGCGTTTATTGCAGCAAACGGATCGGTTAATTAAAACCGTGCCGGAAGTCGCCACCGTAATGGGTAAAGCCGGACGTGCCGACAGCGCCACCGATCCCGCGCCGCTGACCATGATTGAAACCACCATCCGCTTTAAGCCCCGCGACCAGTGGCGGCCAGGCATGACGCCGGACAAACTGGTGACGGAGCTCGATAACGCGGTGAAATTGCCGGGTATCGCCAACGTGTGGGTGCCGCCTATCCGCAACCGTCTCGACATGCTGGCGACCGGCATCAAAAGCCCGGTCGGCATCAAGGTGAATGGCAATAACATCGCGCAAATAGAAGCCGTCGCGCAGCAGATTGAGCATATCGTAAAGCAGGTGCCCGGCGTCACGTCAGCACTGGCAGAAAGGCTGGAAGGCGGCCGTTACGTTGATATTGATATTAACCGCCGCGAAGCCGCACGTTACGGTGTCACGGTTACCGAGCTGCAATCGCTGGTCTCGACGCTGGTCGGCGGGGAAAATATCGGCGAGACGCTGGAAGGCCGTGAACGATATCCGATCAACCTGCGTTATCCGCGTGAACTGCGCGACAACGTACAGGCGCTGCGTGATTTACCGGTGCTGACCGCTTCCGGCGCGCAGGTGCCACTGTCAGCGCTGGCTTCGGTTAACGTCACCGACGGCCCGCCGATGCTGAAAAGCGAAAACGCCCGTTTGTCAGACTGGATCTATGTGGATTTACGCGGCCGCGATTTGAAATCTGCCGTTGAAGATATGCAACAGGCGGTGAATCAGCAGGTGAAATTACCGGAAGGCGTCACGGTAAGCTGGTCGGGGCAATTCGAGTATCTCGAACGCGCCACGGCAAAACTGAAAATTGTGCTGCCGGTGACGCTGCTGATCATCTTCGTGCTGTTGTATGTCACCTTCAGCAGCGTACGGGATGCCCTGCTTATCATGGCGACGCTGCCGTTCGCCCTGACCGGCGGCGTCTGGCTGTTGTATCTGCTGAACTTTAATTTATCGGTCGCCGCCGCCGTCGGTTTTATTGCCCTGGCAGGCGTCGCCGCCGAGTTCGGCGTGATTATGGTGCTGTACCTGAATCAGGCAGTGCAGCGCCAGAAAACAGCCGGTGATGAAATGACCGAAGCAGAACTGTGCGACGCGATTCACCACGGAGCGGTGTTGCGCGTGCGGCCAAAAGCCATGACCGTCGCGACCATTATGGCGGGTTTACTGCCGATTATGTGGGGCGGCGGAACCGGTTCAGAAGTGATGCAGAGAATTGCCGCGCCGATGATCGGCGGTATGGTGAGCGCCCCGCTGCTGTCGATGCTGGTGATCCCGGTGGTGTATTTGCTGGCGCACAGGAGGCGGGGAAACAAAAATAAATAGTTTTTTCAGTTGCACTGAACGCTGCTAACGTCAACACCTTGGGCTCACCGCCCAAACTGGCCCAGAGGACGCGTAAGCGCGCAGTGAAAGAGCCCGGGGGGTCTTGGGGGGCGGCGGCAATAGGCCGCTCCCCAAGTCGGTGTGGGCCGAAGCCCACGACCTTGAAGTTGAAGTTGACGTTGACGTTGAAACGGCGTGTGGGACCGTAATCCCACACCTATCACTCTTCCACCGGAACAACCCTCTCTGCCGGTTTCTCCAAAATCATCGTCTGCGTCTGACTCAGGCTGATCCCCGCTGCGCGCAGCATTTTGAGGATTTCGTACAGCAAATCACTGCGCGTGCCGCTGACCATACGCGGACTGTTGACGTAGCCGGTCACGCTCAGCACAATCCCTGTCGGACCCAGTTCTTTGAAACTTACCGACGCCGGTGGATTTTCCAGAATAGATTCGTGCAGATTGTAGGCTTCCAGCAGCAGCGTCTTCACCTGTTCAGGGTCAATATCCAGCGGGAATGTCAGCGCGATCGTCGCCACGCCCTGCGCGTTACCCATGGTGGCGTTACGCACGTTCTGCGAAATCAGCTGGGAGTTCGGCACAATTACGGTGGATTTATCGCTCAGCTGAATTTCAGTTGCGCGGACATTGATACGACGGATGTCCCCTTCTACACCGCTGATACTGATCAAGTCACCCACTTTCACAGGACGCTCAGTCAGCAGGATCAGACCGGAGATAAAGTTCTTCACTATCTCCTGCAAACCAAAACCGATACCGACCGACAAGGCACTGACGATCCACGCCAGTTTGTTCCATTCAATGCCCAGCGATGACAGCGTCAGCAGGATAATCAGCACGTAGCCCACGTTGGTGAACAGCGTCACCAGCGACGCGCGCATCCCGCGATCCATCATGGTTTTTGGCAGGAAATCATTGTCCAGCCAGCGGCGTGCGGAGCGCAGAATATACCAGCCGACCACCAGACACAGCACCGCGTTAACCGCGTGCGCCGGAATAATGTTCATGCTCTCGAGGCCTTTTCCGCCCCAGATATCCGCGAGTTTCGCCAGCAACTCCATCGGCGTTGTCGTCCCGAACGTACCGTTGAGCAGCGCGACGGCAGCCATCAGCAGCAAAGCGGTTTTGCCGATTGCCGAGAATAATGTCGCAGCCAGTGAAAGATGGCGGTCATTGACGCTCAGCGTGCTTTTGAGGATTTTGCCGCTGTGCGTGGTCGGCGAAAACACGCTTTCGCACAAATCCACCACAAAATGGATCAGCAGATACAGGCAACTGACCACCAGACCAATCCACAGCAGTTCGAAGGTCACGAAACGCGCCAGCGGAATGTAGCCGATCAGCAGCGCTATCAGAATGACAAACGCCGTCAGGCTGATCACCAGATGGATAAGCCCCGCCAGCGTGGAACGCGCTTCGGTTTGCTCGCCATCGGCTTTCATTTTGCGACGCATACGGTTCACGCGCACCGGCGCAATCAGGCAGTTGAGCGCCACCAGTAATGCCGCTAATCCGTTACCAAATAACGTCGCGGCGACGCTGGCACCGACCAGATTATTCAGTTGCTCAATGATACCGAACAGGAAAATAAAGCCTGCCAGCAGGATCGGGAACGACGCCAGCGTTTTTGCCAGCGGATCCGCAATCCCCGGCAGACGCCAGGACGGATGATTGTTCGACAGCAGCGCAATACCCAGACCGGCAATCACCGCCGAGAAATAAGTCAGCTCGACCAGTTGTCCGGCAAACTCAATCACCCACGGCGAAGTATCCGGCAGGCGGGTGAAAATATAACCCAGCAGCTGAACGCTGATGCCAAGGGTTAACATGGTGCTCAGCGTGGTGAAACAGGCCAGAAAACTGCGACGAAAACGCCCTTGCGGCAGCCAGCGCGGCAGGATCCAGTTTATCGGTTTATCCAACAGACGACGGCCCGCCAGACCAATCACCAGTGCCAGCAGCAGGTATATCCCGGTACCGACACGCCAGTCAGCGTCCCAGGCCTGATCCCAGGCATCTTTAACCTGCGAACCAAAATCATCGAAACGTGCCGCATCGTTATTATTCGGGGTGATGAGCGGTGCCCAGAAACTGGCGCCAAGAATACTGCCGGTATTAAGCGCAATCTGGGTTTTCAGCGCGTCACGACGTAAGCCCAAAATCTGCGAGGAAAGGTTACGTGCGCCCACGCCAATGGCTTTGGTCTGCTCAATTTGAGTGGTCAGCAAAGTTTTGCTGTTATTGAGCTTGTTACGCTGGCTGATAACCTGCGGCGTTTCCGTCAGGGTGCCCGGCGCAGGTGCCGGCCCCAGCACATCAAGCTGTGCCTGAACCTGCGTGAGTTGCGGTTCCAGCGCTACCGTCAGTTTGTCGGCGTCATCGGCCAGTTTGATGGCCTCGTCGCTCAGACCGGTAAATTTCTTGTCGGATTTAGCCGCAGAAACCTGCTGTTTAAGTGAATCCAGACGTTTTTGTAACGCCGGTAAAGCCGTGCTGGCATTCACTTTAACCGGTTGTTCAGCCGCGGGCTTATCGGTGCTATCGTCCGCGTAACTTAGTACCGGCGTCAGAAATAAACATGACAACAATGCCAGTAACAACGGCACTCTTAACATTTTTTGCATAGAAGGATGGTTCCGGGAGCTCGAGAAATTATGTTTTAGAAAAGCGGGAGAAGAATACTCTTTCTTATTAAGAAGAATAGTAGGGATTGTCTGTTTGTTTAACTGTATGAACACGGACAGCCCGCAGAAGAGGCTGCCCGTCTTCAGACTAGTCTTTTTTGCCCAGCATCTGGCGCAGGATCGCCGCGGAATCCGCTGGCTGAAGCGCCAGGATCCCTGAATACAGGCTGATTGAAATTTCGCAGACTTTTTCCCGGTCGACGTCCGGTTTGGTCAGATCACTGAACATCTGCAATTGCTCGCCGTACATATTCGCTAGTGCCTCGCGCACCGGAGCCATCATCTGCACCACTTTTTCGGTGCTGACGGCCTCAGGTTGCGCAGTCTGCCCGTTGCCGGTCGCCAGCAGTAAATCGTTCATGGTATTGAGATCTTTCTGGAACAATTGTGCAGGCAGAACCTGTGCGGTGTTAATGCCACCGCTGACCTGCGGGTAAAGAAATTTAAAACAGCTGCCGTCTTTGCGCGCCTGCAACGTCTGCATTTCTTCCAGATTGACCTGCATGGCCTCGTTCACATTGGCGTCCGGCGCATGCGTGATGCGCTGCGAGAGCAACACGGACACCCTCGGTTTCACGGTGTCGATCGCTTCCTGCTGCGATTTGCCCTCTTTCTTCATGTTCAGAATATTGCTGCGGATCTGCGCGTACAGCGCCGGTTCCTGCATTTTGATGGTGTTATACAGCGGCAGGGCTTCCAGCGCCTGATCAATCTTCTGTTCTTCGTCTGCTCCGGCGATACGCGGTTTGATCACCCCGCCCCATAAAATATTGCCGCCGACTATTAGCACCAGGAACAAAACAACGGCCGGAATGCGTCCGATTTTGCCTTTTTTGTGTAATGCCCCGAGCAGCGAACCCACAACCACGCCGCTGATGCCCCACACCATCACTTCTGTCCAGTTCATTATCCGTTGCCTTCAGAAAAAATTAGTGACTTCCAATTTGTGCGACCGCATCACGGCTGGCATCAATACGCGCCTGCCCGTGGAGCTCTGTCAGTTTGCCCGTCCGCATTTCCAGCAGGCGGTCAGCGTGTTCAAAATAGTGATCATCGTGACTGATTGCCAGCACGGTTTTCCCCATATCACGCAATTGCGGCAACAGCTCACGATAGAACGTCCGGCGAAATTGCGGATCCTGATCGGCAGCCCATTCGTCGAGCAGCAGGAAATCACGCCCTTCTGCCGCCGCCAGCAGCAGCGCCACACGTTTACGCTGTCCCTGTGACAGTTGCAGGTTGGTGACTTCATTGCCGCTGAACTGAAGTTTTTCTTTCATTTTCAGACGTTGCAGCCAGTCTTCCACCACCTGCGGATCCGGCTGCCCGCCCTGCGGGCCGATCAGCTGACCAAACAGGTGGAAATCGGTAAACACCGCCGAGAAAATCTGGCGATACTGTTCGGCGTTTTCGGCGGTCACCGGCACGCCGTCGAGCAGGATCTGCCCGGAGCGCGGCTGATACAGGCCGGTCAGTAACATCGCCATCGTCGATTTCCCGCTGCCGTTGCCGCCAATCAGGAATACCAGTTCGCCACGGGTGATGGTCAGATTAAGCGGGCCGACGCCAAAATCCGCGCCCTCTGCCTTGCCTTCATAGCTGAACACCAGATCACGTAACTCCAGCGTCTGCCAGCGTTTCGCCGCCACAGCGGGCGTAAATGCTTCGTTGTATTCGGCCAGTTTCAGCGATTTCAGTTTGCCAAACGCCACCTGCGCGCTGAGCAGCGTCGGCAGCGCACCGACCGCCTGCAACATCGGCGTGCGCAGGAACAGCAGCGTCAGGGAATACGTTGCGGCCACTTCAGTATTGGACCAGCCCATACCGTTGGCCATAAAGAACACCAGGCCGATGGCGCCCAACATCATGATATTCGACCAGTTCACGGCACTCAGATGGAAGGTATCCGCGCGGATAATGTGGTGGCGATATTCTTCGGCATCTTTACGGTAAATCTCGTCAAACAGATGACGCGCCCGCTCGCGGTTCAGCGCCAGCTCTTTGCGCCCTTCGATCACTTTCTGGTAATCAGTTTGCAGCTTGTCTTCTGCGTCACGCACTTTCGCCAGATGGCGGTAAACGTGCGACACCAGCTTAAAGCCGCCAAAGATAGTGATCACCAGCCAGATAACCGTCACCAGCAACATTTCCGGCGACAGCCACGCCAGATATCCGGCGCAGCCAATGGTCAGGATAATTCCCTGTACCAGCTCCGGCAGGCGCACGAACGCCAGCGTGATATTGCGGATGTCGCTGCCCAGACTGGCAAGCAATTGCGCATTACCGATCTGCTCGATGCGCTCGATATCGGTATCTAAAATACGTTTGATGAATTGTCCGCGCAGGCGGTAAATGAAGTGGTGCCCGAGTATGGTCAGGGCCAGCTGAGAGCCCAGGGTCACCGCCATCAGCAGCAGTAACAGCCCGAGGAATTCAGGCAGAACGATTAAGGAAGCCTGCGTGGTTTCAATCAGTTTCAGATTGATAAATGCGATCAGGCCAATGCCCAGAACGGCGCTGAGCAAACTCAGCGCCATTACACCTAAAAACGGCCAACGGTATTGCTTAAAAACGACGCGTAACAACTCCATGAATTTTTCTCGTTCTGAATGCAGGAAAATGATGCTGCACGCAGTTTAATGACACATCTTGTCATATCAAGAACAATTCTCATTTTCCCTGTCATCCGGTCTGATCACCATGCGCTCAAACTTACCGGCCACCACCAGATAGCCAAACATGCCGAGCAAACCGTGCGCCCCGACAAACCACAGCGCGAGATTAAAGGAACCCGTCGCCGCCACGATATAACCGATGACCACCGGCGTGATAATCCCGGCCACGTTGCCCAGACAGTTAAACACCCCGCCACTCAGGCCGATCATTTTCTCCGGCGCAGTATCGGACATGACCGCCCAGCCAATCGCTGACAGGCCTTTACCGAAGAATGCCAGCGTCATCAGCGCAATCACCGCCGCATCGGTGGAAACAAAGTTCGCCATCGCCAGCATGGCGGCGAAAAACATGCCCAGCACGAACGGCGTTTTACGCGCTTTCGACGGGCTGACACCGCGGCGGATCATGTAATCGGACATCACGCCGCCCAGCACCCCGCCGGTAAATCCGCAAATCGCCGGTAACGCCACCACCCAGCCTGCCTGCATAACCGTCATCCCGCGCCCTTTAATCAGGTAAATCGGGAACCAGGTCATGAAGAAATAGCTCATCGAAGTAATACAGTACTGCCCGATGTAAATGCCCCACAGCGTGCGGCTCTGGAACAGTTGCATGACTTCGCGGAAGGTGAATTTCTGGCGCGTGGCGCGGCGGTTGAGTTCGAGATCGACCAGCGCGCCATTAGCACGGATGTGTTCCAGTTCGGCAGGTTTGATGTGCGGACTGCTGTGCGGCTCTTTATACAATGCGAACCACAAAATCCCGGCGAACAGCCCGACCGCCCCCATCCACAGGAAAACATGTTCCCAGCCGAGCGCGTGAGTCAGCCACGCCATAATCGGTGTGAATACGCCAATCGCCATGTACTGCGCGGAGTTAAACAGTGACGTGGCCGTGCCGCGTTCGTTGGTCGGAAACCAGCAGGCGACAATGCGCGCATTGGCGGGGAATGCCGGAGACTCCACCAGCCCGAGCATAAAGCGCAGGAAGAACAGCATGATGGCCGCTGAAATTCCGCTCACGCCGAACCAGCCGACGGTGCCCTGTAACAGGGTAAACACTGACCACAGCACCAAACTGCAACCGTATACCCGCCGTGCGCCAAATTTATCCAGCAGCCAGCCGCCGGGGATTTGGCCGATCATATACGCCCATGCAAACGCCGAGAAAACCATGCCGAGCATGACCGGATCGAGGCTCAGCACCCGCGACACTTCGGTTCCGGCAATCGACAGCGTGGCGCGGTCGGCGTAGTTAATCACCGTGATGGCAAAGATCATTCCGAGCACCACGTAACGGAAGTGACCCGGTTTCGCCGCTTCTGCTGCCGAATCGCAGGCAAGCGGTTTAGCGTTGTCTGACACATCTGTAGGGGACGTCATGTTTTCTCTCCAGACTTATGATTGCATTCCTTGCTTTTTGTGACCGGATGCACAGTTTTTGCCGTTTCGGTCACGCGATTTAGATCTAAAAAATCTAAATTAATTAACAGAGTAGAAACATTTAACGATACGGTCTAAGTTAAAAAGACAATGGAACAAGTCAAAAATTGAATGATTGAATTAAATCAGTTGCGCTGTTTTGTGGCGGTTGCGGAAGAATTACATTTCGGTCGTGCGGCAAAAAGATTGTTTATGACGCAACCCCCGCTGAGCCGTCAGATCCAGTTACTCGAACATGCGCTTGGCGCCTGTTTGCTGGAACGAACCAACCGGCATGTCAGCCTGACCGCTTCGGGAAAGACGTTTTTGCGCGATGCAAAACTGATCCTCGAATTTACCGGACAGGCGCAGGAAACCGTCAGACGCGTGGAAAAAGGCGAAATCGGACGACTGATGCTCGGGTTCACGGCGGTCAGCGGTTACTGGCAAATTCCGCAGATTATCGCCCTGGCGGCGCAGGAATTGCCCGAAATCACGCTGGTGCTCAAAGAGATGGTGTCTTCCGCACAGTTACAGGCGCTGGCGGCGCGCACGCTGGATATCGGCTTTGTCCGCCAGCCGGTGGCGTTATTTCCGCTGGCCTATCAGTGCGTACTGCGGGAACCGTTGTGTGTGGCATTACCCGTTTCTTCGCCGCTGGCAGCCAAACCGCGACTCCGTCTGCGCGATTTTGCCGGACAGCCTTTCATCATGTATTCCGCCACCGAAGGGAAATACTTTTACGACTGTGTGGCCGGGCTGTTTGCGCAGGCCAACGTCGTGCCGCATTACGTGCAACATTGCAGCCAGACCCACACCATTCTCGGGCTGGTGCGCGCCGGGATCGGCCTGGCGATCGTGCCTGAAAGCGCCCGTCAGCTGGGGTTTCCTGATGTTGAATTCCGCCCGCTCAGTCACCCCGATGCGTTTGCCGAAATTTACATGGCCTGGCGGCAGGACGGCGAAACTCCGGCGCTGGCCGCTTTCCGCCAACTGGTGACGACGCACAGCACCGCCGGTGGCGCTATCGCAAGAAAAAAGCTGACAGGCCGCCGCGCGCTTCCTAAACTGAGGTAATGGATAAAGAACAAGAACTTCGCCGAAGTAAACGTAACGCGCTCGGGCTGCTGCTGATTGCCGCCGCCCTGTTTGTCATCACCCTTTTCCTGCCACCCAATTTCTGGGTTTCCGGGCTGAAAGCCATTTCCGAAGCCGCGATGGTCGGCGCTATGGCTGACTGGTTCGCCGTTGTGGCGCTGTTCCGCCGCGTGCCGGTGCCTTTTGTCGCCGCACACACGGCGATCATTCCCAAAAACAAAGACAAAATTGCCGACAACCTGGCGGTCTTCGTGCAGGAAAAATTCCTCGCGCCCGCCACGCTCATCACGCTTATCCGCCAGCACGATCCGGCCCGCATGCTGACCGACTGGCTGAACGCGCCGGATAACGCGCAGCGATTTGCAAAATATGCCGTGAAGATGATCCGCGGTTTTCTGGATGTCACTGACGATCAGCGTATCGCCCAGCTCATCCGCCGCGCGCTGTACCGCGTGATCGACAAAATCGATTTATCGGCCTCGATTGCCACCTTACTGGAAAGCCTGACCAAAGGCGGACGCCACCAGGAGCTGCTGGATCAGGCGATGGATCAGCTGGAAATCTTGCTGGCGAAAGACAGCACGCGGCAGTTTATTTCCGCGCAGATTGTGGGCTGGATGAAACGGGAACATCCGCTGACCGCCAAACTGCTGCCGACCGGCTGGCTGGGACGCAACGGCGCAGACCTGGTTTCCAATGCGGTGAATTCCGTCCTCGACGATATGGGCAACGACAAAACCCACGCCTTCCGCAAAGGCTTTGACCGTTCGGTACAGAACTTTATCTGGAAGCTGCAAAACGATCCGGCGACCGCGCAGAAAGCCGAAGACATCAAGCAATACCTGAAGGATGACGAGAAGCTGAACGTTTATGTCCTGCAACTGTGGGGCGATATGCGCAACTGGCTGAAAGAGGATCTGGAAAGCGAAGATTCACGGGTTTTCGCCAAAGTGACCGAGTCCGGGCAATGGCTGGGCAATGCGCTGGCGCAGGATGAAAAACTGCGTATCTCGCTGAATCAGCAGATGGAAACTATCGCAGAGAAAGTCGCGCCGGAGTTCGCGGCGTTCCTGACCCGCCATATCAGCGACACGGTGAAAGGCTGGGATCCGCGTGATATGTCGCGGCAAATTGAGCTCAATATCGGCAAGGATTTACAGTTTATCCGCATCAACGGCACGCTGGTCGGTGCCTTTATCGGTCTGGCGCTGTATCTGCTTTCGCAATTACCGGTGGCTATTCCCTGGGTGATGGCGAGGATTTAATAGTTTGCTCCCTCCCCTGCGAAGGGGAGGATTGTGCTGGGGTATTAAAGACAAATCAAAGAGCCAAAATATGCACCCACCATTATTTTAACTGCTAACCTTTATTGCCCGATTAATTTCAATGGAATAGAATCACCCGACTTAAATATAACAAAACGCTTTTTATTCGGATTTTTATTACCAGCAAGGATGCGGAACGATGGTTTATTCGATCAGGGCTATTCTTTTGCCCGCTATTGTTGTTTTATCAGCATGCAGTTCCCAGAAAAATATTACTCAGCAGGCTGAACTACAGCCTTCCGTGAGTAAAACAACCCTGCATATGCAAAGAATTTCCACTCTGGAAGATAAAGACGCCGTCACGATTACTGCCGGGCAGCTTCAGCCAGGGGATATTCTGCTCTCTTCGTCGACCGGCGTGACCTCGCTGGGCATCAGATTATTCAGCATGGCCGGTGTCAGCCATGCTTCGGTGTATCTGGGCAACGACCAGGTAGCGGAAGCCGTGGGGGATGGAGTACAAATCATTTCGCTTGAAACTGCATTAACTCACAGCAATTCCATGGTGAGTTTACGCAAACAAAAATTAACGGACTTGCAGGCAGCTAAATTAAGAATTTTCTCTCAGAACAATCAGGGTAAGAAATATAACTACAAAGGCATTATTATTATCGCGCCCTATACGCTGACGCGCAGAGTGTGTGATTTACCGCTGTTTTTCGGAAAGGGAAGAAGCACGTGTATTGATACTCTTGCCACCGTTCAAATAGGTAACACACCTCAAACACAGAAAACTTTTTTCTGTTCCCAGTTTGTTATCGAAGCCTTTAATTTTGCCGGCAGCCCGATCACTGCATCGAACGCACTGTGGATATCTCCCGCTGATTTGCTGCACATGCGTGAAGGGGATGTCTCTTCTTTCGTTCCGATTCAGCCACTGCATTATGTCGGCCATCTGAAAAAATGGAATTTGTACAACGCGGTCTTTGGATAAACGTGCATAAACGTGAATGCCTCCGTTTGGCGGGAGGCACAAGCCGACTATTACTTCACGGATTTACTGAACGCATCCACAGCCAGAATGGCATTCGCCACGTCTTCGGCAGACAGATTGTGGTTCAGGTTACCCAGCGTATCGCCCTCGCCGCCTGCCAGCGCACCGACTTTTACCAGATTGGCGAACGATTCATTTTCCAGATGCATTTCTTTTAGCGTCGTTGGCATTTTGATGGAACGGTAGAAACGCACGTATTTCGCGATTTCTTCGTCAGGACGCTGCTCCAGCACCATTTGCGTCAGCGTGCCGTACGCCACTTTTTCGCCGTGAGTCAGATGGTGAATGTCACCGGAAATCGCGGTAAAGCCGTTGTGGATGGCATGCGCGCCCGCCAGACCGGCATTTTCGAAACCGAGACCCGAGAGCAATGTATTCGCTTCTACTACTGCTTCCACCGCTGGCGTCACCAGTTGCTGCTCCACCGAGGTATAAGCGCTGTAGCCGTAGGTCAGCAGCGTTTTCTCGCAGGCTTCGGCAATCGCCATACCGGCAATCGTCGGGTCGCCGCCAACCATTGAGTGAGAATGGGAACGCAGAACCGCCTGCGCTTCGACGAACGTCGCCAGACCATCCGCAATACCGGAAGCAAACAGCCGCACGGGAGCCTGCGCGCAAACGTGAGTATCGACCAGCACCAGATCCGGGTTTTTGTTGTAGAAACGGTAAGATTCGAACACGCCCTGATCCGAATAGATAACGGACAGCGCGCTGCATGGCGCATCGGTGGAGGCGACAGTCGGTACAATCACCACATTTTGCTTCAGTTCATCAGCAATCGCTTTCACGGTATCGAGCGTTTTACCGCCCCCGAGACCGACGACCACCTGCGTTCCCGCAACACGGGCAATGGCTGCAAGACGGGTAATTTCGTTCGCGGAGGCTTCTCCGTTAAAACGTTCATAATGGAATTCAACGCTGGCTTTTTTCAGTGAGGCTTTAACGCGCTCACCGATAATTCCCCAAACGACATCATCAGCTATCAGGAATGATTTTCCGCCCAGAACCGGCAGATAATCCCCTAATTCATCCAGAACACCGCTGCCCTGAACGTATTTCCTTGGCGAAGAGAAGATAAATTTACTCATGATAAAAACCTCTTTTCGTTGATAATGTTTACGTGAATGACTCTCCTGAGGGTACTCCTGCACAGTACGAAGCCCAACCCTTTTAATTCACATTAACAGCATGACTTGCAAAGATTTTTTCAAATAATGAGGGCGTTTAGCGTATTAATCGCAATTATTATTCATCAATTTAATACCTCAAAATGATTATATAAATTGGCGTGATTTCTCCGCCATTTTTATACACTTCGCTGTTAGTTTTTATCTATTGAATACATCAATAAAAGCGACTTTCCCTTATCAGCCATTTCCGTACAATTTACGTCATTGGCAGCACGTCGTAAGCAGTGGTCATTAGCCAGCTCGCTGTTAGCCATTCCATTAATATTTCAGACATTAATAAGGGAACAGCATGTATAACTTCCAGCGCTACAACGCCAAAGAACTGGCGCTTGCCTACATGAGCAGCAAACCACACGATTTTTCGCCAAATGAATTTTTACAGCAGCTGAAAGAAGTCGAAAAATCTTTCGACGCTGCGCTGAGAAATCCTCAGCAACAACCGCAGAACGGAATGCTGGTGAAGGCGTTTTGATTGCCATCTTGGCCTTCATCAGTTGAGTACCGTGCGTTACCCTTGCTTTACCCCTTGAAGTATTTTGCGAGTTCCTGTGTCTGGTTCGCTTGCAAAAAAATAATGTAAAAAAGCAAAAGCCCCGAAATTTTCGGGGCTTTTTGTATTTGGGCATGACGGTATGCTAAGGGATCACTTCGTCATCTGGCGGTCATCAATATATTTGCGTTTTTCCGGCGCTAGCGGGAAATACTGGTACAGCCAGGTTTCTGACAACGCGGTCTGACCGTTGCGCAGGAACATGCGCAGCTCGACCGGTGCCACAGAATCGCTATCCGGATACCAGTCGAACAGAATGCGGTAACCGTCGAACGGCTGCACATACAGAATTTCGATGTTTTTGATTTTGCCGTGAGAGACGTTGATAACCGGCTCGATGCCTTTATCCGCAAACGCTTTCAGCTCACCGCCGATAAAATCAATGGCGAAACGACGTGCCCAGACCTGCGGATAGTTCTCGCCCGGTGCCCAGCCTTCCGGGAAACCGCCCATGCCGGTACGCGTCGCCAGCACATTAGCCAGCGGGCTGCGGTGCGGCGGTTCGGAACTCCAGTACAGCTTGTAACTGAAACTGAATTCAGCGCCGGATTTCACCGGTTTTTCCGGTTGCCAGAAGCACACCACGTTATCCAGCGTTTCGCCGGTCGTCGGGATTTCCATCAGATTGACAGCGCCCTTCCCCCAGTCGCCGATCGGTTCGACCCACAGGCTCGGACGTTTGTTGTACCAGCCAATCACGTCCTGATAGTTGTCGAAATCATGGTCCAGCTGCAACAGGCCAAAACCTTTCGGGCTGTTATCGCTGAACGCGTTGAACTGCAAACGTTGCGGGTTATTCAGCGGACGACAGATCCATTCCCCGTTACCGGTCCACATTTCCAGACGATCTGAGTCATGAATTTGCGGATGAATGGTATCGCAGCGGCCACGTTCACTGGTGCCACAGCTGAACATACTGGTCATCGGAGAAATACCCAGCTGCTTGATGTCCTCACGGGCATGCAGGTGGTTTTCAATTTCCATAACGACGCGGGTCGGTTCGCAGTGGATGACAAATTTATAGGCACCCGTGATGCTCATGCCGTCGAGCAACGCATAAACGGTGAATGTGGTATCGCCGGGTTTGGGCGTATCAAACCAGAACGCGGTGAAATCCGGGAATTCTTCCGGCTGGTCAGTGAAGGTATCCACCGCCACACCACGGGCTGAAAGACCGTACTGATAGGTGTCATCCACCGCACGGAAATAACTGGCGCCGAGGAAAGAAACCACATCACGACGCGTCAGTTCCGGCGCTTTGTTGACTTTAAAACCGGCGAATCCAAGGTTAGAGAAGCCTTCCAGCTGTTTGGTATCCACACCGGCATCGTGATAGTTGAACAGTTCCGGGCGGAAATGAATTTCACGCGCCAGATGTTTCACCGGATCCACGGAATACATGCGCACGCGACGCTTAAAGCCCATGCCGACGTGGAACAATTCCACATCCAGCTGGCGGTCTGGCAGACCATTCCACAGTGAATGTGCATGATCGTACTGAATGGCGTTGTAAGCCTGCGGCGTCAGTTCAGCCAGCGTTTTAGGCAATGGCTGCGGAGCGCCACCGTAGGGCTTATCCGCCAAATCTTTCGCCATTTTTTTCAGCGCATTGAAATCAAACGGCAACTCTCCGCCGTCTGCGACATTCGCTTCTGCCGCTTCTGCGGAACGGGTGAACAGTGTGGACATTGCCGGCACACCACACCAGGCCGCGAATGCCATAGATGCTTTAATAAATGCTCTTCGTTCCATGCCAGAATCGTTTCCTGTACTGGGCAAAAAATCTGGGGACTTCGTCACAAAACGCAGTCCCCGCGTAGTCAGTATTTTCTGACCCTAAGGCTAACGTAAAATTCCCAAGCCGAGTACAAGAAATTGAATGCATTCAGCTAATATTTTACTTGAAAAAGTCAGCGTAAATGAGTGCGCTCATCCCCGATATGGCAGGGCTGAGACGGTTTTTGGAAACAGCGAGTTGCGCGGTAATAAATACCCTGACGGAGTGACGATTACGATGAGGACTTTAAGAGTATTCTGTGACGAGAAATAGCAGTTCTTTAAGTGACAGCGTCACAGAAAGTTACCCACTCTGCCTGAGAAATGTTATAAAAATGTAAAGTCAGATTTCCCAACAGCGGAGTTAACGCATGTCAGATGAACCTATCCAGCAGAAAGCGCGGGCGTTATACGCTCAGCTCACCGGCGAGATTTCACCTCCCTGCTCGCTTCATATTAACGGTGCAGGAAATCTGCCTTCTTATTATCCCGTTACGCCGCTCATCACCGCGTCTGTCGCGTTAGCGGGGATGGCGCTCTCGCGATTGCTGGCGCTTAAACACGGCGGACACGAGACGGTCACGGTCGACCGGCGGCTGGCGTCGCTTTGGTGTAAAACCAGTATCAGGCCAGAGGGCTGGGAAATTCCGGCAGCATGGGACAGTCTGGCAGGCGACTATGCCACGGCTGATGGCTGGATCCGTCTGCATACTAATGCTCCCGCGCACCGCAAAGTGGTGGAATCGCTGTCAGGTAAGGCGCAGAACCGCGAGGCGCTGGCACTGCAGGTCATTATGTGGAACAAGGCAGAGCTGGAACAGGCTGTGGTTCAGGCGGGCGGATGCGCCGCGCAAATGCTCAGTCCGGGCGAATGGCAGCAGCATGTACAGGGAAAGTCCCTGCAAAATGAGCCATTGTTTCAGATGTCTTTAACGCCTGCTGCCGCCCTTCCTCAGTGGACGTTATCGCGTGAAAAACCGCTATCCGGCATAAAAGTTCTCGACCTCACGCGGATCATCGCCGGGCCTGTCGCCACGCGTTTTCTGGCCGGACTGGGCGCGGACGTGCTGCGTATCGATCCCTTCGGCTGGGATGAAAACAGTCAGGAAGCCGATCTCACTTTAGGCAAACGCTGCGCCCGGCTCAATCTGCATAACCCGCAGGACCGGCATCGTTTCGAAGAATTATTACGCGATGCGGATGTGATCGTGCATGGCTACCGTGCCGGTGCGCTGCATAAACTCGGCTATGGCAGCGAGCAGCGCCGTGCTATCGCGCCGGGACTGGTGGATGTTTGTCTCAATGCGTATGGCTGTAGCGGGCCGTGGCGCGAGCGGCGCGGTTTCGACAGTCTGGTACAGATGAGTTGCGGCATTGCACAAGAGGGAATGAAGCTGTCAGGCAGTGACAAACCGGTGCCTCTGCCGGTTCAGGCGCTCGATCACACGACCGGTTATCTGATGGCGGCAGCGGTTTTGCGTGGTTTAGCGCAACGGGTGGAAACCGGTCAGGGCAGCGAATTCCGCCTGTCGCTGGCACGTACCGCACGGGAACTGATGGAAAACGGCGCGGCAGTCGCCAGCGACGAACCGCTGATTGAATCCGCAGAACAGGCCGACTTCTCACCGAAACCGGAAATCACTGCATGGGGAAATGCCCGACGTTTACTTGCGCCGGTCTGGCTGGAAAACACGTCGCTGCAATGGCGTTTACCGGCTTCTCCGCTCGGTTCTGCCTCTGCCAGCTGGCAGTCGGATCCGTCGCAAAAATGAATTAAGGCATGAAAATATGTCAGTTTGTTGAGGACGAGTCATCAGGTCAGTTAATCTATCTTCTCAATCTATTGAGCCTGAACGGAATTCTATGCACCCGTTGATTGAGCAAGACCTGGATACCCTGGCGCAAGTTGTGGATCGCAACGTTGCGCTGGTGAACTGGATGACGGGTGAAGCGGATATTCATCTGGCAGTGGATTCCATGAAAGCCTGCCCCGCAAAGGTTTGAGAGAGCCACGGGCATCTTAAGTCAGCTTTTTAAGACAACATTTTAAGACAACATTTTAAGACAACAATGAAAACGCCGCTTTGCGATATTGCAGCGGCGTTTTGCCAATCATTTTCTTGAAACGGGTGATGAAATACGGCGCGTCTGAAAAACCACATTGCAGCCCGATCTCTGCGACCGAACGGTCAGTGGAGCGCAGCAGTTCGCAGGCGCGTTTTACGCGCCGCGTGGCGAGATAATCCTGTATCGAGCCGCCGGTTTCCTGCCCGAAGACCCGCGATATATAGCTTTCGGAAAGCCCAAGAGCCGCCGCAAGCGCTGCCAGTGAAAACTTCTGCACATAATTTTCTTCAATCCATTGCATTACTTTCGAGGCCGTTGTGCGGCTGATGGTTTTCGGCTGCCCGTCTTCCGCAGGCATAAACACCATCAGTTGCAGGATGAGCATGGTGATTTCTTCCCACTGATCCGCCTGCGATTCGGGCAGCTGATTGAACTGTTCGAGGATCACTTCAATATGACTTGCGTGCCCGCTCAGGTCGAAAATAGGTGCGGCGCGGTCGGAATCCCATAAACTGGCAAATCGTCTGCGACGCTGCGGGAAGGATTGCAGACACCCATCCAGTAACTGATGGTCCAGATGAAGGGTGGTGCGCAGATAGGGGTTCTTCTCGTCCGCTTCCACAAAAACTTTATGCAGTTTGAACGGCGGGAAGACAAACATCCGCCCCGGCCTCAGCGTGTATTGCTGATTATCGACTATCACAATGCCGTAACCCTGACTGACAAAAAGTAATTCCAGGCACTGATGCCAGTGAAAATAATTGGCACTTCCGCGGCTCATCCGGTTAAAAGAAACCTGACGTTCATTAAGGGCAATACGTTCAAGATAATCGGATGCCGGCATTGGGGTTCCTCATAATGCATTTCTGCATAATTTTCATTCAGGACAACAAAACACAATTTTCAGTCAGCTTTTTATAATTTAAGCCCTTTTATCCGCCATTTAATAATCACAATTTCAAAAATCGCGCCATTCTGTGAAGCAGTTAACAATCAGCGCTGCTCACTCCTCTATATTTCATTCCCGACACAGAGAAATGAAATAATATTTCAAATTAATAAACCCTTATTTTCTGGTTCCCACTCAGTCACCGGGAGAGCTTTGATGACCCTGAATATTGTTAATATCAACAATCCGTTGCGTACCCGCAAAGATATGCAGCAACTGCTCAATGAGCTGCTCTCGGCGGTGTCGCCGTATACCGAAGAAGGTAAAAGCGGCATCGATCTGGGAAATACCACCACCCATTACGGTAAAGAAATTGCCAAAATGGAAGCGCTGTCGCGCATGTTGTGGGGGATTTTCCCGTTGCTCGCCGGTGGCGGCGAATGTGCGGATCTGCCCTTCTATCTTGATGCTATCCGCTTTGGTACCGACCCGCAGCATCCGCAGTACTGGGGGGAAATCCATGACTTCGACCAGCGCTGCGTAGAAATGGCTGCCTTTGGTGTCGGGCTCGCGCTGCTGAACAAACAGTTGTTGCAGCATTTCACCCCGCAGGAACAGCAAAATCTGGCGGACTGGCTTAATCAGGGACGCGACGCGACCATTCCCAATAACAACTGGAATTTCTTCCCGATCATGGTGCAGATGGGCTTTAAGCAGTCCGGTCTGCCCTGGGATCCGGCTGCCGTCGCTGCCCGATTTGAGCTGATGGAAAGCTATTATCTCGGTGATGGCTGGTATTCCGACGGCCCCGGTCGTCCGCGTGATTACTATATTTCGATGGCGTTTCATTATTACGGGCTGCTTTACGCACAAAATATGGCGGATGTGGATGCACCACGTGCCGCCATGCTGCGTGAACGCGCTCGGCGCTTTGCACAGGATTTCATTACGCTGTTCTCTGCGGGTGGCGCGGCTGTACCTTTCGGGCGCAGCCTGACCTATCGCTTCGCCGAAGCCGCTTTCTGGAGTGCCGCCGCGTACAGCAAACTGGACGTGTTCACGCCAGGCATCATCAAAGGGATGATCCTGCGCCATCTGCGTCACTGGCTGAATGAGCCAATTTTTGACCGTGACGGCGTACTCAGTATTGGTTATCACACACCAAATCTGGTGATGGCCGAAGACTATAACGCGCCGGGCTCCCCTTACTGGGGATGCAAACTGTTTCTGGTGCTGGCCCTGCCGCAGGACGATGCATTCTGGCAGGCTGAAGAAGCGCCGCTGCCGGAACTTTCCCGCGTCCACTGTATTCCTCACGCCAATCAGATCCTGACCCGCGACGGGGAAAGTCAGCACGTGGTGATGCTCACTTCCGGACAGCTGGAGCTGAATAACTTCGTCAATACCGAAGCCAAATACACCAAATTCGCCTATTCCAGCCAGTTCGGTTTTACCCTCGACAGAGGCCGCTACGGGCTGAAACACGCCGGTTGTGATTCGATGCTGATGTTCTCAGAAGGCGACGGATATTTCCGCGGACGTCGCGACTGCGCCGAAACCCGGATCACCGAATCAATGATTTATTCCCGCTGGCTGCCGTGGCACGACGTTTGCGTACGCACCTGGCTTATTCCGTGCGGCGACTGGCATCTGCGTGTTCATCACATCGAAAATCAGCGGCCGCTTGATACGGCTGAAGGCGGTTTCGCCCTCATTCAGGAGCCTGCCACGCAAGCTGAGTACTCCGGCGATCGTCGCGCTGTGACGGTTACAGCGCGTAACGGCATTAGCCGGATTGTCAGCCTGGAAACTCAGGCGGCGCGCGAGGCCAGTGCAGTGATTACCCCGCCAAACAGCAGCATTATGTTTGCTGAAACGGCCGTTATCCCGGTGCTGCAAAACACTCTTCCCGCAGGTTCTCACTGGCTGTTCACCGCCGTGTGTGCTTCGGCTACCACTGATATCAGCAACAAAACCGTGCCGGAAGTCAGCCTTGAGGGCGGGCAACTGCGCTGGCAGTCTCGCGGCCGCAGCGGCCAGATCACGTTAGATTAACCGTCAGAGCCCGTTTCAGGAGTCACTATGAAAGCCATAAGAACCGCCAGTAAAACGGCTTACTATAAAATGAGCAGCTTTATATTCCTGTATTTTTTCACCTGGTCTTCAAGCTTCGGGCTGTACGCCCTGTGGCTCGGCCAAAAGGCCGGACTGGACAGCGTCAGTATCGGCACGGTGTTTGCCATTAACGGCGTGTTCGCGGTGATCATGAAGCCGGTGTATGGCTACATCATGGACAAAATCGGCATGAGCAAATCCCTGCTTTATTTTGTCGTGCTGGTTTCCGCGCTGATGGCCCCGTTCTTTATTTTCGTCTATCAGCCGCTGCTGGACAGCCATCTGATGCTGGGGATTATCGTCGGCGCACTGTATCTGAGCCTCGGCTGGTACGCCGGTGTGGCAGCGTCAGAATCTTACGCCGACCGTTTCAGCCGTTTGTATCACATGGAATTCGGGCAGGTGCGTATGTGGGGCTCGCTCGGCTGGGCGCTGGCTGCCTCGTTTTCCGGCGTGCTGTTTAATCTGTCTCCGGCCTGGAACTTCGGTCTGAGCAGCGCCACGTCGCTGGTGATGTTAGTGGTTCTGTTGTCACTGAAGATTGGTGATGAAGAACTCAAAAATAATGACGTGATTTCTTCGCAAAAAATCGTGTTCGGCGACGTTATTTTGCTGCTCAAAAACCGCAAATTCTGGATGTTCTCGATGTATGTCGCGGGCGTGGCGTGGATGATGTTTGTCGCCGAACAGCAGTTCTCGCGCTATTTCGTCACATTCTTCGACACCAAAGAGCAAGGCAACGCGTGGTACGGCTATCTGAGCACCGTGCAGTCAGGTTTGGAATTCCTGATGATGATGGTGATCCCTTTCCTGGTGAACTATTTCGGCGCCAAGAAAGGCCTGCTGTTGGTGGGTGCGCTGGTGGGATTACGTCTGATCGCCTCCGGGCTGACTAACGATCCGCTGCTTATCTCGATTATCAAACCGTTTTACGGCCTGGAAATCGCCCTGCTGCTGGTGTCGGTGTTTAAATATATCGCTGAGCATTTCAGCAAACGCGTGAACGCCACCATGTATTTGCTGGGCTATCAGGCGATGATTTATGTCGGTTCAATCGTGGTCGCCCCACCTGCCGGCTACTTCTATGACCGCATTGGTTTCGAACACACCTATCTGGTGATGGGCAGCATCGCGCTGTGCTTCACGCTGATTTCCGCTTTCACGTTATCTGGCTGTCACAGCCTGCGATCCGGCGTGGCTGCTCCCGCAGCACCCACGGAGAATAACGGCGAACTCGCGCCGCTGAAACGGTGATCTCTACACACTCATTCATTGAAATCAATCCACTGAAATAAAGACACTTATTGCTCTGCAAAAGGGAGACGTTATGACGCTTAACATCACGAAAGAAAAGTTACTGCCTGTTGAACTGAATCAGCTGGACAGAATTGCTTTCGCGCAAAAATTACAACAGGCACGCCAGGTGGTGCTCAGTAAAATTTCCCGCAATCTGGATAAATTTGGCGATAAGTTTCCGTCAGAAAACTGCGAAAACGGCCACTACAAACTGACGGATAATGTGGAATGGACCACCAGTTTCTGGACCGGGCAACTGTGGTTGGCCTGGGAGATGACCGGCGACGACCGCTACCGGCTGGCGGCAGAAAAACAGGTGACTTCATTTGGCAACCGCATCGCCAACCGCATTGATACGGCCACGCACGATCTCGGCTTTCTCTACAGTTTATCCTGTGTCAGTGCCTTTAAACTGACCGGTAATCGCCAGGCGCGCGGATTTGCCCTGCTGGCCGCTGAAGCGCTGATGGAGCGTTTTAACAGCAAAGCGAAAATCATTCAGGCGTGGGGAGATTTACAGGATCCGGAACAGGCCGGACGCATGATTATTGACTGCAATATGAATCTGCCGCTGCTGTACTGGGCGAGCGAGCAAACCGGCGAATCACGCTTTGCCGAAGCCGCGCGTGCCCATGCCGGGCAGGCAGCGAAATATATCGTGCGCCCGGACGCTTCGACCTATCACACGTATTACATGGATACCGTGACCGGCGAGCCGCGTTTTGGTAACACCCATCAGGGTTATTCTGATGACTCCTGCTGGTCTCGCGGTCAGGCCTGGGGCATTTATGGATTCCTGCTCAGCTACCGGTATACCGGAGATGAGGAACAGGTCGAGCTTTCGCGTTGTCTGGCACATTATTTCCTCAACCGTCTGCCGGAAGATGATGTCTGCCACTGGGATTTAGCCTTGCTGGGCACCGATGCGGTTCGCGACAGTTCTGCTGCGGCCATTGCGGTGTGCGGCTTGCTGAGTCTGGCGACGACCCTGCCCGCCACCGATGACAAACGCGCATGCTACGAAGAAATGGCGCTGCGGATTATGGATTCACTGACTGAGAATTATCTGGCCGGTGAGCAGGAAGATTGTGACGGGCTGCTTAAGCACTCTGTGTATCACATGGGGAGCGGCAAAGGTGTGGATGAGTGTTGCAGCTGGGGCGATTATTTTTATGTCGAAGCGCTGACGCGCCTGACGCAATGCTGGCAGTCCTACTGGTAATCACTGTGACGCAGCGCTGACACGCTGCGTCCGCTTTTGTTGCCATTTTTCATTCGTGAATTGTTTTTAAGCATAAGCAGCATCATCATCTCTTTGCGAAGTGTTACATCGTGTTACGGTAACACGCCTATTGTTAAGCACTTCTTCTATGTCCTTACATCCATTAAGAATAATCCTAATTAGTTCCGCTTTTTTGTTCAGTTACAAAGTTAATCCTGACATAAACCAAATTAATCAAAAACCTCCCTGCCTGTGAACGCCTGAAAATAACACTTCCACGCCGCCATCTTTCATGCAAAAAGTAGAGTCAGCGCTCATTCTTTGCGCTTTGTGCTGACACTAAAGAATCCAATCATTATGGAGAACAAGGACGTCCTACGAGGACTTACTATGCAAACGATAATCTTGGATCCATGCCGGTATACCCGTCTCGGGTTGCAACAATTACTCACCAGTGAACAGGAGGTCAGTTACGCCACCCATTTTGACCAGTTACACGCCGGATGCATCAGACTCAATCCCTCTGTCGTGTTTATCAATGAGGATTGCATGTTGTCTCAGTCACAGAACAAAGAGCGACTGGGCGAACTGATTACTGACTGCCCGGAGACGTTATTTTTTATCTTCATGTCGCGTACTCGTATTCATTTTGAAGAATATATTTTTGTTCGTAAGAACGTGATTATCACCTCGAAATCGATTAAGTCAGAAACGCTCCGGCAGTTACTGAATCATCCTTCACTATCGCATGCACAGGATCCGGCCAGTTGTGCGGCTCTGGATATCAGACCGGTGATACTTAGCCGCTCAGAGTCCGCCATGCTAAGAATGTGGATGTCAGGTAACGGAACGATTGAAATATCCGATAAGTTGCAAATTAAGACAAAAACGGTGTCTTCGTATAAAGGAAATATTAAGCGGAAAATAAAGTCACCGAATAAACATATTATTTATCACGTTGTTCGTTTGTGTGATCAACTCACCAATGGAATATACGTGAATTAATCCTTCCCTGGTTCCCGCTACAGGCTGTGTCTTAACGTAGCCTGTAGCGATCGCGATTAATCTGCAAAAATGCGATCTGCTCCACAAACATAAACTGAATCCCTCCGCCCGAATGCCGATGACTCTTAATGGCGCTTTCTTTTCGTCACGTCAGGACTTGCCCGCTGGCAATGCCTACATCGCTGTTATTTATCGTCCGGAACCGACGGTATGCAGGATCAACAGAGTGGAATAAAATAAAATGGATACTCCTACCCTTTCAGATACCAGAACGTCTTTCATCAGCAATATTCGACTGATTACCCTGATTAGCCTGATCCTCACCGGGATCCTGTTTCTTTTTGCCATTTCCATCGGCACATCCAGTTTCTTTCTCAAACAAAGCAATGCCGCGCTGGCTAATGCCACGCAGGAACTGCAAATTCGTATGGCGCTTTCGAACAGTTCTAACCATTTGCGTACGGCACGTTTGGTGCTGATCCAGGCCGCTGCCGCCGCGCGTATCGGCGATCAGGATATTTTCAACCAGAACCTGACTAACGCGGCCAGCCTTATTAAACAATCGCAGTCTTCTTTTGACAGCTATATCAACCGCCCGAATAAAACGCAAAAGGATCTGGCGCTCGATGAGCCGCTGAAAAAAGCCTACAACGAATATCTGACCAAAGGCATGGCGCCGATGCTGGAATCCACAAAGCAGGCGCATTTTGAAGAAGTCATTTCTCAGGAAGCGGAAACCGTGCGCAGCCTCGATCTGGCCAACAACATACCGTTACTGGCTGCCATTGCCTATCGCACCGAAACCGCCAACGCCATTAATGACAAAGCCCAGCGTAACGCCGTTCTCGGTTATACCCTGATGGCGGGCAGCTTCCTGCTGGCGTTGATGCTGACGTTCATCACGTATCTGGTGATGCGCAAAGTGATCATTAATCCGCTGAACCGTCTGGTGATACGTATTCAGAAAATCTCCGAAGGCGACCTGACTCAGCCGGGCCAGAGCAACGGCCGCAATGAAATTGGCGTGCTGAGCAGCAATGTTGAGCAGATGCAGCATTCTCTGGCATCAACCGTGCTGACTGTGCGCGAAGGCGCCATGTCGATTTATCAGGGGTCGACTGAAATCGCTTCCGGCAATACCGACCTTTCCTCACGTACCGAGCAACAGGCTGCTGCGCTGGAACAAACTGCCGCCAGTATGGAACAGCTGACCGCGACCGTGAAGCAGAACTCCGAAAATGCCCACCACGCCAGCAAACTGGCCGCTGATGCCTCACACAAAGCGCAAAAAGGCGGCAGCATTGTGGAAGATGTGGTGGCGACGATGGACAAAATTTCCCGCAGCTCGTCCAAAATTGCCGAGATCACCAACGTCATTAACAGCATTGCCTTCCAGACCAATATTCTGGCACTGAATGCCGCAGTTGAAGCCGCGCGTGCAGGGGAACAGGGTCGCGGATTTGCCGTCGTTGCCAGCGAAGTGCGTAGCCTGGCGCAAAGAAGTGCGCAGGCGGCGAAAGAAATTGAAACGCTGATTGAAGAATCGGTCGATTACGTGGGCGAAGGCTGCATTCTGGTCGGTGATGCGGGGGATACTATGTCTGAAATCGTCACTGCCGTCAGTCATGTCACCGACATCATGGGTGAAATCGCTTCTGCTTCTGACGAGCAGAGCCGCGGGATCAGTCAGGTCAGTCTGGCCGTGTCGGAAATGGACGGCGTCACCCAGCAAAACGCCTCACTGGTACAGGAAGCCTCTGCGGCTGCGGCCTCACTGGAAGAACAGGCAGCGCGTCTGACACAGGCCGTGGCGGTATTTCGTCTTGAAAGCACTGTTCTAAAAACCCCTGCAAACCGCCAGCCACCGGCACGCGCTCTTTCCGCTCCGGATAAGCGCTCATCCAAACAGGCCAGTGACCAACCTAAGTGGGAAACGTTTTGATCCCGCAACATTACCGTAAATAACCGCCTTTAAAACTAAAACACCGGCGGCTTTGCCCCGGTGTTTTTTTACGCCGACTGCATTTTGCAGGTAACGGCTATTCTGCGTCTTCGCGGGGCTCAACGAATGTGCCGTCTTTGGTGTCGCCTTCATTGAAGAACCAGATACCTGCCGGATAATCTTCCAGCGATACCAGATACATGGTGCCTTCGTAAAATTCTTCTACGGCTAATACTTTGCCCGGACGGCGCGGTCCGCCGTCGGTTTTTACAGTCACAAGATCATTAACTTTCATCAGGTTATCCCATGGTTTTCAATTATGTTTATTGTAGTACAGACCGCCACACAAAAGCAGGTGGCGAGGGGAAAGTTAGCCTGAAAAGCAGAAAATAACCCTGCGGCACTAATTTGCATTTCCTTAACATATTGCGGCCAGAATCCTGACTTTGATATCCACTATACTGGCTGCGTGCTCACCCCCGAGGGAGTACAACAATGAATGTCATAAGAAATATTTTTGCCCGCCACGATGCGGGCATTTTTTTGCTCTTTTGCCAGCACGTTCCGGCGCAGCTGTCATCTCAGAGTGGTTTCCGCAAACCAGATCCATAAACGACAGACGTAAAAAAACCCGCGCATGCGGGTTTTTGTTATCTTTACGTTTATCGCTGAAACAGCGGTAAAGCAAGATTAGATAGCGGTAACGTTAGCCGCAGACGGACCTTTAGCACCGTTCTCGATAGTGAACTGTACGTTCTGGCCTTCAGCCAGGGTCTTGAAACCTTGATCCTGGATAGCGGAGAAGTGTACGAACACATCTTTGCTGCCGTCAGCAGGAGTGATGAAGCCAAAGCCTTTAGACTCGTTAAACCACTTAACCTGACCTTTCATCATTGACATAAGAATTACCTTTTAAAAATAAATTTCGCCACCATGGGCATGTTATAGCCGGATTTCAGTCGTTACTTATGGAGGCACTAAGAAGGAAATTCGTCAGAGCAGGGTTATCATGGATAACGCTTTAAATTGGAACAACTTTACTCAGGATGTCGTGCATAAATAGGTCTGTACCACAGGCCGGTATGTATTTACTCATGACTGCCCTTTAATAGCAACTCTTTTTAATGCAATGGTGAGGTAAAGGATGAAAATAGTCTAAATATGTACCAGTCAGTACAATCATTGACCACTTATCAGGCTATTTTTCAACAGGTTGTGAAGTATTTGCCTCAAGGATCGCGCCACAATGCGCGCAAAATTTTGCATCAATTTCATGTCCTGAATGCAGACAAATGAGACAAGAACGTGCTGCCCGTCCCTTTTCCAACTCTTGTGACATATAAGCCGTTAAAATCCCGGTAGGAACAGCGATGATGGAATACCCCAGCAGGATAAGCACCGACGCCAGCATTCGACCGAGGGCAGTGTGCGGAGTAATGTCACCGTAACCTACCGTGGTGAGCGTCACGACCGCCCAGTAGACCGCGGCACCTAATGAGGTAAATCCGTCCTTCCCCCCTTCTACCGCGAACATCAGCCCGCCGAACAGGCAAAGGATTATCGCCACGAAGCCAAAGAAGATGCCCAGTTTACGTCGCGCGCGCATCAGGCTTCGCCACAAAATCCCGGCGTCACTCATATACCGCAAGAGTTTCAGCACGCGCAGCACGCGCAACACCCTCAGCAGACGCACCAGCACCACCAGATCAGGTGATACGCTAAGCGACGGTATTAGCCACAGAATGTACATCGGCAAAATCGTACAGAGGTCTATAAATCCGAAGAAGCTGAACGGATAGTGGATTTTTCGCGGTGAGGAGATCACCCGCAAAACGTATTCCACCGTGAACAACGTGGTGAATGCCACTTCTATTGTGCCAAACCGGTACAGGATGTTCGGAATATTAGGAAAGAGATCGGTGGCGCTCGACTCTATAAACAAAAACAGAACGCTCAGCAGCGAGATGACAATCCAGAAGGTTTCCATCCGGCGACCGCTGCGGGTTCGGTGCTCAAATAAAAGGGCATAACATCTGCGTCGTGCTGACGCGAAATAGCGATAATCCTGTGACATAAACGGCACCAGCAAAAGGAGTTACGGCAAGAATAGACGCTTTTATCCGTCGCGCCTATGGGTTAGAAAGTCCAAAAAAAACGCCGGTCACATATTGTCTTTAAAAGACCTGTGACCGGCGTTTGTACAGCGCGCTGATAGCGTGCCGGATTAATCCATGAGTTCTGAAACTGCATTACGGACATAGGCCGTAATTTGCGCGACGTCTTCTGCGTCAGCGCTGCCGCCGCCGATTGCCCGCACAGTATTCTCCAGATGGCCGATATCCTGTTCGACTTTCTTCGCAATCTGCACTTTAACAATGGTGTCGACCGAAGAAATAAAAGCCCGCATCACGGCTTTCAGGGCGAAAATCTCACCGAAAGAATCGTACGCAGGTTTCTCCGCAGCGGTTGGTTGCGCTGCACGTGGCGGCAGGTCTTTCAGCCTGTCCACATGTTCAATCATCAGATCCATGTCTCTGATGAGTTCATCAAAACTCTTAGCCACTGGTTTTCCTTCGCCCGGCGAAAGGCAGCAGGATACCACCGCGCTTTCAAGCCGAGAAGTCACAGAAACGTGTAAAGAGTAAATTTCGCCACAATGCGCCTGCCCTGCTGCTTTCATTCAATATTCAGGACAGACGCATTAGGTCGCTATTTAACCAATATCGCGATACCACGCGTAATAAGGTTAGCCGGCGTTTTTCAGCGAAGCCATATCAACAACAAAGCGGTATTTCACATCGCTTTTCAGCATGCGTTCGTAAGCGCCGTTGATATCCTGCATGTCGATCATTTCCACATCACAGGAAATGTCATGCTCAGCACAGAAATCCAGCATTTCCTGAGTTTCAGCGATACCGCCGATCAGCGAACCGGCAACGGTTTTGCGGCCCATCACCAGTTTTCCGCTGTGCAGCGCAGGTTCGATTGGCTCGATCAGGCCAACCAGAATATGCGTACCATCGCGCTTGAGGGTGTCCAGGTACGGATTCAGGTCGTGCGGATTCGGTACCGTGTCCAGAATAAAGTCGAAGTGGCTTTTCACTGCGGCCATTTGTTCTGCATCGGTAGACAACACCACGTGGTCAGCGCCTAGACGGTAAGCTTCCTGCTCTTTGCCTTTGGAACGGGTGAACAACGTCACATCCGCGCCCAGTGCTTTAGCGAATTTCAGGCCCATGTGGCCTAAGCCGCCTAAACCGACGATCGCCACTTTATGGCCTTTACCGACTTTCCAGTGTTTGAGCGGAGAGTAAGTGGTGATACCGGCACACAGCAGTGGTGCCGCAGATTTGATATCCAGTTTTTCAGAAACACGCAGAACAAACTTTTCTGAAACAACGATTTGTTCAGAGTAACCGCCGTAGGTCATCATGTTGTCATGACGATCATGGCTGTTGTAAGTCATGGTAGCGCCTTCTTCACAGTACTGTTCCAGGCTTTCTGCGCAGGACTCACAGTGCTGACAAGAATCGACCATGCAACCCACACCGACGGTATCGCCGACGCTGAAACCTGTTACTTTCGCGCCCACTTGTTTAACGCGACCGATAATTTCATGGCCCGGAACCATCGGATAAATGCTCTGATGCCATTCGTTACGTGCCTGGTGGATGTCAGAGTGACACACACCGCAGTACAGAATGTCGATCACAACGTCGGTATCACGCGGGTCACGACGAACAAAGTTATGAGGCGCCAGAGGCGCATCCGCTGAATGTGCAGCGAAACCACGAACGTTAAGCGTCATTTTTTTCTCCTGGTAGGCAAACGGAATACTTCATGCCCGCACAAACTGCAGGCACAAGGAAATTATGAAGGTTTCAGATGACAAACAGATATAACGATTCTCGCTATTGCTTGCCTGAATCTGTTTTTTTGAAGAGATTTGGTGAATAGCGCGGCATCACGGACAGGAAGTAAACAGTGGCGCCAGAAACCGGTTCGCTTCAGAATTTGTGCGCCACTGTTTGCAGAAGATTAAACCAGACCGGCTTCTTTCAGTTCACTTTTCATATACGCGTAATAGATGGGTGCCGCCACGACGCCGGGGATACCAAACGCGGCTTCAAAGACCAGCATCGCCAGCAGAACTTCCCAGGATTTCGCCTTAATACGGCTGCCCACAATGCGGGCATTCAGGAAGTATTCCACTTTATGAATGATGATCAGATACGCCAGCACCAGCGCCCCGACCCACAAGGAAAGCGAAAGCCCGACGATGAAAATCAGCGTGTTAGAAATAAGATTACCGATCACCGGTAGCAATCCGCACACGAACGTCACCACCACCAGCGTTTTCGCCAGCGGCAGATGAATGCCAAACAGCGGTAAAATGCCGAACAGGAAAACACCTGACAGCACGGTGTTGATCAGCGAAATCTGGAACTGAGCGAACACCACATTGCGAAACGCTTCTCCCAGCAAACGCATACGCTGCAACAATTCCTTTTTCAGCGGCGCATGATGTTCGCCCTGATTAGGTTGCTGAAGCGAAATAATTGCGCCAAGGATCATCCCGATAATCATCGTCAGAAAAACATGCGCCGCATTCTTGCCGAAGGCCTGAATCATCACAATATGCTCGCGTAACCATTGCAGGAAACTGCGCTGTAACTCTTCAATATTGGCGGGCAGATAATGCAGCAGCACCGGCGACAGACGGCTCTGCGCATCGGTCAGCAACCGCGACACCATGGCATTAAAGGCCACCGGGTTTTTCATATCTTCCATCAGAAAATCAGCAATGCCGGCAATCGCCAGCGTCAGGAAACTGACGACCAGCGTGCCGATAACCGCGACCACCGCCCAGCGGGCACGTTCACCGCTGATGATTTTCTGAAAGTACGGCGTCAGGGCATTGATGAGTTCAAACACTAAAAAACCGGCGATTAAACACGCCAGTAAATGAAGAGGAAGAATCAGTAACAGCCCGCCCATCACAATCAACACACTGAGCCAGCGAATTTGATTCGATCTCATAATCTGCATTACCTGTTTCCTTAAAATCTCTGTGTACCGGGCTGCGCCCTGCAATCGTCCTTATCATAGCACTGAACAATGCCCTGCCATTCGCCCCGGGCATAAACACTCAAGAAAATTTTGACAGTCACGCAGGGTTCTCTATGATCGTGCCTGATAATAGATAAAGAAATTCCTACATTCTGTGTCTGTCACTCTCGTGAATAGCTCTGGTGAAAAGCTCTGGTGAATAACAATGTCTGAATTAATCCGTGAAATGCTCGCCCTTCCTGAAGGTCACGACAAATTACTTCTGCACTCCTGCTGTGCGCCCTGTTCCGGTGAAGTGATGGAAGCCATTCAGGCATCGGGGATCGACTATACAATTTATTTCTACAACCCGAATATTCATCCGCAAAAAGAATATATGCTGCGCAAAGAAGAAAATATGCGTTTCGCCGAGCAGCACGGCATCCCTTTTATTGATGCAGATTACGACACGGATAATTGGTTTGAGCGTGCAAAAGGAATGGAGAATGCTCCTGAGCGCGGAGAGCGTTGCACAATGTGTTTTGATATGCGTTTTGAGCGCACGGCGCTTTATGCCTGGGAAAATGGTTTCAGTGCCATTACCAGCTGTCTGGGTATTTCACGCTGGAAAGATATGAAACAAATTACCGGCTGCGGCGAACGTGCGGCCGCGCCTTATCCGGGCATGGTGTTCTGGGATTATAACTGGCGTAAAAAAGGCGGTTCGGCGCGAATGATTGAAATCAGCAAGCGCGAGCACTTTTATCAGCAGGAATACTGCGGCTGCGTTTATTCCTTACGTGACAGTAATTTACACCGTAAGTCGCAAGGGCGCGGGCTTATCAAACTCGGCGTGAAATATTACGGCGACGAAGACGACGAATAACCGGCTTTCAGTTCCCGCTACGCCCTTCAAACCCGGCCTGAATGCCGGGTTTATTATTCTGCTGTTTATCCCCACATCGCTCAGATACACCAGATTAAAATCTGCAGCCAGCTCTTTATATTACCAGAACAACTTCACGCCTTGTTTAACCACTTCCCTTTGAGATATTTCGCTATTTTTTGCATCTTGCGTTCAGTCATGACGCTTGTTACTTTCCGCCTCACGCATTGTTTATGCGAATTAGGTCTATGTAATTACTCAGGGTTATTACCAGTGTATTCACCAGGCAGAGAATCATCAAAAATATAAAACAATCACAACATCATTGAGGGACACACCATGTGGGTTTTAATTGGTATTCCGATCGTCGTGCTGGGGTTCGCACTGCGGTTTAATCCATTATTAGTGGTCACAGTTGCCGGTATTTCTACCGGACTGGCGGGCGGTATGCATACCGTTGAGATCATCAGCGCTTTCGGCAAAGCCTTCACCGATAACCGTTATATGGGCCTGATCTGGCTCACGCTTCCGGTCATTGCCATTCTTGAGCGCAGTGGTCTCAAGGAACAGGCGCGGCATCTGATTTCCAAAGTCCATGCCGCCACTACCGGACGAGTTCTGATGTTGTATTTCTTCTTGCGCCAGATGACAGCCGCGCTGGGGCTTAACTCCCTGGGCGGCCATGCACAGATGGTTCGACCGCTGATTGCGCCCATGGCGGAAGCGGCTGCCACCACCAAATACGGCGACTTACCCAATGATGTGCGCCAAAAAATTCGCGCTCATGCGGCGGCAACCGATAACGTTGCGGTGTTTTTCGGTGAGGATATCTTCATCGCCGTGCAGTCCATTTTGCTGATCAAAGGTTTTCTCGAGCAGTACGGCATTAATGTCGAGCCATTGCATCTTTCCGTCTGGGCGATCCCGACGGCCATTGCTGCACTGATTATCCATTTTATTCGTATGTGGTTGCTTGACCGCTCACTGGCTAAACGTTTTGACGCTCAGCACGGGAGCGCCGCGAAATGATCAACTTACAAACCGTTTATATCCTCGCCGGACTGATGTTCTGCGCTTACGCCTTCTTTAACCTGCGCGATAAAAGCAACTCACGTCGTTATGTGAACGCGCTGTTCTGGGGCGTTTACGGGATTACGTTCCTGTTCGGCGCAGAGTTACCGCATTTCGTCACCGGCTGCATGGCGATTTTACTGGCCGTCATCGCCGGTACCGGGAAACTCGGAAAAGGTAAAACCGATAACGATCAGCCGGAAATGGTGGAAAAACGCGAGGCGGGTGCGAAACGTTTTGGGAATAAATTGTTTATTCCTGCCCTGCTCATCCCCGTGGTGACACTGATAGGTACCCTGACGCTCAAATACACGCCGCTGGTGGAAGCCAAAAACGTCACGCTGATTTCGCTGGTGATCGGCACACTGGTGGCATTTATCGTCGCGCTGTTGCTGCTGCGCGATTCGCCGTTCAAAGCGATTAAAGCGGGCGGACAGACGATGGATACCGTCGGCTGGGCGGCTATTTTGCCACAGATGCTGGCAGCCCTCGGTGCGCTGTTTGCGCTGGCAGGCGTCGGCGACGTGGTGTCGGAACTGGTGAAAAACATTATCCCTCTGGGGTCACCGCTGGCGATTGTTATCGCCTACACCTTCGGAATGGCGCTGTTCACCATGATTATGGGTAATGGTTTCGCCGCCTTCCCGGTAATGACCGCCGGTATCGGTTTGCCGCTCATCGTTAACCAGCTCGGCGGAAATCCGGCCATCATGGGCGCTATCGGGATGTTATCCGGTTTTTGTGGAACGCTGATGACGCCGATGGCCGCCAATTTCAACATTGTTCCGGCGGCATTGCTGGAATTGCAGGACAAAAATGGCGTGATCAAAGCGCAGTGGAAAACCGGCGTATTGCTGTTACTGGTCAACACCGCCTTTATGTATCTCTTTGTATTCCGTTTCTGATAAGGGAAAAGATGACAACGCAACCGACACTGAAACTGACGCCGGAAATGGCGTCCCGTTTTGCCTCACTGGCGCTGAACCATTTAACGCGTGAGTATCCGAATAAAATTATGCACGCCATGAGCAGCTCGGCGGATGCACAGACCCCGCGCCAGCTGCATCCGATTTTTTACGGCAGCTACGACTGGCATTCCTGCGTTCATGGTTACTGGCTGTTATTGCGCCTGCTGGACCGTTTTCCTGACCTGCCGGAAGCTGAAAAAATCGTCAGCGTGGTGACGGCGCATTTCACCGCAGAAAATGTCGCGGGTGAGATGGCTTATCTGCAACAGCCGCAACATAACGGATTCGAACGACCTTACGGCTGGGCATGGTTTCTGGCCCTGACACAACAACTGCATGAAATGACGTTGCCGCAGGCTGCCGGATGGGCCAAAACGCTGGCACCAATGAGTCGCTTCTTTGAGAAAAGTTTCGCCGATTTTCTGCCGAAAGCCACCTATCCGCTGCGCGTCGGCAGCCATTTTAATACGGCCTTTGCGCTGGCACTGACGCTTGATTATGCGCGCAGTGTTAAGCACTCTGCGCTGGCGTCAACCCTAGAGGAAACGGCGCTGCGCTGGCATCTGGAGGATGTACATTGTCAGGCTTGGGAGCCGGGGGGGGATGAATTCCTTTCGCCTTCGCTGATGGAAGCTGAGCTGATGCGCCGCGTGTTACCGGGCGACGCTTTTGTGACCTGGTTCGGGCGTTTCCTGCCAGATCTGGCCCACAGTCAGCCGGCGACGCTTTTCACCCCGGCGACCGTGACTGACCGTAATGATGGCAAAATCGGCCATCTCGACGGACTCAATCTCAGCCGCGCCTGGTGCCAGCGTTCTCTGGCGGGTGCGTTGCCTGCCGGTGATCCGCGTGCCACGCTGCTGCGCCAGACCGCCGAAGTGCATTTGCACAGCGCGCTGGATCACCTCGACAGTACGTATATGGGCGAACACTGGCTGGCGACTTTCGCGCTGTTAGCACTCGAAGCCTGACCGCCCTTTCCTCCGTTCAGCGCACAATCCCGCGCGCTGAACGGAGGAAGAATTCATTGAAGTGGCACAGGAGCGGATATTCAACGCTCAGACGCCCGATCTCCAGCTTCACTTTTTCGACCGCTGCCTGCTGGTGATACAGCAGGTCATACAGATAGCGGACAACCTCTCGCTCGGCGTGTTCTGCCTGCATGAATCTGCTGGCCAGTTCATTAATCCCCTGCGGCGACGCCCGGTTACCGCCCGCCAGAACATAAGGAGGGACATCCTGCACAACGCAGGATCCGGCCTGCAGACGGGCTCCCGTACCAATAATGCAAAACTGATGTACCGCACACATCGCATCAATGTACGTTTCATTCCCCAGCACGACATGCCCGGCCAGTCCGCTGTTCTCACCCATAAAAGTGGCATTCCCTACCTGACAGTCATGTCCGATATGCACACCGCGCCCCAGGTGATTGTCGTTGCCAATTCGGGTCATCCCTCCGCCCTGTGCGGTTCCCCGATGCAATGTGGCGTGACACCCAATCCTGTTGCCGTTGCCTATTTCCAGCCCGGCAGGTTCTCCGGCATATTTCAGATCCTGACTGATTTCGCCAATCGATGAGCCCATCCCAATCTGGTTATCTGACCCGATTTGCGTGTTCCCGTTGATGACCACATGCGAAGAAATGAGTGTCCCTTCACCGATTTTCACACCGGCGGAAATAATACAAAAAGGCCCGATAACTACCCGCGGGCCGATAATGACATCAGATTCGATGATACTGCTGGCCGCAATGGTGGCCGAAGATGAAATAAACACAAACGTCCTTCTGTCAGCCGGTAAGCCGCCAGTGGTGAATTAAACGTGTCAGGAGTAATCAGGGAAGGTCAGAATGAGCGGAAGGAAACGCACTCAGAAAGGCTTAAACGAGCTGTTTATATTTAAACAACATTTCGCTATGCCGCACAGCATAAGGCGTCAGGCGGAGAAAACAGGCTAACTATTTTTTATTTATTTTCTGAACCTTTTCTAAAAATCCCTCACGTTAAATATTTATGACATTCCCATTAAGGCTTTCTTAAGCTTGAACTAATACTATGCCCGCCATTCATTGAGATACGTTATGTTTGCTTTTCATACCCCCTTGGGAGTTGTCATTGCGCTATTTATTGCCAAAAATCAGCTATTTTAAGCTTACCTTGCTCTTAACGTTGTACTTTACCTTTGTCGTCAACCTGCCGATTTTGCTGCACTTTTACCGCATCCTGCATGCGTTACCTGCTTATAATCTGGCCTTTGCCCTGACGATCCCGGTCGTACTGTTTGCTGCGCTGAACTTTGTGTTCACCCCGTTCAGTTTCTGCCCGTTGCTTAAGCCTTTCTTTATCATTGTGCTGCCGGTCAGCGCCCTCGCCAGTTTTGCGATGCTCACCTATCAGGTGGTGTTTGACCGCGGCATGATCGAAAACATTATTGAGACGCAGTCGTCTGAAGCAACGTCGTACCTCAATATGAAAGTGGCGCTGTGGTTTGTCTTTACCGGCATCCTGCCTGCGGTTCTGTTATTTCTGACGCCGGTCAGCTACGAGAAAACCCGCCTGCGTCGCCTCGGCGTGCGTCTGATGTCGATGGTTATCTCACTGCTGGTGGTAGCGTCGGTCGCCGGCGTTTTCTATAAAGATTACGCGTCTGTCGGTCGCAACAACCGCACACTCAATCTGGAAATCGTCCCGACCAACTACCTGTACAGCGCGTTCCAGTACATGAATCACCGCTATTTCACACCGAAGATGCCTTTCCAGACCCTGGGTGACGATGCAAAACTGGTGCAACAACCGGGTCAGAAACCAAATCTGGTCTTCCTGGTGGTGGGTGAAACCGCGCGGGCGCAAAACCAGTCGTGGAATGGTTATGCCAAACCGACCAACCAGTTCACACAGGCTGTTCCGGACGTGGTGAATTTCAGCAAAATGACGTCATGCGGGACGGCAACGGCGATTTCTGTGCCGTGTATGTTCTCGAATATGAAGCGCACCAGTTACGACGCTAACCGCGCCCGTAACAGCGAAGGATTGCTCGATATCCTGCACAAAGCCGGGGTTTCCGTTTTCTGGAAAGATAACGATGAAGGCTGTAAAGGTGTCTGTGACCGCGTGCCTAACGTGATCATCGATACTAAAAAAGACGGCAAATATTGTGATGGCGACACCTGCTACGACATGGCGCTGATGCAAAATATTGATGGTGATATTAAAAACGACGGCAAAAATACCCTGATCGCCCTGCACCTGATTGGCAGTCACGGGCCGACGTATTCCAAACGTTATCCGCCGGAATTCCGCAAATTCACGCCTGACTGTCCGCGCAGCGATATTGAAAACTGCACGCAGGAACAGCTGGTCAATACCTACGACAATACCCTGCTCTACACGGATTATCTGGTGTCGCAGGTGATTGAAAAGGCAAAACAGTATCAGGATAAGTACAACGTGGCGGTGATTTACCTTTCCGACCACGGTGAATCACTGGGCGAAAACGGGCTTTATCTGCACGGCACACCTTACAGCGTCGCACCCGCCCAGCAGACGCATGTTCCGATGCTGTTCTGGCTGTCCGAAAGTTATGCGAAAGCACAGGGCATAGACATGCAATGCCTGAAAGCCAATGCGGCAGACAAAGATGTCTCACAGGATAATCTGTTCCACACCGTGCTCAGCGCGATGAACGTTCAGACGTCGGCGCGTGATCCTCAGCTCGATATTCTTGCTGCCTGTAAAGCGTCTCACTGATCTGTTCTGAACTGAACTGAACTCATCAGATGTTCTTAAACGGTTTGCTGCCGGATTTCACGGCAGCAAACCGCACTCCTCCAGAATACTTTTCGCCAGCTCGCTGACCGTCTGGTCATACCGCTGCGTTTCATTATCCAGCACCATGTAAAGCGACGTTTGCCGGACCGTTCTGGCAGACAGCATCAGGCGGCTGAGCAGGCCGCTTTCCAGCGCTTTATCCACACTTTCCAGCGGCAACCAGCCGTAACCCACGCCCACGGTTATCGCTTCCAATGCCGCGCCAACCGTGGTGAATGTCCAGTGCGCTACCGTGCCAGCCGGATGCTTATCTTCAGACCGCGCATGACGGTCAGCGACGCTTATCAGCGGGAAACGCGCCAGATCCTGCGCGGTCAATGGAACGGGCAAAGACAGCAGCGGATGATCACTTTTCGCCACCGGCACAAAATCCACATCCAGCAGAAAACGTCCGTGAATTGCGTTTTCCGGCGCCAGCGTAGTGATATATAAATCAGCCGATTGTTCGCTGAGCTGCTCCAGGCTTTCGCCGCGCAAAATCTCGGTCAGATGCACGCGGGTGTCCGGAAACTGCGACTGAAAGTGTTTCAGTGCACGGAACAACCTGTTTTGAGGAAACACGCTGTCGACCACCAGACTCAGCTCGGTGCGCACTCCGCCTTTCAGCCCGGCAGCCCGGTGTTCAAGCTGTAAAAAAGCCGATATCAGCGGCGTTGCCTGTGCCAGTAAGGCGCGCCCCTGCTCGGTCAGCGTGGCCTTTCTGCCGTTGATTTCCAGCAACGGTAAACCGATGCGTTCCTGTAATCCGCTCAGCGCATAACTGACAGAAGACTGGCTGCGGTTAAGCACCGTCGCGGCCTGCGCGTAACTGCCCTGCTCAATCACCGTTTGTAATACCACCCATTGCTCAAGCGTGGTTCTTGGTAGCGCCATTTTCCCTGTCCTTTATCCCGCAATCACATCGAAATAATAGATGGTTTTCATCTAAAATCAGCGTTTTTTTATCAAATTTTTAGCGAGTAAACTTCTTCTCATCGAAACAAAACGTTTCACTCCCATACTGAGTTAAGGAGCATTACCATGAGCAAATTTGATAAACATGACCTGAGCGGTTTCGTTGGCAAACATGTGGTTTATACCTACGACAACGGCTGGAACTATGAAATCTATGTGAAAAATGCTGAAACACTGGATTACCGTATTCATAGCGGGCTGGTCGGCAACCGTTGGGTGAAAGATCAGAAAGCATATATCGTTCGTGTAGCGTCAGACGTCTACAAAATTTCATGGACAGAACCTACCGGGACTGACGTCAGCCTGATCGTCAATCTGGGCGATAACGTGTTCCACGGCACTATCTTCTTCCCGCGCTGGGTCATGAACAATCCGGAAAAAACCGTCTGCTTCCAGAACGATCATATTCCGCTGATGAATGCTTACCGCGATGCGGGTCCGGCATATCCAACTGAAGTTATCGATGAATTCGCCACCATCACCTTCGTACGTGATTGCGGTGCGAATAACGATACGGTGATCGACTGCGCAGCCAGCGAACTGCCTGCGAACTTCCCGGACAATCTGCGTTAATTCCCGCTGAATTATTGCAATAAAAAAACCGCAGCCCGATCAGGCTGCGGTTTTTCATTGCTTAAAGAGAAATCATTTAAGGATCAGTGCGACAGCGTTTTCAGCAATGATGCATTAAATTTCTCCGGTTCTTCCATCTGCGGAGCATGGCCGAGACCTTTGAATACAATCAGCTTCGCATGGGGGATCATTTTCACGACCTGTTTACCCAGCACATTGTAGTGACCGATTTTGGCTTTCACCGCAGGCGGCGCGATGTCGCTGCCAATTGCGGTGGTATCGGCGGTGCCGATCATCAGCGTGGTCGGCACGCGCAGATTCTTAAATTCGTAAACGACCGGCTGCGTGAAAATCATGTCGTAAATCAGCGCGGAGTTCCAGGCCACCAGTTTTTGCCCCGGCCCGTTGTTCAGCCCTGCCAGCATATCCACCCAGCGGTCGTATTCCGGCTTCCACTTATTCACGTAATAGGTTTTCAGTTCATACTGCTTAATGCTGTCAGCGGAAGTGTTCAGCTCACGCGTATACCACTGATCGACCGTGCGGTATGGCACGCCTTTGGCTTTCCAGTCTTCCAGACCGATCGGATTCACCATCACCAGCTTTGAGACTTCTGGCGCAAACATCAGGCTGTAACGCGTCGCCAGCATTCCGCCGGTTGAATGCCCGACAATCACGGCTTTAGTTATTTTCAGGCTTTTCAGCAGTTCATGGGTATTGATCGCCAGTTGCTGGAAACTGTACTGATAATGTTGCGGTTTGGTCGATGAGCAAAACCCGACCTGATCGGGCGCAATCACCCGATAGCCACTGCCCGCCAGCGCTTTAATGGTGTCGCCCCACGTCGCCGCACAGAAGTTTTTCCCGTGCATCAGCACCACGGTCTGGCCGTTTTTGCGTCCCACCGGCGACACATCGAGATAGCCCATCTGCAATGGCGCACCCTGCGAATTAAAGGAGAAATGTTTCAGCGGGAAAGGATAGTCAAAACCCTGCAATTGCGGCCCGTAGCTCGGCGCATCGGCGGCAAGAGCTGCACCGGAAATGGAAAGAGAGAAAACAGCGGCAGAAAGAAGCACTTTAAAACGGGGAAGCATCGGATAGTCCTGATGTCGGTGACAGACAGACGGCATAAAGTCTTATGCTACAAACTTTATGCCGCCAGTAAAACCCGATAAAACTGAAACCGCACGAACTGACTTAGTCTTTAGATTCCAGTACACAGCGGTAAATCAGACCACCCACGATGCCACCAACAATCGGCATCAGCCAGAACATCCACAACTGATGAATCGCCCAGGTTCCCTGGAACAATGCTACCGCCGTGCTGCGCGCCGGGTTAACAGAAGTGTTAGTCACCGGAATACTGATAAGGTGGATAAGGGTCAGCGCCAGGCCAATCGCAATCGGCGCAAAACCTGCCGGTGCGCGTTTGTCCGTTGCGCCATGGATAACAATCAGGAAGATAGCGGTCAGCACACCTTCACACACCATCGCAGCGGCAAGGCTGTAGCCACCCGGTGAATGTTCGCCATAACCGTTGGAGGCAAAACCGCTGGCGGTTGCATCAAAACCAGCATGACCGCTGGCAATGACATATAACACCGCTGCAGCAGCAATCCCGCCAAGTACCTGAGAAATAATATAAGGCACGACATCACTGGCCGGAATACGTCCGCCGGCAAATAACCCCAGCGTGACCGCCGGATTAAAATGACCACCGGAAATATGGCCGACAGCAAACGCCATCGTTAATACCGTCAAACCAAACGCCAATGCAACACCGGCAAAACCAATGCCCAGCGCAGGAAAGCCTGCTGCGAAAACTGCACTACCACAACCACCGAAAACTAAAACGAAAGTACCAATAAACTCAGCCGATAATTTCCTAAACATATAAAACCCCTGCATTTATAAACTTTAAATTTCGCTTGATAGCGTAATAAGTTACCGCACCATACGCGAATCCGGGATAATACGCTTACAAAATTGGAAAAATACAGTTTTAAAAAAAACAAAATATGGTCCAACAATACCTATCCATGATTTGTGTCAAAAGATGGTTTATCAATGGCGTGAAGTTAACCTTCTTATTCGGCTGTAACATGGGTTAACAGTATTATAGGTTATATTAATAATACGGAACTTCTTTCTCTGATTCTCACAGGTGGATATTTCTTTGGCCTCAAACTGGTTAACCCGTCCCTACGTCCGGATTTGTATTTCACTGCTTGCGTTTCTGGTGGTCGCAGCGGTCGGAATACTGGCTATTTCGTGGCAAACCACGCAGGGATTACGGCGTGATGTCAGCGCCAGCCTGCAACAATCCGTGAGACTGGTGGACATGACGCTGGATAATGCCGCGATTGCCTCGGGTGCAGTGGAAAATCTGATTGGCGCGCCTTGTGATCAGGCGACCATTCAGGCATTACGCTGGCAAGTCGCCAAAGTCCCCAACGTGAGAACCGTCAATTTATACCGCCAGCATACTGTTTATTGCGCCTCTTTATTCGGTGAGCGCGACGACACCATCTCGACCAGCCATTACACCGGCGGAAAACTGATGCTGATGAGCGGCAATGTGGTGACGCCCGATCATCCTCTGATTGCCTATCGTCATGACGTCAACGGCAGCGGCGTACTGGTCGGTGTCGATGGTTATTTTCTGCATAATATTCTGCAATTGCTCAGCACCCATGCGTTTCTGATCTTACAGGTGGGCGACCGCTGGATGGACAGCCAGGGCAAAATTCATACGTCTGAATCCTGGCCTGATGGCGAAAAGATGTCGCTGAAATCCTCGTTTTACCCTTATGAAATGCGGCTCGTTATCCGCCAAAGTGATCACTGGCGTTATATTTTTGATTACGCCACCGTCAGTCTGATCTTGTTCCCGCTGATCAGCATCTTCATTGCTTTCATGACCTATGCGCTGCTTGGTCGTTTAGGCGGCCCGGTTTCAGCGCTGAAAAACGCAATGGGCAAAAAACAATTTATTCCTTATTTGCAGCCGGTGGTGGATGGCACGAATCATGAAATCACCGGTGCCGAAGTCCTGATGCGCTGGCAGCACCCGCAACTGGGGCTGATCCCCCCTTATCAGTTTATTCCCCTGGCTGAAGAAACCGGGCTGATTGTGCCGATGACGCGGCAAATGATGGCACAGGTGCGCGATCAGTTCGGACCAATGGCCGCTGAGTTGCCGGCAAACTTCCATTTCGGATTCAATATCTGCGCCAGCCACTTCAAAGACCTGACACTGGTCGAAGACTGCAAAGCCTTTATTGACGCTTTCAGGGAGAACCCGATCCATCTGGTGCTGGAGCTGACGGAACGCGAGCTCATCGAGCCCTCAGAAATCACCCACAGCCTGTTCAGAGCGCTGCGCCGGATGGGTGTGCTGATTGCCATGGATGACTTTGGTACCGGCCATTCCAGCCTGGCTTACCTGCAACAATTCCACATCGACATTTTAAAAATCGACCAGAGTTTTATTGGCCGGATCGGCACAGATGCGCTGGCCGGGCATATCGTCGATAACGTGATTGATCTGGCCAAACGCCTGCAAATGGTCATCGTGGCAGAAGGCATCGAAACACAGAAACAGGTCGATTATCTCGCCCCCTACCGCCTCGAATACCTGCAAGGCTACTTTTTCGGAAAGCCTGCTGATCCGTCTGAATTTATCGAAAAGTGGATCCGGCTCTAACCCTTCCCCGCGCCCGCCGTGTTTTCAACGTTGCGGGCGCGTTACGCACTCAGTGACTAGAATAATAACGTGAGCTATGTCTGATTAGACGTGTGCGCGTTTTGCTTAAAATCTCATGATGTGTAACATCCACTCAGAATTATCCCAATACGCTGCTAACTTGTTGAAGTTACTTGTATTGGTGTAGTCTGAGGCAAAACCCTGCTGATAAATTGAATGATCACTTTGCGAGCAAGATGATGATTAAGTGGCCGTGGAAGGCGAATGAACTGAAAATTGAGAAATCAGAAGCGTGGAATGACGCCCTGAATATCCCGCTGTTGTCCTCCCTGAACGAGCAAGAGCAACAGCGTCTGATTCAGATCGCCAGTCAGCTTTTGCAGCAGAAACGACTGGTTCCGTTGCAGGGTATCGTGCTGACAGAACAAATGCAGGCACGCATCGCGTTACTTTTTGCGCTGCCGGTGATGGAACTCGGTGCATCGTGGCTCGATGGTTTTCATGAAATTTTGCTCTACCCTTCGCCTTTCGTTGTCGATTCTCCGTGGCAGGATGAAAACGGACTGGTTCATGCCGGTTCGCAAATCCACGCCGGTCAGAGCTGGGATCAGGGTCCGATCGTGCTGAACTGGCAGGATATCGAAGATTCGTTTGATAACTCCGGCTTTAACCTGATCATCCACGAAGCCGCGCATAAACTTGATATGCGAAACGGCGGCGAAGTGAGCGGTATACCGCCTATTCCGCTGCGTGAAGTGGTGGCCTGGGAGCATGATTTACAGGCGGCGATGCAGAATTTGCAGGATGAAATTGATACCGTCGGCGAAGAAGCGGCCAGTATGGATGCTTACGCAGCAACCGATCCGGCGGAGTGTTTTGCCGTACTTTCAGAGTATTTCTTTAGTGCACCGGAACTGCTTTCAGAACGTTTTCCGCTGGTATACGGCCATTTTACCCGTTTTTATCAGCAGGACCCGCTGGCAAGGCAACTTCGCGGCCACCGTTGTGATTGTTAAAAAGCGGGATTCAACCCATTTTTCTGGCAGAAAAGTGACTAATTGTGGCCACGTTGATTAGTTGCTGAGCAGTCAGACGCATTTAAAGAATTTGCCGTTGACACTCCAGAGCCCTCTGGATATTATGCGCCCCGTTCACACGATTCCTCTGTAGTTCAGTCGGTAGAACGGCGGACTGTTAATCCGTATGTCACTGGTTCGAGTCCAGTCAGAGGAGCCAAATTAGAAAAGCCCGCTTAAGGAAACTTAAGCGGGCTTTTTGCTATTGGGAATTTGGTTTGAGACGATGAAAATCTGGATTGCTCCGAGATTTAATGCCCTCACATTACTGTGAGGGCAACTTAATATGCCGAACTACCACATCAAATCATCTGGCACTTTGAAATCTGCATACGGATCATCTTCGTCCTGCTCTTCCTGACTCAGCGCGCTGTTTAATACAATGCTGCTCGCATCCCGCTGTGCGATTTTATCTGCCACGATGGCGGGGATAATCGCGTATTCGCTCTCACCGCTCTTTTCTGAAACCAGACGGGCAATGGCCAGACGGCCACTAATCAGCTGCGCCTGAGTGGTTTTATCCACGGCGATCCGCTTAATCAGCTTGTCGTCGGTAAAGTTAAAATCGATATTGCCCTTTGAAATGATGATTTTGTTCATTTCAATCAGCTGTTTCACCTGAGCCTTATACTCTTTAGAAAGCGCCGCCTGCTTTTGTTCTTCGCTCAGCTGTTTATCGCGCTCAAGTTGCGCTTTTTTGTTTTCTTCCACAGCCGCCCGGGCTTCACGTGCCTGAACGCGTGACTTTTTGGCCGTTCTCTCAACTTTGGCCAATTTTTTACTGCTGACTAATCCTGCTTTCAGCAGTTGTTCCTGCAAGGTGAGTTTTGTCATCGTCGTTTCTAAATCCGTTGAATAATTTTGGGGATTATAACCGTAATTCCTCAGGCTATACAGGCTGCAGGGTCTTTTGCCCTTCCGGCCTGCTTTAGTCGTGTTCAGGCGGCGACATCTGCGTCATTTATCGCTCAAGGTATTGCCTTAAATGCCGATAACAATGTAATGACGGGTTCCGGCCCTAATGAGTTCCTTTTATGATGTCCCGAACAGGAGAGCAAAATGGATGTATCGCAAATCGCGTCGCTGGCAACCAGTCTTAACAGCCTGGATACCAGCAATCAGGTGAACAACATCCTGCTGAAAAAGTCTCTGGATAATCAGCAGACTGCAGTGACCAGCATGATTGACTCCATTCCGGCGTTACCTGCTAATCCGGCAATCGGGCGCAATATCAATACCATCGCCTGACCGGTAGCCGAAAAAAAGCCCGCCTGAGATAACTCGGCGGGCTTTTTGCTTTTTATGTGCGCTTACCCTTTGGCAAAATTCGCCTGAATACGCTGTTGCAGATAATCCTCGGCGCTGATGGCCGGGTATTTGGCTTGTGGCCCGAGAATTTCGACATCTTTATTGGCCTGACAGAAAAACGCCAGGCTGTAGCGCGCGCCCTGATATTCGCCGGGCAGCGGGCTTCTGACACGGTGAAAGTTTGACGGCAGCTGATCGTCACTCCAGCGCATCAGCATGTCGCCGATATTGCAGGTGATCACGTCTTCGCGCGGTTCGATGCTGGTCCACTGCTGACTTTCGCTGTCTTTGCCTGGACATACCTGCAATCCGCCCTGACCCGGGCGCTGGAAAAGCAGCGTCAGGCAGTCAAAATCCGTATGCGCACCTGCCCGCCACATCCCCTGCTCCGATTGTTCGGTGGCATAGTAATGCAGCATACGCAGCGTACTCTGATAGGTTTGCTGATCCGGATTGTGCGCCTGTTCGAAAAAATGCTCCGCAAAGCCCAGTTTGAGCGCAAAGCAGGAAAGCAATTTCATGCCCAGTTGCCAGCACTGCGATTCAAAGCTCAGCATGGTGTTTTTAAACGCAGGCAGCTCCTGTTCACTTGGCCACAGCGGGCCCATCAGCGGACGGGTAATCTGATAGGATTCCTTCTGATCCGGCGTTCGGGTCGACGGACGCACCTGCGATTTATTCTCCCAACCGGCGTTACGCGCCAGCGGATATTGTGCTTTTACGTCATCGGGCAGTGAAAAGAAATCCTCTGTCATGCTGAATGCCTGACGGATATCGTCCAGCGCAATGCCGTGATGACTGACCTGGAAAAAACCAATTTCGACAGCGGCAGTCCAGAGTTCGTCGGCTATCTCACTTTTACGCTGCTCGAAATCTGATAAATCAATACAACGCACTTCACGGGCAAACGTCTCTTCACCCATCGCGCCCATACCCGCTTCTTTTTCCAGTTCTTTCAGTGCATAGCCAGCTGTCTGAGTTGATTGTGTCATTGTTCTTATCCTTCTTAATCAATAGGGTTAGCGCGCAGCACGCTGTTGCAGGGTAAGGACGGCTGACATGGCCTGATGGCGCATCTCTTCCAGATCAAGACCGGGGATCACATCGTTTTCGACGATCACGCGGCCGTTAATCATCAGCGCTTTCAGTGAGGCACGACCGCCGCAGGCCACCGGGCCGATGGCCATGTCATGCAGACCGAAGTAACGCGGGTCGTCCAGCCGGTAAATGGCGATATCCGCCAGCATACCGACCTGCACGGTGCCACTTTGTTGCAGCCCGAGGATTTGCGCCCCGCCTGCACTGCCCCAGCGCACCACGTCTTCGATGGACGCTGCGTCGCCGCCACCTTCAAAAGTGCCACCGTCATAGCGCGGTTTGGCCAGCATGCCTTTTCTGGCGCGCTGCAACAGCCACGCGGCATGAGCCTCACTTTGCATGTCGGCGGCTTCGTTCGATGCCGCACCGTCCACGCCCAGCGATACCGGCACGCCCGCCTGCTCCAGCGCCAGCAAATCGGCAATGCCGCTGCCCAGCCGCCCGTTGCTTTGCGGACAGTGCGCAATGCCGGTTCGGGTCTCGCCCAGCATCGTGATTTCCTGCGGCAACAGTTTCACCAGATGCGCAAACCATACGTCATCCCCCAACCAGTCGTGTTCGGCGCAAAACTGCACCGGCGTCATGTCGAACTTAGCGCGTGCCGCATCGAGGTAATCCACCGTTTCTGAAAGATGGCTGTGCAGCCGTATCCCCAGACTGCGCGCCAGTTTCGCCATTTCACGCAGTTGCGGACCCGGCGCCGAATGCAGCAATGTCGTCGGTGCCATCACCACGCGGCGCAGTGACGCCGGTTGTGGATCGTGATAGCGGCCCACCAGCCGTTCCATATCTGCCATGTAATGGTCAAAGTTCTCCGGACGCAGCGCCTGCGGCAAATCTTTCTCAATCGCCCGCCCCTGCGTAGCGCCCCCGCGACACAGCACAATGCGCATGCCCAGCGTTTCCCCTTCACTGAACAGGATTTCCGAAGTATCAAAAGGCATATCCGGCCAGTAAAGATAGTTATGGTCGGCGACGGTGGCGCAGCCGGAACGTAACAGTTCGGTCAGACCGATGCGCACCGCGAGACGAAAGGTGGCTTCATCAAACGTCGCGCGAAAACGATAAGGCGTTGCGCTCAGCCACGCGGTCAGGCTTTTGTTCAGCCCCTGCGGCTCGCCTTTGAGCAAAGACTGAAACAGGTGATGGTGCGTATTCACCCAGGCGGGATAGACCACGCAGTCGCGGGCATCAATCAGCCGCTCGTCGGGCAGCGCCGTCAGGGAGCCAATCGCCTCGATGACACCGTCACGGACGCGAATATCCGGCCCGGCGTGGCGCGCCGCGTCACCGGGCAAACCGGTCAGGATCGCGTGCGCATTTTTAATCAGCAATGAGTCAGATGACATCACAACGCTCCTCAGGGTTTAACCTGCATATGATCGACAAATTCAGTGGTATAAGCCTGCTTCCAGTCGGTACCGGCATCCAGCAGTTTGGCGTTAACCATAAAATCACGGGTTTTCTGCCAGCGGCCCTGCGTCATGGTACCCCAGCCTTGGGTCGCCGCATCGCCGCCGTCAATCAGGTGATGTTCTTTGATTTGCTGAACGCCCCAGGCCAGCAGGTCATCCGTCATCTTCGGGTTATCCTTTTTGATCAGCGCGTTGCCTGCTGCCGGATTTTGCAGATAGCTCACCCAGCCCTCCATCGACGCCTGCACAAACTTGGCCATCGCCTCTTTTCTGCTGCTGATAAGGTCAGGACGGGTGATCAGGATCCCGCCGTAAGGGGGATAACCGTGCTCAGAAAACAGGAAGAAATTGGATTTCACCCCGGCCTTCTGCGCCTGAAACACTTCAGAACTGACATAGGCTTGCTGCGCCACATTCTCGTCGGCGACAAAGGGCTGGATGTTGAAAGTGTAAGGACGAACCTGCGAGTCGCTGAGCTGATAACGCGCCTTAAGCCACGGCCACCAGGTGGATTGCCCGGAACTGGAAACCAGAATGGTTTTATCTTTCAGACCGTCGAGGGAAGTGACAGAAGCGTGGGTCAGCAGACCCTGCGGGTCGAACTGGAAGGGTGCTGCAATGGCTTTGGCCTGAAACCCGCGCTGCACTGACTCGAGCAACTGAAGGTCATAACCGATAATCACGTCGGCGCGTTTTGCCAGCAGCAACTGCATGCCGTTAACCTGCGGACCGCCGGACTGAATGCTGACATCCAGCCCGTAACGTTTATAAATGCCTGTCGCCAGTGCCTGATAGTAGCCACCCTGCTCCGCCTGCGCGTACCAGGATGTCAGCAGCGCGATTTTCTCATCGGCATGTGCCGGCAGAGAAACCACACCAGAAATCAGCGCGCTCAGCACGCAGCAAGACAGGGGAATGCGGGAAATTGACTTCATTGCTCCTCTCCTAATCATCGCCGGAGGGAGGATGAGCGAATGCGGCTCAGCCCCCCTGACCGGCTCAAAATGAACCGCGAAATGGTTGCTGAGCAATGTCCCGCGCAGTTGTCTGCACTGACCGCTTATACTCACTCTTAGCTATACAAGAAAGATGCCAACTTATCCGATGCGCTCTCCCTGCGCTTTGTCGGGGGATTCACCGGTGTGTGCTCTGCAACCTTTGATTCACCACGGAGCGCGTCGCACCAGATTAGTGCATATCAGTGCCGTTCTCCCCCCGGGGTCTGGATCTTGCTGAATAACATCTCCAGCTGTTTGAGCATCATCGAGGCGGCCAGAGAAAGTTGCCGTGAAGGGGCAACGCACAGCGAGAGCGTGAACGTTTTTAATTGCGGATCGGTCAGCGGAATAAACTGCAACTCATCGCTTTCCACCTCATCCATGATGTCGAGCCAGCACAGAATGCCGATGCCCATTTTTTCTTTAATCAGCGAGCGGATCATGTGGATGTTATTCGACACCGCAACCTCGTTGATCATGTCGCCGTTGATATTCATCAGCGCCTGCACCGGCTCAGCCAGCATCAGGGGTGCCGCAGGCAGGATGAACGGATACTCCATGCACTGATTAAAACGCACGCCGCTCCGGCTGCCGAGCGGATGCCCTTTCGGTACGACAATCCCCAGTTCGATTTCAGCAAAAGCGCGCACCTGCAACTCGCGGGAACTTTGCGGGTTCAGCATCACCCCGAAGTCGGCATCACCGGACATCAGCGCCTGCTGAATGTCCACATTATTCATGGTGGTCAGCGTGAAAGAGATATTCGGGTAATCGGCATGCACTTTCCTGAGCATCGCCGAGAAAAACTGCCGGTTGATGGCGTCGATAGTGGCGATCCGCACATGCCCGCGCCGCAACCCGCGCAGGTCGTCGAGCTGTTCGCAGACGCGGGAGAAATCCTTTTTCCAGTTGTTCGCCGAGTGCAACAACAATTCCCCCGCTGCGGTCAGCCGCAGCCCGGTGGGATGGCGTTCAAACAGCGGCATGGCTAATTCCTTTTCAACCCGCAGGATCTGCCGGTCAATCGACGAAGCGGCAACATGCAGGGTTTCGGACGCCTTGCGAAAAGATCCCTGACGGGCAACCTCAGTGAAGTACAGCAGAAAACGGGAGAATGCGAACATAGGTGAGTGCTCTCTTTTATGCAACGGGACGTGCGAATCAAAGCGCTGGACGCAACAGTTTTATAACAATAACGTAGCTTTCATTGCAACGGGAACAATCGTTTCATTGCCGGTATTGCCCGCCCTGCGCTGTTTGCGGCGTGATGACAGCGGGTTATGCGGCAGAGATATTGAATTCCCTTTAATAAATAACTCATGAAAAATAAATACGGTAAATGACGATGAAAGATACCGGATTAATTCCTGTCACGATCAGGGCTGTCGGGGTAAATGGTTCAGGGAATATTTCCCTGCAACTTATTGCGCAGCAGGGAGGCTTATTACCGGCTTATTTACCGGGTGCGCACATTGACGTTTTCATTCCTGAAATCGGCCCGCGTCAGTATTCTCTCTGCACCGAAAATCACAGCGGAGAATATTATGAAATCTGCGTAAAGCTGGCGGAGAATTCCACAGGCGGATCGCGCTTTATTCATCATTATTTCAGCGCTGGCGATAACCTCACCATCTCCGCCCCGCGAAATCACTTTCCGCTACCCGACGCCGGAAAATATCTGCTTTTCGCTGGCGGTATCGGCATCACGCCGGTGCTGGCGATGGCTGAACAACTGGCTCAGCAACAGACTGAATTTGAACTGCATTATTATGTTTCAGACCGGGAAAAAGCAGCGTTCACATCGCGACTGAATGCGCCCGCACTGGCGAAAAATGTCTTTTCACATTGCCGCGAGGCAAACGATTCCCTGCGTCACCTCGTCCCGCTGAGTTTATGCCAGCCGGAGGAACACACCCGTGTTATTGCCTGTGGCCCTGACGGCTTTATCGGGCGTCTTGAAGAAATAATGCAGACATATCACTGGCAGGCAGATCAGTTATCTTTTGAGCGGTTCAGTAATACGAATCTGAATAATGATACCGGGGGTGATGAATTTTATATTCAGCTGAATTCCACCGGACAACGTTATTTAGTGGGTCCGAACCAGTCCATCGCCGAAGTCTTATTAAGTGCCCGAGTCGATATTATGCTGTCGTGCGAACAGGGTATTTGCGGCTCCTGTATTACTGACGTCATCGACGGCATTCCCGATCACCGGGACTGTGTGCTGACCGAAGAAGAGAAAGCGGACAATACGCAAATCACGCTGTGCTGTTCACGCTCCAAAAGCCCCCTTCTGGTCCTCGACCTGTAATGCTAACGCGGAGCCTTAAGATGAACCTTCCGACACCTGACTCAGCGCTTAACGGCATTGCCAACCTCCGCCTCCCCGCATGGCTGCTTCCCGCCGGCTGGCCTTTGCAGGCTGGCGAACCGGTTATGGCAGATTTGCGTTTTGATGCGGGGAAAATTTCTTCGTTACAGCCTGCGCGTGCAGGACAAACAGATCTGTGGGACGCACACGGCGCGCTGGCGTTGCCGGGGCTGACGGAACCTCACGCGCATCTCGACAAAACCTTCACCATTGGTCGCAGCCGTCCTTCCAGACCCGGTCTGCTGGCCGCCATTGAAACAATGCATCAGGACCGCCAGCACTGGACCGCCGAGGATCTTCGCCAGCGTGCCCGCAAGGGACTGGCTCTGGCTGCCGCCAATGGTGTCACCCGTGTACGTACTCATATTGACTGGTTCGATGTCACGCCTCCGCTGGCCTGGTCAGAACTGGCTGACATCGCGCAACCAGGCATCACGCTGGAGCGCGTCGCGCTGGCACCCCTGAGCTTTTTCGCTGATGCCGAGGCGGCTGACCGCATCGCCCGCGCGGTCGCAGAAAGCGGAAAAGATTGCCTGCTGGGCGGATTTATCCACTCGTCCAACTGGGATCCGGCAGCGATGACCAATCTCATGCGCAGCGCCTCTCGCTGGCAACTGAATCTGGATCTGCACATCGATGAAGAGCTTTCACCGGTGGCACACGGCCTGAGCTGGCTGGCGCATTACCTGTCTGAGAATGAAGTTCCTGAAAATAAATGGCGCGGGCACATCTGTTGCAGCCACGGCTGTGCGCTGGCTTCCGGCAGTGAGCAACAGGCGCAGGAGGTGCTGGGTTTGCTGGCGGCACAGCGCGTCACGCTGATTGCCCTGCCGATGACCAATCTGCTGTTGCAGGATGCCGCCACCGGACGCACACCCCGCCAGCGCGGGATTACCCTGCTCAAAGAAGCGCAGGCGGCGGGCGTTCTGCTGTTACTCGGCTGCGATAACGTGCAGGACGCCTTTTGTCCGGCGGGCAGTTACGACCCGCTGGATACCCTGAGCTGCGCCCTGTTCGCGCTTCAGCTCGATAACCTCTTTGATCAGCAGTCGCGGCTGATTTGCGATGTTGCCGCCCTGACCGGTGATGCTCAGACCGGCCTGCCGCTCGCCCCCGGCAGCGCTGCCAGTTTAGTGATATTTCCCGACAGTGACAGCCTGACCTGGCCTTTGAACAGCGCAGCCCGTCTGGTGTTCCACCACGGCAGGCTCACCCACCAACGCACGTGGAATGAGGATTTATCCCATGAGTCTTGAAGCAGGAGCGGGCAAACCGCTTGCCAAATATGCCGCCTGGCGTCGTGCCGGTGATTTTGTCTTTCTCTCCGGCATCATTCCGGTAAATCCGCAGACGGCAACGATCGTACGCGGTTTTCAGGATATCCCCGCCCAAGCGCGTCAGTTGCTGGGCGAAACGGGTGAGTTTTCCACCGACGCCAAACAGGGGCCGATCCTCGCCCAGAGCTGGTATGTGCTCGAAAGTATCCGTCACACCATCGAGGACGCGGGCGGGCAAATGAGCGATGTGATCAAGCTGGTGCAGTACTTTCGCAACCTTGATCACTTCCCGTACTACAGCCGGGTGAGAAAACTCTTTTACGCCGGACAACCGCCGGTTTCTACCGTGGTACAGGTCAGTGAAATGCTGCCCAGCGCCGAGGTCCTGATTGAAGTGGAAGCCACAGCCTGGTTACCGCAATCCCGCTTAACCCAATAATGTCCGACCACGAGGCACAGCATGATTAACGGCTATATTCCCGCAGATCGTTTTCTCCCTTTCCTGAGCTGGACGGCCATCGCGGCATTGCCCGATAAGGCCAATACGGTGATCGTACTGCCGACCGGTGCGATTGAGCAGCACGGCCCGCATCTGCCGTGTTCGGTGGACAGCGTGATCTCCTCCGGCGTGGCAGGTCATGCGCTGGCGCGGCTGTCAAAAGACATTCCGGCCTACGCCATTCCCCCTGTCACTTACGGCAAATCAGACGAACATCTCAATTTCCCCGGCACCCTGACCCTGACCGGCGACACGCTGTTGCAGACGGTTCTGGAGATTGCCGAATCCCTGTACCGCGCCGGTTTCCGCAAGCTGCTGATGATCAACGGTCACGGCGGACAGCCGCAGGTGTTGCAAATGGCCTCACGGGAAATGCGCCTGCGCCACGGCGACATGATCATGATCCCGCACGACGTGTTCCGCGTGGCCAACGTGGAAAACCAGTACCTGAGTGCGCAGGAACAGAAAATGGCGATGCATGCGGGTCACAGCGAAACGGCGGTGATGATGGCGCTGGCACCGGAATGCGTGCACATCGAACGCGCGGTCGCCAATTATCCGCCGGAATTTCCCTGCCCGACACTCTCATCAGGCCGCCCTGCGGCTGCCTGGGTTTCTTATGATTTTGGCCCGAGCGGGGTTATCGGCGACCCGAGGGGCGCAACCGCCGAACAGGGCCATGCGATCCTCGATTCCCTCGCCGCCAGCTGGGCGCAGGCGATCACTGAAATCCACCTGATGGAATGGAAAGTACGCAGTGAACCGACCTGGGGAAAACACCACTGGAACGGTTTTGTGCAGACCAGCTTCACTCCTCCTTCGTCTTCTTTTGTCACTAAATAAAGGCATTCATTCGATGAAAATACGGCGTAAACCGACTCTGACCCTGCTGGCGCTGCTGCTGGCCGGGGTTTCCACCACGACGCTGGCGGAAGAAAAATTCACCTTCCTGACCAACTGGTACGCGCAGGCGGAGCACGGTGGTTTTTACGACGCTCAGGCCAAAGGATTGTATAAAACTGCCGGTCTGGACGTCAGCATCAAGATGGGCGGCCCGCAGGTTAACGTGATGCAACTGATGGCTGCGGGACAGGCTGACTGTACGCTTGGCGACAACGGTCAGGCGCTGGAAACCTGGCAGGCTGGCGTGCATGCGATGACGGTGGCGACGGTATTCCAGCATTCACCGACAGTGTTTATCAGTCATGACAAAGTGGAAAAAGGGCAGGAACTGAAAGACAAAACCTTCCTGCTGGCCACCGAGGCCTACACCTCTTTCTGGCCGTGGGCGAAGAGTGAACTGGGGCTGGACAGCGCCAAAATCCGACCGTATACCTTCAGCGTGCAGCCTTTCCTCGCGGACAATAATCTGGTGCAGCAAGGCTATGTGACTTCCGAGCCCTTCTCGGTCGAAAAAGGCGGCAAACCGTTCTACGTCTACATGCTCAGCGACTGGGGTTATCCGCCGTACGGTAACTCGATTATCTGCATGGCCGACACCGTTAAAAAACGCCCGGCGGCAGTCGCTGCGTTTGTGAAAGCATCGATGCAGGGCTGGAAGGAATACTTGCAGGATCCGACGGCGGGCAACGCGCTTATCACCAAAGACAACCCGCGCATGGGCGCTGATCAGATTGCTTTCGGCATCGCGCAGATGAAAAAGTATCAGCTGGTCACCGGCGGCGACGCGCAAACCGCTGGTATCGGCATCATCACTGAACCGCGTCTGAAAAAGACCTGGGACATGCTGGTCAAGAACAAGCTGATCGACGCCGGCAAAGTGCCGTTTGAGCAGACTTACACCCTCGACATGGTCAAAGACGCGAAGGTTATGCCATGAATTCAGCCCCAAAACTGACCGTGATGAGCGATATCCGCTCAGCTAATCCTCCGCCGGTGCCCGCCATCGAAGTGCTGTCGGCCGAGAAAATTTACAGCAACGGAACGCGCGCACTTTTGCCGGTCAATCTGACCATCAATCAGGGAGAATTTGTGACGCTGCTTGGCCCTTCGGGCTGTGGCAAAAGTACCCTGTTAAAAATGGTCGCCGGGCTGACAGAACCCAGTGACGGCAAGCTGGTGCTGTGGCGTCGTGACAGCCGTGAAAAAACGCAGGTGCCGCTGTCTTTCGTGTTCCAGGAAGCCACGCTGATGCCGTGGAGCAATGTGCAAAACAACGTGCGTTTACCCCTGGATCTGGCGGGCGTACCGCGAGCCGAAGCCAATACCCGCGTCAGTGAAGCGCTGGAACTGGTCGGGCTGGGGAAATTTGCCCACGTCCTGCCGCGCGAGCTGTCGGGCGGCATGCAGATGCGCGTGTCGATTGCCCGCGGGCTGGTGACACGACCGAAACTGCTGCTGATGGACGAACCCTTTGGCGCGCTCGACGAAATCACCCGTAACAAACTCGACAGCGACCTGCTGCGCCTGTGGCGTGAACAGGGTCTGACGGTGGTATTTGTCACGCACTCGATTCACGAAGCGGTATTTCTCTCTCAGCGGGTAATCATGATGGCTGCCCGTCCTGGACGCGTGGTGGAAGATATCGCCATCACCGAGCCTTTCCCGCGCAGCGAAGATTTCCGCGTCAGTCCGGCGTTTTCACGTTATGCGAAACAGTTGCAGGACAGCCTGCTGCAAGCCAGCCAATCGGGTATGGAGTAACGCTATGCAAACTCAAAAATCTTCTCCGTGGATCAATAATCCGACCTTTCGCAAAGTGCTTTATCCGGCAGTCGTGGCCGTCGTAGTGATTTTGCTGTGGCAGGGTTGGGTGAGCTATTTCAAAATCCCCCAGTTTCTGGTGCCCTCCCCGGTCGTCATGCTCAACAGCCTGTGGACCAATCTCGGTTCGCTGATGATGTCGCTGCTGTTCACGCTGAAAATCACCCTGATTTCGTTTTTACTCTCGATTGTCATCGGCTCAGCCGTGGCTTTCGTGCTGGTACAGAACCGCTTTGTTGAAACCGCGTTGTTCCCGTACATCGTGTTTTTGCAGGTGACGCCGATTGTCGCCATCGCACCGCTGATCATCATCTGGGTCAAAGACACCACGCTGTCGCTGGTGGTGTGTTCGACACTGATGGCGGTATTCCCGATTATTTCCAACACCACGCAGGGACTGCGCAGCGTATCGCCGGGACTGCTGAGCTATTTCCAGCTCAACCGCGCCAGCCGTTTGCAAATTCTGATCCGCTTACGCATTCCTTCCGCCCTGCCTTATTTTTTTGGTGCGCTGCGTATTTCCAGCGGCCTGTCGCTGATTGGCGCGGTGGTTGCCGAATTTGTGGCCGGTACCGGCGGCAATAATACCGGTCTGGCCTACCAGATATTGCAGGCGGGCTATCAGTTGGACATCCCGCTGATGTTTGCTGCCCTGCTGCTCATTTCACTCACCGGCATCGCCTTATTTGGCGTGATGTCGTGGATTTCGCGACGCGCCCTGAGTGCCTGGCACGAAAGCGAAGCCGTGCAATCTCATTAACTTCATTCAATTCAGGCAGAAAAATATGGACAGTGAACAACGTCAACACGCGCTTGCCCTGATACTGCAGGCGCTCCCAGATCTCGACTGGACTTTGCAGGCAACCAAAGTCAAACGCCTTTCACGTGATTTCCACTGGTTCAGTCCGGTACTGAAGCGCCAACTCGAAGACAAACAGGCCGATGCCGTCGTCCGACCGCGCAGTGAAAACGAGCTGAGTTTGCTGGTGAAAGCCTGCGTTACGCATCAGTTACCGCTGATTTTGCGCGGTGGCGCGACCGGTAACTATGGCCAACTGGTGCCGCTGGAAGGCGGAATTCTGGTGGACATGACCGGCTTTAATCAGGTCTGTGAAATGGCTGACGGCGTGGTGCGCGCACAGGCGGGGATCCGTCTGGCCGACCTTGAAGCCATCACCCGTCCGGCGGGCTGGGAACTGCGCTGCATGCCGTCAACTTACCGGCTCGCCAGCCTGGGTGGCCTGTACGGCGGCGGCTTTGGCGGCATCGGTTCGATCAACTACGGTCCGCTCGGCGCGCCGGGTAATGTACTCAGCGTCAAAGTCATGACCATGGAAGCCGTACCGCGCATTCTGCACGTTCCCGCGCCGCAGGCACTGTTGCTGCATCATGCTTACGGCAGCAACGGTATTGTGCTTGAGGTCGAACTGGCGCTGGCACCGGTTCATCAGTGGATTGAGCGGCTGGACGTTTTCGACGATTTCACCGACGCGCTGGATTACGCCAACGCCTTTGCCCGCTCGCCGGGGCTGGTAAAACGCCAGCTGGCACTTTTCGCTGCGCCGATCCCGTCCTGGTTCAGCCATCTGAACGGGCATTATCAGGCCAGCCAGCACGCAGTCATCAGCGTGATTGCGCAGGAAAGCGAAGGATTTTGCGCCCATCTGCTGGAACAATTTCGCGGGCGCAGCGCGGTACGCCAGTCTGCCGGTGAAGCACGCGAAGCCAATGCGTCTCTGATGGAATATTGCTGGAACCACACCACGCTGCACGCCCTGAAAATTGACAGCTCACTGACCTATTTGCAAACGGCGTTTAATCATACGAATTATCGCCAGCAGATTATCGATATGGCTGAAACATTCGGCGACGAGGTTATTTCACATATTGAATTCCTGCGTGACTATGACGGAAACATCACCGCCAGCGGCTTACAATTAGTCCGTTATTCCAGCGAGGAAAGATTGAACGAAATAATGATGACCTTCCGTGGTAATGACGTAAAAATAAATAACCCGCATGTTTATCAGATTGAAGATGGCAAACAGGGTGAAATTAAACCTGACGTCGTTTCTGTTAAAAAATGTCTTGATCCCAACGGGTTACTTAATCCCGGCAAGCTCAGGGGCTGGGAAGTGCGAGACGCGCTGGTATTAAATGACAATCCCCTGTTATTAGCTGACTGAACGAAAAAGCCCGCTTAAAAAGATTTAAGCGGGCTTTGCGCTGTCAAACTATCCGTTAATTCAAAGCTCGAATCTGTCCAGATCCATCACTTTGGTCCAGGCGGCGACAAAGTCTTTCACGAACTTCTCTTTGGCGTCACTGCTGGCATAAACCTCGGCGTTGGCACGTAATATGGCATTCGAACCAAACACCAGATCGGCACGCGTGGCAGCGAACCGGACTTCTCCGCTGACACGGTCACGGCCTTCAAAACACTCACCGGAACCGTCTGTGGCTTTCCATTCGGTGCGCATATCGAGCAGATTCGAGAAGAAATCGGTGTTCAGCTCACCGGTTTTCTCCGAGAACACGCCCAGATTGCTGCCGTCGTAGTTAGCACCCAGCGCACGTAATCCGCCGACCAGCACCGTTAATTCCGGCACGGTCAGGGTCAGTTGCTGAGCTTTGTCGATCAGCAGATTTTCCGTCGCGGTATTCGCCGTATCGCCACGGTAGTTACGGAAACCATCCGCTTTCGGTTTCAGCAATTCAAACGACTCAATATCGGTCTGATCCTGACGCGCATCCACACGGCCCGGCGTGAATGGCACATCGATATCGACGCCAGCCGCTTTCGCTGCCTTTTCAACACCCACCACACCAGCCAGCACGATCACATCCGCGAGAGATACTTTCTGCAATGACTGCTGCACAGACTCCAGAGCAGGCAGCGCGCGGGCTGCAGTGGCATTCACGTCCCAGTCTCGTTGCGGACGCAGCGCCAGACGCGCACCGTTCGCGCCTCCGCGCTTATCACCGCCACGGAAAGTAGACGCCGATGCCCACGCCACCGAAACCAAATCACTGACGCTCAGACCGGAAGCGGCAATTTTTTCTTTCAGCTGCGCGATATCCGCCCCCGTCGGGTGATACACCGGAACTGGCAACGGATCCTGCCAGATTAAATCTTCTTTAGGCACTTCCGGCCCGATATAACGGGCTTTCGGCCCCATATCGCGGTGGGTGAGTTTGTACCATGCGCGGGCAAAGGCCTCGTTGAAAGCCTGCGGATCGCCATGGAAACGACGGGAAATTTTCTCGAATTCCGGGTCAAAACGCAGCGTCAGGTCAGTCACCAGCATGGTCGGTTTGCGTTTTTTCGACGTATCGAACGGATCAGGAATAATATCCGGCGCATCGGCGGCTTCGAACTGGATCGCACCCGCCGGACTGCGGGTCTGCACCCACTCATATTTGAACAGGTTTTCGAAGAAGTAATTGCTCCACTGCGTCGGGGTCTGTGACCAGATCACTTCCAGACCGGAGGTGATGGCATCCGCGCCGACACCGGATCCGTGGCTGCTTTTCCAGCCCAGCCCCTGCGATTCAATCGGGGCGGTTTCAGGGTCAACGCCCACGTTGCTGGCATCGCCTGCACCGTGCGTTTTACCCAGCGTGTGACCACCGGCGATTAACGCGACGATCTCTTCATCGTTCATGCCCATATTGCCGAACGTGGCACGGATGGCCGGAGCCGCAGAAGCCGGATCGCCACTGTGATTCGGGCCTTCCGGGTTGACGTAAATCAGCCCCATTTCCGTTGCGCCCAGCGGTGATTTCGCCAGTTCTTCAGGATGACGGTGTTCCAGCCAGGTGGTTTCGTCGCCCCAGTTAATATCCTGATCCGGCTCCCAGACATCTTCACGCCCGGCACCAAAACCAAAGGTGCGGAAACCGGAGTTTTCCAGCGCCACGTTACCCGCCAGAATATACAAATCGGCCCAGGAGATTTTCTGACCGTATTTTTGCTTCACCGGCCACAGCAGACGGCGTGCTTTATCCAGACTGACGTTGTCCGGCCAGGAATTTAATGGTGCGAAACGCTGCTGACCGCGGCCTGAACCCCCGCGTCCGTCAACGGAGCGATACGTCCCGGCGCTGTGCCACGCCAGACGAATGAACAGACCGATGTAGCTGCCCCAGTCTGCCGGCCACCAGGGCTGCGAAGCAGTGAGCACCCCTTTGAGGTCGGCTTTTAGTGCGGAGTAATCTAATTTGGCGAATTCTTTGCGGTAATCGAAAGTTTCGCCCAACGGGTTTGAGCGATTTGAGTGCTGGTTCAGCAGGTCAACCCGCAGCTGGTTTGGCCACCAGTCACGGTTATTTGTCCCGCCGCCAGAGGCTTTATTGCTGTTTCCTTCATGGAATGGACATTTACCGTCACCGGCTTCTCTGTCTGCTTCAACAATTGGTTTTGCGTCTTTTGCTTCTTCATCAATAGAACTGCTCATGCTCACACTCCTGTTATGTAGTCTGTTAGCTACTCTATACGCGGTTTTGAACGACTCACATCTGAATCACCCTATGTATTTGATAGACTTTGCCTTAGGACTTATGCGCTATTTTTGCGGGTTTTATCACCAAAATATTTTTAACTCTGATTATAGAATAGCCACTTAATCACAGAGGCTTCTCTGTCAGAGTCGCAAAATGAAAAAAGCCCGCCTGAGTTTCCTCAAACGGGCTTTTTTTTCTTAAAACTTTCTTCAGGGATTATTCACGCCAGCCCATTGCTGGTGCGACGTGTTTAAGTATCGATTCAATCACATGCACGTTGTAATCCACGCCGAGCTGGTTCGGCACGGTGAGCAATAACGTATCGGCTTCGGTAATCGCTTCATCCTTTTTAAGCTGTTCGATCAAAAACTCCGGAGAAGCCGCATAGCTGCGCCCGAAAATTGCCCGCGTTTTCTCATCGAGGAAACCCACCTTATCGCCGTCGTTACTGCTGCCGCCAAAGTAGGCGCGGTCACGGTCATCCATCAGGGCAAAAATACTGCGGCTGACGGAGACCCGTGGCGTACGCGAGTGCCCTGCCTCGGCCCAGGCCTGGCGATAGGCGCGGATTTGTTTGGCCTGCTGAATATGGAACGGCTCACCGGTTTCATCATCTTTCAGCGTCGAACTTTGCAGATTCATCCCCAGTTTCGCGGCCCAGACAGCGGTGGCGTTCGATCCCGCGCCCCACCAGATACGCTCACGTAAACCTTCAGAATGCGGTTCAAGACGCAGCAGCCCCGGCGGATTCGGAAACATCGGCTGCGGATTCGGTTTCGCAAAACCTTCGCCACGCAGCGTATCCAGCAGCACTTCGGTGTGACGCCGCGCCATATCCGCTTCTGTTTCCCCTTCTGCCGGCTGATAGCCGAAATAGCGCCAGCCGTCGATCACCTGCTCAGGCGAACCGCGGCTGATACCCAGCTGCAAACGACCACCGGAAATCAGATCCGCCGCACTGGCGCTTTCTGCCATATACAGCGGATTTTCGTACCGCATATCGATAACCCCGGTGCCGATCTCAATCTTGCGGGTCTTCGCGCCGACAGCCGCCAGCAGTGGAAAAGGCGAACCCAGCTGACGGGCAAAATGATGGACGCGGAAATATGCGCCGTCCGCACCCAACTCTTCCGCCGCGACAGCCAGATCGATAGATTGCAGCAAAGCATCCGCCGCTGAGCGAGTGGCAGACTGAGGCGATGGCGTCCAGTGACCAAATGATAAAAACCCAATTTTTTTCATCGTAATTTATCCTCAAAGTACGCAAAGCGATGTGCCAGCCGGTCTTATGAAGTCTGGCGCAATGATAGGTTTACTTTACGCGACTCAGGATGAGAATAAATATCAGTTGTTTAACAAAGCGGTTCAGTTTATTTGATGGACATGAGTGATTTTTGCTTATTTTTTAACAACCTGAACAAAAAGTCTCCCATCGAATCACAGAAGTAAAAAAACCGTTGCTCGCAACTTCATCCCCCGTTATCATGCGCCCCGTTCACACGATTCCTCTGTAGTTCAGTCGGTAGAACGGCGGACTGTTAATCCGTATGTCACTGGTTCGAGTCCAGTCAGAGGAGCCAAATTTAGAGAAGCCCGCCTAGGGAAACTTAGGCGGGCTTTTTGTTTTCTATGGTTCTGATGTCAGCTATGAGCGAAGAGCGGTCGTTTCACCATTAGTCATCTTGGTTCGGACTGGTAATAAAATTCTTAATGCTACTGAAATACAGCTGGATTAAGCATGGTCTTCATTAGGCGCACATCTATTCGTTCAACAAGAGGTTGCCTTTGTCGAAGGAAAAGACATTATATCCTTTTAAGTTAAAAGGGCTTTTATGATTGATTCTGCATGCACATCAATCGGGCTGATCCTGTTTCCAGCTCTCACTCAGCTTGATCTTACCGGCCCTTATGAAGTTTTCGTAAGAGCGCCAAACACAAAGGTTCATCTCATCTGGAAAAACTTGGACCTCGTGGTTTCTGATCGAGGTATGGCTATACAGCCAACAACCACATTCAACGCATGTCCCGAACTGGATGTAATTTGTGTCCCGGGTGGTCCAGGGCAGATAAACCTGATGGAGGACGAAGAAGTCCTTTCGTTTATCCGGACTCAAAGTAAACAAGCAAAACTCGTGACTTCGGTATGCACTGGTTCGCTTGTTTTGGGAGCAGCAGGACTTCTGAAGGGATACAAAGCAACTACGCACTGGGCTTCTCTGGATCAGCTCGCTTTGTTAGGTGCAGAGGCAGTGAGTGAGCGAGTAGTGCGTGACCGCAATCGTATAACTGGCGCAGGTGTGACGTCAGGTATAGATTTTGCTCTCAACGTCGTGTCAGAAATGTTCGGAAGTGACATCGCTCAGAATATTCAGCTGCATATGGAATACGACCCAGCCCCTCCCTTTACCTGTGGCTCACCCCGCACAGCATCTGAAGAACAGCTAAAAAAAGCACAGGAACAGGCTGCACCATTTATTGAAATGAGGCGGCAGGCTACTTTAAAAGCAGCAGCCAGACTTAAGAAATAAGGGTATATCGGAATTTCTCTCTTCACTTACCAACGTCAGCTCCTAGCACGGAGCTGACATGCGAGTGTGAATGGTCCGCTATGAGCGAAAAGCGGACGTTATGTCACACATCCGCCTTTCAATTACTGTTTTCTCATTGAATAGTAGAGGCGAATTAATGTTTTTTGGTTAATAAAGACTATCAAAGCTTATCAACTGAACAAATTCGTGTGCAGATGTCCCGCATAAGATTACGCGCCGTCTGGCTTATGCCTCCAAGTTGAAAGAAACCGTGAATCACGCCCAAATAGCGCTGTGCGGTGCACGTTACCCCTTGATCAATCATGCGACTAAACAGATTTTCACCTTCATCACGCAATGGGTCATATTCCGCTGTGATGATATGTACTGGCGGCAATCCTGCGAAGTCGTTACGGAATAAAGGGCTGGCTTCAGGATGGGTAAAGTCAGTGTTAGGAAAATAGGCTTCAAAACCGCTGAGTAGCGTGTCGCTCGTCAGCACATAATCGCTACCGTTTATTTTGTAACTATTAGAGGATGCCGTTGCGTCCAGCATCGGGTAGATAAGTATCAACTGCCGGGGTAACCACTGCCCGGTATTTCTCACTCTAAGCGCTGATATCAGGGCGAGATGACCTCCTGCGCTGTCACCAACAAACGTTATATAGTTGCGATCAACACCCAGCAGCTCTGAGTGCCGCCAGATAATGTTAGCGGCGTTTTCAGCATCATCATGTGCAGCAGGATAAGCATGTTCTGGAGCTAAACGATACTGCACCGCAATGACACGGCAACCACTTAGAAAAGAAAGTTGTCGCAGTTGATTATCATGAGTTGAAAAACCACCACTCACAAAACAACCGCCATGATAATAAATAATCGTAGGTAACATTTTATCTTTATTTAAAGGTGTGACAATACGCAACGGAATGTTGTCAATAGTCACATCTTTAATATTTACACGTTTCTCGATATCACCGGCAAGCGCGGTGCTTGCGACATAGCCAGCACGACGCTCTTCAAATGTCTGACGACGGGATGATGGTCGGCCTGTTGCGATAAAGTCGTTAACAAGGTTTGCAATTTCTGGTTCAAGAGCCATGTTGATTACCTTAAATACGAATTTTTTAAAAATAAGCCTCGTAGTATAATTCTCCGACAGGAGTTTACAATATTTTGAAAATAGGAATGAAAATAGTGTTGTTTTCTGAATAATCCCTTCTCACGACAGTAGCCATACCCAGTGATTATCTTCAGACGGGCAGGTATTGTCCTGCGGCGTTCGGTATGAATTGTGCAATCAACGTCTGCTTCTGGCACAAAGCCGACATTAACACCGCATAGCCACCTGCTCGATCACCATCACTTGACACCTTTCCTTTCATGTATCATTGTAAGTTACATGAAAACAAACAACTCACTTTCTTCAACGCTGCACATCCTTCTGCATATGGCTGATGCTGGCGTGCCGCTGACTTCGGAACAGCTGGCGGCTTTCCTCGACACGAATCCTGTCGTGGTGCGTAAGATGCTGGCCGGACTGCGCAAGCACGATATTGTTACGTCCGAAAAGGGCCATAATGGTGGCTGGAAGCTGGCGCGCGCGCTGAATACCATCACCTTGTATGACGTCTATCTGGCGCTGGGCTCCCCTTCCCTGTTTGCTATCGGTAACCGTAATCACGCGCCAGAATGCCTGATCGAACAAGGGGTAAACCGAACCATGAATGGCGCTTTCACTCAGGCGTATGAGCTGATCATCGGTCAGTTCAAACAACAAACTCTCGAGGATATCGGTACAGAATTCTTAAATAACCCGCCACACACTTAAAACTGAGGTCAGTATGGATATAAACATCGCACACGGGCTTTCCGCATTGTGGAATTGCCTGATCATTGCCCTTGCCGCCAGCAGTATTTCCATGAGTATTACGCAGGCAGATTTATTTGAGCCCATGCGTAACTGGATTGAAAAGAAAAACAGTACGCTCGGCCACTTGTTTAAATGTTTTTATTGTTTTAGCCATTGGGTAGTTTTTGCCGGCATGGTGATTTATCACCCGCTGATTATTAACAGCAATTACATTATTGCTGACTGGCTGGTGTCCGCATTCCTGACTCTCACCCTGACCACTTTTATTAATGGTCTGATGTTTAAAGTCTTCCAGTCTGCGATTTCTACGCATGTACTGAAAGCCCGCGCCCGTAATGAATTAAGCGGCGACGCACATTAATCTATAAACAATAAAGCCCGCTGGACAGGCGGGCTTTATTGTTTATCACAACATCAATCAAACGTGCGCAATTTTCTTCGCGTCCAGCGCTTTATGAATGGCGGCTTCCAGTTCGTTAATTTCAAATTTGGCAACGTATCCGTCGGCACCGACTTTGCGCACGTGATCTTCGTTGGCGCTGCCGGATAACGAGGAATGGATAATCACCGGGATATTTTTCAGGAATTCATCGCGTTTGATATTCAGCGTCAGCGTGAAGCCGTCCATTTCCGGCATTTCCAGATCGGTGAGAACAAATGAAATTTTATCGGCGATTGGCAGCCCTTCTGCTTTGCACTCTTCAGCCAGTTTGCGGATTTTGTTCCAGGCCTCAAGACCGGTCACGTGCATCTGCGCCGGGATTTCCATCATATTCAGGCCTTTTTCCAGCATCTGACGCGCGACTTTCGAGTCTTCCGCGACAATTGCTACCGTGCCCGGTTTCAGTTTGAACGCGCTGGTTTTCTTCTTGTCCATATCGATGTTGCTGTTAGGAATGATGTCATGCAGGATCTGCTCGACGTCCAGCACCAGCGCCAGCCGGTTGCTGGATTTATCGTTATCCAGACGGGCAATACTGGTGATGTTGCGGCTCTTGACGCCGGATTCGGCGGCCAGCACCTGGCTCCATTCGAGGCGCACAATGTCGTCCACCGATTCCACGGCAAACGCCTGCGTGCTGCGGGCGTATTCCGTGACAAGTAAAATGTTCAGCCCGGTTTTCGGCACACAACCGACCACGGCGGGCAAATCAATCACCGGAATAATTTCACCGCGAATGTTAGCCATACCCATCATCGGCGATGACATGCCTGCGGCTTTAGTCAGTGCCGGCATCGGCACGATTTCGCGCAATTTAAAGACGTTAATACCAAAGAGTTCAGATTGTTCGTCTTCCGGCGAAGTTCCAAGACGGAACAGCAAAAGCTCAAACCGGTTTGATGATGTGAGATTGGTTCTCTCATCAATTTCTTTCTGAAAATTGTCCATACTTTCCCCATGCCTGTCGTTATTCGTTTTTATCGGTGTTTGCGCTGTGCGTCGTTCGGAAAATAAGGAATTCCGTTCTCTTTTTTTCTCAGAGGGACAGGGTATTTATCGGCTGGGATGGAGAAATTCTTTAGAGAGGCGGGAAAATTGAGCAGGAAAACAACCCGGCATCGTGAAAACGCCGGGGCTATGCAGGATTAACCGCCGATTTTCACCAGCGTTCTGCCCTGAATTTTATTATTCAGAAAGTCTTCGGCATAAGCAGGCGCTTGCTCCAGCGTGATTTCTGTAGCGGCTTGCTGATAAAAGCTTTCCGGCAGCGTACTGGCCAGACGTTCCCACACCGCCGCACGGTGTTCAGCGGGCACAGAAACCGAATCGACGCCCTGCAAACGCACGTTACGCAGAATGAACGGCATCACGGTCGTCGGCAGACCAAAGCCGCCCGCCAGGCCGCAGGCCGCCACGCAGCCGCCGTAATTGGTTTGTGCCAGCACTTTAGCCAGAACTTTGTCGCCAACGGTGTCGATGGCACCGGCCCACAGTTGTTTTTCCAGCGGACGGGTTTCGGAAAAATCATCGCGCGAGAGAATTTCGCTGGCGCCCAGTTTACGCAGGTAATCATGGGTCGATTCACGTCCGGTGACGGCAGCGACGGTGTAACCCAGAGTATGCAGCAACGCCACGGCGGTGCTGCCGACGCCACCGCTGGCGCCCGTCACTAAGACGGTGCCACTTTGCGGCGTGACGCCCGCGTCTTCCAGCGCCATCACGCAGAGCATCGCCGTGAAACCGGCGGTGCCGATGATCATGGCATTGCGCGCAGGTATCGCTTCCGGCAGTGCAACCAGCCAGTCACCTTTGACGCAGGCCTGCTGCGCCAGTCCGCCCCAGTGGTTTTCACCCACGCCCCAGCCGGTGAGGATCACCGCTTGTCCGGTGGAATATCGCGGGTCGTTACTGCGTTTTACATGACCGGTGAAATCTATGCCCGGCACCATCGGGAACTGGCGGATGATTTTGCCTTTGCCGGTGATGGCCAGCGCATCTTTATAATTCAAACCTGACCAGCTGATATCCACCAGCACGTCGCCTTCCGCCATTTCCGGCAGTGCGATGTCTTTCACTTCGGCCACAGTTGTTTTGTCTTGTTGTTCGAGAACCAATGCTTTCATTTTTTTCCCTTTAAATTTCAGGAGATTGAATTAGTGTTGTCGTCAGCCATGCGATTGCCGACGTAATGATTGCAGGTGCTGTTTTCTGTTTATGTAAACGTTGAATTTATGAGTGAAGACTGCCGCGAAAATACGTCCAGAACTGATCCATCGGTTGGGCGCAGCGGAACAGTTTTGCACGCATTACTGCGCCTTCCCAGCCAGACCAGAAAATTTGCGACAACTGTTCAGGGGGTATTGTTGTGCTGATTTCGCCGCTTTGCTGCGCATCCCGCAGACAGGCGGCAATCCGGGTTTCCCAGTCCCGCAGTATAGCTTTCAGTTTTGCGGGGAAATCTTCCGGAAGCAGCGGGGATTCCTGTAGCAGGTTCCCCACCAGGCAGCCGCGGGTGAAACCAAACTTTGCCATTCCCTGCCCGGCATGTTGAACAAAGGCGTTGATGCGGTTTAAAGGTGACATTGTCACGTCCAGCAAAAACTTATCCAGCCGGTGAGCAAAGAAAGCGCCATACGCCTCCAGCACGGCCATGCCAAAATCCTGCTTACTTTTAAAATAGTGATAAAACGAGCCTTTCGGTACGGCGATATTTTTAATCACCGTTTCGATACCTGCTGACAGATACCCCATCTCGGTGATCACTTCCAGCCCGGAGCGGATCAGCGCCTCGCGCGTATCCGCAAACTCACGCTCTGTTCTCGGCGGACGCCCGCGGCGCGGCTTGTTCAGCGTTGCAGGGGCAGTCGTCAGGTCAGCATTCATCATTTAGACCGGTCGTTTATTAATTACAGAAAGCCTACGCCGAATCTTTTTTACAGGCAAGCGCGTGTGCCTTTACTGCCCGATTTTTCCCTGCAAAGCAAAAGGCCCGCACGGAGTTACCGCAGCGGGCCTTGTGTACTGATTAGTATGTTGTAACTATTTTTCGTTCACTGTCTCGCGGCGGGTTTCCTGAGCACTGTAACGGTTGTTTTTAAACGGAATATCCAGCCGCTGGCGCAGGGTTAGCGCTTCAGAAGGATGCCAGTATCCGCGAGCCGCCAGCACCGGCAGAACCAGCCGGGTGATGTCATCGAGCGCTTCTGTCAGCACTGGCCCGCTGATGATAAAGCCGCTTGCGCCGCCCTCTTCCACCCAGCGGATCAGGCGGTCTGCCACCTGCTCCGGCGTGCCGAAGAATTCGCCGCGCGGCAGCGTCGTCTGATACGCCACTTCGCGCAGCGTCAGGTTTTGCTCCTGCGCCAGTTTCTTAATGCTGTCGGTGGTCGAACGGAAAGTATTCTGACCTAAATCCCCCAGTTCCGGGAACGGGCCGTCCGGCGGATACTGGCTGAAATCATGATGGTCGAAGAAGCGTCCGAGATACGCCAGCGCGTCATCGAGCGAAAGCAGGGAAAGCAGATACTGGTATTTGGCCTCAGCTTCCTCTGCCGTTTTGCCCACTATCGGGCTGATGCCGGGGAAAATTCCCACCGGATGACGGCCATTTTTCGTGACCTGCGCCTGCAATTTCGCGGCGTATTCCTGCGCTTCTTCCAGCGTGCGGGCGTTAGTGAACACCGCATCGGCTGATTTACCTGCCAGCGCGATACCGGCGTCAGAAGCCCCCGCCTGAAAAATCACCGGCTGTCCCTGCGGCGAACGCTGGATATTCAGCGGCCCTTCCACCGAGAAGAATTGCCCCTGATGATTCAGTTTGTGCAGCTTCGCGGCATCAAAAAACACGCCGCTCTCACGGTCACGCAAAAACGCGCCGTCTTCCCACGAATCCCACAGCCCCTGCACCACGCTGATATATTCTTCCGCGATCTGATAACGCAGCGCATGCTCAGGGTGATCTTTGCCGAAATTTTTCGCAGAACCGGCCAGCGGCGAGGTCACTACGTTCCAGCCCGCGCGCCCCTGGCTGATGTTATCGATGGACGCCAGCTGACGCGCCACGGTAAACGGGTCGCTGTAGGACGTCGAAATCGTCCCTGCCAGGCCTATGCTGTGCGTGGCTGACGCCAGCGCCGACAGCAGCGCCACCGGTTCGAAACGGTTCAGAAAGTGCGGCAGCGATTTTTCGTTGATGTGCAGACCGTCGGCGACAAACAGAAAATCAAATCCGGCAGCTTCGGCGCGCAAGGCCAAATCACGGAAATAGGGAAAATTCACGCTGGCATCGGCAGGCGCTTTTTCATGTCGCCACGAATTCATATGTCCGCCCGCACCGTGCAGCATCAGACCCAGCTTAATACTCTTTGAAGTGCTTGAATGGCTCATGAAAACTCCTTAATGCTGGCCTGCCAGCAATTCGATGGACTTCAGACGCACCGCGGCATCTGTCAGTGGGGTATGGATCACAAATTCATTCACGCAAAGACGGCGCTGAATATCGCGCAACTGCTGATGGATATCGCCGGGCGTACCGTGCAAAACGCTGAGCTTCTGCTGCTCAATCTGGTAGTGCGTCGCGCCCGCCTGTTTCACAAAGGCTTCCGCCTGTTCACGGGTGCCAACCGTGACGTGCCGGTCGCTCACGGTGACGCGGTAATTATGTTGCTCAGCCACCAGCGCCTGTGCCTGCTCGCGGGTTTCGCCTGCCAGAGCGGCCAGACTGACCAGCGCCTGCCCCTGTCCGGCAGAGTATTCGTGATAGGCCAGCACCGATTCGGTCATCACCTGTTCCGAAGTATTGATAAAACCGGCGAACACGAAATTCCAGCCTAGCGACGCCGCAAGCCGCGCACTTTCCGGGCTGGCACCCAGCAGAAATCGCTCGGGACTGGCAGGCGGACGCGGCAACGCACGCGCTTCATTGCCTGCCAGATGGTCGTCAAGATGCGTGAGATAATGCGTCAGTTGCTGCAACTGTGCGGGAAATCCGGGAACGGCATCCGCCTGGGTATAACCGCGCAGGGCTTTGGTGGAAAGCGGCAAACCACCGGGTGCTTTTCCGATGCCGATATCCACGCGGTCCGGCGCCAGCGACGCCAGCAGATGGAAATTCTCCGCCACTTTATACGGGCTGTAATGTTGCAGCATCACGCCGCCTGAGCCGATCCGCAGCCGGGATGTCCGTGCCAGCAGCCAGGCAATCAGCACTTCCGGCGAGCTGCCAGCCAGCCTGTCGGTGTCGTGATGTTCTGATACCCACAGGCGGTGATATCCCAGCGCTTCGGCTTTTTGCGCAAAGTTGAGTGTCGCTTCCAGGGCCTGCGCCGCAGTCTGCCCTTCGTTAATCGGGCTTTGGTCTAATAAACTCAGTCGGTAATTCACCGGACATTCCTTTTTATCTGTCACGCTCTGCAGCTATAGTGATAAAAAGAGTTCCACGAATTAAGGCCAAAGCTAAATAATAAAAATACGTTTCTATAGTCAGTATTTTGCTATGCGGTTGTCGGTAAAAATGGTCTGTGCAAAACGACTATAAATTATAGCGACTGAGTATTTAGCTATTCTCTCCGGTCTGGCTAGCATGAAATGACCTGCACTATCCCTGTCACCACCATTTTCAGACAATAAGGTTATTTCGCCATGAGCATTTCACTTGCCGAAGAAACAAAAAACATCGCACAAAAAAATACGTCGGGCTTAGAAGAACAACTCATCGCCTGGCGCCGTGAATTACATCAGCATCCTGAATTATCTAATCAGGAGTTTGTGACCACGCAAAAAATCACTCAGTGGCTGAATGCCGCCGGGATCCGCATTTTATCCCTCGGCCTCAAAACCGGCGTGGTGGCGGAAATCGGTCCGGAAAAGGGGCCGGTCGTTGCGTTGCGCGGTGACATCGACGCGCTGCCGATTGAAGAAACGTCCGGCGTGCCGTTCAGTTCGCAGCAGCCCGGCGTAATGCATGCCTGCGGCCACGATTTCCATACCTCGGTGATACTGGGCGCGGCACATTTACTCAAAGCGCGGGAAGACCAGCTGCCGGGCCGTGTAAGGCTGTTTTTCCAGCCTGCTGAAGAACGGTTTGGCGGTGCGTCACAGCTGATTAAAGCCGGTGCGCTGGAAAATGTGGATGCTATTTTTGGTCTGCACAATGCGCCTGAATTACCGGTCGGCACCTTCTCCACCAAGGGCGGCGCGTTTTACGCCAACGTGGACAGATTCCAGATAACCGTGACCGGCAAAGGCGCGCACGCCGCGCATCCGGAAGAAGGCATCGACAGCATTGTCACCGCCAGCCACATTGTCACCGCATTGCAGACGGTGGTCAGCCGCAATGTCAGCGCGCAGGAAGCGGCAGTGGTCAGCGTCACCCGTATTGAAGGCGGCAATACCTGGAACGTCTTGCCGCAAACGGTTGAACTCGAAGGCACGGTGCGCACCCACAACAGTGAAATCCGTGAACAAATTCCGCAGCGTATTCGTAAAGTGATCGGCGGTGTCGCGGACGCGCTGGGCGCTAAAGCAGAATTACACTGGTTTGGCGGGCCACCGGCGGTGGTCAATACGCCGCGCTGGGCCGAATTCAGCCTGCAAGCGGCGGACGAATTTGGCTATAAAACCGAAGTTGCGCAGGCGCAAATGGGCGGTGAAGATTTTGCGTTTTACCTGCACCACGTGCCGGGTGCGTTTGTCAGTATCGGCTCCGCCAGTGATTTTGGTTTGCACCATCCGCAATTTAATCCGGACGAATCGGCTATTTATCCTGCGGCAGAATATTTCCAGCAACTGGCTGAAAAGGCACTGGATGAATTAATTAAGCAATAACGAAATCGTTTGATTTTATAGCCCTGACGCCCGGATATTTCGGGCGTTTTTCGTGGAACCTTTCACGACATTGTATTTCCACTTTATCTCTTTGATTATTTAATTTTGTTGTTTTACATCCCTGTAACACTCGGGAATAGTGAAAGCGTCACCTCACCGTTTTCACGACACAATAAGTCACCACACAATAATATTGCAGGGTAAAAATAATAATGATGAAACATAGCGTAAAATTCACCGCCATAAAAAGTACCGGCATCGCAGCTTTATTAAGTCTTTCAACACTGGCCTGGGCCGCGCCGGGTATTGATCTGGTGGCCAATGAAACGCCGGTTAATACGCCGAAAAGTCCGGAAGCCGTGGCAAAAATCCCGGCTAACTTTAAGTTTGTCGAACCGGGCACCCTGACCGTGGCACTGGCAGTTCTTGGCAGCGCCCCGCCGTTTGGGTTGTACGCCCGTGATAACAAAACCGTGATTGGCAGTGAGGCCGACATCGCCCGTCTGGTGGCGGACGGTTTAGGCCTGAAACTCAAAGTGGTTCCGGCCTCATGGGAAGACTGGCCGCTGGGTGTGACATCCGGGAAATACGACGCGGCCATCTACAACATTACCGTCACCAAAGACCGCAAAACCAAGTTTGATTTCGCGACCTATCGTCAGGATACGCTGGGCTTTTACGTGAAAAGCGACAGCAAAATCACTTGCATTACTTCTGCACCAGATATCGCCGGTAAACGCATCATCGTCGGTTCCGGCACCAATCAGGAAGCCGTGTTGCTGGCCTGGGACAAAGAGAATCAGGCCAAAGGATTACCGGCGCTGAAACCGCAATATGTCACCGATGACGCTGCCGCCACGCTGGCTATTCAGTCTGGCCGTGCCGATGCCACTTTCGGGCCGAACGTCACCGGCGCGTATAAAGCGCTGCTGACCGGCAAAACCAAACTGGTCGGTACTGTACCGGGCGGCTGGCCGAAAACCGCCAATATTGCCGTCACGCTGAAAAAGGGTAACGGACTGGTGGATGCCGTGCAGGCCTCGCTCAACAGCGCCATTGCCAGCGGTGCTTATATCAAAGTGCTTGACCGCTGGGGCGAGAGTGTCGAGAAAATCGATCATTCAGAAATCAATCCGCCGGGACTGGGCGATTAATCAGAGGACGCCACGATGAGCGAAGACGTATTTATCCAGACCGTAGCGGAAGACCCGCTGATTGCGCCGGTAATTCAGGGCTTGTTCGGCGAATACCGTGAACGTTACGGCGACTACTTTGCCAGTAAGGAACCTGAGGATGACAGCGTATTTGCCCGCCCGGACGGTGCGTTTATTGTTCTGCTGAGAAACGGAGCGCCCATCGCAATGGGCGCGTATAAGCGCTACGACGCACAAACCGCCGAGCTGAAACGCATCTGGACTGACCGGTCACTGCGCCGTCAGGGGCTGGCACAGAAAATTTTGCATGAGCTTGAACGCCGAGCCGCCGCTTACGGTTACCGGCAGGTGTTTCTCACCACCGGTTTCCGCCAGCCGGAAGCGGTCGGTTTATATCTGTCTCATGGATATCAGCCGCAGTTTGATACCCGGCTGGATCCGGAAGTGTATTCCCGACCACCTTATGACGGGCGTCTGCCGTTTACCAAAAAACTGACCGCCGACGTTCCGGTGTCGTAATCAGCAGCAAACAGAAAGAGAAAGACTATGAGCGAAAATGCCCCTTCATCCTTGAATCATCCCCCGCTAAAAGTGGTGCCAGCGCGTTATCCGTGGCGGCTGGCCGGTGCAATCTTTTCGGCGTTTATTTTGTTAGGGATCATTCAGTCAATTGCAACAAATTCCCGCTGGGAATGGGGCGTGTTCCGGCAATGGTTTTTTGATCCGGTGATTTTATCGGGTCTGGGCAAAACGCTGTTACTCACCCTGCTGGGCACCGTGTTTGGCGTGATTTTCGGTACCGCTCTGGCGCTCGCCCGCCTGTCGAAATCTTACTTACTGAATGCGCTGGCCTGGGGCTATATCTGGCTGTTCCGCTCTTTGCCGCTGTTGCTGGTATTGATCATCCTCTACAACTTTTCCTATCTGTACGACAACCTGTCGCTGGGCATTCCGTTCACGCATATCTCCTTTTTCAGCACGCCAACCGTTGATTTGCTGGATCAGTTTTCTGTCGCCGTTCTGGGTCTTTCGCTGGTGCAGTCTGCCTATACCGCAGAAATTATCCGTGGCGGAATTTTAGGCGTTGAGCACGGGCAGCACGAAGCCGCCGCTGCGCTGGGATTACCGGCGTACCGTCGCACCTTCCGCATTATTTTGCCGCAGGCGCTGCGCTCGATACTGCCGACCGGTTTTAATGAAGTGATAAGCCTGGCGAAAGGCACGTCGATTGTTTACGTACTGTCGATGCCGGAACTGTTTTATACCGTACAGGTGATTTACAACCGCACGCAGCAGGTGATCCCGCTGCTGATGGTGGCGACCATCTGGTATCTGCTGATCACCACTGTGCTGTCGGTTTTACAGTATTACGTTGAGCGATATTTCTCCCGCGGCACCGTGCGTCAGGTCGCGCCCACTCCGTTGCAGCGTCTGCGTCAGTGGCGCACCGCCCGTCCTCAGTAAAGGGAAAATCCTATGTCCGAAGCCTTTGATTTATTCGTTAACCGCCCGGCAGATGCTCCCGCAGAACCCCGGTTTGTGCATAAACCGCACACCGCGACCGTCGGGCGCATCGATATCAGCAATCTGAGCAAATATTACGGCGCGCACAAGGCGCTGGATAACGTCAGTCTGAGCATCGAACCGGGCACGGTGACGGTGATCCTCGGCCCTTCGGGTTCGGGAAAATCCACGCTGCTGCGCACCATTAATCATCTGGAACGGGTGGATGAAGGGTTTATCCAGATTGACGGCGATTACATCGGTTACCGGCGCAAGGGTGACACGCTGTATGAACTGAAAGAGCGCGCCATTCTGAAACAGCGCACTCACGTCGGCTATGTCTTCCAGAATTTCAATCTGTTCCCGCACATGACCGTGCTGGATAATATTATCGAAGCGCCGGTGGTTCACGGATTACTGAGCCGCAAACAGGCCATCGCCCGCGCCTGTGAACTGCTCGACACCGTGGGCCTGCGTGAAAAAGCCCACGCATGGCCGCGGCATTTGTCCGGCGGACAGCAACAGCGTATCGCTATTGCCCGCGCACTGGCGCTCAATCCAAAAGTGATGTTATTTGATGAACCCACGTCAGCGCTGGATCCCGAACTGGTCGGCGAAGTGCTGGACGTGATTAAGAAACTGGCGCAGTCGGGCGTCACGCTGGTGGTGGTGACGCATGAAATTGGTTTTGCGCGTCAGGTTGCCGATCAGGTGGTATTTATGGTGGATGGCGCGATAGTAGAAACCGGCAGCGCGGCACAGGTGCTCGACCGGCCACGTCATGCACGTACCCGCCGTTTTCTGGAGAAAGTGCTGTAGATCCCGACTGTTTGCTAAAAAAATCCGGCAACTTTATGCCGGATTTTTCTTCACCGCTTATCAGCGAAACTGCGCCGCATGAAGCTGCGCATAGCGTCCCTGAAGTGCCAGCAGCGATTCGTGCGTTCCCTGCTCCATAATGCCTTCTTTATCCACCACCACAATGCGGTCAGCATTCTGAATAGTCGCCAGACGGTGAGCAATCACCAGCGTTGTTCGCCCTTCTGATAATTCCGCCAGCGACTGCTGGATCGCCTGCTCCGTCGCCGTATCCAGCGCCGACGTCGCTTCGTCGAGGATCAGGATAGGCGGATTTTTCAGGAAAATACGCGCGATCGATAGACGCTGTTTCTGCCCGCCGGAAAGCTTAACGCCGCGTTCGCCGATAACCGTTTCCATTCCCAGCGGCAACCCGTCGATCACATCATCGAGGCGCGCACGGCTGGCGGCCAGCCGGATTTCTTCTTCGCTGGCACCGAGTTTACCGTAAGCAATATTCTCGCGAATGGTGCCGCCAAACAGGAACACGTCCTGCTGCACAATGCCGATATTATGGCGCAGCGAGGTTTGCGTCATATCACGAATATCAATGCCGTCGATGGTAATACTGCCGCTGTCGATATCGTAAAAGCGCGGCAGCAGCGAACATAGCGTCGTTTTCCCGGCGCCCGAGGGTCCGACAAAGGCCAGCGTTTCACCCGCATTAATCGACAGCGTGATGCCGTTGAGAATTTTGCTGGCCGGGGTATAACCGAACACCACATTATCGTAATGAATATCCCCGCGCAGATGGCTGACGACCTGCGCACCGGGGCGGTCAACAATATCCGGCGCGGTATCAATAAGTTGCGTAAAGCGTTTAAAACCGGCGATACCTTTCGGATAACTTTCCAGTACCGAGCTGATTTTTGCCACCGGGCGAAAAAACACCTCCACCAGCAGCAGGAAGCCGACAAATCCGCCATACGTCAGCTGACTGTTGATCACGTACCAGGTACCGGCCACCATCACAATCAGCTGAACCAGACGCGTGCTCAGATAGCTGAGAGTCAGGCTGGCGGTCATGATCTGATAGGCTTTTAGCTTGGTGGTGCGGTATTTGTCGTTGTCCGAGGCAAACAGTTTTTGTTCATGTTCTTCGTTGGCAAAGGCTTTCACGACGCGAATGCCGCCGATGCTTTCTTCGATGCGGGCGTTGAAATTCCCCACCTGCCCAAACAGTCTGCGCCAGGTTTCGGTCATCTGCGCGCCGTAACGGCTCACCATCCAGGTCATGGCGGGCACAATAATGATGGTCATCAGCGCCAGTTGCACATGCACCGTCGCCATCAGAATGAACGCACCGATAAACGTCATGATTGCGATAAAGACATCTTCCGGCCCGTGGTGCGCCACCTCGCCCACTTCTTCGAGATCTTTCGTCACGTGGGTAATGATGTGACCGGTTTTCGTATTGTCGTAATAACGAAACGAGAGTTTCTGTAAATGGCTGAAAGCCTGGCGGCGCATATCGGTTTCAATACCGACACCCAGCGCGTGTCCCCAGTAGTTAACGATCGCCATCAGCGCGGTATTAAACAGGTAGATGAGCAGTAATCCGACCGTCGCCCCGATAATCAGCACCCAGTCGTGGGCGGGCAACAATTTATCGATGAAGGTTTTGATCGCCATCGGAAAACCGAGTTCCAGCAGTCCGGCTAAAATTGCGCAGCCGAAATCGAGGAAAAACAGTTTTTTATAGGGCGCGTAATAAGAGAAAAAGCGGCGGAGCATCATGCATCCTTATGAAATAGGCTGAAGGCGAAGCGATTAGTCTAGATGAAAACGGTTATCAGTCAGAGTGTTTTATCAGACTGTTTTATTTGTGGATTATCTGAGAATGTCTAAGCGTGTCTGAACTGACAGAAAGAAAGGCCGCCCATCAGAGGAGCGGCCTTTGTAACCAATCTTAGCTTAACACAGGGGAATTAAGAGTAGGCGTGCAAAGTACGTTTACACAGTTCTGAACGCACGCAATCCTCTTTGCCAAACTGAATGATGCCAATCATCTCGTCTTCTTCGAAGCGGGACATTGCATCGCTGAGCCCCGATACTACGCCGCGTGGTAAATCGCACTGGGTAATATCACCGTTAACAATGACCGTCACGTTTTCACCGAGACGGGTCAGGAACATTTTCATCTGACTGGCCGTGACATTCTGCGCTTCATCCAGAATAACCACCGCGTTTTCAAAAGTACGCCCGCGCATATAAGCGAATGGCGCGATTTCGACCTTGCCTATTTCCGGTCGCAAGCAATATTGCAGGAATGATGAGCCCAGGCGACGTAATAAAATGTCGTAGACCGGACGAAAATAAGGCGCGAACTTTTCCGAAATATCGCCGGGTAAGAAACCGAGATCTTCATCGGCCTGTAATACCGGACGCGTCACAATAATTCTGTCGATTTCTTTGTGAATTAATGCCTCTGCCGCTTTCGCAGCACTGATAAATGTTTTGCCGCAGCCCGCTTCGCCGGTGGCAAAAATTAACTGCTTATTCTCTATGGCTGATAAGTAATGACCTTGAGCTTCAGTACGCGCTTCGATGACGGAAGTATCGCGACTGTCGCGAGCCATTCCGATCGATTCCAAACCGCCCATCTGTACCAATGACGTCACAGATTCTTCCTCGCGCTGGCGGTGACTGCGTGAATCATTACGAATAACACGTTTTGCTTCACGACGAGCTTTGATCACTGCTTTCTGTCTTCCCATAGTGGCACCTTACAGTTTGATTCACTTAACGCTAAGGCATAATGCCCGCACGGTTATGTTTCACTAACAAATGAGGTTTTGGTCTCCTTTTAGACCAAGTAGAGCCAATGAATAACGTGAAGAGGAAAATAGACCAAAGCGATTAGGCAATAATCTTTTGGCTGCTTTCTGTTCACAAGGAGGCATTGTCAATAATGACAAACCGCTGACCCAAACAATGAAATTGCCAGAATAATAGCCAATGCTTTTCGCATGAGTTTTAGCAGTAATTAAGAGGTCAGTTAAAGAACAGGGTTGCTGTAGCGTGGATGAAAACATCTGTAAAAAACGGTAGGAATAAACTGAAAATGGTTGCGTGAATATTGGAGAGTCGGAAGCCTTGCCCTCGTTTGCTTTTAAGCGACAACAACGAGTGAATGAGTGAAGCCTGTTATTTTCTATCACCAGCCCAAACATGGACTTTACCATTCGCGCTCCCCGCAGTGTTATTAACGGCACCTGCCGTACACCTTGTGAAAACTTGTCTTGTACATCTTAAAAACTATCGCTTTATAATTTCAGTATAATGACAGCTGAAATAATTGCGTTACCAAAATGTAAAAAAATTTGTGTCCGGCGTCAACAGGATCATGCGGATCTTTTTCAGATCCTGCGCAAGCGCGCTTAATTCTCCTCAGCTCAGCAGATTATTTTTCTTTTCATTGATGAAGTAACTGTTAATCCCCTCAGCCAGCGCACGCGCCATTTTCTCCTGGAAGACCGGTTCGCCGAGCAATTTCTCTTCCTGTTTATTGGTGATGAAAGACGTCTCCACCAGCACCGAGGGAATGCGGGGCGATTTTAAAACTGCGAAACCGGCCTGTTCCGGATGCGGGCTGTGCATGTGATGCACTTTGATGATATTCGCCGCCAGATGACTGCCAAAATCCATGCTTCGGTGAATGGTTTCGTGCTGATCGAGATCAAACAGCGTTTCTTTAAGGTATTGATCGTCAGTCTTAAAATCGTTGTCGTACAGCACATCGACACTGTTTTCACTTTGCGATAAATACCGCGCCATCGCGCTGCCTGCGCCGTGCTCCGACAGCGCAAAAACCGATGCGCCTGACACCTCATCGTTGGTGAATCCGTCGGCGTGAATGGAGATAAACAGATCCGCTTCGTGCTGATGCGCCAGACTGACGCGGTGATACAGCGGGATAAAAACGTCATCCTGACGCGTCAGTACCGCGTGAATACCGTGCTGTTCATCCAGCAATGTTTGCAGCCGTTGGGCGATGTGCAACACCACATGCTTTTCGTAAGTGCCTTCATTGCCGATTGCCCCCGGATCCTTACCGCCGTGACCGGGATCGATCATCACCAGCAGCGGTTTCTCTGCGCGCGGTGTGGTGGTGGTCACCGGGATCGCCTGCGGCACATCCTGCGCGGCACTCTGTTCTGTGATCGACACTTTCAGCACGCCATTCTCTGTGCTGCGTGTAATGACCGGTTTACCCTTCACCTGCAACACAATACGCGCCACGTCCGGGCTGAAATGAGCAAGACGCCCTTCTGCCACCCACGGAAATTTCTGCCGCACCACGGTCAGCGCATGCTCCAGTTCAGGCGGAAATGACGTCATCGGCATATCGATAACCACCCGCTCCGGCGCACTGAGCACAAACACGCGACAACGCTTATCGGCTGCCGGTAATGCCAGGTGGATCTGGCCGGCATCCGACGTCATCGTGATGCGCGCCGCCTTTTGGGCGGCATAAAGCCGTGGCGCGGTCAGAGACAGTCCGATACCGAAAATCAGCAGTTTTCTGCGGGCATGGTTAATGGTCATAGCAATCTCAGGGCAGGCATCGTGATAAATCATTTTCGCGATTTATCATCATGACATTACGGAGATTTTTATGGATGAAGCGGAGTATTAACAGGTCGTGAATTGCGTAACGAAGCGTAAAAAGGATTTCTGGATTTGCTCCTCCCCCGTTCGCAGGGGGAGGAGTCATGTCAGGCTTCGATTAACGATTGTCCGAGGTAATGACTTTCATCTTTATTCCCCGGCAGCGTGAAGAAGAAACCGCCGCCATTTGGCCGGATATATTCTTCCAGCGCTTCACCGTTCAGGCGTTTTTGCACCGTCAGGAATCCTTTCTCCAGATCATGCTGATAGCAGACAAAGACAAGTCCCATCTCCAGTTGTCCGGAATTCGTCACACCCAGCGAATAGCTGTAGCCCCGTCGCAGCATCAGGTTGTCGTCGGTCTCTTTAGTGCGCGGGTTGGCCAGCCGGATATGCGCGTCCAGCGGGATCACTTTGCCTTCGGGATCTTTGGTGTAATCGGGCACATCGTGTTCTTTTTCCATGCCCAGTGGCGCGCCGGTAGCTTTATGGCGGCCAAAAATGGATTGCTGTTCCTGCAACGGCGTGCGATCCCAGAATTCCACTTTGAACGGGATCAGTCGGGTAACCTGATAGCTGCCCCCTGTTGTCCAGGCCGGTTCTGACTGATCTGGCGTCACCCAGATGGTTTTATCCATCAGCGGTTTGTCTTTGGAATCGGGATTGGCCGTGCCGTCTTTGAAGCCCAGCAGGTTAACCGGCGTCTCTTTGCCCTGACTGCGCGCGGCATGGGAAGAAATAAAACCATCACGACGCCAGCGCACACTGAGCAAATCCGGCGTGTATTTAATAATGTCACGCAGTGCGTGAACCACGGTGTCGCTGTTGTTGGCGCAGATTTGCAGAGACAGATCGCCGTGACACAGTTTCGCGTCGAGTGAATCATTCGGGAAACGCGTCATGCGGCTTAATTTCAGCGGTTTGTGCGGTGCCAGACCAAAGCGCTCATCAAACAGGGATTCGCCAACGGAGAGAGTCATCGTCAGGTTGTCGGGGTAAATTTCTGCGCCCATAACCCCGGAATCCATCGGCGGGAATTTCGGATCCAGTGATGGCGGGGTGCCGCCGGTGGTCAGAAAAGCAAAACGGGAATCCAGCAGACGGAACAGACGCTCCAGATCAGCTTTATGAGTCGCCAGCACGTCAAAGGACACCAGCATCATCGAGGCCTGTTGTGGCGTTAAAATGCCCGCCTGATGTTCGCCATAATACGGCTGTTTGCCCCAGCGTTCGTCCGGGGAAACGGTGCCTGGCGTGTATTCTTTTTTTGCTCCGGGTGTTTTTTCAGCCTGCGCAGTGGCTGCGCCGCCCAGGGCAAATGCCCCGCCTAACAATCCCACGCCTTTTAATAAGCTGCGACGGGAAGAAGAAACGTCATCCTGATTATTGTTTTTGTGACTCATTGCTATGCCTCAGTATTACGCTCCTCCCCCTGCGAAGGGGGAGGAGTTCTTATCAATCTAAACCTAACACACCGCGCAGTTTGGCCAGATCTTCGGCCAGCGTGGTGATCGGGCCTTTCATGGCGTTACGGTCTGCATCGGACAGTTTTTCGTAATTCTCATAACCGTCTTTGGTTTTGTATTTATCCAGCAGGGTATCAACCGTTTTGAAGTTTGCGTCGATTTTATCCAGCAGCGGTTTGTCGGCTTTTTCCAACAGCGGACGCAGCAGGTTAACGATTTTCTGTGCGCCGTCGAGGTTAGCGCGGAAATCCCACAGGTCTGTGCGGCTGTAACGGTCTTCTTCACCGCTGATTTTGCTGGCTGCCACTTCTTCGATAAGCCCTGCCGCGCCGCCGACCACTTTGCCTGGCGGGAAGGTCAGGTCAGTGATGCGTTTTTGCAGATCGACCGTGTCGGTGTAAAGCTTGTCAGCGAAAGGCTCCGCGCCTTGGGTGGTTTTATCGGCGAAGAGGATTTTCTCCAGACGGTGGAAACCGGTGAAGTTCGGATCTTCCGCTTTTTTCTCGAAATCGTCTTCACGCGCATCGATGCTGCCGTCGAGATCAGAGAACAGTTCAGCAATCGGTTCGATGCGCTCGTAATAAACGCGGGTCGAAGCGTAAAGGGACTGCGCTTTCGCCAGGTCGCCTTTCTTAATCGCGTCAGTGAAGGCTTTGGTGTGTGATACCAGTTCAGCAACCTGCTGTGTAACATACACTTTATATTCTGCAATCGGCCCGACCAGCGCCATCGCGTCCGGCTTAGCCGAAACCGCCGCGCCTTCTGCGGTCACGGTCAGTTTGCCTTTCGGATTGCTCAGCAGGCCGCAGGTCATGTCATATTCGCCCGGCTCCAGATTGGCAGTCATTTTCTGAGTGAAGCCCGGTGCGACGTTTTCACGCTCTTCCACCACCATCACGCCTTTCAGAATTTCCCATTCCAGGTTTTTCTGGCTGTCATTGTGGATAACAAACTGTGTTTTACCGGCCGGCACGCTCAGCGCCATCGGTTCACACTGTTTATCGTTCACAGTAATTTTGACCTGACGAACGTCGGCTGCCAGTACGTTAGCGCTCAGCGCAAAAGCTGGCAGAGACAGCAGTGCAATCTGTAAAGCTTTACGGCGAAAATGTGGCATGTACAACTCCATGACAAAGGCAAAGTGATAAACAGGTTTAAACAATTAACTTCAAACACTTAACTTTAAACAACTAACGTTGTGTTTTTTGCCCGGCAGAGGCCGCGCCAGCCACAGAGGATTTCCCCTGAGGCATAAAGAAGAAGAACAGCGCCGGGATCAGGTACAGGAAATAGACCAGCACTTCGCTGACGCTTGGCGCTTCCTGATAACCAAACATCCCTTCCAGCAGGGTGCCGAACAGAGAATGCGTGGAGAGCGTATTGCTTAAATCAAACGCGATATCCTGCAAACCGTTCCATAATCCCGCTTCGTGAAACGCGCGGGCAGCGCCCGCTGCCAGACCGGCTGCAACGAACAGAATAAACAGGCTGGTCCATTTGAAGAATTTGGCCAGATGCAGTTTCACACCGCCGTAGTAGATGAGGAAACCCAGCACGATGGCAGCGCCCAGCCCGAGCATTGCGCCAACAGGTGCTGCAATTCCCACGTCCTGCTGAAAGGCTGCCAGCAGGAAAAATACCGATTCCAGGCCTTCACGCGCGACGGCAAAAAACACCATCGCCACCAGTGCCCAGCCCTGCCCGCGTCCGGAATTCAGCGCATTATCAATCGCGCCTTCCAGATGCACTTTGATTGAACGGGACACTTTGCGCATCCAGAACACCATGTAGGTCAGAATGCACACCGCGACCACGGCGACAATCCCCTCAAATAATTCCTGCTGTTTTTGCGGAAATTCACCGGTAGTGGCGTTGATGAAAATCCCCAGCGCCAGACATAACGCCGCAGCGACGAACACGCCAATCCAGACCACACCGAGCCACTGCCCGCGTTGCGTCCGTTTTAGATAGCTGGCGATCAGGCTGACAATCAGCGCCGCTTCCAGCCCTTCGCGAAACATAATGAGAAACGGAACGAACATAGCGCAAACTCCTGACCCCGTTGATCGGCAAAAACTGTAAGGTCTCTGTAAAGAAAAGTAAAAGGAAACGATAGTGATTATCATTCTTGCAAAAAGAAATACAAGAGGTAACCGTTTCTTTTTTGAAGATGTCTGCGCAAATGCGCATGAAAAGTCAGGCGGGAGCGTTCTGTGGCGAGAAACTTGCGGGCAACGTGTCGGGAAATGTGGCAAAACGGGGTCAGGAAGACCCCGTAATGTGCGACCTCTGAACAGAGGTTTATCAGATGGTATTATATTCCGCTTCTGCGTTGATGAAGCGCTCTTCCACCGCAGCAGAAGGTTTGCGTCCCATCAGGCTGACAATCCAGATAGCCAGCGAGGCGAAGATAAAGCCCGGAATGATTTCGTACAGTTCCGTCCAGCCGTATTGCTTCCACAGGATAACCGTCACCGCACCGACGATCATGCCTGCCAGCGCGCCGTTGCGCGTCATGCGTTTCCACATGACCGAAATCAGGATAACCGGACCAAATGCCGCACCGAAACCAGCCCATGCGTAACTCACCAGACCCAGCACGCGGTTCTCAGGATTTGCCGCCAGCGCAATCGCCACCAGTGCCACCACCAGCACCATCAGACGACCAATCCACACCAGCTCACGCTGACTTGCCCCTTTGCGCAGGAACGCTTTGTACAAGTCTTCCGTTATCGCACTCGAACACACCAGCAGCTGACAGCTTAGCGTACTCATCACCGCCGCCAGAATGGCGGACAGCAAAATACCGGCAATCCACGGATTGAACAGGATTTTCGCCAGCTCAATGAACACGCGCTCCCCGTTTTGCGTCACGTTGCCTGCTTCGCCCGGATTATTGCTGAAGTACGCAATCCCGAAGAAGCCCACCCCGATGGTGCCTGCCAGACACAGAATCATCCAGGTCATACTGATCCGGCGTGCGCTGCGGATGGTGTGATGGGAATCAGCCGCCATAAAACGCGCCAGAATGTGTGGCTGACCAAAATACCCCAGTCCCCAGCCCAGCAGTGACAAGATCGCCACCAGATTCATGCCTTTAAACATGTCGGTGTATTCAGGATTCTTAGCGTGGATCACCATCATGGAGGTATCAATGCCACCGACCGCGAGGATGACGATCACCGGCGTGAGGATCAGGGCGAAAATCATCAGGCTGGCCTGCACGGTATCCGTCCAGCTGACCGCCAGGAAACCGCCAATAAAGGTATAGAGGATGGTCGCTGCCGCACCGGCCCACAGTGCGGTCTGGTACGTCATGCCAAAGGTACTTTCAAACAGACGTGCACCGGCGACAATGCCGGACGCACAATAAATGGTGAAGAACACCAGGATCACAATCGCGGAGATAATACGCAGCAGTTTGCTGGAATCTTCAAAACGATGTGTGAAGTAATCCGGTAGCGTCAGCGCGTTATTATTGGCTTCGGTATGGACACGCAACCGCCCCGCGACCAGCTTCCAGTTCAGGTAAGCGCCGATCGTCAGACCAATCGCAATCCAGCTTTCGGAAATTCCGGAAATGAAAATCGCGCCCGGTAAACCCATTAGCAGCCAGCCGCTCATATCTGAAGCACCGGCAGAAAGCGCCGTCACCACGCTGCCTAAACTGCGTCCGCCCAGAATATAGTCATCAAAGTTTTTGGTTCGTAAATACGCGATGAGCCCAATTAAAATCATCCCGAAAATATAAACACAAAACGTCACCAGCATCGGTGTGCCCATTGTCATTCTATTCTCCACTTTCTTCTTATTTGCGATGTTGTCCGGCATCTGTCTGTCCTGACGCCCTGCTCTTATAGGACGGTCAAAACCTGCCGGGGCGAGATGATGGCTGAAACCGGCTGTAGTTTCAGCATTACTCTCCATGTTTTTTATATTTGCGCTTCAATAGTCAGCGTCAATAGTTTGGTTATTGTTCAAAAAACCTGTCGTGCCGGATACTGGTCCAGCGGTGATGAGTTTTCAATTGTTTTAACAATTTTGATACCTAAAACTCACGCTTCATCACAGTTATCTTGTATCCGGGTTGCACGTTGCAACTCTGTCAGTTGCACCCGCTGCAACCCTTCTGTCTATTGCGTTATCGGCTAAAAATTGCTTTTTCAGGCGCCGCTGTTTGTTAAAAATGCCAAATAAATCACATCAGGCATACTTCCTGCATTAACAAGGTTGCACAAGGTTGCAACATAGATGATATTGCTTGCTATAAAGTTAATGAACTCACCTGAACCTTTTCATATGGAGTGGTTGCGCATGGGTATGACAACGATGGGCGTGAAGCTGGACGAAGGCACACGCGACAGGCTAAAAGAGGCGGCGCATAAAATTGACCGCACGCCGCACTGGCTGATTAAGCAGGCGATTTTTTCCTATCTGGAACGTCTGGAAAACGGCGATGCGTTGCCGGAAATTCCGGCGCTGAACGGCGCTGCCGCTGGCGAAAGCGAAGATGCCGCGTTACCGGCGGTTCAGGAAATGCACCAGCCATTCCTTGATTTTGCCGAGCAGATTTTGCCGCAGTCGGTCAGCCGTTCCGCTATTACTGCCGCCTATCGTCGCCCGGAACCTGAAGCCGTATCCATGCTGCTGGAACAGGCTCGTTTACCTGCCCCGCTCGGCGACGCTGCGCTGAAACTGGCCGCCGATATCGCCACTAAACTGCGTAACCAGAAGAGTGCAAATGGCCGCGCCGGTATGGTGCAAAGCCTGTTGCAGGAGTTCTCCCTTTCCTCGCAGGAAGGCGTGGCGCTAATGTGCCTGGCCGAAGCGCTGCTGCGTATTCCTGATAAACCCACGCGTGACGCATTAATCCGCGACAAAATCAGCAACGGTAACTGGCATTCACATCTCGGCCGCAGTCCTTCATTGTTCGTCAATGCCGCCACCTGGGGTTTGCTGTTCACCGGTAAACTGGTCGGGACACATAACGAAGCCAGCCTGTCGAAATCCCTGAACCGCATTATCGGCAGAAGTGGCGAGCCGCTGATCCGCAAAGGCGTGGATATGGCGATGCGCCTGATGGGCGAACAGTTCGTGACCGGCGAAACCATCGCAGAAGCGCTGGCGAACGCCCGTAAGCATGAAGAAAAAGGTTTCCGCTATTCCTACGACATGCTGGGTGAAGCGGCGCTGACCGAAAAAGACGCGCAGGCGTATTTGCAGTCTTATCAGCAGGCGATCAACGCGATTGGCAAAGCCTCGAACGGTCGCGGGATTTATGAAGGCCCCGGTATTTCCATCAAACTTTCCGCCCTGCATCCGCGTTACAGCCGCGCGCAATACGAACGTGTGATGGAAGAGTTATACCCGCGCCTGCTTTCCCTGACGTTGCTGGCGCGCAGTTATGATATCGGCATTAACATTGACGCCGAAGAAGCGGATCGTCTGGAAATCTCTCTCGACCTGCTGGAAAAACTCTGTTTCGAACCGGAACTGGCGGGCTGGAATGGCATCGGTTTCGTCATTCAGGCTTACCAGAAGCGCTGCCCGATGGTGATTGATTACCTGACTAATCTGGCGCAACGCAGCCGCCGTCGCCTGATGATCCGTCTGGTGAAAGGCGCGTACTGGGACAGCGAAATCAAGCGCGCGCAGGTGGAAGGTCTGGAAGATTATCCGGTTTATACCCGCAAGGTTTACACCGACGTGTCTTATCTGGCGTGCGCCCGCAAACTGCTGGCGATGCCGAACCTGATCTACCCGCAGTTCGCGACACACAACGCCCATACCGTGGCCGCTATTTATCAGCTGGCGGGCAATAACTATTATCCGGGTCAGTACGAGTTCCAGTGCCTGCACGGCATGGGTGAACCACTGTACGAGCAGGTTGTCGGCAAGATTTCCGAGGGCAAACTGAACCGCCCTTGCCGTATTTATGCACCGGTCGGCACCCACGAAACGCTGCTGGCATATCTGGTCCGCCGCCTGCTGGAAAACGGCGCCAACACCTCATTCGTTAACCGTATCGCCGATGCCACACTGCCTATCGAAGAACTGGTTGCCGATCCGGTTCTGGCTGTCGAAGCGCTGGCCGCCAGCGAAGGTCAGGTCGGATTGCCGCATCCGCGTATCGCCCTGCCGCGTAATTTGTACGGTGACAAGCGCGTGAATTCCTCCGGTCTGGATATGTCCAGCGAGCATCGTCTGGCTTCCCTTTCCAGCGCCCTGCTGCAAAGCGCCACCCATCCGGTGAAAGCACAGCCAATTATTGATGCTCAGACTGACGAAGGCGAGTTCCTGCCGGTGATTAACCCGGCACAGAGCAACGATATCGTCGGGTATGTCCGCGAAGCCACACAAGCAGAAATCAGCCGTGCGCTGGACGCTTCTGCCGCCGCCGGAGCTATCTGGTTTGCGACGCCTCCCGAAGAGCGCGCCGCAATCTTGCAACGTGGTGCAGAACTGATGGAAGCGCAGTTGCAAAACCTGCTCGGCGTGCTGGTGCGCGAAGCCGGAAAGACCTTTAATAACGCCATCGCCGAAGTGCGTGAAGCCGTGGACTTCCTGCATTATTACGCCGGTCAGATCCGTGAAGATTTCGCCAACGACACGCACCGTCCGCTCGGGCCGGTGGTGTGTATCAGCCCGTGGAACTTCCCGCTGGCCATTTTCACCGGTCAGATTGCGGCCGCCCTCGCCGCCGGTAACAGCGTGCTGGCAAAACCTGCGGAACAGACGCCGCTGATTGCGGCATTGGCCGTGGGTATTCTGCATGAAGCTGGTGTTCCGGCGGGCGTATTGCAGTTGCTGCCGGGTCAGGGTGAAACCGTCGGTTCGCAACTGGTGAATGACGAACGCGTGCGTGGCGTGCTGTTTACCGGCTCGACGGATGTCGCGGGAATTTTGCAACGTAACATTGCCGGACGTCTGGATCCGCAAGGGCGTCCGACGCCGCTTATCGCAGAAACCGGCGGTCTGAACGCGATGATTGTTGATTCCTCCGCACTGACCGAACAGGTGGTGACCGATGTGGTCGCATCAGCTTTCGACAGCGCCGGTCAGCGTTGTTCCGCCCTGCGCGTGCTGTGTATTCAGGACGACGTCGCCGATCACACGCTGCAAATGTTGCGCGGTGCGATGGCGGAATGTCGCATGGGTAATCCTGAGCGCCTGTGTACCGATATCGGGCCGGTGATCGACGCCGAAGCCAAAGCGGGTATCGAAAAACACATCGATGACATGCGCGCCAAAGGTCGCACCGTTTATCAGGCGACGCAGGAATTCACTGCCGATCAGCAGGAATGGGCGCACGGCACCTTTGTGAAACCTACGCTTATCGAACTTGATAGCTTTGATGAGATGAAAAAAGAGATCTTCGGGCCGGTGTTGCACGTGGTGCGTTATGCCCGTCAGGATCTGGATAAGCTGATCGGTCAGATTAATGCAGCCGGATATGGCCTGACGCTGGGGATTCATACCCGCATCGATGAAACCATTCATCGTGTCACACAGCAGGCGCACGTCGGCAATATGTACGTGAACCGCAACATGGTCGGCGCGGTCGTTGGCGTCCAGCCGTTCGGTGGCGAAGGGTTGTCCGGGACCGGACCCAAAGCCGGTGGCCCGCTGTATCTTTATCGCCTGCTGAGCAGCCGTCCGCAGGATGCCGTGCAGCAAACGTTGCTGCGTCAGGACCGTGAACTGCCGCTGGATACGTCCGTGCGTGAAGCCCTGCTGGCACCGCACCGCGCGCTGCAAAAATGGGCTACCGGACAGAAACATCGTGAGGAGCTGGTCGCAGTTTGCGAGCGTTTCGCTCAGTCCAGCCAGGGCGGCACATTGCGCACCCTGCCGGGGCCGACCGGCGAGCGTAACACTTACGCATTGCTCCCGCGTGAACGTGTTCTGGCGCTGGCCGATAATCAGGACGATGCATTGACCCAGTTGGCGGCAGTCACCGCCACCGGTTGCCGCATTATGTGGCCGGAAGCGCCATTGCAGCGTGACCTGTTCAACCTGCTGCCAAAAGCCGTGCAGGAGCGCGTGGATTTCACCCAGGACTGGCAGAATGCAGAACCGGTATTCGATGCGGTGATTTATCACGGTGATGCCGATCAGCTGCGCGAACTGTGTCAGACCATTGCCCAGCGTTCCGGCGCGATTATCTCGGTGCAGGGTTTTGCGCGCGGTGAGGATAACATTCTGCTCGAGCGTCTGCTGCATGAGCGCTCATTAAGCGTCAACACTGCGGCGGCAGGCGGAAATGCGAGCCTGATGACCATCGGTTAACCACTGGTAAAACTTCAGGAAAACCCCACGTGTTCCTTGCGCTGACTGTTGCGCAAGTAACACGTTTCTTTAGGTCCGGGTCTGCATTCTGAGCCATAGTCCGGTGCCGATTTGCCAGCCGGTGATGGTGTAGACTGAAAGACGCTCGATGATTCCGACCGGTAAAACATCGAACGAAATAGTGACCATGCTGATCAGCCCGAGGCTGCCCAGGATCAGACTCAGCAGCGAAAATCCCCGCCAGCCATCGTGCTGACGTTTTATCCATCCCGCCGACAGTAAGCACAGATTCCCGCCCGCAATCGCCAGCACGGCGCCGGTCTGATGAACCGTTATTCCGCCTGTTCCTCCCCCGCTGTGAAAAGCAGCAATCATCACGCCGCCGCTACCATGCAGCAGCCCGAAAAAGACAAACGCACGTTCTCCCTGCCCTTTAAAAACCGGACGTAATAACCAGCAGGCCAGAAAAAACAGCACGCCTTCTGCCGCAAAACCGGCGTTCATCACATTGTGCAGGGGCGAACAAATATCCCTGCCGTCAGGCGTTGCACCACAGGACGCGATGCCCAAATCGCTGATGTAATTATGCAGGTAGGAATAGGCCGGACTGCGCCAGCCCGATGCGCTGATTTTTTCCGCCAGCAAATAAATCAGCCCGCCCGCCGCAAAACACAGCGCGCCCGTTTTCTGTCCTTTCGATGACGTTTTCTGCTCTTCAGATGAAATGTGCATGAGAGTCTTAGTGATATTGCGGTGAGGTAATAGTAGCGGAAATCACGCAATAAAGAGGGAGGACCCATGTCCTCCCTGTGTGTATTAATGTCTGGAACCCGTCGGGAACTGACCGGAGGTTTATTCCTTGCTCACCGTATCAAGATACAGCTGACTTCCCGCCACGTTCTGGCTCGCGCCTTTTACGTTGTCACGAATTGCCACCAGCAATTTGCTTTGCAACGCCACCACGAATGGCGAGCTTTTTTGCAGCTCACGTTGTAAATCGGCATACAGCGCTTTGCGTTTTACCGGATCGGATTCTGCGGCAGCGGCACGTGTCTGTTTGCTGATGTCGGGAATATTCCACTGAATACGCTGAGCCAGCGTTTTCGGTCCATTCGGCACGTTATACGCAAAGGTGCTGGCGTTGGTATTCGGATCCAGATAATCCGCGCCCCAGTAGGTAAAGATGGACTGGAATTTGTGCGCCCGCATACGGGTCAGCACATCGCTTTCTACCAGCGGATGCACCACTAAATTGATGTCGGCTTTGGCAAAACTGGCCTGTAATGCCTGCGCGATATCAGAATATGGCGGCTGGTTAATGACGATTAAATCAATTTTAGTGCCCGGGGCGATCCCCCCTTTGCTGAGAATGGCTTTGGCCTTCGCCACATCATATTTGAAAGGCTGGTCGTCAATCGCACCGGCCAGACCGTCAGGCAGGAAGGTCTGATGAATGCCGTACTGGCCTTTGAGCAGGTCAGTCGAAATCCCCTGATAATCCACCAGCCAGCGTGCCGCTTCCCATAATGCCGGATTCGCCAGCGCCGGTTGTGTGGTATCGCCGACGTTAAACGCCAGATAGAACACTTTCGCCGCCGGGAACTGCGCGACATGCACGCCTTTCTCTTTTTGCAGCGAGCTGAACTGGTCGGCACCGAGATCATACGCCACGTCAGCATCACCATTGAGCACCAGCAACCGGCGGGTGGACGGGTCACCGACGTTTTTAAACAACACGTTTTCCAGCTTGGCTAAAGGTCTGGCGTTCTGATTACGTTTAAAGATTAAGGCTTCATGCGCCACATAATTGCGCACCTCAAACGCACCGCTGCCTGCCGAGCGCGAACGCAGCCAGCTGTTGCCGAAATCGTTCTGTTCGACATGTTCTTTCAGCAGTTTGCTGTCAACTATTCCGGCGACCGGCGCGGATAAGATGCTCAGTACTAAGCCGCTGCCGATATCCGCAGGCCAGCTAAGCTGCACCTTATCATCGCTCAGTTTTTTCAGGTTGCCGTCGACGTTTTCCGGCGTCCAGCCCAGTTCCCCCAAAATAAATGACGGGCTTTTATTGAGTTTCACCACGCGGGTAAAAGAGTAAATGACGTCGTCTGCGGTCAGAGGATTCCCGCTGGCAAATTTCTGGCCGGGTTTGAGGGTGAAAATCAGGCTATGACCGTCCGGCCCCGGCTGCCAGCTGGCGGCCGCATCGGGATCCAATTTATCAGGATGCTGACGGTCAGAAACCACCAGTTGCTGATACAGATTCACCAGATTGCCGGAACTGACCGTTTCAAAACTTTCAGCCGGATCCAGGCTGATAATACCTTCGAGTGAACCGGCCACTACCAGCGTATCGGCGGGTGTGGCGGCGTCCACTCGGGTGACTGCCATCATGAGCAAAAATAACAGGGAAGGAACACGGACGTTCATTGAGGTCATACTCCACAGGTGAAAAGGCTATTTTTTCGAGTGTAGAGTGTCGGCGGCACCGCCAGAACCATGAAATAACGCTATGTATTTCAGGAAAATAGATTAAGAGAGTACAGCAGAGAAATGGGGAAGTTACGACAGCGCACCGAAATGCGCCCTGCGTTACTGCGTCCTGGGTTACTGATAGTTCACAATCACCTGATTACTGACCACCCGCAGTGGCGTATTCAGCGCGCCCGCACCGGGCACGAAATACACGAATCTCAGCGGAGAAATCGCGACCTGACCATAAAAAGATTTCGTCATTCCGCCTTCGGCGTCCAGCGCGACGCAGTGATTGTGCGTATTGCACAATTGCACCTGCAATCCCGCCGGTCTTGCGCCGAGCAGTTCGTACTTCCAGCTGATGCTGGTGATGGTCGCTGAAGTCCGCTGCCTGACCGGTGCGGAATTTGTCGCTGCCAGCGCCGCCGATGACATCATCACACCACGATTTTGTAGCGTGACGCCGTGGCGGGTGTCAGACCATGAGCCTGACGCGGCCATCGCAGACAGACTCAATGTTCCCAGCAGCACTATCACCACACGGCGCATATTATTCGCCGCCGATCGTCGCAGTCATGCGGATCTGGCGGCTGTCGGTCATTTCCAGATTCGACATCACCACGATATTGGGCAGCGAGCGGCGCAGGAAGCGTGACAACAGCGGACGCAGCGCGTGATTTACCAGCAGAACCGGCGGTGCGCCAAGCATATCCTGACGCTGCAACGCGGCTTCAGATTGTGTCAGCAACCTGTCGGCCAGACCCGGTTCGAGGCCGCCACCACTTTGCAATGCCTGTAACAGCAGACGTTCCAGCGAGGTATCGAGGCCGATGACCTGCACTTCGCCATTGCCCGGGAACCACTGCTGAGTGATCGCCCTGCCCAGCGCAACGCGGACCACGGAGGTCAGTTCGTTAGGATCCGGCTGATTCGGTGCGTACTCCGCCAGCGTTTCGACGATGGTACGCATGTCGCGGATAGAGACCCGCTCCGAAAGCAAGTTCTGCAACACTTTGTGCATGTTGGTCAGGGAAATGACGCCCGGAATGAAATCATCCGTCAGCTTCGGCATTTCTTTGGTCACGCGCTCCATCAGTTCCTGCGTTTCCTGACGGCCAAACAGTTCTCTGGCGTGCAGGCTTATCAGGTGATTGAGGTGCGTCGCCACCACGGTACTGGCTTCCACCACGGTGAAGCCCTGAATTTGTGCCTGCTCGCGCATGGCCGGTTCAATCCATACCGCCGCCAGTCCGAAGGCCGGATCCACCGTCGGTTCGCCCGGCAGTTCGCCAATCGCGCTGCCCGGATTAATCGCCATCCAGCGTCCCGGATGCGCCGTACCGGTGCCAATTTCCACACCCTTCATCAGAATACGGTAGCCCGCAGGCGGCAGTTCAAGGTTGTCACGGATATGAATGACCGGCGGCAGATAACCCATTTCCTGTGCAAATTTCTTACGGATACTGCGGATACGCCCGAGCAGCTCGCCGTTTTGAGCAAAATCCACCATCGGGATCAGGCGGTAACCGACTTCCATCCCCAGCGGGTCTTCCAGCTGCACGTCCTGCCAGCTGGCTTCAACCATCTGTTTGCCGCTGTCAGCCGTAGCCGGGATGTCTTCTTTCGCCGCAGGTTTTTTCTGCTCCTGTCCGCGCGTCCACCACGCCAGCGCTAACAGACCGGCGGTGAACATCAGGAACACCAGATTTGGCATCCCCGGCACCATACCGAGTAAGCCCAGAACACCGGCACTGAGCATCATCACGCGCGGGTTGCGGAACAGCTGGGTCACCATCTGCTCGCCGACGTCTTCGTTAGTCCCGACGCGGGTCACGATCACACCGGCAGCAGTGGAGATAACCAGCGCGGGGATCTGCGCGACCAGACCGTCACCGATGGTCAGCAGGGTGTAACTTTCAGCGGCATGACCGAGATCCATACCGTGCTGCAACACACCAACCAGCAGGCCGCCGACAACGTTGATGATCATGATCATCAGGCCAGCAACGGCGTCTCCGCGGACGAACTTACTCGCACCGTCCATCGAACCGTAGAAGTCTGCTTCCTGCGTGACTTCGCTGCGGCGTTTTTTTGCTTCGTCTTCGCCAATCAGACCGGCGTTGAGATCTGCATCAATCGCCATCTGTTTGCCCGGCATCCCGTCGAGCACGAAACGTGCGCCCACTTCGGCGATACGCCCGGCACCTTTGGTGATAACCATGAAGTTAATCAGCACGAGGATGATAAACACCACAATACCGATGGCGAAGTTGCCGCCGACCAGGAAGTGGCCGAAGGCTTCGATCACCCGCCCTGCCGCCGCGCCGCCGGTGTGACCTTCCATTAAGATCACACGCGTCGAGGCCACGTTCAGCGACAACCGCAGTAAGGTTGAGAACAGCAGAATAGTCGGGAACGCGGCAAAGTCCAGCGTACGCTGGGTGAACATCGCCACCAGCAGCACCATGATGGAAAGCGCGATGTTGAAGGTAAACAGCAAGTCGAGGATGAACGGTGGCAACGGCAGCACCATCATCGACAGGATGATCAGGATAAGGATTGGACCTGCCAGCACCTGCCATTGTCCGGACTTAAAGTTGGCGGGTAAACGCAGTATCGCGGCCAGATTAGCCATGGGTATCACTCTCTCCTGCTGCAAAATCCAGGCCGTCAGGCACTGGCAAATGTTGAGGTTTTTTCGGGATCAGTCCGCCTTCACGCTTCCAGCGTTTGAGCTGATAAACCCAGGCCAGCACTTCCGCCACAGCCGCATATAATGCCGCCGGGATCTGCTGACCGATGTCACTGTGCCGGTAAAGCGCACGTGCCAGAGGCGGCGCTTCCAGCATCGGAATTTTGTGTTCAGCACCGAGTTCTTTGATGCGCAGCGCCACTTCTCCGGCACCTTTCGCCAAAACTTTCGGCGCACTCATTTTGTTTTCGCTATACTGCAACGCCACCGCGTAGTGCGTCGGGTTGGTGACTATCACGTCCGCTTTCGGCACATCGGCCATCATGCGGCGTTTTGCCATGGCACGTTGCTGCTGACGAATACGCCCCTTAACGTGCGGGTCGCCTTCCTGACTTTTATGTTCGTCGCGGATATCCTGCTTACTCATGCGCAGTTTTTTCAGGTTGCTCCAGATTTGCCAGAACACGTCGAATCCGACCATCGGCGTCAACCCGAGTACCACCATCAGCCCGCAGAACACCACCATATTCAGCGCTTCACCGAGCGCCGGAATAGTCGGTTGTGCCAGAAGGCGCATCATATCCGGCCATTTATGCCACAAATACAATCCGGCGACGGTGCCAACCAGTAACGCTTTGAGGATGGCCTTCAGCAGCTCCGCCAGCACCTGTCCGGAAAATAAACGTTTGAAACCGGCAATCGGATCCATCCGGCTGAATTTGAATTCAAAGGATTTGCCGCTGAACATCAGCCCGCCGAGCAGTAACGGCGCCGCGAGTGCGATCAGCACCAGACCGCCAATCACCGGCAATAGCGCCCAGACGGCGCGACCAACTAAAGTGGCCATCTGCTGTAAAACCTGACGGTCATCGCTGACCATGCCGTGATCGAATTTCAGCCCCTGAGAAATCATCACGCCAAGTTGCCGCGCCATTGATTCGCCGGACATCCACAGCAGCGTTAAACCGCCGCCGAGCATCAGCACGGAGGTCAGTTCGCGCGAACGCGGGATTTGCCCTTCTTCACGCGCTTTTTCAAGCCTGTGTGCGGTGGGGGCCTCACTTTTTTCGAGATCGCTTTCTTCAGCCACCGGCGGTTCCTGTCAGCATTTACCCGGCATGTAAAACGCAGCGGGTACAATTTCAGGGATAGCATGACAAAAGTGGTGAAGTCCGATGGGTGAATTAAAGAGGAAAAATAGCGGCTATTCAGCAGATGAATGCCAGAATTAAAATTGCAGATAGGGAAATACGCCCCTCAGGAAAGAGAGCGACACAAGAGTCGGGGCGTTTTCGTCGCAGGCAGTTTGGACTCGGACAGCGCACAGGAGCCGGAGCGTACACGTAGTACGTGACGGTTCCGGGCACTGCCCGGGTTCAAAATGGCAAGTCAGATAGCCCTTTAGAATCCCAGGCTATCCAGCAGATCGTCGACTTGTTCTTGCGAGGCGACTACGCCTACGCCATTGGCATCGAGCTGCGGGCCGTTGAGCAGGCTTTCGGTTTCGCGTTTCTGCTTAACCTGTTGTTCAGGAATATTTTCCATCAGCACCATTAACAGCTGATTTTCGATTTCCTGCACCACGGTCATCATGCGTTTGATCACCTGACCGGTCAGGTCCTGGAAGTCCTGCGCCATCATGATTTCCATCAGCTGAGCATTGGTAAAACTGGTGTGCTCAGGGATTTCTTTCAGATAGCTGCGGGTGTCCGTCACCAGTTCGCGGGCATCCGACAATTCAATCGGACTCTCAAACCACTCATCCCAACGCTTATCAAGTTTCTTCGCGGCAGATTCAAGTTTGTTCTGACGAGGTTGCGCGGCTTCCACACAGTTCAGGGCGCGCTCGGCGGCCTGAGCTGTCATGGTGACCACATAATCGAGACGATCGCGGGCATCCGGGATCGCTTCGGCTGCCTGAGCAATGGCCTGATCCAGGCCAAGTTCACGCATACTGTCACGCAACATACGGGTCAGTTGCCCAATGCGGGCGATAATATCGCCCGCGGTTGCTGCATCATTTGCAGGCATTGGTATCTCTGCCATAGGTGTGCTCCTACATGCCCAGTTTTTCGAAGATTTTGCCCAGTTTTTCTTCCAGCGTGGCAGCGGTAAATGGTTTTACAACATAACCACTGGCACCGGCCTGCGCGGCTGCAACGATGTTTTCTTTCTTCGCTTCTGCCGTCACCATCAGCACCGGCAATTTAGCCAGTGCGCCATCAGCACGGATGGTTTTGAGCAGGTCCAGACCGTCCATATTTGGCATGTTCCAGTCAGATACCACGAAGTCAAAACCGCCAGAACGCAGTTTGTTCAGCGCATCAACGCCGTCTTCCGCTTCTTCAACATTGTTGAAGCCCAGCTCTTTCAGCAGGTTGCGCACGATACGACGCATGGTAGAGAAGTCGTCTACTACCAGAAATCTCAGATTTGGATCGGCCATGTTTTATTTACTCCTAAGGTTTGCTACCCAGCTCAAGGCTGAAAAATTAAATACGTAATGCCTGACCGGCTGATATTTGTGCCAGCATGCGCTGACTGATTTGGCTCAGATCCACCACTTCGTTTACGCCACCGGTGGCGATAGCCTCACGAGGCATACCGAAAACCACACAGCTGGCTTCGTTTTGTGCAAGGGTGTAAGCCCCTGCGCGGTGCATCTCGAGCATGCCGGCGGCACCGTCATTGCCCATTCCCGTCAGGATCACCCCGACGGCATTGCGTCCGGCGAACTGCGCCACCGAACGGAATAACACGTCAACCGACGGGCGATGGCGGTTCACCGCCGGACCGTCGTTCAACTTAACCTGATAGTTGGCGCCGCTGCGCGCCAGTTCCATATGCCGGTCGCCCGGTGCGATATAGGCATGCCCTGGCAAAACGCGTTCGCCGTCTTCAGCCTCTTTCACGGTTATCTGACACAACTTGTTCAGACGTTCTGCAAACGAGCGGGTAAAACCCGGTGGCATATGTTGGGTAATCATCAGTGCCGGACAAGTCGGCGGCAGCGGTTGCAGCACGTGGCGGATAGCCTCGGTGCCCCCGGTTGATGAGCCGATCGCAATCAGCTTTTCACTGCTCAGCAGCGGCGTATGGCTGAGAATGCGCGGCTGTTCGGTATTCACGCTTTTATTCAGACGCGCTTTTGACGCAGTGCGGATTTTGTCGGCAATCATTTCGCTGTAAGCCAGCATGCCTTCGCGGATACCGAGCTGCGGTTTGGTGACGAAATCAATCGCCCCAAGCTCCAGCGCACGCAGGGTGATTTCAGACCCTTTACCGGTCAGCGACGACACCATAACCACCGGCATCGGGCGCAGGCGCATCAGTTTTTCCAGAAAATCCAGTCCGTCCATGCGCGGCATTTCGACATCCAGCGTCAGCACGTCCGGATTGAATTTCTTGATGAGATCGCGCGCCACCAGCGGATCCGGCGCGGTTGCCACCATTTCCATATCCGGATGGCTGTTAATGATTTCGGTCATGAGCTGGCGCATTAACGCCGAGTCATCGACGCTCAACACTCTGATTTTGTTCATTACCTCTCCTTGGCGAGGCCGTAGACAGTCTGGCCGCGCAAATAAAATTCCCGGCTGATTTGGCTGAAGTTTTCGGAGTGTCCGGCAAACATCAGGCCACCCGGTTTAAGTAACGGAACAAATCGGCGTAAAATTTTCTCCTGTGTTTCTTTATCGAAATAAATCATCACATTACGGCAGAAAATCGCATCAAACGGACCGTTCAGCTGCCACTGATTCGCCAGCAAATTCAGTTGCTGGAAAGCCACCATCTGCGCCAGCTCAGGACGCACCCGCACCAGGCCGCTGTGAGGGCCGGTGCCTTTGAGGAAAAATTTCTGTAATTGTTGCGGGCTCAGCGTGCGCAGCTCTTCCAGCCGGTAAACACCGGCCGTGGCTTTCTCCAGTACCTGCGTATCAATATCGCTGGCCTGAATACGGCAGCTGGCCATACGCGGGCCGAGCGCTTCGCTGAGCGTCATGGCGATGGAATACGGCTCTTCACCGGTCGACGCCGCCGTGCTCCAGACACTGTAATTATTCGGGCGCGAACGGGCATGTTCCGCCAGGATCGGAAAGTGATGCGCTTCGCGAAAGAACGCCGTCAGGTTGGTCGTCAGCGCATTAATAAATGCCTGCCACTCCGGACTGTTGCTGTCACTTTCCAGCAGCGCCATATAACTGCCAAAGTCATTCAGGCCGAGGATACGTAACCGCCGGACCAGGCGGTTGTAGACCATTTCACGTTTATGGTCTGCCAGTACAATTCCCGCACGCTGATAGATAAGTTCACTTATCCGGCGGAAATGGGTATCTGACAGCGGTAAACGCTGGATCATCTGAGCCATGATCGAAGTGTTATCAGCACTCAATGGCGAGCCTGGTTGATTCATGGTGCAGCTCCATTAATGGACAGGGGGTGTTACATGTACCCAATTGACGCTTCATCGGATTGACCTGTCAGAAAGTTTCCCAGTTATCCGCAGAGCCTGCTCGCGCGGGGGCTGCAATTAACGCAGGTTGAGCCACCTGGCGTGGTGCAAAGCCCTGAGCCAGACCGTTATGGCGAGGCGATGCGCCATGGGCGGTGGCAAGACGGAACACCGAAACCGCGCGGGTCAGGTTTTCAGATTCCGCTTCCAGTGCGTGCGTGGAGGAGGCGGCCTGCTGAACCAGTGTGGCATTTTGCTGTGTCACCTGATCCATCTGCGTCACGGCAATAGAAACCTGTTCGATGCCACGACTCTGTTCGTCAGAGGCTGAAGCGATTTCGCCCATAATGTCGGTCACGCGGGTCACGGCGCGAACGATGTCATCCATGGTGTTACCGGCGGATTCCACCAGCACGGAACCCTGGCTGACGCGACTGACCGATTCATCAATCAGCGCCTTAATTTCTTTCGCGGCCTGAGCACTGCGCTGTGCAAGGCTGCGCACTTCACCGGCGACAACCGCAAATCCACGTCCCTGCTCACCCGCGCGGGCAGCTTCGACGGCGGCGTTCAGCGCCAGAATGTTGGTCTGGAATGCGATGCCATCAATCACGCTGGTAATGGCGCTGATTTTTTTCGAGCTGCCCGCAATGTCATTCATGGTTTTCACCACATTGCCGGTCAGTTCGCCGCCTTTTTCAGCGGTATTCGACGCATCGCGCGCCAGCTGAGTTGCCTGACGGGCGTTCTCAGCATTTTGCTTCACGGTGGCGGTCAGCTGTTCCATGCTGGCAGCCGTTTCTTCCAGCGCCGAAGCCTGTTGTTCGGTGCGAGAAGACAAATCGGTGTTGCCTGTTGCGATACCTTTCAGGCCAGCAAACATAGTGTCTGCCCCGTGACGAACGGTTCGTACCGTTTCTGCCAGCGAGGTCTGCATCTGTTGCAGGCTTTCGAGCATCACTTTGATTTCGTAGCGCCCTTCTACGGCAATTGGCGCAGAAATATCGCCGGAGCCGATGCGGTCAAAATGGGCACGCATAGTGGTCAGCGGGCGGAACAGGATCCGGCGGGTCACCACCAGCGCCAGTGCCGTCAGCGCCAGCAACAACAGGGTGATCACCGTGGTGTTGATTATCACGCTCTGATAAGACGCCGCAGTCTGGGTCTGCGCCTGCTGGAAACGACCGCCGACATACGCGACATAATTGCCGACATCCTGCTGGAACTGATCCTGATATTTTTGCGTCGGGCTGGCGAGAAACGCATCCATGTCACCACGCGATAATGAATCAATCAGCACCTGCAACATACCGTGCAGTGCTTCGTAACTGGCCTTGTTAACGGCAGTCAGCTGTGCAGCCTTTTCGGTTCTGCGTGGCAGAGCCAGGAAAGCTGCATAGGAATCTTCAGCACTTTTCAGGCTGTTTTTCGCATCGGCCATCAGTTGTGTGACGGTTTCCTGAGGCTGTTTCAGCGCCAGGCGCGTGGCCGCGCGGTTAAGGGTATTGCGGGTTTGCAGCAGATAAGACCAGCTCTGGCTGAGCGCATCACGCTGCTCAGCGGTGTTGGATATCTGCTCAAAATTCATTTTATCCGTGTGGGCGGCATACAGTGATAAGCCGCTGCTCACCAGTTGCATCACAAAAAACACGATCAATAACAAAAACATGCAGGTGGACACACGGATGTGCTTAAACATGGATAACCTCTTTTATGTGCCGGCCCTGACCGGCACAATATTGCCTATAAAGCTTGCGATGTACGTGGCTCAGAAGGTTTCCCAGTTTTCGGTTAAATCTGTACTTTGTGCTCCACCTTTTCCGGCTTTAGAACCTGAAAGGTTCGGAGTCAACAGAGGCAGTCTTGCCGAAGATGCCGGGCTCTGGCGCACGTTGTTATTTGTGGTCTGACTCAGCGTAAAGACCGCCACAGATTGCGTCAGCAGGCTGGCCTGCTCTTCCAGTGCCGCCGAAGCGGAAGCGGATTCTTCAACCAGTGAGGCGTTCTGCTGCGTCACCCGATCCATTTCAGTAATGGCTTGTGCAACCTGCTCAATCCCGCGGCTCTGTTCATCAGATGCCGACGTGATTTCGCCCATAATGTCGGTCACACGTGTGACGGCGTTCACCATGTCATTCATGGTTTCACCGGCACTTTCTGCCAGTACTGAACCGGTATTAATGCGGCTGACAGAATCATCAATCAGCCCTTTAATTTCTTTTGCAGCCTGCGCGCTGCGCTGCGCCAGGGTACGAACTTCACCGGCCACCACCGCAAACCCACGCCCCTGCTCGCCTGCACGGGCAGCTTCTACCGCGGCATTCAGCGCCAGAATATTGGTCTGGAAGGCAATCCCGTCGATAACACCGGTAATATCGGTGATTTTCTTCGAGCTGCTGGCGATGTCATTCATGGTATCCACCACGTTAGCCACCACTTTGCCGCCCTTCTGCGCGGTTTCTGACGCGCTGAGTGCCAGCTGGCTGGCCTGACGGGCGTTTTCGGCGTTCTGTTTCACCGTTGCGGTCAGCTGTTCCATGCTGGCTGCGGTTTCTTCCAGCGCAGATGCCTGCTGTTCGGTACGCGAAGACAAATCGCTGTTACCCGCCGAGATTTCGCTCGCGCCACTGTAAATCGCATCAGCACCGTGACGCACGCCGGATACCGTGCGGATCAGTTCGTCCTGCATGTACCTGAGACTATCGGCAAGCTGGCCGATTTCATTACGGCTTTTCACGACTATTTCGTGCGTGAGATCACCGGTTGCAATTTTGCGGATGGTATCGACCATATTTTTCAGAGGATGGATCAGGATGCGCTGCACGCCGGTCCACGCCAGAATGATGAACACCAGCAATACAATCAGGACCGTACCGAGCATCCATATCGCATGTGTGAAGGAGTTTTCACTCACTTTCACCGCATCGTTGTAGAGATGATCGTTCTGGTCGATATAGGTCACGAACGCTTTTTCGAAGTTGTCCTGATATTGCTGCGTAGGCTGTTCGAAGAAGTCGTTAATGCGCCCCAGACCGATCAGCTCAATCAGTTCAGAAAGCGCATCATGCAGAACCTGATACTGCTTTTTGGCATCCGCGGCGTACTGCGGATTCTGGCTGGCATCCACCGGGATTTTTTGATAATTGGCGAAATGCTGATCGGCGATTTGCAAGTCTTTCGTCGCCGTATCAATCAGCTCTTTGACCGTGGCACCGCTGCCCATCTGGTTCGCGTCGAGCATGAAACGAATACCCGCACGGTTTAAGGTGTTACGGGTCTGGAGCAGGTAGATCCAGCTGGCATTGAATTCTGCCTGCTGTAAACGAATCTGCTGAGAAGTCGTGAAGTTGTCTTTATCTGTCTTTAAAGACTTAAAGAACAAGCCTCCGGATACCAACTGTAAAGCACCGAAGACCACCAGTAAGATCACGATTCCCGTGACCACTCTCATACGGTTAAACATGTTGTTCCTTTTTGAATTGGATTTATCTGGAACAGTTATCGGCAGAAAGTGCGGGAACTTTATGTGATGAGGATCGGATTTTTTTAGAGGGGAATCGGGGGGTCAGGCAACCGTGGCGACAAAACTCTTCAACAGCGCGATGCGTTGTACGTCAGGGTTCACCAGCAGGTCGTTGTGGATGGTCAGCACTACGCCTTTCAGTAATTCAGTGGTGTTATTGATTTGGGAAAGGGTTTTGAGTTTATCGATATCATTGCCGATTTCACGCCCCTTCAGGGAAAGGCGTTTATTCGCCAGGCCGGTAGCCAGTTCGGATGTCATAAATGTCACCAGACGTCTGGCAGCTTCAGGGTTTGATGCCAGCTGATGAATGTAGTATTTGAGCAGCAACGGCACGAAATCAGGCGTTGCGCCTAATTGTGCACTCGCCAGATTCAAGAGATCAATCATGTGCGCAGGCACGCGGCTTTCAACAGCCTTACGCTGTATCTGCAACTGCTTTTTGATGGCAGGCACAGACTGAAAAGGGATCACCGCGACACTGTCGCAGGTTTTACACACACCCGCGATGACATCTTTTACCCTACCGCTGCCGTCATCAAACGGCACGTCGCGCAGCTGATAACTCACAGTCCGTAAAGCCTCACAGACGCTGCACACCGCCTTTTTCTCATCCCCTACTTTATAAATAATCATATTATTCCTTAATGATGAACGCTGATGAAAACACTGATTGGGTCTGTAAAGTACCACTTGATGTACCACTCAGTTCCGGCACGCATGACAGTGATAATGTGAACATCAATACTGCTGTCGAAATGGTGGGGGCGAACCTGATGATTATCCCCGGATGCCCTGCCGATTAAGGCCGCCACTTCAAAGGGCGAGATGTCTCCTGTGCTTAACAGATTCTTGAGCTGAATCTCGCGTCTTGCCTCAAATTCAATATTTCCATTCTTTAAACATTCGATCACCTTCCATTTGATCTCTCTGAAACTCATGTGGCCTCAATGTACGCCAGTTGTCGTACTTAATCAAATTATCATTTTGCATCACGTCTGTATCCGTGAAGCCCCGTCCTGCCGGAGTATCACGCCATATTCCGCAAAAAGATGCGCAGGAAAAATGATTATATTTCAGGTAAATGGAAGACATTACGCTAAAACGCGCTGCATGAAATGCAACGCTGAATTTACAAATCAGTACGGCTCGCAGGATGCAGTCCTGCACCGCCCTCTGACGTTAAACAATAAATAACTCATCAGTGCCAGGATCCAGACACCCATCCCGCCATACATCAGAATTCCGGCAAATCCCGCGGTCAGTACCTGTTCAACCTGACTATGCGCTAATGCCACTTCGCTGCCCCCTGCAATACGTTCAGCCAGCGCATAACTTTGTGCCGCGCCGGGCATTATTTTCTTCAAACTTTCGGCTATACCCGTCACAAGAAGACTGCCCATCAGCGCAATGTTGATAGCCAGCGTAATCAGCCGTGCACTGATATCCATTCCCGAGGCCATGCCCGCGCGACTGCCGGGTACCGAACGGGTTGTTGTATTGGTGACGGGTGTATTGGTCATGCCGAGCGCAGCGCCCGCCAGCAATGCACCGGGGAGCAGGCTTAGATGATAAATGACAGCCATTTGCATCAGCATAAAGCCCGCTCCAATCGTGAACAGTCCCAGCGGAATAATACGTGCGGCACCAAACCGTGAAGTGAGCTTTTCGCCCAGCGGCGGCATCAGTAATGTTGGCAAGGTATACGCCAGTAATGCCAGGCCGGTTGAAACGCTGTCATAGCCCAGCCCGCTCTGGTAATACACCGGCAGATAAATCATCAGCGGCCAGAAGCTGAAGTTCATGCCAACCGACCCCATCAGCGCCCCGGAGAATGGCCGGATGCGAAAGACTGAAAAATCAAACATCGGGTGCGGATGCCATTTTTCTATCACCACAAACAACAATGCGCTGAGCAAAGTGAGCATCAATAATGTCCGTGCCAGCGCGCTGCTCCAGCCAAGAACACTTCCCTGCGTGATCAGATACGTCGCGCCAAGCACCGTAGCAGAAAGCGTCAGCAGCCCCCCGACATCGAGCTTTTTCGCCTGCATGTCCCTTGACTCCACAACGTTGGTCAGCGCCAGAATCAGCGTGATGATGGCGATAAATACGTGGATCAGAAATACCCAATGCCAGCTCATCCACGCCACCAGCACGCCGCCGATCACCGGCCCAAACCCCAGCCCGAAACCGAAGGTAATCCCCCATGCGGCAAATGCCTGACTGCGTGCCTTTCCTTGCGGAAATTGCGACGATAAAATCGCAATCAGACACGTCAGCATTGCCCCGCCGCTCAGCCCCTGCAGAAACCTTCCGGTAATCAGCCAGGCTGCGCTGGCTGCCAGACCGCACATCAGAGACGTCAGCCCGAAGGCAGCAATACTGATAATAAATACCCGTTTGCGACCATAGCGGTCAGCCAGTGTACCGGTCGCCATCAGTACCGTCGTACAGGCCAGCGTGTAGGCATTCATAATCCACTGCAGCTCACGAAAGCTGGCATGTAACTGCTGTTCAAGTACCGGCGATATCACCGGAACGCTGGAGATTTCCAGTCCGGACATCAGGGCTGCCAGACAAACCGCCATCAGTGCCAGGGTGTTCTTCATACTGTATTCCTGCAAATGTTCAGAGAACAACAGCATGTAAGATTGCGCGGGTTGTAGAAATCAGGCCGGATGCCATGTATCGTCAAGATCGTGCCAATATGAGGGTTCACGTTAATGCTCAAACCTGAAATGACGGCGATTGCCTCTGCGCATGCCCCGAAAAACCGGCGTCTGGTTTTGCTGGCTTATGAATGTCTGTGCACTTTTGAATTCGGCATTGCGGTTGAAGCCTTCGGCCGCGCCGATGAACTCACTGGCGAACCGCTTTACGAGTTATCCGTAGCGTCAGTAGAAGAAGGTACCTTCGGCGCACAAGGCGGCGTTCGGTTGGTGGTTGATGGCGGACTGGAATTGCTGGAAGACGCGGGAACGATTGTGATCCCCGGCTGGCGCAGCATTCACGAACCGGCCTCTGAGCGGCTGATGACGGCACTGCAAAAAGCGCATCAAAACGGGACGAGAATTGTGTCGATCTGTGCGGGAAGCTTCGTGCTCGGCGCTGCCGGTTTACTGGACGGCAAACGCGCCACCGCGCACTGGAACAGCACCGATGTACTGGCGCAGAGATTTCCAAACGTTCAGGTCGAGCACGGCATGATTTATGTCGATGAAGGCAGCATCATCACCTCTGCCGGTGGCGCGGCGGGTGTCGATTTGTGTCTGCATCTGATCCGACGCGATTACGGCATTGAAGTCGCGAACCGCACGGCACGCCGGATGGTGACACCGCCGCTGCGTGAGGGAAATCAGGCGCAGCTTATCCAGCAGCCGGTTCCGCGTCATCAGACCAAAACGCTCGCCCCCATGCTGGACGATTTGCGCAGTCATCTCAATACGCCGCTGGTGATTGAGCAACTCGCCACACAGGCAGGCATGAGTCGTCGCACTTTTTTACGCCGTTTTCACGATGCCACCGGCACAACGCCCGGCGAATGGATGCTGGGCGTCAGGCTGGAAAAAGCCTGCGCCCTGCTGGAAAACGGGAAACTGAGTATTGACCGCGTCGCTGAACAAGCAGGATTTGGATCACCTGAAACGCTGCGGCATCACTTCCGTCACCGGATGGGGACAACGCCGACTCAATGGCGCAAAGAGTTTATGGAGAGAAGTTTGGTAGGATGAAGCAGGCGGCGGTTATGCCTGTCGGCAGTGAACATGTACGGCGGCGCGCTTTATCAGTTAGATTATTTCTGAGCTGCCTCTACGGCAGCAATGAGAAAACTAAACTTAAACCTTAAAAAATAACATATAAATCACATCACCCCTTCAAGAGACATATTTTCTAAACATTAAATAAAATCATTTCATATTATTTAAAATGGTTTACCGGAGGGTTTTTTAGATGTCCGGGAGCTTGCGCAAGGGATTTTAAATCCTGCGTAGTTTTTTATGGTCCATAGAGTTACGCCAAAACTTCATAATTTAAATTTGTATTTTAATATCTATAAATCAGTAACTTAAAACCATCCGAAGCTAAAAGTCATGAAGTACTCCCTCTTCTGACCCAGAAAAAGAAACGTTCCGCACAGCCTCCTAACTAAGCTGAGACTCTGTAAATATTAATATAAATGCACTACCAATATCTGAATATTTATGTTGTTACTATTGTTAAGTTATTAGCAGCAGGGTCTAACACATAAAAACTATTGACTTTGATGTGATGAATATAGAGGATGAATTAAGGAGTTGTGGCATCTGTTTCTTGAAGCTATCGCCATCGTTGGTGTTGATTTTAGGTTAGGTATATCGCAAGCGGGGTTATGTTCCTGGAGGAGGGTGAATGGGCTTTTAACTTCTGTCGAAATTACTGGTGTAATAATTAAATTAGATAATCCATATATTAAATAGGCATTTAAAAATGAGAGAGCAGTGGGTAGATTATGCTAAAGGCATAGGTATAATATTGGTTGTCATCGGACACGTCAATAGAGGGCTACATAGCGCTGATATATATATATCAGAACCTTTTTTTAGAATGTTCGACAGCATCATTTATACCTTTCACATGCCTTTATTTTTCTTTCTTTCAGGACTTTTCTTTATAAAATCTATACAAAAAAACAATAAGACCGAATTCATTAAGAAGAAGATAGCCACTATAGCATATCCTTATGTTATATGGTCAGTCATTCAAGGATCTATCGGTGTATTGCTTTCAAACTTTACAAATAAAAAAACAGATTTCATGTCTGTTCTTGCTTTCCCATATCAACCAACCGGTCAGTTCTGGTTTCTCTATGCTTTGTTTATGATTTTTATAGTGTCATGCTTAATATATAACAAAAGAAATTTTACAACTCAACTACCAATAATAACAGTGGTTTCATTTTTATTATATCTTTACAGTTTAAATATCGGTGATTCACTCCACTTAAATTTCATAACAAATAATATTGTATTTTTCTTTTTAGGATGTGTTTTTAGCACTTTGCAATTAGACCGATTGGTTACAAAAATAAACGTAAACACCTTACTTATATCAGCATTAACGTTCCTTCTTGTTCAATATAAATTTCATTTTATTGATGGCATGCTCTATAACAGAATAGGTATTTCAACATTTGTTGTTGCTATGATTTCAATATTCTTCATTTATGTTTTATCTCTGACTCTTAGTTCAATAAAGGTTGATTTACTGAGTAAGATAGGAAATGACAGTATGGTTATTTTCCTTGTGCACATACTCTGTGCGAGTGGCACAAGGATAATTCTGAGTAAAGTATTTGGGCTTAGTAACTGGTACTTACACATCATTGCTGGGACTATAGCAGGAGTATTTGTTCCTATACTATTTTATTGGCTAGTACAAAAACTAAATTTAAAATTCCTTCTAACTTACCCAGTAAATAGCAAAAACCCTTAGGCAAGGACATTAATAACCTTAACTAAACTCCATGTTATACAATCACGTACTCTAATGACATATAATGTACCACTCGTTTATGCCCCCCCAACTAGGACCGGTATACTGAGTGCGTTCGATACGCGTATCCACACAATAAAAATGGGCAAATATCAGAGATGACATGCTGATTCCAGTGAGTTTTTACGGTTTGCAGGAAGTTGCAGAGATGCCATTAATACCCCATCCCGGCCTTCCCCTTCGCAGGGGAAGGAGAAATGCGAACCCACTTCCACGCAGACGGAGAAGGACAAAGCGGAAAGGTTTTGCGCCACACGCTGTGGTAGCAGAATATGTCCCCCGCGCCTTTGACAGCGCGGAGTGAAAAGAGCGTGGAGTCCAGAGGCCCGCGCGATTGCGGGTCTCTGGGCCAGTGTGGGCGGCGAGCCCACGACGTTGACGCTAGAACCACGGCACTGTCGCCACTGCGCTTAATCCATATGCACCAAATTCTCCTCCTGCAGGATCAACTTGCAACGCTCCGCGCCGGATAAACAATCGGAATGCCTCGCCGGTGGACAGACTTTTTACCTTAATAAACGGCAGTGCTGTCGTTTGTGATTTGCTGTCAGGGATGCGTTCGAGCGCTTCTGCTTCGCTTAACCAGCCTTTTTTAACTGAGCGTCTGCGCAGCCTTTCCGCGCTGCTTTTGACCTGTACCCGGCTGAAACAGCAATGTTTCGCACCTGCCGGAACATTACGTATTTCGCTGATATCAACATAGTCATTCAGACCTTTTAGCCATGACGTCTGGCTAAAAGCGTTCAGCGCAGCCGCGGTACTGTGCAGGCGAATGACATCACCTGGCTTGCGGGCGTAATGCGGAAAGCTCACGCCAATTTTCCCTGCTGCATGCTGGCCCAGCGCACGATGTAATTTAGCAAACAACGCGGCCATCAGCAGTTCAGTATCAAATTCAAGATTGGGAAGAATGCGGATTTCCTGGTAACTTTCCATGCTTGCCCCTTACTCGCCTTTTGCACCAAATACGCCGCCGCGTATAAGCGTCGCCATCACGTAATGTTGCTGTCCGGCATCCGGCTTTTTGTCTTTCGTCACCCAGTTATCCAGCAAAGTGTAGAAATCCACTTTTTGCCCTGGCTGGCGATACGCTCTGCCTTTACTGGTCACCGAACCATAAGGCTCGACGGCGATAGGTCCGAGTTCAAACTCTGATGCCTGCGGATACCAGTCGTCAACCGTGCGCAGCGCATTGCCAATTTTCTGCGAATGTAATGCCGCGACGCCGCCGGTCTGATAGAGGATTTTACTTTTTTTACTGTCGCGGCTTGAGTCCAGAACCAGTTCCTGCGACGGGAAAACTTCCTGACCCGCGCCGAGTCGCGCAAAGGCTTCCACGCTAAGAAATACCGAAGCATTGCCACTCAGCCCTTCTTCAATCACCGCGGCCAGCGCAGCCAGGTCGCCCGCAGGTTTGCTGAACTCACGCAGATTGTATCCGTCCGCCTCAAATATCCAGCAGTGATTATTGTGCGTGACGTGCACGGCGATGCCTTCTGCGCCGATGCGGTTACGCCAGAGAAAGCGCCCGTTGGCGAGGTTTTCTGCATATCGCGCAGCCAGCGTGCTGAAGCCATGTTCCTGACGATAACCGTCAATGACTGCGGCCAGCGCTGCCTGATAATCCTGATCGTTGCACACTGATGGCGAAGAAAGGTTACCCAACACGCGCAAGGTAAAACGGAGTTTCAGCGTATCAGCATCAAAGGGCAGCGCGGCGACATCCACTCGCTGGAGATTAGGCTTCTGGATTTCAGCATCCAGTTTTCCCGAATCGGTGGCTATTCCATTCTTCATCCGGTTAGAGATAGTGCCACGGACGGCCTTTTCTTTGACTTCAACCGGCGTCCATTTTGCCGGTTCGTTGCAGTCATGCCAGTCACCGGCAAACATCTGCGCATCGGAATTCGCCAGTTTGCGTTCAAAAGCCAGAACGCTGGCCGTCGTAACAGTCGTTTTTGTCATTGTACTTTCCTTATTTCAATGATTAGAAATCTGAGTGTTCTTGTTCAGTTAAGTCGGCTTCCTGCAGCGGTATAGTGTGGCTACAGAGGTAATTTCCGGGATTGCTGGGGTAACGCCAGATGAGCTGATGAATATCGTTGACGCGGTGCGGGCTGCGCCATTCGCCAACGCCATAAGTAGCCTCGACAAAACGGAAAGGCGACGTGGTATCACGGGTCCTTGCCACTTCACCTGCGGCATATAACGGCGAGATCGGAGTGAATCCTACCATCAGCGGTACCAGATAGCCTTTCACAGGTTTTGGCTGGTATTGCCATTCAACGGTGCCGCCTTCTGGCTGAATTGCCCGGTAGGAAATCGTGGCGAAATCCAGCCAGGCGTCGATCATTTCCGTCTGCGGATCCTGCGCCTGTCGCTCAGCGAAGTGCTGCACCAGCAGTTCAGAGCGGTCAATCAGCGCGAAACCCGGCAACGCGCGATACATTTCGCGGCGGGTGACATCTGCAAGTTCATCTGTATTTTGGGGTAACGCCCTGACCCGAACGGGTTTCATCGAAATCACCGTGCCGCCCGCCAGACGTTGGGTAACACACAGCGACTGAAGAAGTTTTTCCAGATCTCTGGCTCCCGCATCTCCATGTGCAAGACTGCCTTCACACTCTATGAACAGCGTAACAGTCATGTGCATCCGGCCTTCTTCATTAAAAGGCGCGGTTTTCGCTTCTTTGGTCAGCGGGTTACGCGTCTGCGCAAAATAATGGTCGCCGCGATCATTAGCCTGGTAGGCCTGAATCTGATGCTGATGGCTCACCACACCGCAGCCGGTGAATCTCAGCCCATGGCTTTGCTGAATCTGTCGTGAAAGCGCATGTGTGAATCCCAAAAAGTGGGTTATCGCCGGAAAACCGTAAGTCAGGCCGGAAATCGCATTAGCGTTTTCGACCTGAATATGGGGCAGAACAATCAGATAACTCATTGCCAGTTCTCCTGCTGAGCCGCATCAAATTCCCGCAGACGTCTGCGCATTAACACTGACCAGTCACGAAATTCGACTGCGCCCATATTCAGTTTTTCGTCCTTATTCAGACGGGTGTTAAGCCAGTGGGCAAAATCCTCAGCAATCTCACTGATCCACTCCCCCCTTTCGCGGTGGAGTTTAAAATCAGGATCGGTATGTTGACGCAACGGGTCGAGCCAAAGCTGGTGCGCTGTTTTAAGCAGGCAATCTTCATCCAGGCTCCAGCCCTGAAGCGTTGTCAGCGACTGGATTTCAGCGGCGTAACTGAAAATCATGCCGATCAGTTCATCTACATATTCGGCGCGTTGCTGGCGGATTTCCATGGTGTTTTCGAGGTTATAAACGCTGTGCAAATAACGACGCAGATCAGTCACGACACGGGTGACTTTGGAAGAAACCGCCGTCAGAAAGGTTTTATGGGCAACAGGCGGCTTAAGGGATTGCTGCCACTGCGGCGGCGCACATCGCAGCAGGTGATTTTTGCCGCCACGCGTGCTGTTCAGATAGGAGATATTTTGCGGCTTGGTGCCTCCCATATTCTGTACCGCGAGGTCAGGGAAATACTGTACGGCTTCGGGATGCCAGAGCCCTTCGCGTCGGGCTTTACGGGCTGCTACTGAGGCTTCGCTGTAACGGGAATGGCTGATGCGCTGATATAAAGCATGCGCCAGTGAAGAAGAATAGAGCGGACTGAGAAGATGATAATCACCTGTATCTGAAACCGGAAAATAGAGCTGTTTGGCAAACTGATGTGTCGAGAGGCTTTTATCCGACAGTGCCTGCATAAACCCGCTCATCCACTGAGCGAGTTGTGCTTCATTTTCGGCTAATGCCGCCAGCGCCGAGAAATCACCGCGTTTGAGGCTGGCAAGCAGAGAGTCACCTTCGTGTTCAGTCTGAAGGAGTTTTGCGACATCAAGCGCCGCTGAATTTCCGACAGCATCTATGGAAGGGGAATGTAACGTTGTCGTTGAAAGATACGCCGCCTCATGGCTTTTCACCGCGCTGTAAATACTGCTGCCCTTGGCATCGCCATGAAAATACTTCACCGCATGCGTTACCAGGCTGATTTGCCCCGCGCGCGCGGCGGCATCGGTCAGCCAGGTGCGGACATCATATTTCATTTCCAGCGAACGGCGTTCTTCAAACAATTTCAACTCAAGCCCGGCTTTCTCTTCCGCACTGGCAGCGGAAAGTTGCTTGTCAGTCGCTTTATCAAAGGGCTCAAGTTTGAGCTGGCAGCGTTCGTGAATGTATTTCTCTATAAATCTTTTTAAGGAATTAGTTTCCATTGAAGACTCCTTTCCCCACTGCTTCTATCAAATACCTGTAGGGGGTTTATCAGAAAAGTTAGTGATTTTAGATAACCACCGTATGCCGTTTGCTCCCCCTTCTGCTCTGGGTGAGAACAACATCAAAATTAGAAACAGACTAAGTCCTATCAGTAACTTTTGGCTTTTGCTCATCAGTATCCCCCTAAGAATTGTAGGGGGGAATTTACACTCAATGAATTTTATTGCAACCATTACATAAGTTATAAATTTTTCAGATATTTTATTCACTGTAATGGTAATATCTTAAAACTGCCGCTTCAGGCAGCTTAGAAAATTACATAAGTAACATATCTGCCGCACAGGCAGCGGTGCACTCAGTCGAGTGCACCAAACACCCCTAACGCCTCATGCCAGTGCCATCGTTTGTTTTCGTCTTCAGGTAAGCAGATTTCCCCAAATGTTTTACTGACACGTTGGAGCTCCCAGCCGAAATCGTCGGCAAGCCGCTGATAGAGAGTTTCGCAGTTCATCTCCATCCACGGGCTGACGCCTTGCGCACAGATTGGTGTTATGGCTTTAAATCCCCCGCTGTCTTTCCAGCCTTCAATTCCTTCGTCTGGTTGTCGAAAACGCGGCTCTTCGCCCTCTTCATCCAGCCAGAGGTAATATTGCTTGTCTGGTGCGGACTGTCGGAATGGCGTGCGCTGCTGTAATTCACCGCACCAGTCGGCACGATCGCGCCACCAGCGCGCGGCATAATTTTCCCCGCACGGCTTGCGTCCAAGTAATTCCGGCCATAAACGCCCGTGTTCCATATCGGTCAGATTCATCTGCGGATCCGGCGTTTCTCGCTCCTGTATTCGGGGAATAGCATTGAGGACGCCATACTCTTCCGGACGGAGTAAATCGTGCAAATCGTGGCTGCTGAGCAGATTAACTCTGCTTTCAAAGCCCGGTTTGCAATAGGCTGGCGTCACCTTTTTCAGTGCTTTGGCATTTTTATGCAGGATATGAACATTGGGCATTTGTGGGGCTGACTGACGATGGCGCTGCACACGTCCGGCAAGCTGGATAAGCGACCGCATTGAGCTCGGCTCAGCAATAGCCCAGTCATAGTCATGATCGCGACCAATTTCGGCAACTGAAGTGGCGAGCACAACAAAGATATGGTGTTTTTCAGGATACTCGGCGAAAGCACGCCGGACCTCATCGACTTGCCAGATTGCCTTTTCATCATTGCGCGTCAGCATGGCATCCAGACGATTTTCGATGTGTGCCCGCATCGCCAGCGGATACTGGCTGTGATAAACGCAATAATGGATTTGTATGTTTGCCGGAGACGGCATTGTCATAAGGCGTTGCGACACTGCGACCAGCGGATCGATATTCGCCATACGGATGAGACCGACTGTCAGCTTTTTGCCTTTGTGATGAGCATGGTGCAGTTCAAGCAGTGACTGATGAACGCAGGCAGAAACCGCATTGAGTACGTCATGCTCGCGTGCGGTTTCCGGCGTCACCGTGACCAGAACAGCCTGACGCAACGGTTTGGCCTTTCGCAATAAAGGCACCCGCTTTACCACAAACTCCCGATGTTGTGTGCCGAAAGATTTCCCGCTCATGTGCTGGCTTTCTGATACATGGAATTCGTCAAACCACGCGCAGCATACATTCACCGGTAAACCTGGCTGGCCGTTGGCTTGCTGATAATCATTACGCCCTGCGACATAAGCACTGAACAATGCCTGAACCAGCGCCGGTGCGAGCGTCGCCGAAGAAAGTAAAACCCGCGAACCCAGCATTCCTGCCCAGTTCACTAACCGGCAAAGCGCGGGCAAATCAGCCATGTCGAAATCATCGGGTTCGTCGAGAACCAGATCAGAAGTCAGTAACCTGAGCATCGGGGCAATCTGATGTCCGCCGCGCAGGCTTTCACAGGCGGGGATCAGATGGTCTATCGTCGTCACCAGAACTGGCGCGCTCAGCAGTTTCAGCAGCGCGTCTTTGCCTTTGAGCCATTGCCCCAACCGGCCGGTGTCCAGGGTTCCTTCGTATCGCACATACTGATGTTCAGCAAAAAGGTCGTCGGCCGACTGGCTACCGGTATTCTTAACCTGCCGGTCATCGTGACTGAGCTGATGCAGTTGTTGCACGGCCTGAGAACCTATCAGTACAGCCAGGTCTTCGGGATCGAGATGCAGTTTTTCACTCAGCGCATCACCGGTTTGCAGGGTCAGCGTACGCAGCCCGAGCGCGACCGAGAAACGGCAGCCCAGTTTTTCATCGCTCAGACCGTACATGATCCGCGCATTCGCCAGCGTTTTACCGCAACCGGTCGAGGCCATATTGACGCCAAAAAATCCGTGCTGCCGGGTGTTTTCCCGTAGTCCGCAGGCCAGGTCGAATGCTTTATCCTGCCAGTGAAATTTCTCCTGCTGAGCGCGTTTTTTAAATCCTTTGTGCCGTGAGATAGCGGGTAGTGTTTCACGCAAATATGGCAGACTTCGCGCCAGCAGCCACGCAGTCTGGCAGACACCAATATTGTGTTCATCAAGATGCTGTTTGGGTTTACCGCTCTTTTTGTCAGTATTGGCAATGGCCGGAAAATCCGGGTCCTGCCAGCCCTCAGTGGCTTCCAGTGAGGAATACAGATGGTCGGAAAGCATCAGCACTAGACGGGCGAGATGACGGGTAAACCTTTGTTGTGCAGTCACAAATGGTGAGGTAAATAACGGTAATTGCAGGGCACGGTTAGCGAATTTTTGCGCTTTACCGCGCCATGTTGCGCTCTGCACTGGCGTGCCGTGCACGAACTGCCAGACAGCAAGCTGTTCACGGGATGTCCAGGGTGCATCCATGTTGGTGGAATTCCAGCACGGCGCGAATTGTTGATCCTGCCAGTGCTCAATCTCAGACAGCTGTGGCGGGTTGTTATAATTGTCGTTTTGTCGCGGATAAACTGGCAGGCGATGATGAGAAACAATTAACCAGGCTACCAGCCGGGCAACGGGCGGTAAACCTTCAAGCGGACTGTTATGACTGTGACTGACATTATTGCTGGCCAGATTTTGTATCATGACCTTTTCATCCTCGGCGCTGACATTCTGCAATGAGGTCAGCCACTGCTCATCCGTTTGCTGGCCGACAAACGCCTGAAATAAACGAACAGAAATCCACTCATGCCGGTAGGGTTCGAAGCTTTTCCCCTGCCCTTTAAGTTTATTCTGGAATAACTTACTGGCCTTGCCGAAATCATGAAATAGCCCGCCGATTGCAGCCAGCAATCCAATAGTACTGATACTGTGAAAGGTGTTTTCGCTGCCCGATTTTAAAATATCCCTTTGTGTAGAATGGGTGGGCACAGAACCTTTGTAATTAAACTTGCGAATATTACCGACAATCCAAAGCACTTCTGTCTGATTATTTGATTTGATCCAGTGACAGGCCACGGCGGTATTTCTGCGTGCAGTTTTCCTGAGTATTCTTCTTAATGTATTCAGCCCTTCGAGGGTTATCGCCGTTTGCCACGTCCGTTCTCCCTTGCGTTCTGCAAACTGATCGACAATACGCCGAGTTTCGGTCAGCGCTTTTTTGCTGCATTCCGAGACCAGTAATATATTCATACTTGCTGGCTTATTGTTTGTGCGACGTTTTGCACCGTTTCGATCATAATATCGAGCGCATCCGCACGCTGGATATTAGTTAAACAACGCTGACGAAATTCCTGTTCATCTTCGCCGTTCATTGCGGCAATAAAAGCCTGGGGCAGGATCAGGGCATCTTTAATTAAATCGGCGACATCAAACACCAGTCCGCCGCGCCGCGTTTTACCATGCATAACTGCCAGCCCATGTGGCAGACCGATAACCCAGACAGCGGTGGCAGCCAGTCCGTAAGCCAGATAATTACCGTGGTCGAGATAACGGTTCGCCACGTCCACGCCGCCACCGCGTTTGGCCCGCGTGAAGTCACCGTAACGGGCCGCCGTGGCCGCCAGTTTATACAGTCCCTTGGTCAGCACCGCTTCGTGCGCCATCAGCTCGCTGATGTTGTGACACTGCGGCAGGTTTTGCTCAAACCGCTGTAATACCGCTTCCACTTTGAAAACATCGAGTTGAAATTCCTCCTGTTTGTCCATCGTGGCATGTAGCCAATGTTTACGAATTTGCTGGCTTCTTACCTTTTGAAACGCCACCGCCGCGGCCAGCCTTTTCTGTTCGTCGAACCAGAAACTGACCCATTGCTGAAGATATTCCGTCGGACGGTATTCACTTTGCGATGTCAGCCAGGAGACATTCACTTCAACTTCATTCGCCGAATAAAGCGGTGTTCCGCCTCCCCCGCAGAACCCGACCAGCACACCCGCGCGCGCAAATTCACGCATCGCCGCCTGCGTCACAGACGTCCCTGTGCCGAGCATGACAACAGTGGTATTGGCTATCGGGATATTCCAGTAAAGCGACGACTTCCCTTCTTCTGTGACATATTCGACACGTCCGCCATTGACCAACACGCGGCAATATTGCAGGTAATATATATTTGAACGTTTCGAATGGAGAATAGTTTTCAGCTCAGCAGGTTTCAATGTGTCGGTCATGTTCGCTTCTTTCCTTTGGAAATGACCAAAACTAAACTAGACCCTTTAGCCGGAACATCAACGATTAAATTTATTTTTTTTGGACTAAATCTCGAATTGATTTTTTCACTCCGCCATTTAACTATACATTTTAGATAATCAAATAAGCTATTTGGTTAATTAGTTTTTTGAAGGGTGAATTTTAAAGAAGGGTTTCCCTATCTGTGCGGCAGTAGACTTATATTGATAGCCTCAGTTAATTATGATGTGTTTGTAAGCGGCCTGTACGGCAGTGAACATTGACGCCGCAGGCCACTGCCGGCGCAACGGTTTCTAAGCTGCCTGTACGGCAGTGAACGGGTAACCATGCTAGCAACAGCCGCCGCGCTCTTTCTAAGCTGCCTGTACGGCAGTGAACGCGGCATCAGTTTGAGCTATGACGGTATTGACTTTTCTAAGCTGCCTGTACGGCAGTGAACTTCACGCTCTATTTCAAAAGGCATCCCATCCGTTTCTAAGCTGCCTGTACGGCAGTGAACTACGTAGAGAATGTCTCTTGCCGCATGCTTCCTTTCTAAGCTGCCTGTACGGCAGTGAACACCTGATTGCACCGGCAAAACGCCAAACTCACATTTCTAAGCTGCCTGTACGGCAGTGAACTGTTAGATTTTCTGTTTCAGGCGTTGAACTACAAGAGGTTATTCCTGTTTGGGAGGAAATACCCTCTTTTTTTGATGGAGTTTGTGTTTTATAAAAAACAAAGGGTTAGCGAACACGCCAAAAAGAGGGTAAACGCAGAGTTGCCATTAATACCCCATCCCAGCCTTCCCCTTCGCAGGGGAAGGCGTCGTTCTCAGTTGAATTTGATTTCGGTGTACCGGCCTGGCCAGATGGTTTCGGCTTGCACGCCGATGGCTTCTGCGATCAGTCTTTCACCTTTCGGCCATTTGCGGGTTAGTGCATTCGAAAGCGTCGAAGAACTTAGCCCCGCGCGGCGTGAAACGGCCGCCATCGTAGTGCCCTTCTTTTTAATGGCCGCAATGATATCGGCCTGATGCCAGTCTTTGTTCATGCGGCAAGCTCCTCAGAGGAGGTATACAGCGAGCAACGCAGCATCTCGAACCGTTCCCACAAAATATACGTGATGATTTCTTTTATCTTTTTGTCATGCAGCGTCATCAGCGTGAAGGTCAGCGCCATGCACTGATCGCATAATTCATCAGGTTCAGAATCGGCGTAATCATATAAACCGTCATCCTTCGGGATGCCCAAATTCTTGCGATGCTCGGGAATCGGCTCCGATAGCGCCACTTCAAGAATTTCCAGCTCGTTGTGCAGCATGATGCACAACTGATCCTGCGCACCTCTGTTTTGCGGATTCACCAACGCATTCGCCAGCAAACGGCAGCGATCAGTAATGGTCCATGAATCGGGGGATATTTCGGGGGTACGTATTTCCATCACAAATTCTCCTTTAGGTAACAACTGTTACCACCGGAGTTCCTAAGCTCGCAGGTGGTAACTCAGACAAGGTTAGGAATCGGCCAAAGGTTACCGACCAGCCAAACGGCTGCCCCGCCTGAGTCACCAGAACGTCATAATGCAGTATTGAAACTACTTTATAAAGTTGAGACTAAGCGCCGACACGATGAACGTGCCACCTTTATGCACAGGTTCCTAAGCCCGACTGCGGATTTTGCCGCAGCGAGCAGACAATAACTGGGTATCCACACAATAAAAATGGGCAAATATCAGAGATGAGATACTGATTCCAGAGAGTTTTTATGGCTTGCAGGAAGTTGCAGAGATGCCATTAATACCCCATCCCGGCCTTCCCCTTCGCAGGGGAAGGAGAAATACGTACCCCACTTCCACGCAGACGGAGAAGGACAAAGCGGAAAGGTTTTGCGCCACACGCTGTGGTAGCAGAACATGTCCCCCGCGCCTGCGACAGCGCGGAGTGATAAGAGCGTGGAGTCCAGAGGCCCGCGCGATTGCGGGTCTCTGGGCCAGTGTGGGCGGCGAGCCCACGACGTTGACCTTGACGTTAAAGACTTAGATCTTAGTTACCGAATCAACCAACGCCATTTCGTCACTGCTCAGCAGCTTCTCAATATCCACCAGAATCAACATCCGGTCGCCGAGCGAACCCAGCCCCGTCAGGTACTCAGTCGACATGGTGACCGCGAATTCTGGTGCCGGACGAATTTGATCCTGGCTCAGAGACAGCACATCGGAAACGCCATCGACAACAATGCCGACCACGCGGTTTTCGAAGTTCAGCACGATCACCACGGTGTTTTCATTGTAAATCACGTCTTCCTGCGCGAACTTCACACGCAGGTCGAGGATGGGCACGATCACGCCGCGCAGGTTGGTGACACCTTTAATAAACGCAGGGGTGTTAGCGATGCGGGTTACCTGATCGTAACCGCGGATTTCCTGCACTTTCAGGATATCAATGCCGTATTCTTCGTCGCCTAAAGTAAAGATCAGAAATTCCTGACCTACTGTTTCGCCCGCAATTTTAGACACGGTTGCAAGTCCTGCCATGTTTTTCACCTTTGCTTTTATCTTTAAATTGGCCTGAGTTTTTCACACCCGGCGACGGTTGAGGTCACCGGAAGCTGTGCTTGTTATGCGGCAGATACGCCCGTTGCCAGTTTGTCGCGATTCAGCGCCTGCAAGGCAGACACATCAACGATCAGCGCCACGCTGCCATCGCCCAAAATGGTGGCAGCGGAAATGCCCGGCACTTTGCGATAGTTACTTTCCAGGTTTTTCACCACCACCTGATGCTGACCAATCAGCTGATCAACCAGCAAGGCGTAGCGGCGTCCGGCGCTTTGTAAAATCACTACGATGCCCTGAGTAGCTTCTGTTTTCGCATCTTTCACATCGAAGACGTTGTAGAGCTCTACCAGCGGCAGGTACTCACCACGCACCTGCAGAACACGCTCGCCACCGGCCAGCGGATGCAAATCTTCAGCCAGCGGTTGTAGCGATTCCATCACCGCATTCAGTGGCAGAATAAAGACCTCTTCGCCGACTTTGACGGACATACCGTCGAGGATCGCCAGCGTCAGTGGCAGCAGGATACGGATGGTCGTCCCCTTCCCCTGTTGGGAATGAATTTCGACATGGCCGCCCATTTCCTGAATGTTACGTTTCACCACGTCCATGCCGACACCACGGCCTGAAACATCCGTGACTTTCTCGGCGGTCGAGAACCCGGCGGCGAAGATAAGCATGCCGACTTCTTCATCGCTCATGTTTTCGCTGACGTTCATGCCCTGCGACGCGGCTTTCGCCAGAATACGTTCGCGGTTCAGACCGGCACCGTCATCGATGACTTCAATGCAGATGTTGCCACCCTGATGTTCGGCGGACAGCGTCAGGTTGCCGGTCGGTTCTTTGCCATTGGCAAGACGCACTTCCGGCGTTTCCACACCGTGATCCAGACTATTACGCACCAGGTGCGTTAACGGGTCGATAATGCGTTCGATCAGGCTCTTGTCCAGTTCGGTAGAGCTGCCGAGCAAAGTCAGTTCAATCTGTTTATTCAGCTTGCTGGCCAGATCCCGCACCAGACGCGGGAAGCGGCTGAAGACAAATTCCATCGGCATCATACGAATCGACATCACCGATTCCTGCAAATCACGGGCGTTGCGCTCAAGCTGACCCATGCTGTTGAGCAGGTCACTGTGCACCACCGGATCCAGCAAATCAGAACGCTGTGCCAGCATCGACTGGGTGATCACCAGTTCGCCGACCAGGTTGATCAGCTGATCCACTTTCTCGACGGCGACACGAATACTGGTCGATTCAGCGGCTTTTGGCGCACGCGCTTTCGGCGGTTCGCTGCTGGGAACAGCAGTCAGAACCGGAGCCTGGCGCACGGCGACCGGCGCGGCTTCAGCCACTGCCGGTGCGCAGGCCGCAACAGGAGCGGAAGGCACGGAAACAGGCACCTGTGTAAAACTGATTTGTTCCGGTTCCAGTACAAAACAGAGTACGGCAATGATGTCATCTTCGGTCACGGTGGTGATAAGCGTGGCTTCCACGCTGTCGGCGGTCTGAACCGGATCTTTGATTTCACCCAGGTTGCCCAGCTCTTCGAGCATCACAGGAACTTCCTGCGTTTTCAGCCCGGAAAGACGGACACGCATACCGCCACTGCCCGCTGTCGGAGCAACGGGTGCCGGTGCTGCCGCGGCGGCGGGTTCGTCTGCCACGACGTGAAGATCTGCCGCAGGCTCGCGCTGTTCCTGTGCGTCGAGGGCCAGTTGTCTCAGGGCTGCACAGATATACTCAAAGCTTTCTGCGTCAGGATCCCGGGAAGATTTATAGGCGTCGAGTTGCTCCTGCATAATGTCTTTTGTTTCCAGAAACAGGTTGATGATGTCGGTGCTCAGGCTCATTTCAGCGCGACGTGCACCGTCGAGCAGGTTTTCCAGTAAGTGCGTTGTTTCCTGCAAAACCGTAAATCCAAACGTTGCTGCCCCGCCTTTGATTGAGTGCGCTGCGCGGAAAATCGCATTGAGCTGCTCAACATCAGGCGCCTGCGGATCAAGTAACAACAGATGTTGTTCCATGTCTGCCAGCAGCTCGTCTGCTTCATCAAAAAATGTCTGATAAAAATCAGTAATATCCATGCTCACGTGATCACCTCTGCTGTGAATCGCGGCTTGTTAATGTGTCGCAGGTGCCGTGCCTGCCGCGACAGCCGGAGCTGCCGTCGCAGGTTGAGCGCCTGCCGATGGTGTCACTGGCGTCTGCGTCTCAATCCCGGGTATTGATGGTGCCTGTACTGGTGCTGGTGCTGCTGATGAATCAGGTGCCGCTGGTACTGATGCCGGAGCCGGGCTTATTTTTGGCGCCAGCGCGGGTGCCGTCTGTCGTCCCGGCACTGCCCTTTGCAGTTCGCCTGCGTCACTGATGGTGATCGCCTCGCCCTCGCTGTTTTCACGTTCAATGGCTTCTTCAGCGTGTTTATTAAGAACTAAAATGCTGATGCGCCGGTTAATCGCGTCGCCCGCCGGATGGTTTTTCAACTGCATGGTGGAACCCATGCCCATCACGCGCAGCACTTTGCCTTCGCTGAGTCCGCCGATAATCATTTCTCGACGCGAGGCATTCGCACGATCTGTCGACAGTTCCCAGTTGCTGTACCCGCGTTCGCCCTGCGCATACGGCATATCGTCCGTATGACCCGCAAGACTGATTTTGTTCGGAAAATCATCCAGTACAGGCCCGATAGCGCGCAGAATATCGCGCATATACGGCTCGACAATCGCACTGCCCAGCTGGAACATCGGACGATTTTTGCTATCAATAATCTGGATGCGTAAGCCCTGTTCGGTCAGGTTGATCATCAGATGCGGTCGCAAATCTTTCAGCCGCGGATCGGACGCCAGCATGTCTTCGAGTTTTTGCTGCAACCGTTGTAAATCACCGGCCTCGCGTTTGCTCTCGCCCTGCGACTGATCCATTTTGTGCACTTCACCGTCCTGCACGGTCGGGTCATCCCCGCCGCCCGGGATCGGGCTGGTCGCATCACTGCTGCGCGGCCCGCCGGTTATTGCCACCGCCAGCGGTGTACGAAAGTATTCGGCAATTTGCACCAGTTCTTTAGGGCTGGAGATCGAAATCAGCCACATTACCAGGAAGAAAGCCATCATCGCTGTCATGAAGTCAGCGTAAGCAATCTTCCACGAACCGCCGTGATGCCCTCCGCCGTGCTTGCTCTTTTTCCTGCGGACAACAACGATTGGATGGCTCTGATGCTTCATACTTTTTCTTCTTCAGTTTGTTTCTGGCCCGGTGACTTAACCTGGCGAACGTGCTCCTCCAGTTCGATAAAGGAAGGACGCTCAGAGGTGTACAACGTCTTACGGCCAAACTCGACGGCAATTTGTGGTGCATAGCCATTGATGCTTGAAAGCAATGTCACTTTGATGCACTGCATCATCTTGGCGTTTTCCGCGCTTTTCTGGCGCAGAACACTGGCCAGCGGAGAAATAAAACCGTACGCCAGAAGGATACCGAGGAAGGTCCCGACCATCGCATGCGCAATTAACGCCCCCAGTTCTGCTGCCGGACGATCCGCCGCCGCCAGGGTATGAACGATGCCCATGACCGCCGCCACGATACCGAAGGCAGGCAGCGAGTCACCCACCAGCGCCAGGCTGTTGGCGGGCACTTCGCTTTCGTGCTCGTAAGTTTCGATTTCCTCATCCATCAATGCTTCAATTTCAAAAGCATTCATGTTGCCGCTCACCATCAGGCGCAGGTAATCCGTCAGATATTCGACTAAATGCTTATCGGCAAGGATGCGCGGATAATTAGCGAAAATGTCGCTTTCGTTGGGATTGTCGATGTCATTTTCCAGCGACAGCATCCCCTGTTGACGTGATTTCGCCAGCAACCGGTACAACAACGCCATCAAATCCATGTACAACGCTTTGTTGTATTTTGATGCGCGGAACAGCTGAGGCAGCGCGCGCAGTGTGGATTTAATCGCTTTACCGTTGTTACCCACGAAAAAGGCACCGATGCCTGCACCGGCGATGATGAGTAATTCTGCGGGTTGGTATAACGCGCCCAGTTCACCGCCGACGAGCATGAAACCGCCGAACACTGAGCCCAACACCACGATGTAACCTATTATCACTAGCACGATGAATCCTTAATTCGTTGTGGTTTTAGGGCGAGGAAAAGCGCGACGTCATGTTGCTGCCAGATTTATGCAGCTAAAACGTGCATAAACGGTGCCAGATAATGACTGAGAAGTTCGGGAGGAAATTGATGAGCGGTGTTACCACCGCTCAGAAAGACTGACTGCAACCCAATCATCTCAAACTGCGCGCTTGACCTGTTCGTCCAGCTCTTGAGATGTTATATCGGCAACCTGCGGGGAAAGTTTACGTTTTTTTACTGCTCGGGACGGGGGCTGGCAAAGACTGCAAACAAACCCGTGGCGGGGCTGGTGTGCATGGGTAATAAATGAACCGTCACAGCAGTTACAGGCAGAGAGCTGCAACATGCCGCTGTCGACGAAACGGACCAGTGTCCACGCACGTGTCAGCGCGAGGATCGGCGCTTCACCTGGCTGTTCCGGACATTGTTCAAGATACAGACGGTAAGCCTTAATCACCGCTTCCACCCCATTACAATGCCCGCTCTTTAAGAGAAAAGAGTACGCGTTGTAAAACATGGAAGAATGAATGTTTTGTTCCCAGGTCATAAACCAGTCGGTCGAGAACGGTAACATTCCTTTCGGCGGAGGACTTCCACGCAGTTCTTTGTACAATCTGATCAGCCGGCCACGACTTAATTGCGTTTCGCTTTCCAGCATCTGCAATCTGGCACCCAGCGTAATCAATTCCATGGCAAGCTGAATGTCGCGTGCTTCCTGAACGATACTTTTTTCTGCCGGTTTGGTTGACGCATCTTTCCCAGACATAGCTACGCCCTTTTCTTCATCGCGCCGCTATCTTTCGCAGCCAGACCTTTGAGCAAATGGCTGGACAACAGAATTCCGGTATGGATTTGCTGCAAGTCATCCACTCGAGATTCCTGCGTCAGGCGTTCTATTGTTTTGCTGTCATCAAAGCGGAACTGGCACAAAAGCTGGTTCGTTTCAGCTAATTTCACCATCTGCGGCAACGTCAGCTGGCCTAGTGCGTCGGCCATGACGTCATCAATTCCCAACCGGAACATCGCTGAGGCTTTCTCGTCGTTAATCAAACGCTGCGCCAACAGTAAATATGACAGGTTGATATCATATATGTGCTTAAGCAATTCGGACATTCTGTTCTACCCCGTTACCGATGCCACTTTTAACGGTGGCTGATTGATAGACATATTCCATGCAGCGAGCATTTTACCCGGCGTGACAGGAGTATTTTTTACTATCAAAACAATTGAATCATTGGCTGTTTAATAAATCTCACGATGACAATTAGATTTATCCCGCGGTATTTACTTCACCGCCAATACAAAGTTGTTCCTGATGTAAACTAAATTAATTGAGACAATTGCACTGCTAAGTATTAGTGAAACACTTTAGTTTTGATGTACTGGCAGGGTCCGTTGCTGTGATGGCGTGTCATTCAGTGAAACGCTTTTACATACATTATTAGGAATAATCTTACTACGACGCAACTCTAACCCCGTTTCCTTTACACATACAATCTTGCCGTGGACGAATTTTGAATAAAGTGTGATGTAGATCACATTATTAAAATTTATTTTGTCTCCAAAAGTGCAATTTATCGTGAGGATTTGCGTAAAATTAAGTCAAAAGTAAAAAACCGTCTAAAAAGCTGTCTTCAAACTGTCTTTTTTCGCCTTTTTTAGATCATTTTGTACAAAGACCACCTAAAGCCAAATGATTAGCACACACAGTAATTAATCATAGTTCATGCAGTTTTTTATGCTGCGAATTTCAAATAGCATGATCATTGTGCTAATTATGCACAAGCCAGTCGTGGCAGGGGTTTTCGGGGAGTAATCTTAAAGAATTGTGTTTAAAATAAGTGCGGATTGTTGTGAAATCGTGAGCAACCACGTGGTTTCAAAAGTAAAAAGAAAATGATTGTAATTATTTATTACAGTGCGTGCGGAGACATCCAGTCATAAGACCAGATTGATAAGGATAAGTGATGAAACAGCGGATTTGGCCGCGCTTACCTATCGGCACCTCTTCCGTAAAACTTTAGCGATTGGGGTTAAAAAAGTGGTTTATGTGGCGCAAGCGTAAATTAACAGCGTGGGAATAAGATTTTTATTACCAACGCAGCTATACCAGACTAGTTTCACACTCAAAATACGAATAAAACACATCTTTTGCGCAGAGGTTTTCAGGTATAAGTGAATAACCTGCAAAAGTGAAGGTCATTCAATTGTCTTATTCCTGAAATACGCTTCCAGGATACTTTTGAACAGTGATTACTTTCATTCAAAGTAATCTGATATGTCGTTGCACGTTAATACAGCAAATAAAAAAGGCCTGCTGATATTTCAGGCAGGCCATAACTTATTATTATCCAAAAACCGTTTGACGATTAAAAAGGCATAGATTGCGGATCCGGATACTGATACTCAAAACCGAGTTCTTTGCAGATCCGCTCACCATCTACTATTTTGCCCTTTCCTGCTGAAGCTTCATCAGCAAATGTTGGCGGTTGCAACCCCATCTGTCTGGCCAGTGCCGGATAGAAATCGGCTTTAGCAGGATGCTTCGGCGCACATAAGTTGAAGGTATGCCCTCCTTTTGGCCGGCTGAGCAGTAACGCGATGGCCGCCACCACGTCATCCTGATGCACCAGATTGACACCGTGCTGCCCGCCTTTCACCTGCGTTTTACCCGCCATGAAACGCCCGGGGTGACGGTCTCCGCCCACCAGACCCGCCAGACGCAGTACATCGACTGAAGTATTGGGTAATCCGTGGAACCAGTTCTCCAGCTCTTTAAGCACTTTGCCACTCGTGGTCACCGGCTCCAGAGGAGAATCTTCGCGCACAGTGCCTTCCGTTTCGCCATAAACTGACGTCGAACTGGTGAAAATAATCCGTTTGACGTTATGCGCCAGTGCGCTGTCAGTTAAAAGCTGCACAGCCTGGAAATAAACTTCACTTCCCTCGACGGTCCGGCGCGCAGGCAGAGTGATAATCAGGGCATCAACATTCAGCAGATGGTCGAGGTCTTCCGCTTCGCACTCCATTTCTGGCGCGAAAACCAGCGGGAAACATTCGATCCCCACCATTCTTGCGGCATCCACGCCATCAGGCGTCGTTTTGCTGCCCACCACATCGTAACCTTTTGACGCCAGCGCCATCGCCAGTGGCATTCCCAGCCAGCCCAGTCCGATAATCGAAACCTTCTTCATACTTTGCTCCGTTTGTTCAGAGGCATTTGGCATCACATCACCAACTGCTGATATCTTCCTTTATACTAGCAAATATCGCCTTTTCCCCGTTCAGTCTGCGTAAGGTTTTCTTCGGGTCTGTTAACAGATTATTCAATTTACAGATGAAAACCCTTCCGCTGATAAGAAAAACTCATCATCGGAAAAAAAGGTTGCGCCGCCGCCGCCTGATAGTTTACTTTTATTAGCAATGAATTTGATATGTGTGGCTAATGACTCAAACCTGAATCACGCGGCACCTGAATCACTGAATCGAGATACTGACATGACAAACGTTCTGATTAACCACCATCATCACCATCACCCTGACTAGTCTTTCAGGCGATTGGTGCTGGGAGACTGTTTAGATCTTCCAGTGGCGCAGAACGCAGAGATAGCCCTCGGAAGATTTCTTCCGGGGGCTTTTTTTTGGCCTGACGGATTGAAGTGAAAGAATTTTACACAAAACGATTTATATAAATAATTGAGAAACTGAGGTCATCATGCTGGATAAAACACGTTTACGGATAGCAATGCAGAAATCGGGTCGCCTGAGCGATGAATCACGCGAATTACTGGCGCGCTGCGGCATTAAAATCAATCTTCAGGAACAGCGTCTGATCGCTTTCGCTGAAAACATGCCCATCGACATTTTGCGCGTACGTGATGACGATATCCCGGGACTGGTCATGGATGGTGTGGTTGATCTGGGTATCATCGGCGAAAACGTGCTGGAAGAAGAGCTGCTGAGCCGTCGCGCCCAGGGCGAAGATCCGCGTTACTTCACCCTGCGTCGTCTGGATTTCGGCGGCTGCCGTCTGTCGCTGGCGACGCCGCTGGACACCGAGTACACCGGCCCGCAAAGTCTGCAAAACGCGCGTATCGCCACCTCTTATCCGCACCTGCTCAAGCAATACCTCGACAAAAAAGGCATCGATTTCAAATCCTGCCTGCTGAACGGTTCTGTCGAAGTCGCCCCGCGTGCCGGTTTGTCTGATGCGATTTGTGACCTGGTGTCTACCGGCGCAACGCTTGAAGCCAACGGACTGCGCGAAGTCGAAGTGATTTACCGCTCCAAAGCGTGTCTGATCCAGCGTGACGGCGAAATGCCACAAGAGAAACAACTGCTGATCGACAAAATGATGACCCGTATTCAGGGCGTTATTCAGGCTCGTGAATCCAAATACATTATGTTGCACGCGCCAAGTGAGCGTCTGGATGAAATCGTGGCCCTGCTGCCGGGTGCCGAACGTCCGACCATTCTGCCACTGGCGGGCGATCAGCAACGCGTGGCCATGCACATGGTCAGCAGTGAAACTCTGTTCTGGGAAACCATGGAGAAACTGAAAGCGCTGGGCGCCAGCTCCATTCTGGTTCTGCCAATCGAAAAAATGATGGAGTAAGCCATGAAGCCTGACGCGTTCACTACCCCGATTGACTGGCAGCAATGCGACGAACAACAGCGTCGTGAGCTGCTGACACGCCCGGCAATTTCGGCGTCCGACCGTATTACCGAATCTGTCAGTGAAATTCTGCGCCGGGTGCGCAGTGAGGGTGACAGTGCGCTGCGCGAGTTTTGCGCCCGCTTTGATAAGACTGAAGTTCAGGAATTGCGCGTCACCGCACAACAAATCGAGGCCGCCTGTGCGCGTTTGGGCGATGACGTTAAACAGGCGATGGCTCACGCCGTCCGCAATATCGATACGTTCCATCAGGCGCAGAAACTGGCTGTAGTCGATATCGAAACCCAGCCAGGTGTGCGTTGTCAGCAACTGACCCGCCCTATTCAGTCCGTCGGACTGTATATTCCGGGCGGTTCTGCACCGCTGGTTTCCACCGTATTAATGCTGGCAACTCCGGCACGTATCGCCGGATGCCAGAAAGTGGTGCTGTGTTCCCCGCCACCGATTGCCGATGAAATTCTGTATGCGGCGCGACTTTGTGGCGTGGAAGAGGTGTATCAGCTTGGCGGGGCGCAGGCAATTGCCGCGCTGGCTTTCGGCACCGAAACTGTGCCACGTGTGGCAAAAATCTTCGGACCGGGCAATGCCTATGTCACCGAAGCCAAACGTCAGGTTAGCCAGAGTCTGGACGGCGCGGCGATTGATATGCCAGCGGGGCCTTCCGAAGTGCTGGTGATTGCCGACAGTGGCGCAACGCCGGACTTTGTGGCCTCTGATTTGCTTTCTCAGGCAGAACACGGCCCCGATTCCCAGGTGATTTTACTGACACCTGATTTGAAAATGGCGCAGGCCGTAGGCGAAGCCGTTGAACGTCAGTTGCAGACACTATCCCGCAGCGAGATTGCCCGTCAGGCACTGGCGAGCAGCCGTCTGATTGTGGCGAAAGACCTCGCGCAATGTATCGAAATCAGCAATGCGTACGGACCTGAGCACTTAATTTTGCAGACCCGTGAACCGGAACAATTTGTCGACAGCATCACCAGTGCCGGTTCGGTATTTCTCGGTGACTGGTCACCGGAATCAGCGGGTGATTACGCTTCCGGTACCAACCACGTTTTACCGACTTACGGTTACACCGCGACCTGTTCCAGCCTAGGTCTGGCCGATTTTCAGAAACGCATGACCGTTCAGCAGTTAACGCCTGAAGGTTTGCTGGGTCTGGCGAATACTATTGAAACGCTGGCGCAGGCAGAACAGCTGACCGCACACAAAAATGCCGTGACTTTGCGCGTGAATGCCTTAAAGGAGCAACGCTGATGAGCAACGAAAACAATCGCAGCGTTCAGGCGCTGGCTCGTAAGAATGTGCAGGAACTGACTCCGTATCAGTCTGCCCGTCGTCTGGGCGGAAACGGTGATGTCTGGCTGAATGCCAATGAATACGCCATCGCGCCACAGTTTGAACTGACGCAGCAGACCTTTAACCGCTATCCGGAATGTCAGCCCGCGTTGGTCATCAACCGTTATGCGGCCTACGCCGGTGTGGATCCCGAGCAGGTGCTGGTCAGCCGGGGTGCTGATGAAGGCATCGAGCTTTTGATCCGCGCATTCTGCGAGCCGGGTAAAGATGCCATCCTTTATTGTCCGCCCACTTACGGTATGTACAGCGTCAGCGCGGAAACCATTGGCGTTGAAGGCCGTACCGTCCCCGCCAAATCCGACTGGTCACTGGATATTCCTGCCATTGAAGCCGCGCTGGATGGCGTGAAACTGGTTTACGTGTGCAGCCCGAATAATCCGACCGGTAATATTATCGACCCGGATGAAATCCGCGCCGTACTGGAAATGACCCGTGGCCGCGCGATTGTTGCGGTCGATGAGGCTTATATCGAATTCTGCCCGCAGGCGACAGTTTCCGGCTGGTTGCAGGAATACCCACACCTGGCCATTTTGCGCACGCTTTCCAAAGCCTTTGCGCTTGCCGGTCTGCGCTGCGGATTTACGCTCGCCAACAGCGAACTGATTGGCTTATTAATGAAAGTCATCGCGCCTTATCCTTTATCTACGCCGGTGGCCGATATTGCCGCACAGGCGCTGAGCCCGGAAGGACTGGCCGTGATGCGCCAGCGCGTGACAGAAGTGACGCAGAACCGCGAGTGGTTACTGGCAGAACTGGAAAAATGCGGCTGTGTTGAAGAGGCCTTTGCCAGCGACACCAACTATGTGCTGGTCCGCTTCACCGCTTCAAGTTCAGTATTTAAAAACCTCTGGGATCAGGGCATTATCCTGCGTGACCAGAACAAGCAACCGGGGCTTTCCGGCTGCCTGCGTATTACGATTGGTACGCGCAGTGAATTGCAACGCGTGATTGACGCCCTGCAACCACTGCCGGGCGCAAACGCCATGACCATCAACGATAATCAAAATAGCCCCCGCAAGGAGCACATGTGAGCCAGAGTCCGTTATTGCAAAAAACACTGTTTATCGACCGCGACGGTACGCTGATTTCGGAGCCACCGGAAGATTTCCAGGTGGATCGTCTGGATAAACTGGCTCTTGAGCCGGGTGTTATTCCGGCACTGCTGGCAATGCAAAACGCCGGTTTCAAACTGGTGATGATCACCAACCAGGACGGTCTGGGTACCGCCAGTTTCCCGCAGGAAACTTTCGACCCGCCGCATAACCTGATGATGCAAATCCTGACTTCTCAGGGCATCGTCTTTGACGAAGTGCTGATTTGCCCGCACCTTCCGGCGGATCACTGCGATTGCCGTAAACCGAAGACCAAACTGGTCGCCGGTTATCTGGAAAGCGGCGTGCTGGATACGGCAAATAGCTATGTGATCGGTGACCGTGATACCGATATCCAGCTGGCGGCCAATATGGGCATCGCCGGGCTGCGTTATCAGCGCGATACATTGAACTGGGCCGCCATTGCTGACCAGCTGACTAAACGTGACCGTCACGCAAAAGTGAACCGTGTAACACGTGAAACGGCGATTGATGTGGATGTCTGGCTGGATCGCGAAGGCGAAAGCAAAATCCGCACCGGCGTCGGCTTCTTCGACCATATGCTGGATCAGATTGCGACTCACGGCGGTTTTCGTATGAACATCGAAGTGAAAGGCGATTTGTATATCGACGATCACCACACCGTTGAAGACACCGCCCTTGCCTTAGGCGAAGCGCTGAATAAAGCGCTGGGGGATAAACGGGGTATCGGCCGCTTCGGATTCGTACTGCCAATGGATGAATGTCTGGCACGCTGCGCGCTGGATATCTCCGGGCGTCCGCACCTGGAATACAAAGCGGAATTTAACTATCAGCGCGTCGGCGACCTGAGCACCGAAATGGTCGAGCACTTCTTCCGCTCTCTGTCTTACGCGATGGCCTGTACCCTGCACCTGCGTACCAAAGGCAAGAACGATCACCACCGCGTCGAAAGCCTGTTTAAAGTCTTTGGCCGCACGCTGCGTCAGGCCATTCGCGTGGAAGGCAACACCCTGCCGAGTTCGAAAGGAGTGCTGTGATGAATGTCGTTATCCTTGATACCGGCTGCGCCAATCTTTCTTCTGTGAAATATGCGGTGCAACGTCTGGGCTATGAGCCGGCGGTGAGCCGCGAAGCAGAAATTGTGTTGCAGGCTGACAAACTGTTTTTGCCAGGTGTCGGAACGGCTCAGGCCGCGATGGAACAACTTGAGCAGCGCGAGCTTATCGAACTCATCAAAGCCTGCACACAACCGGTGCTGGGTATTTGTCTGGGCATGCAATTGCTGGCTTCTTCGAGTGAAGAAAATGGCGGAATTAATACGCTGGGCATTATCGAAACACCGGTAAAACGCATGCAGGACAGGGGCTTGCCGCTGCCGCACATGGGCTGGAATCAGGTCATCGCTAACGCCGACAGCCACCTTTTTCGCGGCATCGATGAAAACGCCTACTTCTATTTCGTCCATGGATTTGCCATGCCGGTATGCGAAAACACCATCGCGCAGACACTTTACGGTGAGCCTTTCAGCGCCGCCGTGCAAAAAGACAACTTCTTCGGCGTGCAGTTTCATCCCGAGCGCTCCGGTGCCGCTGGCGCACAGTTGCTGAAAAACTTTCTGGAGATGTAAACAGGATGATTATTCCCGCTTTAGATTTGATCGAAGGCAGCGTGGTGCGTTTGCATCAGGGCGATTACGGTCAGCAACGTGACTACGGCAATGATCCGCTGCCACGCTTACAAGATTATCAGCAGCAAGGCGCACAGGTTCTGCATCTGGTGGATCTGACTGGCGCGAAAGATCCGGCCGCACGCCAGATCCCTTTGCTGACCAAATTACTTGCAGGGGTTTCTGTGCCTGTTCAGGTCGGTGGCGGTATCCGCACCGAACAAGACGTTGAAGCGTTGCTCAGCGCCGGTGCGACCCGCGTTGTGGTCGGTTCAACAGCAGTAAAAAATCCGCAGACCGTACAGGGCTGGTTCAGCCGTTTCGGCGCAGATGCGCTGGTTCTTGCGCTGGATGTACGCATTGATGCTGAAGGCACCAAAAATGTGGCCATCAGCGGCTGGCAGGAAAACTCCAACGCCACGCTGGAAGAAATTGTCGATCAATATCTGCCGTTCGGCCTGAAACATGTGCTCTGTACAGACATTTCACGTGACGGCACGCTAGCGGGTTCTAACGTTGAGCTTTATCGCGAAGTCACAGCACGTTATCCGCAGGTGGCTTTCCAGGCTTCTGGTGGGATCGGTTCTTTGGATGATATTGCGGCATTACGGGACAGCGGCGTAAAAGGTGTGATTGTCGGGCGCGCATTGCTCGACGGTAAATTTACTGCGACGGAGGCAATTTCATGCTGGCAAAACGGATAATCCCCTGCCTCGACGTTAAAGACGGTCAGGTCGTGAAAGGCGTGCAGTTCCGCAATCACGAAATCATCGGTGACATCGTGCCATTAGCGAAGCGTTATGCCGAAGAAGGCGCGGACGAACTGGTGTTCTATGATATTACGGCGTCCAGCGACGGACGTGTGGTGGACAAAAGCTGGGTTTCGCGCGTGGCGGAAGTCATCGATATCCCCTTCTGTGTTGCGGGTGGGATTAAGAGCCTGGAAGATGCCAGTCAGATTTTACAGTTCGGTGCCGATAAGATTTCTATCAACTCCCCGGCGCTGGCTGACCCGACATTGATCAGCCGCCTCGCTGACCGGTATGGTGTACAGTGTATCGTTGTTGGCATTGATACCTGGCACGACGCGGCGACCGGCACCTATCAGGTGCATCAGTTTACCGGCGACGAAGCCCGTACCAAAGTCACCACCTGGCAGACCATTGACTGGGTGAAAGAAGTGCAGGAACGCGGTGCGGGTGAAATTGTGCTGAACATGATGAATCAGGACGGCGTACGTAGTGGTTACGACCTTGCGCAACTGAAGATGATGCGCGAAGTATGTCATGTTCCGCTGATTGCCTCTGGCGGCGCGGGCACAATGCCGCATTTCCTCGATGCATTCCGCGAAGCACGGGTTGACGGCGCACTGGCCGCTTCCGTATTCCACAAACAAATTATTAATATCGGCGAGCTGAAAAGCTACTTAGCCGAAAATGGCGTGGAGATCCGCTTGTGAGTAATCAGGACGTAAAAACCGGTCAGCTGACCGGTGAACAGATTAACCAGCTGGACTGGGAAAAAGTGGATAACCTGATGCCGGCCATCATCCAGCATGCGATATCAGGTGAAGTACTGATGCTCGGTTATATGAATCAGGAAGCGCTGAGCGTTACGCAATCCTCCGGCAAAGTGACTTTTTATTCCCGCACCAAAGAACGTCTGTGGACCAAAGGCGAAACATCAGAAAACTACCTGAACGTGGTCAGCATCACGCCAGACTGTGATAATGACACGCTGCTGGTACTGGTCAATCCGGTCGGCCCGACTTGCCATAAAGGCAATAACAGCTGCTTCCACCCTGCCGAAACTGACTGGGCGTTTTTATATCAGTTGGAAGAACTGCTGGCATCGCGCAAAACAGCCGATCCGGAAAGTTCATATACCGCCAAACTGTATGCCAGCGGCACCAAACGTATCGCGCAGAAAGTCGGTGAAGAAGGCGTGGAAACCGCACTGGCCGCCACCGTCAATGACCGCTTTGAACTGAAGAATGAAGCGTCAGATCTTATGTATCACCTGCTGGTATTGTTGCAGGATCAGGATTTAAATCTGAGTGCTGTGATTGAGAATCTGCGTCAGCGTCATAAGAAATAACGCCAGATTCAGGACCTAAAAAAGCCGCCTTTGCTGAAGAAGCATTGGCGGCTTTTTAGTATTTAATTTTATCAGGAACGTGGTAAGTAGGATTTTACCATGTTACGACCAAGGACAATCACTGAACCCACAATAATTCCCAGAATCGCACCGAGTAGGAGAATTAACACTTTCTTAGGGCTATCTCTGTGTATTGGCAGATCCGGTTTCATGACATAACGAAGTGCATATGTAGAATCAGGCTTAGATTTTAACGCGGTGATAGCCAGCAGGGACTGACGCGCACTGTAGTAAGTTCTGTCCAGGGGCAAAGGACGCGTCGCTTCATTTTTAATGGTGGCAGAGAGAGCATCACTACCCAGAACAAAGAGCGTGTCTTCAGAAAGTGTTTCAGCCTGCTGTACCAGGGTATCTTTGATATTGGATTCCTGTGCAACAATCAAAGCCTGATTCAGCATTTTCAAACGTAAATCTTTCTTCTCCTGCGCCACTTTTTCTTTAGTCGCTAAATCTTCTTTTAGATCTTCAATTTTAGAGTTGATACTGATTTGAAGGTCATTATCCAGCTCGCTGACAACGCGTTTGTTGATCTGCTGAATGTAGGTTGTCAGTGTTTTTTGTGCTTCAGCAGCATTTGCCGCCGTATAACTAATTTTAAGGGGAACAGGTTGATCCTTTACTGCCGGTACGATGGTCAGTTTTTCTGGAGTCGCCTGGTTACCCAGCTGCTCTGACAATGCAGAAATGGCAGAATTGAATCGACCGAAAAAACGTTGCTGAACATCGACAACTGTCGGGGCATTTCCGGGATTCTGGCTATACAGTACGCTCATGGCGTTGTTGTAGTTTGCAATTTGCCCTGAATCTGGATATGTGACTATGGCTTCAGAAGTCCATTTCTGTTTAGCCACAGACAAATATACAACCGCCAGAATAATTGTCAAAATCATCACTGTAATGATTACTATTTTACCGCGCCACAACTGCATAAGGACGTCGATGAGGTCAATTTCTTCATTTTGTCTCGAAGACAGATTATTGGTCATTTTGTTATCTTGATTCATGATTACCCTAGAGAGAAAAAGTCACATTAGATCAGCAATTTGTGCCAATCAATTATAGACAGGTTTCCAGAGAAAATTGGGATTATAAGCAATGATTTTCGTAAGAATTCCCTGAAAAAAATCACTCGGGGATTTAAGAGGAAAAAAACCCGGTCCAAAAAAACGCCCCTCTGCGGGGCGTTAATATGTTAGTTAACTCAGATTAATCCAACCATTCCGTATGGAATACACCATCTTTATCGGTACGTTTATAGGTATGCGCACCGAAGTAGTCACGCTGTGCCTGGATCAGGTTTGCTGGCAGAACCGCTGAGCGGTAGCTGTCATAGTAGTTGATCGCAGCTGAGAAGGTCGGTGTAGGAATACCGTTCTGAACAGCATAAGACACCACATCACGCAGCGCTTGCTGGTATTCGTCAGCAATGTTTTTGAAGTAAGGAGCCAGCAGCAGGTTAGCGATTGATGCATTCTCTGCATACGCGTCGGTAATTTTCTGCAGGAACTGTGCACGGATGATACAACCCGCACGAAAGATCTTAGCGATCTCACCGTAGTTCAGATCCCAGTTATTCTCGTCTGAAGCCGCTTTAAGCTGTGAGAAGCCCTGCGCATAAGAAACGAGTTTACCGAGATACAGAGCACGACGAACTTTCTCAATGAATTCAGCCTTGTCGCCTGAGAAAGGTTTAACTGCCGGGCCTGACAAGACTTTAGAAGCGGCAACGCGCTGGTCTTTCAGGGAAGACAGGTAGCGTGCAAAAACGGATTCGGTGATCAGAGTCAGTGGTTCTCCGAGATCCAGAGAGCTCTGGCTGGTCCATTTACCAGTGCCTTTGTTCGCTGCTTCATCCAGAATCACATCGACCAGGTATTTACCCTCTTCGTCTTTTTTGGTGAAGATGTCTTTGGTGATGTCGATCAGATAGCTGCTCAGCTCACCTTTATTCCAGTCAGCGAAAGTGGTAGCCAACTCTTCGTTGCTCAGGTTCAGTGACTGTTTCAGCAGAGAATATGCTTCTGCGATCAGCTGCATGTCGCCGTATTCGATACCGTTGTGAACCATCTTGACGTAATGACCTGCACCATCTGCACCGATATACGCTACACACGCGTCGCCATCTTCAGCACGCGCTGCGATTTTCTCAAGAATTGGCGCAACCAATGCGTACGCTTCTTTCTGACCGCCAGGCATGATAGATGGGCCTTTCAGGGCGCCCTCTTCACCGCCGGAAACACCGGTGCCAATGAAGTTAAAACCTTGCTCAGACAGTTCACGGTTACGACGAATGGTGTCTTTATAGTAAGTGTTGCCGCCATCGATGAGGATGTCGCCTTTATCCAGATATGGAGTCAGGGATGCGATGGTTTTATCAGTTGCTTCACCGGCTTTCACCATCAGCAAGATACGACGAGGTTTTTCCAGCGAGTCAACAAATTCTTCGACGGTGTAGTGCGGAACCAGATTTTTACCCGGGTTTTCAGCGATAACTTCATCAGTCTTGTCGCCAGAACGGTTAAAAATGGAAACGGAATAACCACGGCTTTCGATGTTAAGCGCGAGGTTACGGCCCATGACCGCCATACCGACAACGCCGATCTGTTGTTTGGACATTACAAACTCCTATCAGGTGAACTTGCTGCGTAGATCAGGATGTTAAACATATCAAAAATGCTTTCTTATTTCATCTTAAGGATGTAAACGATATGTGTCTGAGCAACATATAGCATATGACTAAAAATGAAAACATTAACTAAGCTATCGCATTGATAATATTTAAGGAATTAAAGCGATGACTTAATTCTGCTAAAATTATTCTTGGTCAAGAATATTTTTCTGAGCAAATAACGACCAATGCTTTTGAGGTGCCATCTAAAGGCCTGTGATAAAAAGTTACGATTATCATGATGTGCATAATGAATAGCATCAAAGTGAGGAATGTAGCGAAGCCGGCTCCCAGATAAACTTAGACGATAAGAGATATCGATATCCTCGCAATACATGAAATAACCTTCATCAAATCCTTTAATGCTACGATATTGTGCTACTTTAATGAGCATGAATGAGCCAGCACACCAATCTACCTCAATCTCTTCTGAAATGTCTTCTTTGATATATTTTGTTTTATTTATTCCTAATAAAAAAGAAGAAGCAAAGTCAATAAGATTTGGAAAGTTGCGAATTGAATAATAGTGTTCTGTTTTCTCAAAGTTTTTATATAAACAAAGCGTTGAGAAGGGAATGTCATGTCTTATATTATATTGAATGAAACCAACCAAAACGTCATCCGTAATATAGATATCTGGGTTAAGAATTAAAAAATAATCGCTATTATTTGCATGAAGTATCTCGATCGCATACTTTGCTGCTATGTTATTGTTTTTTCCAAAACCATACTGCATGTTACTAGAAATATACTCAACGCTCTCTAGACCATTACAGTATTTTTGTAACTCTTTATTATTCAGGTTATCTTTAACAATTACTTTGTAGAATGAAGAGGTTAGATTCAAGCCACTAAAGAGCTTTTTTATAAAATTGTCATGACCATGAGAAACAACTATTATATACACCATACTATTTAAAATCCACTATGTATGAAATGAGTGCATTAAACCCAATAATTTCTTCAGTACACTGACAATCCAGTACATCATCATGATGGATCTCAGGCAATCTACAACTCAAAAAAGAAAGAATTGCGTTATGTAAAGCATCACTATTTTTTGGGTCGAAAAAAGTCTTTTTTGGGTAAACACCTAATGTCTCATGAGCATATGGTAGATCCGCAGCCAAGATCCATAAGCCATGCATTTTGGCCTCAGAAATCGGCAGGCCCCATGTTTCTAGTTTAGAAGGGAAACAAAGTATGTCAGACTCTTTATATTGAATGGTCATATCCTTCTTTGAGAGGTAACCCAAAAATTTGACATTACTTAGTGCACCATATTTTTCCAACAGTAATTTAGAGTATTTATTCTCTCTGCCATCAAAGGTAACTCTAAACTCGACTCGGTGATCTGAAATCATCATTTGAGCAACATCTAGAATTATCTCGAAATTTTTAAATACACGACTTACAGCAGGATAGAATATTATTATCTTATCGTTATCGCTAAAGGTATTCTTGCTTTCACTGGTTTTCAATGAAGAATTTGGAGGAGCTTTTACTTCAAATTCCGGTCGTGAAACGACAATTTTTTTTAGTTGGTAAATGCGTTTGAATTCATTAGCAAGCCAATGTTGTTGTACGAAAACAGCATCATTCTTTTTGATATTAAAACCATAGAATTTAGAATATAACATCTTGAATATGAAAAAACTTGGCTCTAAAAATACCTCTCTCAATGTTATACTATGGTAAAATGGTGCCGGGTTATGACAATAAACAAACCGGTATTTAGTCACGACATTGGCGGTCATGTCATGTAAGCAAAACCAATGGGTTGCTCTTAATTCTTTAGAAAGTTTTCTGCAAGAAAAATACTCAAAGCGGATTCTAGCCAACCATGATTTTTTGGGTTCTGGAAAATCTATGAATTTGATCTTTGGAAAACTTAGCTTAAGTTCATCACTATTATTAACAAGAGCGACAACCTCGATATGTTCGAGCTCAGAAGCAGCTTTTAAGGTTTCCTTTAAAATTGTGTAGGGACCACCATGCGTGAAATTAACGGCAGAAATTACTAACTTTAGCTTTCCCATCTAAAAGTCTCAAAATTGTATGTTTTTACTATTTTGGCTGGCACACCTGCAGCAATTGAATTATCAGGTATATCATGAGTTACAATAGCACCTGCTGCTATAATCGAACCATTGCCTATTGTAATCCCTGGTAAGATTGTCACATTTTCACCAATCCAAACTCTTTCACCTATTACCACTGGTGCAGAGACTAATGGGCGCTGCGAGGGTATTACGAGAGGCGAGCTTGATTTATCTGATTGCCCAATCATGCCATGATTATGATCGGTTATAAACACTTTACTCGCAATTAATGTATTGTCTCCTATGATAACGCTATCAATAACAGCCAAATGAACATAATCGTTGACCTGGACATTTTTTCCAAAGACTAACGTACCGCTACCAAAAAGATCAATTCTAAGACCAACACCAGAGGTAAATTTTGTTCCATAGCTGATCTTATTATCACAACGAATATAAAATGGATAACGTACAATCCGACAACTATCTGGGAAAAATAGCTTTGTAATTAGTACATCTCTCGCTAGTCTAACAGTGCCGAAAAAACCATATCTCTTAATGAATCGAAAAATCATCTATGACCTCATCAACAACCTTTGATAGATAATAACCTTGCCTTATCTTTTTTGATATTATTTCTACATTTGAATTAATCAATTGGTATTGTTCTAAGCTTATAGTATTAACAATATTCATTGCTTCTTTGATGTTCGAAACACCAAATCCGAGATTATTATCAATGATAAAACTTGCAATAGCAGCTTCTTTCCAAATCAATACAGGTAATCCCATTGATAAATACAGAGATGTTTTATGTGGATTATTAAATTTTAAATATTCGCCAAAACTTCCAGAACATGTTTCAATAGAATCACCATCCCAGATCAAGCCAAATACGATACCTGGCTGTCTGATTGCATCAGGAAACTGGGAATCAAAACTACCCATGTAATTTTGGCTTCCGCCTGCATAATTGACACCAAAAAGCTTTATGTTGTCGACATCTTCAAGGGTGTAAATAAATCCGCATTTTGCCCTATCAAGGTTACCAGCAAATATAACTTCTCTTTGTTGGTCATTTATCAAACGAGGAGCGCTTTCATAGGGTAAGTAATAATCAAAAGCGTGGATTTCTGAAATATCAATTTTCTTACTACTCTTATTTTTTAAATACAGAGACATATTTTTATTATGGCTAATGATTTTATCACACGATAAAATCCTTATTGGGTCCTTACCGTGTCCACCACGCAAAGCATCTATATCATGAATCAGCGGCACTATTTTAAAGCCTTTCAGCTTTCTTGCTAAAGTTAAAACCTGCCAAAAGGGTTTAGGCATAGGAAAATTAAATAAAAAAACATCTGTTCGATTTAGCGTCAGTAAAAAATGAAATAGCTTACTCCCATTTGTTAGTCTTGATAACAAAGAGCCCCAAAGAGGTATATTGATTACCTGAACACGCCCCATTTCACTAATGATATCCACTGCATCCTTTCTTGCTTTAAAGCCAGCATCTTTACGTACGAAATTTAGCTCATTCAAAAAATATATTTTCATTTGTGCAAAGTAATCC
>NZ_RAHH01000001.1 GCF_003602095.1 Rahnella woolbedingensis | reverse complement strand
CGCTTCACTGAACAACCGGGAAGTGGCAGCCTGATCACTCAGGCAAAATACTCTCCAGGAAAACCGGAGCGGTTCAGGTCAACGTTTTTCTTTGTCAGTAACATTTCTTCCTGGGCAACCTTGCGTATGTTGGGAATTTCACTCTTTAAATATTTTTTATAGGTTGTTTTATCGACAGTGATATTCCAGCGTTTACAGCAATGATCACGGCATGCAGCACCCACGCAATTGAAATGGCTCACATAGGAAGGTTCACTGACCAGAATTTCTTTCATGTTCGATTCCGAAAAATTAGAAAGGTAACACCCAGTTTAAATAAAAAGTCTTTAACCCCATCAAGTAAAAAGGCGGCCAAATGGCCGCCTTTTGTGAGGATGAAAGCTGAGCAGTATTTATTGCAGCAGGGACAGCACAGATTGTGGAACCTGGTTAGCTTTAGACAATACTGAAGTACCCGCCTGCTGCAGGATCTGCGCACGAGACATAGCAGAAACCTCAGTTGCGTAGTCAGCATCCTGAATACGGCTCTGTGCAGAAGACAAGTTGGTAGTGGTGTTGCTCAGGTTAGTGATCGCAGAATCGAAACGGTTCTGAACCGCACCCAGTGAAGATCGGAAGGTGTCGACTTTCGCGATAGCGGCGTCGATTGCAGCCAGCGGATCGTTGCTTGATGCGCCAGTGAACTGAGTAGCAGTCGCGATATCAAAGGTAGCGGTGGCAACAGTTGTTGCAGTTGCGCCAGCGCTGTTTTTCAGAACGTCAGTACCATTGGTACCAGCCTGGAAGTTTTTACCCTGAATAGTCACAAAGCCAGCAGCATTACCTGTTGCATCAGTCCCAACCTTTACCAATGCGCCAGTCTTGCTTGCAGCAGTCACACCGTTTGCAGAATCACTGTAAGCAACGTTAGAGGTGTTCAAGGTCACATCACCGGTAGCTTTGTTAACAGATGCTGCGTAGTAGTCACTGCCATATTTAACAGCGTAGGTGTTAGTTGCAGCACCGGTGCTGTCCTGAATGTTAACCAAAGACAGGCTGGAAGCAGCAACAGTTGAACCAGTAGACGTTGTCAGTGAAGCCGCTGCTGCAGACAGGTCAACAGCAGAAGGTGTTGCAGAAGTATCGCCAACCTGAGTGATGGCATCGCTGGTTTTCAGTGCGTTGCCCGAAACAGAGAAACCTGACAGACCCAAAGTAGAAGAGTCAATTTTCTGCAGGTCGATGGAGATAGTCTGGCCATCGTTAGCGCCAACCTGAATTTTCATGGTCTGGTTAGAAGCCAGTACATTCACGCCGTTGAACTGGGTCTGACCAGATACACGGTCGATTTCAGACAGACGTGAAGTGATTTCGTCCTGGATTGAAGTCAGGTCAGAAGAAGAGTTGGTGCCGTTAGCAGCCTGAACAGACAGTTCACGAATACGCTGTAAGTTGTTGTTGATCTCGCTCAGTGAACCTTCAGTGGTCTGCGCAACGGAGATACCGTCGTTGGCGTTACGTGAAGCCTGAGTCAGACCGTTGATGTTTGAAGTGAAGCGGTTAGCAATCGCCTGACCCGCTGCATCGTCTTTTGCGCTGTTGATACGCAGACCAGAGGACAGACGCTCGATAGCGGTACCGAGTGCGGACTGGGATTTGTTCAGGTTGTTCTGAGTCATCAGAGACAGCGTGTTGGTATTGATAACTTGAGCCATGAGTGTATTCCTTCAAATCTGGTTAAGGGTTCGGGCTTATTGCCCACGGCGTTCATCACCGTCCAAACTTGTATCGGCGCTACACCCGCAACCTTTAGAATTATTTCTCAAAAAACGTCGATTTCTTACTTTGAGAATTACCCTTCCTTATACCGCCTATTCACGCCATTACTTTTTGTTGCATTCCATTAAACTTTTTCTCCGTCGTGCCGATAGGGCTTAAAGACTCTTTTATACCCGACGTAGTTGGGGTGCAGTAAGACGACTAGAAGTGAGGCATTGACTAAGGTCAAAAACAGGTGATCGGACACGATGCTTTTGCTGCGCACTCAGGTAAGAAAGGTAATCAACGTTTAAAGGATATTTATGGCCACTATCTCTTCATTAGGTATCGGTTCAGGTCTAGACCTCACCACCTTGCTGGATAACCTGACGACCGCAGAAAAAGGACGTCTGACGCCAATTTCAGCAGCGCAGTCGACTTATAGTGCTCAACTGACCGCGTATGGCACGCTGCAAAGTGCAGTACAGACCTTTGCTGATGCCGCGACAGCGTTAGCGTCTCCGGACGCCTATGGTGCGACGACTGCAACTTCCAGCAATACATCAGCATTTAACGTCACGACGATGACCGGCGCAGCTGCAGGTAAGTATTCTGTTTCCGTCACTCAACTGGCCGCTTCTCAAGCTCTGATTTCAGCTTCTCAGACCAGTAATACCGCGGCGTTGGGTGCAACGACTTCTGGAAACTCGCGCACCCTCACAATCAGCCAAGGTGATGGCAGCACACCGCTAAGCATTAATCTCACCGACGACCAGACCTCTCTTACTGGTGTCCGTGATGCGATCAATAAGGCCGGTGGTGGTGTCACTGCCAGCATCGTAAAAGTCTCTGACAGCAATTATAAATTGGTACTCAGTTCCAACAACACGGGTACAGATTCTGAAATGACAGTCGCCGTAACAGGTGATGATCAGTTGAACAATATTATTGGCTACGATTCATCCACCGGTACCGGTGCAATGACTCAAAAAACACCGGCTGCCAATGCACAACTGACATTTAACGGAATTGACCTCGAGCGTCAAAGTAACTCCATTGATGACATCCAGGATGGTATTACGTTAAATCTGACGGATACCACTTCAAGTCCGGCAACGCTGACCATTGCCAAAAATACCAGTACAGCATCGACGGCGATAAATACCTTTGTTACTGCATACAATGCGTTGCAGGATACCTTCACCAGTCTGACAAAGTTCACTGCCACCGCCACGAATTCTGACTCTTCAGACAGTACCAACGGTGCGCTATTGGGTGACAGTACGTTGCGTACAATTCAGACGCAGCTTAAGTCGGCTATCGGCAATGCTAACGGTTCTGGCTCCATCAGCACACTGGCGAGCATCGGGATTACCACAGACCCGACCACAGGTAAGTTGACTGTTGACAGCACTAAACTTAATACCGCTTTGACCAGCAACACCGGGGCAGTGCAGGCGATGATGGTGGGTGACGGTAAAACGACCGGTGTCATGACCAATATCAGCAAATTGAATGCCACCTTCCTGAACACAAGCACGGGCACCATTGCCAATGCTGAGACCTCAGTGAATAACACGCTGAAGAGTCTGACTACACAGTACAACGCCGTTAACGACAGCATCACCGCCACTATCGCGCGTTATAAAACCCAGTTTACGGCTCTTGATGTGACTATGTCCGCGCTGAACAGTACCAGTACGTATCTGACTCAGCAGTTCGCAACCACCAGCTCCAGTTCATTGGGATCATAATTTATGTATAACGCGAAAGGAACTCAGGCCTACGCACAGGTAGGCCTTGAAAGTGGCGTGATGAGCGCCACGCCATATCAGCTGGTCACGATGTTATTTGACGGGGCGCGCAGCGCCCTGATCCGTGCACGCATTTTTATGCAGCAGGACAGTATTGCCGAAAAAGGCAAATCACTGTCTATGGCCATCAATATTATCGACAGCGGATTAAAAGCCGGATTAAGTCGTGAGAAAGGCGATCCTGAATTAGTGGATAACCTGGAAGCGCTTTATGCCTATATGGTCCGTCGTTTATTACATGCCAATTTACACAACGATCAAGAGGCCATCACGGAAGTGTTGGCCTTGCTTGAAAACATCGCCGATGCCTGGCGGCAAATCGGCCCAAACTATCACCCGTCGCAGGACCAATATAATGGATCAACATCAGTATCTGGTTAATGAATATCAACTGATCCTGTCTTTAAGCGAGCAGATGTTGCGGCTGGCGAATGAAGAGAAGTGGGATGAGCTGGTCGAGCTCGAAGTCGGTTATGTTAAAGCAGTAGAAGCAACGACGAAGTTACCGATGTCAGAACAGACGTCGATCATGGTTCAGAATGATATACGCCGTTATTTGCGTATCATTCTGGATAATGAGAATACCCTTAAAATGTTATTACAGGCACGGATGAATAAACTCACCGAGCTGATTGGTCAGTCAACACGACAACAACAAGTGAATACGACTTACGGAAAAATCGATCTCCGTTCGATTGCTTTTGGCGGTCGCCAATAATTATTAATACTAAAAAAATTAAAAGTTAAGTTTTGTTTTATTTTTCCAATATTTCTTGTGCAAAACGTTTTCAGAGGCAGAGAGCGCCTGGCTGCCAGGGCTGGCACTCTCTGGTCTTCTCTTATGACACACGAACCCTCCGGCAGCCTGTGAGTATCAGCCAAGCGGGAAGTTTTTATCAGGCAGCCAGCATTAGATTGCGGTCGTCTTTTTCGGGCATTATCAACATGGTTCGTAAAATAAAAGTGACACCAGGGATAGGAACTATTTCACTGCTTATTCAGCACAGTGAACTTTTTATTCATGATGTTTATATTAATAAGCCACAGTTGATCCTTGTTCAGAATGGCAGTCTTTCAATAAACTATCAGGAACAACAGGTTACGCTACAGTCCGGCGAAATGCTGGTATTGAACAGCGGACAAACCCTGAGCCTGACGCACCATCTTTCCGATAACGGTCCGTTCAGCTGTGCCATTATGGCGTGGGATCATCAGTTACTCACCGATGCGGGATTGCATGCCTTCGGTTTTAGTCCCCCGCTCATCAGCGTCGAAAACTTGCAGGTTATTCCACATATCCCCGGCGCCTTTAAACAAAGCTTTACCGACACGCACAGCGCCATTCTCTGGCATCACGGCCTGCCCGCACCCATTACCCGCCACCGCATGATCGAACAATTATTATGGTTATCGCAGCTCGGTGTACGTTATTCCCTGCGACACCCTGAAACCGTCACGGAGCAGGTGCGGGAATTGTTAATTAATAATCTGCATAAATCTTTTACGGCGGCAGAAGTGGCCGAAAATCTGATGATGAACGAGGTGATGTTGCGCAGGCGTCTGGCGGCGGAAAATTGCGTGCTAAGAAATCTGATGATTGACGTGCGCATGACCCATGCCCTGCGGCTGTTGCAGTGTACGGATCTGGCGATTTCCCATATTGCCCATCAGGTCGGCTATGAAAGCGGATCCCGTTTTGCTGAGCGTTTTCGCAAACGATTTGGCTTCGCCCCTACTGCCATTCGCGGACATTTACGCCCTCTTTCGGCTCAGACCCAAGGCACAACCGAAGAGTTATAACAATTCATACCAAAGTGCCACACAACAAAACCTTGAGTAACATCACACAATAATTGATTACCAGATGTTAACGGAATATTATACCCGCCGTTATTTTTAGTCATTTGCAGGGGTTGGTTGTGCACGTTTGGTGGGAAGTTATTAAGACGATTTACTGGGGCGGACTGGGCATTGCGGTGCTGTTCACCCTGCTGGTGAGCCGCGACACGATTAAAATAAGATTGTTAACCTCCGGCATTATCGGTTTCACCTGGCCCATGAGCCTGCCCGTGGTGATGCTGTTCTCTCTGTTCTGATCCCTTTGCACAAGACTGATGCCAAAAGAAAACCCGGCCTGACCTGAAAGGGTCTAAACCGGGTTCTGAATAACGCTTTTTTTGACTGGCCTGACTCTTTATTTACGGGTCTGAACCCAGAAGCCGTGGATCAAGCCCGGCAGATAACCACACAGTGTCAGAATAATGTTCAGCAAAAACGCCCCGCCAAAACCATTACCTATCAGCACGCCCAGCGGCGGCACCAGAATGGTGATTAACACTCTCCAAAAACCCATACTTATCTCCCTTTGGTTATCATTAACTTAATGATAGACCATGCCCTGTGAGCAGGACATCAGATGAAACCTAATTGATAAGCTCTAGCATAATTTCTACGTCACGACGGGCCTTTTCCAGCAACTGAACATCCCCGTCACGGTACTCAGCGTCTGTGACCTGATGAATCTGGCGCATCTGCCATCTCACCTGATTTTTTTGCTCTTCGGTCATACTGCGGCACATCACGATGATAAAATTTCGCAGCATCATCTGTTGCATGGCAGTTTCTTCGGCGTGTTTATTGACCGTCATGACCAAATCTATTACATGTTTTTCTGCCATCGCGGGACTCTGCCGGGATAAGTGAATCAGTCAGGCCAGACTAGCACAGGGGCATCGTGGCTAAAGGCTGAGCTGATAAGGTTTAACCCGCTATTTCTGCGCGTAGAACGCCAACATCCTTAAAGCTGATAGCAACTAAGATGCACAACCGCTGAATATGTTGTAAGAGGAATGTCACACTCACATAAAAATAAAGAGTGATTTTCATCACATTTTTTCAGGATAGCCATACCCTTCACCTCTCGTGCTCTATAATTTTAATGAAATTTAAAAAGTGTCACGGGTAGCCTGCAGCGCACCCATTTGCAGTGTCTTTTTGCAGTCTTTCAGATGATCTTTTCCAGGTGAAACGAGTTTGAAACTTGTTGTCAGGATAATTACCCCCGTTGGGAAAAGGAGGATGCATGTCTGAATATCATTACTTGTTAGTTGGAGGAAGCCGCAACGGACAACGGCATGTCGATAAATGCCATCAGTTTTCGTTGTGCTTTTGGGAAGATGCATCAAAGCACGCAGAGCGCGAATTTTACGGTAAACAAAATGAGCGCTACAAAGTGAATCCGGAAAAAGGGGCAGACGGGAACTGGTATCTCGTTGGCTATTGCGGAAACTGTTCGAAAATCAAGGCTGATGAATTGAGTACCCAGGCGCTGACCAAGCACGTCAAGCCCCTGATGTAACAAGCAGCAGAATACGTTGAAGTCATTTAACCCCGCCCGGTTCGCGGGGTTTTTGCTTTCAGGCCGCCATCCCCTGAATGTTTCTGGCAAAGAAAGCGACGTGCCCCCCCAGCGTAAAGTGCGCTTCGTGATGTCCAAGCCTGCCCAGTGGTGCGATGCGCAGGATTTCGCCTTCAAACTCGCCGTCCTGAATACTGGTGATCATCACATCAAGCTGATAACTGGCCGGATGGACACCCACCGGAAACGTGAGTAATTTTACCCGGTCGCCTACCTGAAACCGTGTCAGTAACGGCAACGGCGCCTGTTCAAACAGATCCTGATCCATATGTGACTCCTTGTTTTCCAGTGAGATTAATTAAAGGATAGAATATGTCACCGCGTCCTGCCGGATACCGGCGTGAAGCACTTCTCTCTTTCAGCATTTATCGTGCTCAAAAACATCATTAAGGATTGGCCGTGAAAAAATTAACGCCACAGCAATGCATCATACTGACCGGTTTTACCGGCATTCTGCATGGCGAATTTGAGTGGTTTCACGAGGATTTAGAAAAGCGTCTGGGCCGCGAAGTTCAGACCTCTGAACTGGGTTTTCCGGAATTTATGCAAGAGTGCCGTGGCCTCTATGAAGAAGATTTTAACAACCTGATGCCTGATTAAACTGTTGTCTGTGATTAATCAGCTGATAGAAAAAGAAAGGCCGGACAGTGTTACCTGCCCGGCCTTGGTTGTTTTCAGCGTCATGCTTTAAGGTTAGGGTTTGATGATCCCCCGGATGAAGTTCTCATTCACCCGGATGACGTTCCCCGTCTCCACATTAATGACCTGATATTGCACCGGCGTAACCTCATCCAGCACAGCGATAACTTCAAACAAACCTGGTGTAAAAGTAAGCGTGACAAAAACGCCAACAGGATAGACAGCCATAATTTTATCCTTACTATCAATTTCTTATATTTTACTTCTTCGCACCCTGAGTGATCATGCGCTTTCTATTAATCACACAGAGTTATTTCATTGTATACATTAATCACATCTGATAAATGTTACTGAAATGAATTAGGTATAACGTATAGAAAGAGCATGCCGGTTGAAAATCAGACAACTCTGACAGACGTTTCAGAAACATCACTAAAACTTACAATCTTCCGCAATTTGCAAGGCTTTCGGGCCACAGTTCACGCCTTTACTCCCTTGTTTTTGGCGTAATTTCGGTTAAGAATACTTGTCCATTTTGTTGCAACGAGAGCCACGCTGTGAGTGCCCAGATTTTCGAAACCGATGCCGCACACCCGCATTTGACCCGGCTTATTGCAGAGCTGGACGCGTATCAATACCCGCTTTATCCGCCGGAATCCTTTCAGGGGATTAACATTACTGAACTCGATGAAGGCGAAATCACCTGCTTCATGGCGAGGGTCGATGACGACTGGGCCGGTTGCGCCTGTTTGTACATTACGCGACAGGGGCTGGCTGAGATGAAACGGGTTTACGTTAGTCCTTTGTTTCGCGGGCAAGGTATCGCATCACTGCTGGTAGCCGCAATGGAAAAGAAACTGAAAGCGCTGGGACACCGGGAACTGTATCTGGAAACGGGAGTATTTCAGGAAAAGGCGATTACCCTGTATGAGAAACTGGGGTATTCGCGCACGCAGGCGTTCGGAGATTATCAGCAGGCACCGGATCCGCTCAGCGTTTATATGATGAAAGCGGTGGCATAAAACGTCGCAGGCGGGAAACAAATATCTCCATAACGCTGCCTTCTGACAGTGTTATGGAGACGCGAAAAGCCATTACATCAGTACGTTGCTTTTCGTTGCAGTGAGATCATTGGAAGGAATAACCCACTTTTTGAAGGTGATAACAAAGTATTCTTTGCCCTTGGTGATTTTCGCACCCCGGTCACCGCATTCCAGCGCGAGTTTAAAAAACTCATCACTGTTTATATTAAAAGCCAGTTCGACTTTTTTCACTATACCGGAATTAAGCAGGTCTTCGGCTTCGTGCAATGATTTGGCCTGAATGACTGACATAAATACCTCGTGAGAACGGATTGGGTTTGTGTTTGCCCCAACAGGTTATTTCACTTTTGTTTCGTAATTATGACAGTCTCGTGAACCTTCAGAATTTTGCCTATTCATTGAACAAAAAATGTTCATTCCGTGCAATGAATCACATCTAGCTGAGACGGAAATGTTTGTCCGGCATTGGCGTATCCGGCAGCTGCGTCTGGTTATTCATCTCACGCAAGTTAATCTCGATATTGGTACACATCGCATCCATCGGCAGATGATTGTTGGCATAACCAAAAGGCATCTCCAGCTCTTCTGCCAGCGTGTCCAGCGACAGGAACGTGTAGGAAATAAAGCCAGACACCAGCAACGTCATGTAATGCAGGTCAACCACCAGCGCGAATGGCAGCAGGCTGCAGAACAAATAAACCGTGCGGTGCAGCAGCAGGCCGTAAGCAAACGGGATAGGCATACTGACGATCCGCTCGCACCCGCCGACCACCTGAGAAAGCTGTAACAGCGTGGTATCCATGTGCGCATACACCACGTCTGAAAATTCTCCGGTCCGGCGGCGTTCGGCCAGCCATTGCGACAGGCGCAGCTGCACCATGTTGGTTTGTGCGCGACGCGACAGAATGTCTTCCGCATCATCGCCCAGCAAACGTTCGAGATCCGGGCGCGGATCGCTGTGACGCAGCTGATGTTTTAGGCTGTAACAAAATGCGAGCAAAAGTGCCGTCACACGCTGCGCTTCCCCGGGACAAACAGCCATCACCTGGCTTTGTAACGTGCGGCAGGCAATCAGCAACCCGCCCCACAGCTGCCGGGCTTCGATATAGCGTGAATAAGCCACACTGTTTCGAAAACCGAGGAAGATAGCGATGGACACCCCGAGCAGGCTGAAAGGCGCCAGCGTGAGCTTAACGCCCAGCGTCTCATACCAGGGCAGGCTGAGGATGGCAGCCAGTGACATCAGCAGATTAAGACTCAGACGGAACAAAATACTGGGCAGGACCGAGCCATGCCAGGCGAACAAACGCAGGAACCAGTGACGGGGAGGACGGATTATCATTTTGTGCAGGTGCTTTATGCAGGTGAAGCGATTTTTTTTGCGATTCTTGCAAATAAACCTGCACATGCAAAGGACATTTTTGTGACATTGGTAACATTTTTTCTGGAAAGCACCTACAATCAGTTACATTGTAATAATAACGTAACTAAACAATTTGCAACAATTCTTCACAACGCCTCAAGTTTTGCTCTGGTATTGTCGATAATACAGATAAGTGATTATTACGAAACTAAAGGTTTCCACGTTTGGCTGTAATATTTTAACGATAGACTATGATCAGCTGATGGGAACTCACACAAAAATTCGACATACAAGAAAGGAAAAGAGCTTTGATATATCTGATTATCATCATAGCTGTTGTCGTTTTCATGGTATGGTACGTCTTGAAAGCGGCAGTAAAAGATATCGATAACGATTATTGATAGTTCAGCTTTTAAACCTCGCTTTGCTATCCATGCAACGTGAATTGACAGCATTCATTTCTGCTCTACGGTTTTCCATTGAGGCTTCCCATAACCCCTTCCGGACTTGTAAGTTTCCCACACACATTCTCTGTGCTTCTGAAAAATTTTGTCATCCTTTAAATCTGCATTAACAATGTTTTACATCTATTTGAAAAACTAAGTTATGGCATACTGACATAATTCCTTAACAAATGTCGAACCCACAGAATGACTTATACATTATTAGCTTTACTGATGATATTTACGATTGCATCACCAAAATTCATAGTAACAAAAACAATGGTGACTATAGTCACACTTCTGGCCTTTGCCTTTTGGTACATATCAAATATGTTCACAGGCAACGGTGTTAATGATGCTGTGTTTTACCACTTACAAAACAGTTCAGAAGGTGTTTCAGTAGATGACCTAATCCCAAAAATTAAAGTTGCTTCCTTTTTTATAGCAATAATTTTATTTCTTATTATCTATTGCACTCTGATTAAACTGAAAAAAATAAAATCATTGCATCTACCAATATCATCCTCCCTGTACTTAATGGTGCTTATTTCTGTTATATTTTCATCATTTTCAATCAACATTTTCAATGCCACGAAAGAATCTTTTTTCAGTAAAGGCAATGCAGCCGCAGTTAAAAGTGAATATCTCATTCCAGATAAAAATCTGGATAAGAAATATAACTATGTTTTCATCTATGCTGAAAGCTTAGAGAGAACATTTCGTGATTTAGAGGGTGAAAACTACCTGCCGCACCTCAGTGCCCTGGCTGATAACTATGCAGACTTCACCAATATAATACAACCTGCCAACCGGGGTTTTGGTTGGACAATGGCCGGCATGGTGAATACCCAGTGCGGTATACCATTAGTAATGGCTCAAGGAAATGCTGGGGAAAACTTATCAGAGTTTCTTAATAATGCCAATTGTGTAGCAACATGGTTAACTAATCAGGGATATAACACAGAATTTCTTAGAGGCAGTGATAAGGAATTTGCTGGCGGTGATAAATTCTTTTCGCAGCATGGCTGGAGCAGACAAGATGATCTGAATTATTTTGTCAAAAATGGTCTGGCATCACCTGATCAGATAAGTAGTTGGGGCGTTCACGATGGCGTTCTTCTCAATCATGCCTGGATGGAGTTTGATCGTCTTACAAAATCCCAGCAACCATTCCTTCTATCATTCCTGACTGTGAATACACACTCGCCTGATGGCTTATTACTTTCCGACTGCAAGAATAAAGTTGGAATTAAGACCGGCTACGCGATGTTATCTGCGGTTCAATGCTCTGACTATTTGCTTGCTGATTTCATAAAAAAAATAATAAACAGCCCATCTTTTGACAACACGATTATTGTTCTCGTATCAGACCATCTTATGATGGAAAATGATGCCAGCGCACTGCTCGATAAACATAAAGACCTGAGAAGAAACAATTTCATTATCATTAAAAAGGGACTTAAACCTGTCAAAAACACTACTGCCGGTACTTTGATGGACGTATGGCCTACAGTACTCGACATTTCCGGATCTCAAAACAAATCCCTTGGTTTTGGCAGGAGTCTTAATAACAACGAAGAAAACAAATATGTCGCTGATTATAAATTAGGGAAGAATGCGGACTACTTGGCCTTTGCATCAGACCTATGGGGTGTAACATCCCTTAAAGACAAGACATTCCAATCTGGAGATAAACTTCAGATAGGATCGCAAAAATTTTCGCTCCCCATTTATTCGCCGATAAGTGAGAGCAAACTCAATTTTTTATGGTTTGAAGCCTTCGCAAAAAATATCTTTAAAATCACCTCAGATAATCATTCCTTTTTCTATGCAAACCTCTGCAAAAACATCGGAATAAATGAGAATGCCATATGTGGATACCTTGTTTCGCCTGACACAATCACAAAACTAAGAATCACCCCGCAGGGTATAGTCTCAAGTAAAAAGTCGAACTACCAATCTGTATTTTTCAAGCGCAATATTGAAGGAGTATCGTCAGCGCCTTTCTTTATGGAAAGTGGCTTCTCCGCCCCCGGCACTAATAACGGCCTTCCGAGCGGAATCAATTTCCTCTCTCCGCAGAACTCATCTTTTAAAATAGAACTGAATTATCAGACTTGTACGGGCGCTGTAGTTGATGACAATGCAGTACAAAATCTCATTGGGAAAAATAAAGTCTCAATAATTGCCTCAAGTGACTCTATTATTTGTAGCGGTGAAAATGGCTATATAAGTCTCAATGGTATATTTAAAAGCGATGTATTTTCATCCGTACAGTTTAGACAGCAAATCATCGGAGTAGTTAAGGATGGCAAAAGCGAATTCATTAAAGGTTTGCCTGGTGTTCCTTTAGATGCTTTTATTGATACAGATAAAGGTAATCTGATAAGCGTATGTAAAGCATTTAATGATTGCTGACACAGAGAGTTAGCTTAACGGCCAACAAAAAGTTGGCCGTCGCTATTATGAGTAAAATTTAGATAATGAAAAATCATTATCTAAAAAACTCATCAGATATAAATACAGCCCCTATGACGGATGGTAGTGTATTGCTCCATTCCGCCTGGATGAAGAAAAATCAGAGCATTTACTTGAAATTAACCGGTTACCCCCCTACACCGACATATTCATCACGTCCTGATACGCCGCCACCAGTTTGTTTCTCACCTGAACACCCAGTTGCAGAGAAATCGACGATTTTTGCAGATCGACCATCACATCGTTCAGGCTGACGCCGGGAACGCCCATCTCCAGCTTTTCAGATTCCAGTTTCGCGTTGTTCTGCGTCTCGCTGATTTTGCCTAATGCCGCTTTTAATTCGCTGGCGAAACCGGCTTCTGACGCGGTATCGGTCTGCGGTGTCGCGCCAGCCTGGATCGCAGTGGCCTGCATCTGCTGTAAAACGCTCTCAATGCCTTGAATTGACATGTTTTCTCCGTCTGTCGGGGTGTCACGGTACAAATGGCCTATTTCATGGAATGACACCCTATCACATCAGTTTTTTCCTAAACGCGGTAATTGAACCTAAAAACCATGGCTTATCGGGCCATTAACTTTGCCTTGAGGGGCAAATAATGGCTCACCTAGAAAATAGGCCTGCCTTTACGGAGGACTGAAAAATGTCACGCTTCAACGATTGCGCCACCTGGGAGTCTGTTTTGTTAAGAGACAACATGAACACCACCATCCAACAGCTAAATAGGGATCTTGTATGAGTTCCGCAATAGCCGGCGCAGAAACCCCTCGAAGCGGTTTTACTGCGTTGCTTAATCGCCTGCGCGCCAACCCAAAAATTCCTATCGCCATCGCTGCTGCGGCTGCCGTGGCTATTGTTGTTGTCATGATGCTGTGGGCCAAGCAGCCTACTTATAAGGTGTTGTTTAGCAACCTTGGTGATCAGGATGGCGGCGCCATCGTCACTCAGCTGACTCAAATGAATATCCCTTATCAGTTTTCTGATAATGGCGGCGCGCTGCTTATTCCCGCCGATAAAGTGTATGAAACACGTCTGAAACTGGCTGCCGCCGGTTTGCCAAAAGGCGGCGCAGTCGGTTTTGAACTGATGGATCAGGAAAAGTTTGGCATCAGCCAGTTCAGCGAGCAGATCAACTATCAGCGCGCGCTGGAAGGTGAACTCTCCCGCACTATCGAAACACTCGGTCCGGTGTCCAGCGCCCGTGTGCATTTAGCCATTCCTAAGCCTTCCCTGTTTGTCCGTGAACAAAAAAATCCCTCCGCTTCCGTCACCCTGAATCTGCAACCGGGTCGCGCGCTGGATGACGGCCAGATCAACGCCATTGTATATATGGTATCGAGCAGCGTTTCAGGATTGCCACCGGCAAACGTCACCGTGGTTGACCAGAGCGGTCACCTGCTGACGCAGTCCGATAACAATGGCCGCGACCTTAACGCTTCCCAGCTGAAATACGCCAACGAAGTGGAAGGCCGTCTGCAACGTCGTATCGAATCCATTCTGCAACCGGTGGTCGGCAACGGTAACGTTCACGCGCAAATTACCGCGCAGATTGATTACGCCAGCCGCGAACAAACCGATGAGAATTACCAGCCGAACGGTTCTGCGGATAAAGCCGCGGTGCGTTCACGTCAGTTAAGCACCAGTGATCAGATTGGCGCCTCTGCCGTCGGTGGCGTGCCGGGCGCGCTGAGCAACCAGCCAGCACCGGCTGCAACCGCGCCGGTGACCAATCCACCTGCTGCAAACAATGCCAACGGCGCACAGAATCAGGCCGGTAACAACGCGCAGAACACCGCCAGCAATACCAGTTCATCAGGCCCGTCTAACCGCCGTCGTGATGAAACTACTAACTACGAAGTGGATCGCACAATCACTCACACCCAGCACAGTGCCGGTGCCGTTCAGCGCCTGTCTGCTGCTGTTGTCGTCAACTATCAGGTCGGCGCGGACGGTAAAGCCAAGCCACTGAATGACGATCAGCTGAAGAAAATTGATGATCTGGTGCGTGAAGCGATGGGCTTCTCGCAGGAACGCGGCGATACGCTGAACGTGGTGAACACACCGTTCAACGAAGCGGCAGACGACACCGGCGAACTGCCGTTCTGGAAACAACAGTCGTTCTTCGATCAGATGCTCAACGCCGGTCGCTGGTTGCTGGTGCTGATTGTTGCCTGGCTGCTGTGGCGCAAGATGGTTCGTCCGATGCTGCGCAAACAGCAGGCAGAGAAAGATGCCGCTGCCGCCGCAGCGCTGGCAGCTTCCATGCCACAGCCTGAAGGGAGCAAACCGGTCAAACTCAGCAACGACGAGCTGGAGAAACGTAAACGTTCACAGCAGCGCGTCAGCGTCGAAGTGCAGACTCAACGTGTTCAGGAGCTGGCCGATAAGGATCCTCGTATCGTCGCCCTGGTTATCCGCCAATGGATGAGTACCGAACAACCATGACTATGACCGGAACGGAAAAAAGCGCCATTTTGATGATAACGCTGGGCGAAGACCGCGCGGTGGAGGTGTTCAAACACCTCTCCCCTCGCGAAGTGCAGCAAATCAGTGGCGCGATGGCCAACATCCATCAGATCTCAAACAAGCAACTGGCGGAAGTCCTTAACGAGTTTGAAGACGAATCCGAGCAGTACGCGGCGCTGAGTGTGAACACCAGTGAATACCTGCGTGCGGTTCTGACCAAAGCGCTCGGTGAAGAACGCGCATCGAGCCTGCTGGAAGACATTCTGGAATCGCGCGAAACCACCAGCGGCATGGAGACACTGAACTTCATGGAACCGCTGATGGCGGCCGATCTTATCCGCGACGAACATCCGCAGATTATCGCCACCATCCTGGTCCACCTCAAACGGGGTCAGGCGGCGGATATTCTGGCGCTGTTCGACGAACGTCTGCGCAACGACGTCATGCTGCGTATCGCCACTTTCGGCGGTGTCCAGCCGGCGGCGCTGGCGGAACTGACCGAAGTGCTGAACAACCTGCTCGACGGCCAGAATCTCAAACGTTCGAAGATGGGGGGTATTCGTACTGCGGCAGAAATCATCAACCTGATGAAAACGCAGCAGGAAGAAGCGGTTATCGAAGCGGTGCGTGGTTACGACGGCGAACTGGCACAGAAGATTATCGACGAGATGTTCCTGTTCGAAAACCTGGTGGATGTGGACGACCGCAGTATCCAGCGCCTGTTGCAGGAAGTCGAAGGCGAATCGTTACTGGTGGCACTGAAAGGGGCCGAACAGCCACTGCGCGACAAGTTCCTGCGCAACATGTCCCAGCGTGCGGCCGATATCCTGCGCGACGACCTGGCGAACCGCGGGCCGATGCGCATGTCTCTGGTCGAAAACGAACAGAAAGCCATTCTGCAGACGGTTCGCCGCCTGGCAGAGTCCGGCGAAATGATGGTTGGCGGCGGCGAGGATTCCTATGTCTGATAACCCGATGTCCGACAAACCTGCGCCGGAAAAGAAAACCGCTGAAGAGCGCAATGCCGAACGTATTAATGCATTGCCGTGGCAGCCGTGGCGACCGGGCGACCTGGCCGTACCGGTCTTCAGTAAACCCGACGAACCTTTGCTGGCTGACAGCGAAGAGGTTCCGGACGACGGACAGCCGAAGGTTCAGGTTGATCAGAACGAATTGCTGAATCTGCAACGTCGCGCAGAACAGCAGGGCTTCCAGCAGGGTCTGGAAGCCGGGCAGAAACAGGGCTACGCCGCCGGTTTTCAGCAGGGTCAGGAAGCCGGACAGCAGCAGGGTTTACAGGAAGGCCAGCAGCAGCAGGCCGTGCTGACCGAGCACTGGCAGCATATGGTGTCGGATTTCCAGCAAACGCTGGATGCCCTGGACAGCGTGATCGCCTCGCGTCTGATGCAAATGGCGCTGACCGCCGCGAAACAAATCATCGGTCAGGCACCGATTTGTGACGGCTCTGCCCTGCTCAATCAGATTCAACAGCTGATCCAGCAGGAACCGATGTTTAAAGGGAAACCGCAGCTTCGCGTAAACCCGGTCGATTTCGAGCGCGTCGAGCAACAGCTTGGCGCAAGCCTGAGCATGAACGGCTGGCGTTTGCTGGCCGACAGCCAGATCCACAGCGGTGGCTGTAAAGTCAGCGCGGAAGATGGCGATATGGATGCGTCGCTGGCGACCCGCTGGCATGAACTTTGCCGTCTTGCGGCACCGGGAGATCTCTGATGACCGCCCGCCTGAGCCGTCTGCTAAAAACGCTGGATGACGCGGAAAAACGCATGGCCCGCACGCCGTCGGTTCGCCGCTATGGCCGCCTGACACGGGCAACCGGCCTGGTACTGGAAGCCACCGGCCTGCAGTTACCGCTGGGCGCAACCTGCCTGATTGAGCGCCACGACGGGCCGACCGTGCAGGAAGTCGAAAGTGAAGTGGTCGGTTTTAACGGTCAGAGCCTGTTCCTGATGCCACTGGAAGAAGTGGAAGGGATTTTGCCGGGTGCGCGGGTTTACGCCCGTATTGCCGCCGATGGTCAGAGCGCGGGAAAACAACTGCCGCTGGGCACGCAACTGCTTGGCCGTGTGCTGGACGGCAGCGCCAAACCGCTCGACGGTTTACCGCCGCCGGACACCGGTTATCGCGCCGCGCTGATTACGCCACCGTTTAACCCGCTGCAACGTACGCCGATCACCGATGTGCTGGATGTTGGCGTTCGCGCCATTAACGCCCTGCTCACCGTCGGTCGCGGCCAGCGTATGGGGCTGTTCGCCGGATCCGGTGTCGGGAAATCCGTTCTGCTCGGCATGATGGCGCGTTACACCAAAGCCGACGTGATCGTAGTCGGGCTGATCGGTGAACGTGGCCGTGAAGTCAAAGATTTTATCGAGAACATTTTAGGTGACGAAGGTCGCGCCCGTTCGGTGGTGATCGCCGCACCGGCTGACGTTTCGCCACTTCTGCGTATGCAGGGCGCGGCTTACGCCACGCGTATTGCTGAAGATTTCCGTGACCGCGGTCAGCATGTGTTGCTGATCATGGATTCCCTGACCCGTTATGCGATGGCGCAACGTGAAATCGCACTGGCTATCGGTGAACCTCCGGCCACCAAAGGCTATCCGCCTTCCGTATTTGCCAAACTGCCTGCGCTGGTTGAACGCGCCGGTAACGGCATCAGCGGCGGCGGTTCGATCACCGCGTTTTATACCGTGCTGACCGAAGGCGATGACCAGCAGGATCCGATTGCCGACTCCGCCCGCGCCATTCTCGACGGCCACGTGGTGTTATCACGTCGTCTGGCGGAATCCGGCCATTATCCGGCGATTGATATCGAAGCCTCGATCAGCCGTGCGATGACGTCGTTGATTGATGACGCCCAGTACGGGCGCGTGCGTAATTTCAAACAACTGTTGTCCAGCTACCAGCGCAACCGTGATTTGGTCAGTGTCGGCGCTTATGCCGCAGGCAGCGATCCGATGCTCGATCGCGCCATCAAGCTGTATCCGCAAATGGAGAACTTCCTCCAGCAGGACATCATGGAACGCAGTACTTACGAAGACGCTTGTCTGGAACTGAATATGTTGTTCCCGGGCTAATTTTTTAACCGATAAAGGTAAATCAGATGGAAAACGCATCACCATTGATCACCCTTTGTTCTCTGGCGCAAAAAGCGCTGGATCAGGCCACCAGTCATCTGGGGAAAATCAGGCAGTCACATCTTCAGGCTGAAGAACAGCTCACCATGCTGCTCAACTATCAGCGTGAGTACCGTGAAAAGCTCAATACCACCATGAGCGGCGGGATTGCAGCAAATACCTGGCAGAACTACCAGCAGTTTATCGGCACGCTGGAAGTGGCGATTGACCAGCACCGCAAACAATTAGAACAGTGGGATCAGCGGCTTAATGCCGCCGTAAACCAGTGGCAGGACAAGCAGCAACGGCTCAATGCTTACCAGACGTTGCAATCCCGCGCCAGCGAACAGCAGCGTTCTCTGGAAAACAAGCTCGACCAAAAACAGAACGATGAGTTCGCCCAGCGCAGCGCACACAGGAAGAAACAACCATGAATCTGAATATTTTGCCTGCCGCTGTGACCACGGCAAAGACCACCGCGAGCGCGGCGTCCGGCAGTGCCTCATCGGCAACCGCTTCAACTGCTGACAGTTCGGTGATCAGCGATTCCACGGCCACATCTCCGGCCGATTTTGCCAGCCAGCTGGAAGCCCAGCTCGGCTCGAAACTCGATCCTAAACTGACCAGCACGTTAGCCAAACTCGGCCAGCAGATTTCGGCCAAAGGCGAAACGGTAGATAAGGCCACACTGACTCAGGCGGTGACCACCGGCGAAAACGACGGCAGTCTGATGCTTGATGAAAGTGACCTGAGCAAAATGATCGCCGCCATTCAGGTATTGCCGAACGGCAGCCTGAAAGGCAGTGATGCGTCGGCAATAAAAAACGCCGGGCTGAGCGACAAAGATAAAGACAGCCAGAAAGACGATGCCAACACGTTGCCACTGCAGGCACTGTTCGCCCAGTTAGCCGCGCAGCAATCGGCACAACCGGTGCAAGCCGCCAGCGCCGTGGCAACGCAAACCACCAGCGATGACGCCACGAGTGCCGATAAAAAAAGCTCGCTGCTATCCGGACTGACGGCTTCTTCTTTGCTGACCGGTGACGGCAAAACTGCGGTGACCGATACCGATCCGAAAGCTGCCACTGCCGCGAATACGACGGCTGGGGCATCGCAACATGCCGCCAGTAAAGCCGCGACCACCAACACGCCAGATTTCAGCAGTGCGCTGGCGTCGATGAGCGCCGCCACCGGCAATGCGGCGGCATTACAGCAGACAGACAATAATGCGCTGGATAACAGCACGCAGGCGCTGAACCAGCTGAACACCGCAGCGGTTGCCGTTTCTTCTGCACCGGTTTCCACCACACCGACGACGACCACCGCGGTCACTGCGCCGTCCACCCCGCTGCTCAACGCGCAGCTCGGCACGCCGGAATGGCAGCAGCAGCTCGGTCAGCAGGTGATGATGTTTAACCGTCAGGGACAACAAACCGCGGAACTTCGTCTGCATCCTGAAGATTTAGGTTCAATCCAGATCAGCATGAAGATTGAGAACAATCAGGCACAGCTGCACTTTGTCTCCGGCCACAGCGGTGTGCGTTCGGCAATTGAAGCCGCGTTACCTGATCTGAAAACCGCACTGGCCGACAACGGCATCAGCCTCGGTCAGAGCAGCGTCGGCAGCGACAGTTCGCAGTGGCAACAGGCACAGCAGCAGAGTTCGCAATCCGGTTCACAACAAAGCAATTCAGCCAGCTGGGCGGCATTTAATGGCGGCGGCACGACATCTGCCAGCGACGCCCTGCCGGTTCCGGTCTCTATCGCACAGCGGCTCGGCGGCAACAATAGCGTAGATATCTTCGCATAATCGTTACCTGATGTTTCAGCCCTGCCTGCGTGGTCTTAATTCAAACGGCAGAGCTGACCTTATTTTTCCCGCCTATTCTGACTATTGAACAACAGGATAAGCGGGATAATCATTGTCAGAATTGACTCAGCAGCTTCGCGGTTCCCTCGCAACTCTGCTCATACTTACAGGAAATCGCCTCATCCATGTCTGACTCTGCTCTCTCGGCGTCGCGTAAGAAAAAGCGCCCGTTAATGATGATTCTGCTGTTACTGATTGCCATCGGAGCCTGTGGTGCAGCCGGTTACGCCTGGTGGATGTTGCATAAACAGCCCGTAACTGCAGCGCAGGCTGCACAAGCGAAGAAGAATGAACCGCCTGCGGCCCCGATTTTCCTGGCGCTCGATACCTTCACCGTTAACCTGCAAACCCCGGATAACGACCCGGATCGCGTGCTGTATATCGGCCTGACCTTACGTCTGCCGGATGAAAAGAACCGCGCTACGCTTAGCGAATATCTGCCTGAAGTCCGCAGCCGTTTGCTGTTACTGCTGTCCCGTCAGAAAACCTCTGATTTGGTCAGCGAAGCCGGTAAACAACAGCTGGTTCAGGACATCAAACAGGTTCTGGATGCGCCACTGGTCAAAGGTCAGCCCTCTCAGGTGATCAACGACGTGCTTTTCACTGCTTTCATACTGCGATAAACATATTATGGGCGACAGCATTCTTTCACAGGCCGAGATCGACGCGCTGCTCAATGGTGACAGTGACAGCGCACCTGACAATTCAGCTACCTCACAGGCCGCCGCGGCTGATGACGGTGTAAAACCTTTTGACCCCACGACGCAGCGCCGCGTTGTTCGTGAGCGGCTGCAGGCTCTGGAAATCATTAACGAGCGTTTTGCCCGTCATTTCCGTATGGGGCTGTTTAACCTGTTGCGCCGCAGCCCGGACATCACCGTAGGGGCAATCAAAATCCAGCCCTACCACGAGTTTGCCCGCAACCTGCCGGTACCGACCAACCTCAACCTGATCCACCTGAAACCTTTGCGCGGCACCGCTCTGTTTGTGTTTGCGCCAAGCCTGGTGTTTATCGCAGTGGATAACCTGTTCGGCGGCGATGGACGTTTCCCGACGAAAGTCGAAGGGCGCGAGTTCACCCATACCGAACAGCGCGTCATTAAACGCATGCTCACGCTGGCACTGGATGCTTACGAAGATGCGTGGAGCGGTGTTTACAAGCTGAGCGTGGAATATGTCCGTGCGGAATTGCAGATTAAATTCACCAACATCACTTCTTCGCCGAACGACATCGTGGTGACTACGCCATTCCATGTCGAAATCGGTGCACTGAGCGGTGATTTCAACATCTGTATTCCGTTTAGCATGATCGAACCTTTGCGTGAGTTGCTGACCAATCCACCGGTTGAAAACTCCCGTCACGAAGAAAGTCAGTGGCGCGAAAATCTGGTCACTCAGGTTCAGCAGTCTGAGCTGGAACTGGTGGCGAATTTCGTCGAAATCCCGCTGCGCCTGTCGCAGATCCTCAAACTTCAGCCGGGCGATGTTTTGCCGATTGAAAAGCCGGATCGGCTGATTGCCCATGTCGATGGCGTGCCGGTACTGACCAGCCAATATGGCACCTTAAACGAACAATACGCCCTGCGCGTTGAACATTTGATCAACCCAATTTTAAATTCTCTAGATGAGGAACAGCCCCATGAGTGACACCAATAAACCGTCTGACGCCGGATCGGATAACGTTGACGATTTATGGGCTGATGCGTTTAACGAACAACAGTCTGCGGGCGGCGCAAAAGCGTCAACTGACGGTGTTTTCGCCGCGCTGGGTGCCCAGGACGGTTCGGGAAGTTTGCAGGACATCGACATGATCCTCGATATTCCGGTGAAACTGACCGTCGAATTAGGCCGTACCAAAATGACCATCAAAGAACTGCTGCGCCTTTCTCAGGGTTCTGTGGTGGCACTCGATGGTCTGGCCGGTGAGCCGCTGGATATCCTGATCAACGGATATCTGATTGCGCAGGGTGAAGTGGTTGTCGTCGCCGATAAATACGGCGTGCGTATCACTGACATCATCACGCCATCCGAACGTATGCGTCGTCTGAGCCGCTGATGAGCCAGAGTACCGCGACGGATTCACCGTACATTTCCGGCCCGGTAAACCATGCCACCACGCAGGCGACGCCTCAGGCTTTGCCCGCCAGTTCGGTGCTGACGCAGGTCAGTTCCGTGCTTGGCGGCATACTGTTGCTGATCCTGTTTATCGGCTGGGTCGTTAAGCGCGCCGGTTTCGCGCCACAGTCTAAAAATAACAAACTGCTGAAAGTGACCGCCAGCGTGCAGGTGGGACGTAGCGAAAAAGTGGTGATTGTTGAAGTTGATAATACCTGGCTGGTGCTGGGTGTGACCGCGCAAAACATCACTGCGCTGCATACCCTGAGCTCGCCGCCGGTCGAACAGATACCGGGATCTGACAATCCGAATAATACGCCCGCTGATTTCCGTCAGCTGATGCAGAAAATGTTGAAACGTCCGGGAAAGCAGGCATGACTCAGTCCGTCGTGAAGAAAGTAATGAAATCCGCCCTTACCCTTTGCCTGCCGCTGCTGCTGTTCATCAGCCCGGCGGCGTTCGCGCAACTGCCGGGTATCATCAGCCAGCAGCTGTCTAACGGCGCGCAAAACTGGTCACTGCCGATCCAGACGCTGGTGTTTATCACCACGCTGACGCTGTTACCGGCGATGCTGCTGATGTGTACCAGTTTCACCCGAATCATTATCGTGCTCGGCCTGCTGCGAAATGCGCTGGGTACGCCATCCGCGCCACCAAACCAGGTATTACTGGGGCTGGGGCTGTTTCTGACCTTCTTCGTGATGGCACCGGTTTTCGACAAAATTTACAGCGATGCCTATCAGCCGTTTACGGAAAACAAAATCACCATGCAGGATGCGATGGACAAAGGCGCACAACCGCTGCGTCAGTTCATGCTGCGCCAGACCCGCGAAAGCGACCTGGCACTGTATGCACGTCTGGCGAATATCCCGCCACTGGCCGGGCCTGAAGCGGTCCCGATGCGCATTTTGTTACCGGCGTATGTCACCAGCGAACTGAAAACCGCGTTCCAGATTGGCTTCACGGTATTTATTCCGTTCATGATTATCGATCTGGTGGTCGCCAGCGTGCTGATGGCGCTCGGGATGATGATGGTGCCACCGGCCACCATCTCGCTGCCGTTCAAGCTGATGCTGTTCGTGCTGGTCGACGGCTGGCAACTGTTGCTGGGTTCGCTGGCGCAGAGTTTTTACAGTTAATTCGCTCCTCCCCTGCGAACGGGAGGGGGTTGACCGTCTTCTTTTGTGAGAAACTATGACTCCTGAATCGGTAATGGCATTGGGTAATGAGGCGATGAAGGTCGCGCTGGCCGTCGCTGCGCCTTTGTTGCTGGCCGCACTGGTCACCGGGCTTATCGTCAGCCTGCTGCAGGCGGCGACGCAGATCAACGAACAAACGCTGTCTTTCATCCCTAAGATCCTGGCCGTGGTGGCGACTATCGTTATCGCCGGACCGTGGATGCTGAATCTGCTGCTGGATTACATGCGCACGTTATTTACCAACCTGCCTTACATCATCGGTTAATCTATGGTTTCCTTCGACAGCACCCAGCTCGCCGGATGGCTGAGCATGTATTTCTGGCCTCTGCTGCGAATTCTGGCGCTGATCAGCACCGCGCCGATCACCAGTGAAAAGTCAGTTCCTAACCGGGTGAAACTCGGTCTGGGAATGATGATCACCTTCCTGATTGCACCTTCCCTGCCGCCTGTGGACACGCCGATTTTCTCCACGCCCGCGCTGTGGCTGGCGATGCAGCAAATCATGATTGGCACGGCGCTAGGCATCACTATGCAGCTGGCCTTTGCGGCTATCCGTATGGCAGGCGAAATTATGGGTTTGCAAATGGGGATTTCTTTCGCCACGTTTTATGACCCGAGCAACCGTCTGAACACCCCGCTGCTGGCACAGTTTTTAAACTTGCTGGCGGTGCTGCTGTTCCTGACTTTTAACGCGCATCTGTGGCTGATTTCGCTGCTGGCCGACAGTTTCCACACTCTGCCTATCAGCCCAAATCCGGTCAATGCCGAAGGTTTTATGGCCGTCGCCAAAGCGGGCAGTATCGTGTTCAGTGGCGGAATGATGCTGGCATTACCGATCGTGACGCTGCTGCTGACGCTGAACATGGCGCTCGGCCTGTTAAACCGCGTCACGCCACAGCTTTCCGTTTTCGTTATCGGTTTTCCGCTGACGCTCAGCATCGGTATTCTGGCTATCAGCCTGATGATGCCGATGCTCGCCCCGTTCAGCGAGCACCTGTTCAGTGAGATCCTCGATAAGATTGTGCTTATCGTGAATCAGATGGCGATGGATTAGCGCCTGCGTTTACGGCTGTTTACCCTTTTCCACAAACTGCATATCGCCCACTTTTCCCACGGTGAACTTACCGTCTTTATAGGTGATCACTGTGACGCTGGCGTTCTGTAACGGCGAACGTAAATTTTCTTCCTGCGTCATCCCTTCAAGCATGGCCATAATCGCCATGCCGTGAGACACAATCAGCTCATTGCCACCGCCATTTGCGCTGACTTTTTGTGCGATATCGTGCAGCGCAGCCTGCATCCGCGCATGTACCTGTGCAGCATTTTCCGTAGTATGCGACGGGTCCAACTCTGCCAGCGTGTTCATCATTTGCTTCATGGTGACCTGACCCTTTGACAACGCCTGCGTCAGGGCATGTAAATCAGCAAATCCGAGCTTTTTCACCACCGGTTCCCACATCACATCGTCAAGTTCGCCCTCATAACTGCCGAAGAAGGTTTCGCGCAGACGTTGGTCTTCCGTCACCGGCAAAGGCTGTCCGGCGGCGGTCAGGGCTAATTTTGCCGTCTCGCGCGCACGACCGGAATCACTGGGATATGCCGCAGCGAATGGCACTTCTTTCAGACCACGCCCCAGTTGCTCCGCCACTTCAACACCCGCCGCCGTCAGGGGCGTATCTGACCAGCCCTGAGCGCGGTGTGCGGCATTGAACAGGGTTTTGCCGTGACGCGTGACGTAAATCGTGACCTCACCTTTGTCACTGGCCGTTTGTGCAACCGGTGCCGCGGATGGCGCGGCCTGCAGATTGAGGGATAACAGCGGCAGCGTGAAAGCCAGGAATGACAGAAACGTTTTTTGCAGCATATTTTTCATCGCGATGTCCTTGTTTAATGAATATCAGAATACTTTGAAGGTGTAATTCAGGCGAAACTCCGCCGCAAAACTGTTGGCGTGTTTAATATTTCCGTGTTCATCGACAACTGGCGCAGTTCCGTTATGTTGATAAGTTCTCCCCGGCCCTATCATGGCGAATATCGATAAGTCTTTGAGTTTTTCAGAGGCTGGTTTCCACAGGGTATAAACGTTAAGCTCCCCTTCTCTCACCCCCTGCCCCTGATAATCGAAAAATCCGTAGTGCGTGTTGATGCCTAATACAATCTCCGGCGTTATCTGATAGCCGACATCGAGTGATAAGGCTTTTTCCTCATCACGCATATAATCCAGACCTGCAGTGGTCATTGAATTAAACGTACCGCGCGAATTCTTACTCATATGCCTCGGATACATCCCGATACCGCCTTCTTTATTCGCATCGGTATAGGCCAGTCCACCTTTGGTTACCCAGCGGTTATACTTCCAGGTAACGTCAGAGGCATAATGATTGGCGCGGTTATCGAAATCTTTTTTACTGTTCGCCATGCTGTCCCATTTATCCAGCGCTTCGGTAAGATAAATCTGCACACCGTAGGATATGGCCTTATTTTGTTTAATATTCAGTTCCAGCCCGTTTCTGCGCAGATAATCCTCACTCTCGCCATAAAAATATAACGCTGTCAGATAATCGTTTTTATACTGGAAGTCACCGGTGTAAATAGAATTAATGGCGTGGGAATCATTTGTCATAAAATCCACCTTATCCGGTGAATCGCGGTTCAGTGATTTCGTGACATAAGCCAGGCGCAACCGGTAGTCCTCGTAGGTCACATCACCGCTCCAGCCATTGTAAGTATTTGGCGCGGCGCGCATTGAGGTGGCGAGTGCACCGAGTTTAAGCAATTTCCAGCCGCCATAAAGATTACCGTTAACACCAGATTCTGAGAATTTAACTTTGCCGTAAATCTGCCCGAGCTTATTAAATCCTTTTGAATGACCATTGTCGTTATACAAGACACCACGCGACGCAAAATTATCCGCAGCAGCCAGTTTAATCACGCCATAATAAGAAGAGTCTATTCCAATGAAATCGCCTAAATAACCTGATTTGTAATCCAGTGCCAGTCCCTGCCCCCATGCGGAATGTATGTTACGCTTTCCTGTTTCACCTTCATCTAAGTATCGCCAGATATTATGCGTTCCCAGTTCCAATGAGCTGTCTTTAATAAAATCGCTTTCCGCCAGAGAGTCAATTCCGGCAAATGCCATTACTGGTGTTCCCAAAAGTGCGGCGGTCAGTGCCAAAGTATGCTTTTCCATAGCCTGTCATCTCAAAATCATAACCTGAAGTCATGAGAAGTTTCATCGCGCATGTCTTACAGGCAAAAAAAAACCTGAACAAAAATTCCACGAGGCGCGGGAAATTTCTGTTCAGGTTTTGCCTGCGAATGCAGTAACAATCCGACGGGGAATATAGCGAATTTGGAAAAACAAAAACAAGATGTCGATATCACTTTTCAAACTAAAATAGCGATTTGTGAACTCAGTCACTCCCTTTCAAATAGAATTGAATCTCATTTATCGGAGAAAATTAGCCGTTCTTGTGAATTGTTCCGCTGATTACCTGCGCTATATTCCCTGCTTTACCGCCGTTTTAATAACGCCATCACTTCATAATGAGACGTGTGCGGGAACATATCAAAAAGCTGTACGCGCTCAATCTGATATTCCGGCAGCAATGTCAGATCTTTCGCCATCGTCTGCGCGTTGCAGCTGGAATAAAGCAAGGTGGCAGGCGCCATACGGCCAAGATAATCACACAGTGTTTTGCCGATTCCACGACGTGGTGGATTCACCAGCACCAGATCGGGCACCTCGCCTTTTCCGGTCGCGAAACCGGTGGAATCCAGCGCCTGAAACTCGACGTTTTGCAGTCCCAGCCGGGCAGCTGATTCCTTCGCACAATCAATGGCTTCTGCGCTGATTTCAATCCCGGTCAGTTTCATTGCTGGCGTGGCGCAGTGCAGGCCAAAACCGCCGACGCCGCAGAATAAATCCCACATACTGGTGATATCAGCGCGCGCCCTCACCCAGTCACGCGCCGTGGCGTAGAGTTTTTCAGCCACTACCGGATTGGTCTGGAAGAAGCTCTGCGGGCGGATAAACAGCGGCACATGATTAAATTCTTCTTCCAGACGCTGGACGTCCGTCAGCGGAATTTCGGTATCGCCTTCGAGGATCGCCATATGCACCGGCTGGATGTTGGCGGAAATCACTTTCAGCTGCGGCAACTGTTGTTGCAGCCACGGCAGTGCGGCGCGCAGTTGCGCCAGTTTGGTTTCCGAGCGCAACACGAAGCGCAACATCATGCCGCCGTCTTTCTGGCTTTCGGTCAGTAACAGGAATTTAAGTTCACCGCGTTTACGCGCCACGTTGTATGGCGTCAGTCCGGCGCGGGCGATAAAGGTTTTGAGAACCGAAAATACCGCCGGAAAACTGGCCGGATACAGCGGGCATTCACACAAATCGACCGGCGTGCCATCACGGTGCAGCATCCCGAGCAACGGACGCTCCACGCTGCCGCTGACCACCATTTTGGCTTTATTGCGAAAAGCAAGTTCCGCGCCGGTGACCGGTTCACACCATTCACCCACCGGCAGTTCTGACAGCAGATCACTAAGATCCTGCTGCTTATCGGCTAACTGCTGTGAATAAGGTTTGTCGAGCCACTGGCAGGAACGGCAGGTTCCTGCGGTATAAAGTGCGCAATGCATAAAAAAGTCCGGTCAGTGAATGCGGTACAAAAACTGGCGCGCAGTTTACCACTGCGCGACGGGAAAGGCTCATTTACGCTCTGGCTATTTGTTGCGGGAGAAGTATTTTCGGCTGCTGGCCGGCACATACAACAGTAACAGTAACAGAATATCGGGGATTTTTTGCATCAGCAGCGCGTAGAGAAATTGGCCCTGCGTTTCGACATTGAAGCGAAAGATGCGCGGTGCGAACCAGTCAAATGACGCCAGCAGCATGTAACCCACCACGATCACCTGACATCCGATGAATGCCCGACGCCCCCAGCGGCGGCCACGCATCATGGCATACGCGGCACGACATTCGACCAGAATAATCAGCAGACTGGCCAGCATGATGAAACAATTTAGCCAGGATTGTGCACTGACTTCGATAAAACTCATCAGCCCTGAAAAGCCCATGGCATCGAACAATAAAATGAATTCGAGTAAGCGCGTCGCGACGATCGCCGACGCCCCGATCATGACAGGAACAGGGATAAAGGCCAGTTTCATAAATCCTTTTGGACTCTCCATTTACGTTCAGGGCGGAAAAATCCGCCCTGAAAATTATCTCAATATTCACGCTTGCTGCGCGCGCTGGATCTCTTTTCTTCTCTGCTTTTCCGCCCGCGACATAAACCACCAGGCAATCATGCCGATGATGCCAACCACCAGCAAGATGAGCGTCGCCAGTGCGTTGATTTCCGGATTCACCCCCATACGAACGCTGGCAAACACCAGCATCGGTAAGGTGGTCGAGCCCGGTCCGGCGACGAAACTGGCAATCACCAGATCGTCGAGCGATAACGTAAACGCCAGCAGCCAGCCGGAAATCAGCGCCGGTAAAATCATCGGCAGCGTGATGATAAAGAACACCTTCAGGGGTGCTGCGCCTAAATCCATCGCCGCTTCTTCAATCGACCGGTCCAGTTCACGCAGGCGCGCAGATACCACTACCGCCACGTAAGCACTACAAAACGTCACATGCGCCAGCCAGATGGTGAACATGCCGCGTTCAGCAGGCCAGCCAAACGCGTGCCCCATCGCCACAAACAGCAGCAGCAGCGCCAAACCGGTAATCACATCGGGCATAACCAGCGGCGCGGTCAGCATAAAGGCAAAACCAGTTGAACCGCGAAAACGCTGAAAACGCACCATCACGACCGCCGCCAGTGTACCGACAATCACCGCCATCGTGGCGGCAGCGGTAGCAATGGTCAGACTCGTACCGACCGCGCTTATCATCGCAGAATCGTGAAAAAGCTGAGTATACCAGCGGGTAGACCAGCCAGCCCAGACCGTTACCAGCTTGGAGCTGTTAAACGAGTAAATAACCAGCATCAGCATCGGGGCGTACAAAAACGTAAAGCCGAGAACCAGAATAAGAATTCGCCACGGCGAACGGACAACCGGTAACTGATTCATTCTTTGTCTCCCAGCTCTTTGTTTTGGTATTTCTGGAACCACAGGATTGGCATGATCAGCAGCAATAACATGACTACCGCCACCGCTGAAGCCACCGGCCAGTCGCGGTTATTGAAGAATTCCTGCCACAGAACGCGGCCAATCATGTTGCTGTCCGGCCCGCCGAGCAGTTCCGGGATCACGTACTCCCCTACCGCCGGAATAAACACCAGCATCGAACCGGCAATAATCCCGCCTTTGGTCAGCGGCATAATCACTTTGAAGAAGGTTTTCATCGGACGCGCACCGAGATCCTGCGCCGCTTCTACCAGCGAGTAATCCATGCGGGTCAGTGCGGTATAAATCGGCAACACCATAAACGGCAGATACGAATACACAATGCCGATATAAACCGCCAGATTGGTGTGCAGAATGACCAGCGGCTGGTCGATAACATGCAACCAGAGCAGCACGTTATTGAGCACACCGTTGTCTTTGAGAATACCAATCCAGGCATAAACGCGGATCAGGAATGACGTCCAGGAAGGTAAAATCACCAGCAACAAAAGGATATTGCGCGTCGAGGTGCGGCTGTGTGCCACCGCCCACGCCAGCGGATAGCCAATCAGCAGGCACAGCACGGTGGAAATCGCCGCCACTTCCAGCGATTGCAGATAGGCATCGATATACAGCGGATCCTGCGTCAGCCCGATGTAGTTAGCGATGTTCAGCGCGATATCCAACATGCCGTCTGACCAGGTGACCAGATCGGTATACGGCGGAATAGCGCGCGCCATTTCGGCAAAACTGATTTTAAAAACAATCAGAAACGGCAGTAAAAACAGCAGCAGGAACCACACCAGCGGCAGCAGGATCACCAGTTTGCGGCCATGACGTTGTTGTAAACGACCGGTGAAGGCTTTAAATCCGCCCGGAGGTTTACCGGACGGCACTTCGGAGATTACAGACATTTTCATCCCCCTTAAACAGTCAGCACGACACAGCTGTCGGCTTCCCAGCACAGACGCACTTCGTCGCCCCAGGTCGGCATCCCTTTACGGAAACGATGGCCGTTTTGCAATTGCGCGGTGATCATCTGACCGCTGTGCAACCGGACGTGATAAATCGACAGGTCGCCGAGATACGCGATATTCACCACTTCACCGACGGCAAAGTTGCAACCGTCTTCCGGTACCTGTTCGCACAGCATGATTTTTTCCGGACGCAGCGCGACAAACACCGGAACGCCGTCAACTACCGAGACATCCGGATCGACTTTCAGCGGATGAACCAGACCCGGCGATGTCAGGACCAGCGCATCGTCCAGGCGTTCTTTCAGTACGCCTTCGAAAACATTCACAGAGCCGATAAATTCGGCGCTAAAACGGCTGGTCGGGTGCTCGTAGATTTCTTCCGGCTCACCGATTTGCACGAATTTGCCACGGTTCATGATGGCGATACGCCCGGCCATGGTCATCGCTTCTTCCTGATCGTGCGTGACCATGACGCAGGTCGCGCCGACGCGCTCCAGAATATCCACCACTTCCAGCTGCATACGATCACGCAACTTTTTATCCAGCGCACCCATGGGTTCATCGAGCAGCAATAATTTTGGTCGTTTCGCCAGACTGCGCGCCAACGCCACACGCTGGCGCTGACCGCCGGAAAGCTGATGCGGCTTACGCTTTGCGAATTCCTGCATGTGCACCAGCGTCAGCATTTCTGCCACGCGGCTTTTGATTTCTGCCGACGGCAGCTTGTCCTGCTTGAGGCCGAAGGCGATATTTTGTTCGACCGTCATGTGCGGAAACAAAGCGTAAGACTGGAACATCATGTTGATCGGACGCTGATACGGCGGCACCAGCGAAAGATCTACGCCATCCAGCACGATCTGACCCTGTGTGGGCTGTTCGAAACCGGCCAGCATGCGCAACAGGGTGGATTTCCCACAGCCGGACGCGCCGAGCAGTGCGAAAATCTCGCCTTTGTAAATGGTCAGGCTCACGTCATCAACGGCGGCCTGGCCATCAAAAGATTTAGTCAGATTGCGGATTTCCAGCAAAGGCGTGAAGCCCTTCTGGGACTTAGGCTGCGGGCGGGGGATAGCGTCGTTCACTCAGAGAAATCTCCGGTATCAGAATAAAGCGGTTCAAATAAGCATAACAGTCAGGGGGAAAAGTGCCTGATTCGTATGCCCAAAATACAGCCAGAAGCAAAACGTCAGCGGCCCCGCCATGATTGTGCGGAGCCGCTTTCGATTAAACCCTAAATAATTCGAGTGACAGGAAGGCGGCAAGTGAGCGGATCCCGATGAGCTTACACAAGTAAGTGATTCGGGTGAGCGAACGCAGCCAACGCATCTGTAGCTTGAAGTATGACGGGTTTATTTGCCGGTTTTAACCTTGGTCCACGCTCGTGTGATAACTCGGTCGATTTTCGGATCCTGAACTTTCAGGGTGAAAAGCTTAGCCTGAACGTCTGCTGGTGGATAAATGCCAGGGTTATTACGCACGTCTTCATTCACCAGTGGCGTCGCGGCTTTGTTGCCGCTGGCGTAGTAAACGGTGTTACTGATTTGCGCGATGACTTTCGGTTCCATCAGGTAGTTCAGGAACTGATACGCTTCATCGAGATTTTTCGCATCCGCCGGGATAGCAAACACATCGAAGAAGGCCAGCGCCCCTTCTTTCGGAATGCTGTACGCCACGTTCACGCCATTCTTGGCTTCCTTCGCGCGGTTCGACGCCTGCATCACATCCCCTGCCCAGCCAATCGCCACACAGATATCACCATTCGCCAGGTCATTGATGTACTGGGAAGAGTGGAAATAACGAATGTTCGGACGCAGTTTCAGCAGCAGATCGTTGGCCGCACCGGTGTAATCGGACGCTTTGGTACTGTTCGGATCCAGATGCAGATAATTGAGCACAGTGGCGTAGATTTCAGCTGGCGCATCGAGGAAAGAAACGCCGCAGCTTTTCAGTTTCTCGAGGTTTTCAGGCTTGAGAACTAAATCCCAGCTGTCGACCGGCGCATCTTTGCCCAGAACTGCTTTCACTTTTTCGACGTTATAGCCGATGCCGGTGGTCGCCCACAGATAAGGGATAGCGTATTTGTTACCCGGATCGTGCTGCGCCACCATCTTGAGCAGATCAGGATCCATATTTTTGTAATTTGGCAGTTTGCTCTTATCCAGCGGCTGGAAGACGCCTGCCGCCAGCTGACGTTCAAGGAAACTGGCCGATGGCACCACCAAATCAAAACCGGTGCTGCCCGCCATCAGTTTGCCTTCCAGCACTTCGTTGGAGTCAAACACGTCGTAAACCACTTTAATGCCGGTTTCCTTCTGGAAATCAGGCACGGTATTTGGCGCGATATAATCGGACCAGTTATAGATGTGCAGCGTTTTTTCTTCCGCAGACGCTGTGACGGACGCAGCCATAACCAGGCCGGCGACAACACCCGATAACCACTTTTTACGCAGGGTGAACATCCGTTACTACCTCCAAGACAGGGGAATATAAAATTGAATTTGTATCACTGAAACGAATACAAAACCTTTCACACTAAGGCCAATTGCCGTCCACGAATGTGCATAGGCATTCAACGTTGACGCATACGCTGCCTGCGAATTAACCGTTTGGTTTTACGACGTAATCACGCTTGATGCAGAGTCAGAAGCATAGCGCCTGCAACCCCCGTGTACCAGCCTCCTGAGGCAAAACCAGCGTTTATCGATTAATTATGCAGATTTAGTCTATACCGTCTGGCATTTTGCCTTTTAACAAAGTGAAATATCCGGCAACAATGGCACAATCCCAGCATAACTTATGGCGAAAGCGAATAAAGGCAGCGGAGCCGCAATAAACACGGCTCGCAGAAAAGGATCTTCAAGGGGGAAAACGTCTTTACAGAAATAACTGCCATCAGGGAAATGGCAGATAAAACAAAATCAGTGCAGCAACGGTAAATTCACGGAAGGGACCGGCGCGCCTTCTTCTTCATCACCGAGGAACAGCAGGTCATTGGCATGCGCTTCGAGAATAATCATCGACATCTGCTCTTCTGCCTGTTGCAGGAAGAAAGCAAACTGCTCTTCGGTTACACCCACCGCAATCGTCAGCGACTGGCAGACAATCAGCTTCGGTAGATTATCGTCCTGAATATCAACAAACGCTTTAATGGTCAGGGAGCTGGCATTAATCGAGCTCAGGTCAGCGACCAGCGGGATCAGCGCCGTCGGTTTTACTTCGGCCAGCGCAGAGAACAAAATAACGTTGTCTACGATATCGAGTTTGGCATCAAAAATACCATCAAAATTCTGCATATGCGGCAAATGGAGAGCCTGACAGGAATCACACTCGAAAAAAGAGATGCCCAGCTGATCCAGCCAGCGCCGCAGCAGCGCTAAATCAGGGACGATGAGCGAATCCATAGAATGCCTCACGAGTTCAACACAACGAAAATAACAACCCCTTCGTAACGCTATCGGCATTACGAAGGGGTCATAGCTTACGGAATATTGCCGGTTAGCGCTACGATCAATACCGGATTGATGGACATTAGCGCGGTGAAATGAGAATTAGCCGCCGGATTTCAGACGAAATCCCGGTCGCGCCCGTTGATCAATGTAGTCAATCATCATACCGGCGATATCCAGCCCGGTGGTCGTTTCGATCCCTTCCAGCCCCGGCGACGCATTGACTTCCATCACCAGCGGGCCGCGGTTAGCGCGCAAAATATCCACACCGGCGACATCCAGCCCGAGTGTCAGCGCCGCTTTTACTGCAATTTCTTTCTCTTCTGGCGTGATTTTGACCTGAGTCGCCGTGCCGCCGCGATGCAGGTTGGAGCGAAAATCACCCGGCTTGGCCTGACGCTCAATCGCCGCCACCACTTTCCTGCCCACGACCAGACAGCGGATATCACGCCCCTGCGCTTCAGCAATATATTCCTGCACCAGAATATGCGCGTTCAGTCCACGAAAGGCGTCAATCACACTTTCCGCCGCCTGACGGGTTTCCGCCAGCACCACGCCGATGCCCTGCGTGCCTTCCACCAGCTTTACCACCAGCGGCGCACCACCGACCAGCGCAATCAAATCCGACGTATCGTCCGGCGCATTCGCAAAACCGGTGATCGGCAAATCAATGCCTTCACGCGCCAGAATCTGCATGGAGCGTAATTTATCGCGCGCACGGGTAATGGCCACCGATTCATTGAGCGGAAAACTGCCCAGCATTTCAAACTGGCGTAACACCGCGGTGCCATAAAAAGTGATCGCAGAACCAATACGTGGAATAACCGCGTGGTACTTATCGAGCTGACGTCCGCGATAATGCACACTGGGCGCAGCCGGATTGATATTCATATAGCAGGAAAGCGGGTCAATGATGTCTATCTCATGCCCGCGTGATTCTGCCGCTTCCTTCAGGCGCTTACACGAATACAAAGACCCGTCACGGGAAAGAATTGCAATTTTCATCCGACACTCCGTCGCCGTGTTAGCGTGTTGCCCAACCTTGCTTGTGCAATGCGTCCAGCATGAAAGGACGCTGTTCCTTTTTCAGCGTGCGCATGATCAGGTCACTCCAGGTATCGCGACGCGCATTGCTGTCCCGCTGTAAGTAATACTGACTCAGTTCTTCATCATATTCCGCCAGCACCGCTTTATTCACTGGCTGATAAGTGTTTTCGTGAACCAGCATGGACTGCGGCATACGCGGTTTCACCTGATGATCCTGCGCGGGTGTACCGATGCAAAAACCAAACAGCGGCATAACGAATTTTGGCAATTTCAGCAGCGTGACAACATCCTCCACCTGATTGCGGATCCCGCCGATAAATACGCCGCCCAGACCCAGCGACTCGGCCGCCGTCATGGCATTTTGCGCCATCAGCGCGGTATCCACGCAACCCAGCAGCAACTGCTCGGCAAGGCCAAGTTCAGCTTCGGGATTAATCTGCAAGTTACGGTTGAAATCTGCGCAGAAGACCCAAAATTCAGCCGCAGTGGCAACATATTTTTGTCCGCCGGTGTACTGCACCAGAGTTTCGCGCAGTGAAGGATCGGTGACACGAATAATAGAAGAGCATTGCAGGAAACTGGAAGTCGATGCTGATTGCGCAGCGCCAATGATGGCCTCGCGTTGTTCTTCGGTTACCGGTTGGTCGGTAAAGGCGCGAATTGAACGGTGTGAGCGCAAAAGGTCGATAGTCGGCGTCATTAAAAATTCCTGAATGATGTAAGTAACGGTGTGGGTAAAGGTGTAAGTAAAAGAGCTCACTGTCTCAATCATTCATGCAGTGAGCACCGTTTGCAAGGTTTGCGGCATCAATTGGTGCAACAATGTGTGGCGGCCAAAAACAGCAGCAGGTTCATTCAGATAGGTCAGAGGTATCAGACTGACAGGTAATTCCTGCTTTTTTTTATGGTTTGCAACAGGCATAGTAGCGACATCAAAAAGGTGATGTGGATAACAAAAATAGTCACTCGCCTTTCATTTTATCTTGTTGGTATTAACTAAGGAGTCTCCATGTTTGCAGTAATTTTCGGGCGTCCTGGCTGTCCTTATTGCGTGCGTGCTAAAGAGTTGGCTGAAAAACTGACTGAAGAACGTGATGATTTCAACTTCCGTTATATCGATATCCACGCGGAAGGTATCACTAAAGCCGACCTGGAAAAAACCGTGGGCAAACCGGTCGAAACGGTTCCACAGATTTTCCTCGATCAGAAACACATCGGCGGTTGCACTGATTTTGAAGCGTATGCCAAAGAGAATCTGGCGCTTTTCAGCAACTGATCCGCAAAGAATAAAGACATATACACAGCAAAAAGGCGCTCAGTGAGCGCCTTTTTTATTGGTCAGATATTGCCGGTAGGCGGTTGTGGCGAGAACAACAAACATTGCACCCAGCACGCACCAGAAAATCGCGCTGGCGGCATAGGCCACTTCCTGAACCGGAGGTCGTACGCGAACGTAGTAAATCCAGCGCAGAATGAAACAAAAAGGCACTGCCGCAAAAGCGCCCAGCAAAGTGGAAAAAATCGCCGTACTGCGAAATATTAAAGCCGTTATTACACCAGGAAAAAGAAATAACAACAGCCCGTATTCCGGACCGGGGAATTTATCGCTAACAATTATCCAACCATTTTTTAAAAAGATAAAAGCAATTACAAATAATATACAACATGTCGCCGGTGCTTTTATCGTTCGCCAAATTGCCATTTTACTTCCTCCTTAAAGCTGGCGAGTTTTTCACAGGTTCTCTGCACAAAATGCGTTCTTTCTTACCTGTCAGAGCCCTCTGGCTCCTTTGCCTGCGGTGTCTCGCACTCCCGCGAAACACAAAAAAAGCTTTCAGAATATTTAAACGGCCTTTTCTCTGGCTGAACGGCCTTTCTGTGACTAAAATGACGCCCGAAAGCCGCTTTGCCCTGACTCCGGCCTTTTATCAGGCGATGGCAGCGCGAGTAGGAATTTTCTGTTTCTGAATTTATCCTTTACATTCTCCTATATCAAGAATTTGTTGGTAAACAATAAGTTATCCTTGTGAATATAAACGTCGCTAGTTTGTTAAACGGGAATTACATCCTGTTATTATTTGTAGTTCTGGCACTCGGTTTGTGTCTGGGGAAAATTCGTCTGGGTTCTGTCCAGCTCGGAAATTCTATTGGCGTATTAGTGGTTTCCCTGCTTTTAGGCCAGCAGCACTTCAGCATTAATACCGAAGCCCTGAACCTCGGCTTTATGCTGTTTATTTTCTGTGTGGGTGTCGAAGCCGGACCGAACTTTTTTTCAATATTCTTCCGCGACGGCAAAAATTATTTCATGCTGGCGCTGGTGATGGTCGGTAGCGCCATGTTGCTGGCTTTCGGGCTCGGTCGTTTGTTTGGTTGGGACATCGGCCTGACCGCCGGTATGCTGGCCGGTTCCATGACCTCTACGCCGGTGCTGGTCGGCGCGGGGGACACGCTGCGCAACACCATGGGCGGCAATAATCTTCTCGGGTCCGAACTGGATAATCTGAGTCTCGGCTACGCCCTGACCTATCTTATCGGACTGGTCAGCCTGATTTTCGGCGCCCGTTATCTGCCAAAACTACAGCATCAGGATTTACCCACCAGCGCCCAGCAAATTGCACGCGAGCGCGGGCTGGATACTGACAGCAAACGCAAAGTCTATCTGCCGGTGATCCGCGCCTATCGTGTTGGCCAGGAACTCGTGGCCTGGGCGGATGGCAAAAACCTGCGTGAACTGGGCATTTATCGCCAGACCGGATGTTACATCGAACGCATCCGCCGCAACGGCATTCTGGCGACGCCGGACGGTGACGCGGTATTACAAGTCGGCGATGAAATCTCGCTGGTGGGTTATCCGGATGCGCATTCACGTCTTGATCCGAGTTTTCGTAACGGCAAGGAAGTGTTCGACCGTGACCTGCTCGACATGCGCATCGTCACCGAAGAAGTGGTGGTCAAGAACAACCACGCCGTCGGCAAGCGTCTGAGCCAGCTGAATCTGACCGATCAGGGTTGCTTCCTGAACCGTGTGATCCGCAGCCAGATTGAAATGCCAATCGACGACAGTATCGTGCTTAATAAAGGCGACGTTTTGCAGGTCAGCGGCGATGCAAAACGCGTGAAAAGTGTGGCAGAGCGTATCGGGTTTATCTCTGTGCACAGCCAGCTCACCGATTTACTGGCCTTCTGCGCCTTCTTTATTGTCGGCCTGATGATTGGTCTTATCACCTTCCAGTTCAAAAATTTCAGCTTTGGTATCGGGAATGCGGCGGGCTTGCTGTTCGCCGGGATCATGCTGGGTTTCCTGCGCGCCAACCACCCTACTTTCGGCTATATCCCGCAGGGCGCACTGAACATGGTGAAAGAGTTTGGTCTGATGGTGTTTATGGCGGGCGTCGGCCTGAGTGCCGGTGCGGGCATCAATAATGGCCTCGGTGCCGTCGGCGGACAGATGTTGATTTCCGGTCTGATTGTCAGCCTGGTTCCGGTGGTGATCTGCTTTATCTTCGGGGCATATGTTTTGCGCATGAACCGCGCGCTGCTGTTCGGTGCCATCATGGGCGCACGAACCTGCGCTCCGGCGATGGAAATCATCAGTGATACAGCCCGCAGTAACATTCCGGCACTCGGTTATGCAGGAACCTACGCGATTGCTAACGTATTACTGACACTCGCCGGTACATTGATCGTCATCATCTGGCCCGGGGCATGACGTAAGTCGTTGAACTGTAATGTGGCAAAAAAAAATCAATAATTTTTTTAAAATTTTGCCACATAGACCGAACTTTTAAAGTCTGTCGCAGTCTTAATTAGTGCCACTGCTTTTCTTTGAAGTCCCCAAATTTGGAGAGCCCACTAATCCCGCCTCGTTAGGTTCAAGATTAGTGGGTTTTTTCTTTTCTGGCTTTAAAACAATTCCTTACCCCTTATTACTCCTTATCATTCTCTATCACCCGAACCAATGTCCCGTCGATATCAATCATGACTCCCATTTTCATCCCTGACTGGGTTTGGGGCAGATGGACGCAGGGGCGTGAATGAGGATCCTCGCCGATGCCTGCGGCCTTAAAGGCAGCAAACATGGCATCTGCATCATCGACGCGTAAACAGCAACTGAACCAGCTGGTTTGCGGATCAAGCTCTGTGTGCAGGAAGAATTCCAGCGTAAGAGTTCCACGTACCATGATCAGCCAGCCGTCATCGACATACGTCGTATGGAAGCCAAAACTGCCGTAGAAATCTTGTGTTGCGCTGAAGTTTCGGGAAGGAAGATTGGGAGTGGCGAAATCGGTCATAGCGGCTCTCTTATATCCTAGGGTGTCGTTGAACGTTCACACCATCATGCCTGAGCCATCAAAGTGAAGAAAGGAAGACGTTAAACGCAAATCCCCCACCTTTCGGCAGGGGATTCAGACACATGAGACGCAGGTGCCCTCAACAAGGGCAGCGTCGGTTTATCAGAACTGATAAACCAGGCCCACAGCAACAACGTCATCGGTATTGATGCCGGCGTCGCGGGTCAGACGGGTGTCATCCATCAGGTTGATTTTGTAATCAACGTAAGTCAGCATGTTTTTGTTGAAGAAGTAAGACGCGCCAACATCAACATATTTGGTCAGGTTCTGGTTGCTGTAACCCGGAACATTACGGGCGTGTGACTGAACATACGCAACAGACGGACGCAGACCGAAGTCGAACTGGTATTGCGCTACCGCTTCAAAGTTCTGCGCTTTATCTGCATAACCGTAAGCGGTGCTGCCTGCTTTACCGAAGCGGTTAGCGTTGTAGCTCTGGGTGTACATCGCGGCCAGATAGATGTTGTTCGCGTCGTATTTCAGACCACCGCTGTAAGCGGTCGCTTTGTCGCCGTTACCTATGATTGCCGGATTGTTACGGCCATTTTGCTCATTGGTACGGTCAGAAGACATCATAGCGGCGGCTGCGCTGAAGCCTTCGCCCAGGTCATAAGACAGGGACATGCCGTAGCCGTCACCGTTTTGAGCCAGAACGTCGCGGCCGTTGTTAGATTCGGTTGCGCTGCCGTTTTTGCCCTGATACTGAACAGCAACGTCCAGGCCATCAACCACACCGAAGAAATCTTTGTTACGGTAAGTCAGCACGCCGTTAGCACGCTGGAACATGAAGTTGTCTGCACCGTAAGTATCGCCGCCGAATTCAGGCAGTACGTCGGTCCAGGACGCGACGTCATACATCACGCCATAGTTACGGCCGTAATCCAGTGAACCCCACTGCCCGAATTTCAGACCAGCAAAGCCGACACGGGTAAAGTTGTTATTATCAGCGCTTTCAGCAGAATTCAGGGCTGCCTGATATTCCCACTCACCGTAACCGGTCAGTTCGCTATTAATTTGGGTTTCACCGCGAAAGCCAAAACGCATATATGATTGGTCGCCGTCAGTGCTGTCATCGTTGGAGAAATAATGCAAGCCGTCGACTTTACCGAACAGATCAAGTTTGTTGCCGTCTTTATTATAAATTTCGGCAGCACCCGCAGTGCCGGCCATCATCAGAGCAGGAATTACCAGAGAAAGCGCGCGTAATTTCATCATCAATATCCTTGATTATTTGGAAGCTATCTAAATTGCCGTCCGGCAAGTTTATTATCAGCCCGCCGTGAAGTTATATTTCTTCTTAAGGCCTGGAACTGATGGGCGTCAAAATAGTCCAGGATAAGTTCCGTTGCAACCGGAAAAAATTTGAAATAGTTTTCGTTTGGCATTTGTTTAAGTTTAAAAAAACAAACAATTTATAATATTAAGTACTTTTAAAACATAGATTTATGGCAAAACAATTCACCCTAATATTAGTATTAATTTTTACTGCAACACACGGACATAATAATAATTTCACGGCGGGACTATGGCATGAAAACATAATCTCAGATTTCAAAAGCCTCCTAATGTAATGTTTTGTATATCTCAGGGAATGGGGTTGCAATTTCACCATAAAAAAAAAGCCTCCGGACCGGAGGCTGATGGATTTATTTGCACAAATGTTTATTACATTATTCTTTCGAGATGCTGACCTTTACCACCTAAACGTCCGTCGGTCTGATTCCATTCCTTTTCGTACGCCTGATAAGCAAATACAAATGCCTCGTGGCCGTCTTCAAATAACTGTTCCGGGCGCTTATGCCAGCCTGAATATGCGTCGTAACGCAAAATTTCATAACCGCCTTCGACCGGATGAAAAAGGTAAGTGTAATGTTCACAATATTCCGGTGCGTAGGGAATATCTTCCCCTGCTTCCAGTGTGATGAACAGGCCGCCCAGGCGTATTTTAATCATTGATATCCTTTTTCATTACCCACAATTTAGTCGTTTGTGCGGCCGTTATATAGGCAGTTTCAGCCATCTGATGCATCCCCTGCCGCTGATAAAATCCTATAGCAGACAGATTGCTCTGCAATACATCCAGCCAGAGAACCGGTTGCCGGTGTTCTCTCGCGACGCGTTCCGCCGCCGCAAACAGTTTCGCCCCAAGCCCGCGCGCGCGGCTTTCAGGCAGAAAGTACAGTTTGCATAGTTTAGCGCCAGATGCTGTCGTCACATTGGTTTCTGGCTGCACATTAAAATCGAGCCGCGCAAATCCGACTGCCCCGCCGTTTTCCTCGGCCACCAGCCATCGGCTGTCAGGGCTGTTCAGGCTCAGACGCATCACCTCGTCACCAAAATCCTCGGCCAGAAAAGCATCCAGCTCATCATTATTTTGCCACAAGCTACCAAAATAATGGCGATAGGTCTCGTGCCCGAGACGCTGCAATACGCTTAAATCAGCAAAAACGGCCTCACGAATCTCCATTTCATTGCTCTCTCATAAAATTATTCACTACACTGTTCAGGCCAAAATGAATTGGCAGTTAAGGCTATTTTTATAGGAGTCATTCTCATGACGCAAAATATTTACGATGATCAGGCCTTCTTTGATGGCTATGCCGGGCTCGGACGCTCGCAGTTCGGTCTGGACGGCGCGCCGGAATGGTCTTCCCTGAAAGCGATGCTGCCGGATATGAACGGTGCGCATGTGGCAGATCTGGGTTGTGGTTACGGCTGGTTTTGCCGCGCGGCGCGTGAAATGGGTGCCGCCGACGTTCTCGGGCTGGATATCTCTGAAAAAATGCTGGAAAAAGCCCGTTCCATGACGCCGGATACGGGCATCCGCTATGAAAGACGCGACCTGGAAGCGCTGACCTTACCCGAAACGTCGTTTGATCTTATCTACAGTTCGCTGACCCTGCATTACATCGACGCCCTGCCTGCGCTGTTCCGAACAATTTTTCAGGCGCTCAAAGCAGGTGGTCATTTCGTGTTTTCTGGTGAGCATCCGGTGTATACCGCGCCTTGCGGGCCGGGCTGGAAGCTCAACGAGCAAGGCCATAAAACCTGGCCGGTGGACGGTTATCAGCGTGAAGGCCAGCGCGTGACTGACTGGTTTGCAGAAGGTGTCATTAAGCAGCACCGTAAACTCGGCACCTATATCAATTCATTGATTGAAGCGGGATTTGTTATCCGTCATCTGGATGAATGGGGCCCTTCAGCTGAGCAGATTGCTGCTTATCCGGATCTTGCTGAAGAAGCAGAACGGCCAATGCTGTTTCTGATGTCAGTGCAAAAAACGCGTTAACTATGATCTGTTAACGGTTAACGGTTCGCATCCCACTTTCTGAAATCTTATCTTTTATTTTTCACGTCAGGCATCACCGCCGGGAGGCTCGTCCTCCCGCCTGCTTAAGGCTTCCTTAAGTTCTTCTCTTTACACTCTATTTCATCGCGAAACTATACCGATGCTCAATGACTCGGGAAATTCAGACGATACCCCCTTTACCTCAGTGACAGCGCAATTTAACGTAGCCACCGTTTATGAAGGTTTTGTTACTGATCGACGGGAATTTTTTGAAGGCTATTTTGGCCTGTTTATTCGAGGGTAGTTTAATGGAACAGCTGAACCATCTGGTTTTTCTCTGGATTAACGCTACGCCGGCCTCGCCGGAAGTGCTGATCAAATTTGCCGGATTTCTGGCAAATGATCTGATCATCATTGTCCCCCTGCTGATTGCCGGGTTATGGCTTTGGGGTCAGCGCGAGAATATCGGCCAGCAACGCGTATTGGTCAGCAAAACGGCAATTGCCCTCCTTTTTGCGATGGCGACCGCCAAATCGTTATCGCTGCTATTCCCTCATGCACGCCCTTTCGTGGAAGGGTTCGGGCATACCTTTATTCAGCACGCCCCTGACAGTTCATTCCCGAGCGACCATGGCACCGCCATCTTCACTTTCGCGCTGTCGTTCCTGTTCTGGCACCGCCTGTGGTCCGGTGCGTTACTGATGGTTACCGCCGTGGGTATCGCATGGTCACGTGTCTATCTGGGCGTTCACTGGCCACTCGATATGGTCGGCGGATTCCTGGTGGGTATGCTCGGTTGTCTGTTCGCACAACTGGTGTGGAACCTGTTCGGTGAGCAGATTAACGCGATGATGTGCCGGGTTTACCGCTTCGGATTTGCCTTCCCGATTAAGAAAGGCTGGGTGCAGAACTAAATATTTTCACAAAGCACAAAGCAAAAAAACGAGGCTCAGAGATGGCCTCGTTTTTTATTGCAGGTATTTATCTCAGATGAGATCACTTCCCAAAAATGCTGCTCCAGAGACCACTGATCTTCATCATCACGAAGTCCCAGATACGGCCAATAAAGCCGGTTTCTTTCACTTCCTGCAATGCCACCAGCGGACGCTGCTCAATGACTTTACCGTCCAGACTGAAATCTACCGTACCCACCACCTGATTTTTCGCCAGTGGCGCTTCAAGCTGCTTATTAGTCAGATTAAAGCTGGCTTTGAGATTCTTCAGCTGGCCTTTTGGCATGGTCAGCGACGCATTTTCTGCGACACCCAGCGGCACCATTTTTTCATCCCCAAACCAGACGCGCTGGCTGGTAAACGCATCACCGGCTTTAATCGGCGTCAGCGTTTCGTAAAAACGGAAACCCCAGGTCAGCAGGCTTTCGCTTTCGCTGAAACGGATCCGGTCACTCGGCGCGCCCATCACCACGGCAATCAGTCGCATTCCGGTTGAATCACTGGCAGAAGACACCAGGTTATAACCCGCACCCGAGGTGTAGCCGGTTTTAATACCGTCAACGTTCAGGTTGGAACTCCACAGCAGACGGTTACGGTTGATCTGCTTAATGTGGTTAAAGGTGAATTCTTTTTCTTTGTGCAGCGCGTATTCATCCGGCGTATCGCGGATCAATGCCTGTGAAAGCAGCGCCATATCGGTGGCGGACGTGTACTGCCCATCCGCATCAAGCCCGTGAACGGTTTTGAAATGCGTATTTTGCAGTTTCAGCTGTTCTGCGTAGCGGTTCATCAGGTTAACGAAAGAATCCTGGCTGCCGGCAACGTAATCGGCCAGCGCGATACTGGCGTCGTTACCCGACTGAATAACAACACCTTTATTGAGTTCAGACACCGGCACGCGGTCACCGGGTTTAAGGAACATCAGAGAAGATCCGCGCAGTACCGGATTGCCGGTTGCCCAGGCATCGTTGCCGACAGAAACCAGATCGTCAGACTTGATTTTACCGGATTTAATAGCCTGCCCGACCACGTAGCTGACCATGATTTTACTCAGGCTGGCCGGGTCAAGACGGGTATCAGGGTTAGATTCGGTGATGATTTTCCCGCTGTTGTAATCCATTAACACCCAGGATTTGGCGTTAATCTGAGGGGCGACGGGGCCGTTATCCGCCTGAGCGGCAGGAAGCGCCAGCAGGAATATTCCACTGCCCAGCGCGTAAATGAAAGTCCGTTTGAATTGGGAAGAAATTGTCATAGGTATCAGCGCTTTTGTCCGGGTAACTGAAATTTATCTTATCTTTCAATCAGATTGTGCAACTCTGTCAGGTGTAAAACCTACTGCTTTCCGGGTCGGGAATAAACCTAAATAGTGTAAAGATCTTAAGAATAGTCGAGTTTTCCGCTGCTTGCGCAAAATCAACTGGCGATATAAACGGCAGTCAGTGCTTGACCCATTCACTCATGTACGGCAGTTTGGCATATAAATACATATAAAATATCTATAACAATAAACGGGTTATCCGTAACGGGATATCAACGTTACTGAACTAAAGGCAGGGGCTGAAATGGCAGGTTTGGTCTTTAAGGCGCTGATCGGCGCACTGGTCGTGATCCTGATCGGAATACTCTCGAAAACACGCAACTATTATATTGCCGGACTGGTGCCGTTGTTTCCCACTTTCGCCCTGATTGCCCATTATATTGTCGGCACCGAACGCAACATCGAGGCGCTGCGCACGACCATCATTTTTGGCCTGTGGGCGGTGATCCCCTACATGGTGTATCTGCTTTCATTATACTTTTTCATCGGTTCGATGAAATTGCCCTACGCGCTGATTGCCGCCGTGGCCTGCTGGTCACTGGCAGCCTGGGCGCTGATTGGCCTGTGGACGCGTTTTCACGCCGGATGAAACGGCATATGAATATTGCGTGGCAACAGCGTTCATAAAACACTCAATCGCCAAAATTGCGCTACGCTGAATGAAGACTGTCAGATGAGGGAATCCGCGCCATGGATCTCGCAATTTTTGAGCTCGACCATACCCTGATTTGCGATGACAGCCACAACCTGTGGCTGCACTGGCTGATTTCTCAGGGTTATGCCTCTTCGGATGAACTCAGTCATTACCGGTTGCACGCCCTGCCCGCGCAGTTCTCCCCGCAATATGTCGCAAATTACAGTGATTATCTTACCCGCGCATTTTTGCCGATGAGCGGCCTGAGTTGCCCGACTGTGGCGAACTGGGTTCAGCGGTTTATTCACCGCGATATCATGCCTCGCGTATATCCGCAGGCACGTGAAAGGCTGGAATGGCACCGGGCTCGCGGGGATGAAATCCTGATCGTATCAGCGTGTGGCGAACATCTGGTGAAGCCGGTGGCCAGACGTCTTGGCGCACATGCCGGTATCGGGTTGCAGGCCGGAGTCAGTAACCAGCGCTTCAGCGGTACGGTTGAGGGTAATCTGATGTTTCATCAGGGCCGCCTCGAGCGCTTGAAACTTTGGCTGGAAGCCCGCAAACCTCATGTTTATCAGCAAATATTCGCCTACAGCCACACGCTGTACGACCAGCCTTTGCTGGAATTCGCCGATGTTCCGACGGTTATCAATGCCAGCGAAGCGCTACAACATCTCGCTGTCGCGAAGGGCTGGCATTCTCAGCACTGGTCGCGTTATCCCCATCTGCAACAGGCGGCCTGTTAGTTTTAAAAACTACAGACCAAAATCGCGGATAAACAATTCGCTTTCCCGCGCGATTTCATCACGAATAAAATCGATAAACTGACTTAGCGCGGGAGCACGTCGTTTCCCTGCCGGAGACTGTACCTGTAAATAACGCTGGCTCAGCTGCCCGATGTTCACCGGTTTAACCCGCAGATTGTCGCGACGCGCTTTATACATAATCGAAAAGTGACTGCACGCCGCAATCGCACCCGGCGTCTGCACCATAAAATCGTACAACGTCGAGAATCGGTTACAGCTCACCGTCGGTTCCAGAAAAATCCCGCTCATCCGACAGGACAAATCGAACAGCTGGCGGATGGTGCTGCCCTGTTCATTCATCGCCAGCGGGTAGGGATGCAAATCCATCAGTTGCAGCTCTTTTTCCGCCAGCGGATGATCGGATCGCATCACCATACGTACCGGAGCGGAGAACGAGGCCAGAATATCCACGCCGCGTTCCGCCACCAGACTTAACTGCAGGGCCACATCCACCTCTGCGTTACGGATCATTTCTGACACCTGCGTCACGGTACCGATATTCAGATAAAACATCACGCCTGGATTATCACGCCGGAACTGTGAAAACAGCCGCGGCAGCAGATCAAACGCCAGCCCGTCGGTACTGGCCATGCGGATCACCGTGCGGCGTACCGCTTTCAGCCCCTGAATTTCCGCTATCGCATGTTCCATATCCATCATGCTTTTACGCACGTGGTTTTCCAGGATCTGCCCGGCATCATTTAGCACCATCCCGCGCGCATGACGTTCAAACAGCTGGGCGCCGATGCGTTCTTCCAGCCGCTGGATCTGACGGCTGATGGCCGAAACAGCGACAAATAATTGCTTACTTGCCCCGCTGAGTGAACCGGTATTGGCGACCGCCAGAAAATAGCGGATCTCTGAACTTTGCATGGCGGCATTGCCTCATAACTGCACAGACGAGCATTACAATCAAAGCAACGCTAAGTTGCAATTATTATTATTGTGGCAACGTTTGTGCAACGCTTAGAGTGAAACTGCTAAAAAAAACAACAATAAATCCTCAAAACAATTACAAGCAGGTTACATATGACAGCGGAAAATATCGTCGTACAAGCGCTTGCCTGGTTTGACCAGGGTGAATACAAACGAATTCTGGCACGCCGGGTGGCTATTGCGACAGAAAGCCAGAGCAATCAGCGCGACGCAGAACTGACGCGCTATCTCGATGAAGAAATCAAACCGGCACTTTCCGCGATGGGTTTTAGTCTGCTCAGCGTGGACAATCCTCATGCCGAACACCGTCCTTTTCTGATTGCCACGCGTATTGAAGACAGCAAACTGCCGACCGTGCTGAGTTACGGCCATGGCGATGTGGTATTCGGCGACGATGAAAACTGGCGTGAGGATTTATCACCGTGGGAGCTCAAGGAAGAAGGCGACCGCTGGTTCGGACGTGGCAGCGCTGACAATAAAGGCCAGCACAGCATCAACATTGCCGCGCTGGAGCAAATTTTCAAAGCGCGCGGTGGCCGCCTCGGGTTTAACTGCAAACTGCTGTTTGAAATGGGCGAAGAAATCAGTTCTCCGGGACTGGCCGAACTTTGCCGGGATTACAAAGAACAGCTGAGCGCCGATATCTTTCTGGCCTCCGACGGTCCGCGTCTGAGTGCAGAACGCCCGACCTTATTCCTCGGCTCACGCGGTGCAGTGAATTTCCGTCTGACAATCCGCGCACGCGACAATGCTTATCACTCCGGCAACTGGGGCGGTTTGCTGACCAATCCGGGTACGCAACTGGCGAATGCGCTGGCATCTCTGGTGAATCAGCACGGGCAGTTACAGGTCGCTGCGCTCAAAGCGCCTGCGGTCAGTGGCGCTATCCGTGAAATTCTCCGGGATGTCGATGTGAACGGCGGTGCGACCGATCCGCAGATCGACCCGAACTGGGGCGAAGCAGGTCTGACACCCACCGAGCGTTTGTACGCGTCGAATACGCTGGAAGTATTGTCGTTCCTGACCGGCAATCCGCAGCGTCCGATGAATGCGATTCCCGGCCACGCGACGGCGGTCTGTCAGCTGCGGTTTGTGGTCGGCACCGACTGGAAGAATCTGGCGGATCACGTACGCGCACATCTGGATGCTCACGGTTTCCCGCAGGTGGACGTTGAATTTGTGCGCGGCTCACCGGCGACGCGTTTTGATCCCACCGATCCGCTGGTCGGCTGGGCACTGGATATCATGCAGCACACTACCGGTAAAAAACCGGCGCTGCTGCCTAATCTGGGCGGTTCACTGCCCAATGATGTCTTTGCCGACATTCTCGGTTTACCGACACTTTGGGTTCCTCACTCTTATCCGGCCTGCGGCCAGCATGGCGTCAACGAGCATATGCTGATCCCGGTTGCCCGCGAAGGGCTGGCCATCATGACCCATCTGTTATGGGATCTCGGTGAACGCGGTACCAGCCTGCTGAGACAACATCTTGCCCACGCAGGAGGTGCTCAATGAGCCAGTTAAGCGCCACATCGCAACACGCAGGCGCCACGGCAGAAAAGCCCAGCCTGATGAAAACTTTATTCGCGACCTGTATCGGCAACGCACTGGAATGGTTTGATATCGCGATTTACGGTTTTTTCGCCAGTTATATTGCCCACGCTTATTTCCCGACGTCCGACCCGACGGTTTCCCTGCTGCTGACATTTGGCAGCTTTGGCGTGTCGTTCCTGATCCGCCCGCTCGGCGCCATTGTACTCGGCGCTTACGCCGATAAACACGGTCGCAAAGCTTCACTGCTGATGTCCATCAGCCTGATGATGGTTGGCGGGCTGATTATCGTCATCACCCCTTCTTACGCCACCCTTGGCATGGCGGCTCCGCTGCTGATCCTGGTCGCAAGGCTGATTCAGGGATTTTCTGCGGGCGGGGAATTCGGCAGTTCGACCGCGTTTCTGGTCGAGCACTTTCCGGAGCGTAAGGCGTTTATCGCCAGCTGGCAGTTCGCCACGCAGGGTGCCAGCACGCTGCTGGCCTCGGCTTTCGGACTGGGGTTATCCGCCGCTCTGAGCGAAACGCAGTTACAAAACTGGGGATGGCGTATCCCGTTTATCTTCGGCCTGCTGATTGGTCCGGTCGGGTTGTATATCCGCCGCCATATCAAGGAATCGGAAAGCTTCACAAAAGCGAAGAAAGCGCCCTCCCCGCTGAAAGAAATCGTGCGCTCGCAAAAAGGTCTTTTCTTTACCGCTATCGGGCTGATGGTGGTGTCTACCGCCATTAACTACATGCTGAATTACGTGCCGACTTATGCAACCAAAACGCTGCATCTGCATGCTTCCGCCGGATTCAGCGCCACGCTGGCAGGCGGCATTATCCTGACGGTAGTGACCCCCCTGATGGGACTGTGGGCGGAGAAAATTGGCCGACTGCCACTGATGTGGGGATCGCTTATCCTGATGCTGCTGACCATTTATCCGGCGTTCTGGCTGATGCTGCAATACACCTCGGCGATGTCATTACTGCTGCTGATAAGCTGGCTGGCTCTGCTGAAAGCGGTGTATTTCTCCACGGTACCTTCGATGATGGCGGATTTATTCCCGATAACCACTCGCGCCAGCGGCATGGCGATCAGCTACAACGTTGCCGTGACCGTTTTCGGTGGCTTCGCGCCGTTGATCTGTACACTGCTGATTTCCGCCACCGGCAGCAGTCTGGCGCCGGGTTATTATCTGATGATCGTCGCCCTGCTGAGTGTCTGGGCTGTGTTTAAAGCGCAAAAAAAACATCGCTGAATTCCCCCTCAGAAACACTCAGCGACAGGGCTTCCTGTTGCTGAGTGTTACTTTTTTCACTTCGCTTAATTATTGGCGGTGGCCTATAGTCTTAGCCAGAAAGATCTACACCTTCTGTTTTCCTCTATTCAAAACAAGGAGTTCCGCATGCTCACCCTATGGGGCCGCGAAAATTCAAGTAACGTCAAAAAAGTGCTGTGGCTGCTTGATGAACTGAATCTGACTTTTCAGCACGTCAATGCCGGCGGCGTGTATGGCAAAAACAACGAGCCACTTTATCTGTCGCTGAATCCTAACGGCCTGGTACCTTGTCTGCAGGACGACGATTTCGTGTTGTGGGAATCCAACGCCATTCTGCGTTATCTGGCCGAACGCTCGGGGGAAGAAGCCTTCTGGCCGGACAATCTGCAACAACGTGCGGCAGCTGATAAATGGCTGGACTGGTGCAGTAACTCGCTGACCGTACCGTTCCGTCAGGTGTTTCTGACGCTGGTACGCACGCCCGTAGCGGAACGCGATATGTCTGTGGTCGCGGCGGGTATGGCGGCATTTGAAAAATACTGGGCGATTGCCGACGCCCTGCTGGCGAAGCAAAAATGGTTCTCCAGCGAGCAGTTCGGTATCGGTGATATTCCGGTGGCCTGCTATGCCGATGCCTGGTTCCGCCTGGATATTGAACGTCAGTCTCATCCGAATCTTGAACGCTGGTATCAGCAACTGAAAGCGCGCCCGGCCTTCTGTAAGCGGGTGATGCTGCCCCTGAGCTAAACGGGGTTTGGTTTCGGATAATCCTGTTAAAGGCGGCCATTTCTGACCGCCTTTTGTCATTCAATCATCTCAGCTTTAAGTCATCTCAGCTTTGCGGCGCGATCTTAAGCAATTTACCGTCGCGCTTATCCGTCAGTACATACACAAATCCGTCGCTGCCAACCTGCACCTCGCGGATACGTTCCTTGCGGTCGCTGAGCAGCCGTTCCTCATGAGTCACTTTTTCGCCATCGAGCGTCAGGCGGATCAATGATTCCCCGGCAAGCGCGCCGACAAACAGCGAGTTTTTCCACTGCGGGAATTTCTGCGCGTTATAAAACGCCATTCCGCTGAGCGCCGGTGATATCTCCCAGTAGTAAATCGAGTCTTCCGCGCCCGCCAGCGTCGTCCCTTTCGCTTCGGGGATCGGCTGACCGGAATAGTTGATACCCAGCGTCGCCAGCGGCCAGCCGTAGTTTTTTCCGGCCTGCGGTAAATTCACTTCATCACCACCACGCGGGCCGTGCTCGGTTTCCCACAGCGCGCCGCTCCACGGATTGATGGCCAGCCCCTGCGGATTGCGGTTGCCGTAAGTCCAGATTTGCGGTTTAGCATTCTTGTCATGCACAAACGGATTGTCCTGCGGTACACCGCCTTCCGGCGTCAGGCGTAAAATCTTGCCCTGAAGCTGATTCAGATGCTGGGCATTGATGCGCTGGTTATTATCGCCGGTGGAAAGAAAAATATTGCCCTTCTCATCAAACGCCATGCGACCGCCAAGATTGATACCGCTTTGCAAGGCCGGTTGCTGAATAAAGACCACTTTAAAGTTGCTCAGGGTTTTATTATCGGCCGATAAAGTGCCGTAGCCGAGCGCTGCATGTGGTTCACCCTTTTCTCCCGGATGCGCGAAGGTCAGATACACCCGACGATTGCTGGCGAAATCCGGCGATAAACGCACATCCCACAAACCGGCCTGCCCGCTGACCCAGACGCGCGGTACACCTTTCAGCAGCGCAGAAAGCCCGCCGTCCGGTTTCCACAGATGCAGCTGTCCGCTGCGTTCGGTGATCAGCGCGCCCTGATTATCCGGCAGAAAGGCCAGCGACCAGGGATGATCCAACCCCGTCGCCAGTTCCGTCACTTGTGCGCCCGCGTAGGGCGGAGAAACCGGTGATTTCGGTGCAGCAGCGGCCTGGGTGGTCATCAGGGCAAAGGTAAAAACGGGCAATAATGTGTCGCGGAAAGAAAAGGTCATAAGGCTTCCCCCGGAGGCATTGTTGAGAGAGAAAATCAGAGGTGAAGTTTCAGTTTAGGCCATGTGACTGATTTTGCTGCGCGGCGGTTCGCCGGCTATAACCAACAGGAATAACGGCTGACGGAAATATAATAACTACAAAGCATTCCCTCTTTCTTAACATACCGGTAGACTGCCCAAACAGAATAGACGTCTGGACAGACAGACTTCTGTACATCCTCAGCTAAAAATTACACCAGAAAAAATCGTGTCCAACGGACCTCTTTAGTCATTAGCAAATATAATGAGAAAAATATAATGAGAAAAATATCCGCATCCCTGCTGGCACTGAGCCTGTTTTCCGCCTTACCGGCATTCGCAGCCGATGGCACACCCGCGCCGGTTCCGGCGGCGATTGCCCAGCACAATGGTCCGGTGCGCATCGCTATCGTTCGCAATCTGGGTTCTGACGACAACACCACCCAGTTTCTGGCCGGAGCCATCAAACAAGGCCGTGCGCTCGGTTTTAAAGTCGATACCTTCCTGAGTAACGGCGATGACGCCAAATTCCAGGATTTCGTCAATCAGGCCATCAGCCAGAAATACGACGGTATTATCCTTTCGCAGGGTCGCGGGCCTTACTCTGAAGCGCTGGTCAAACGCATCGCCGCTGCCGGAATTGCGGTTTCTGCTTTTGATACAGAAGTTCCGGAAGACATTCCTGGCGTCACCGTTACCCGTCAGGACGATGCTTCGCTGGCAAAAGCGTCCGTCGGCCAGCTGGTGAAAGATTTCAACGGTAAAGCCAACATCGTCAAACTGTGGGTGGCCGGTTTCCCGCCAATGGAACGCCGCCAGAAAACCTACGAAGCCATCCTGAAAGAGAATCCGGGCATTCATCAGCTGGAATCCATCGGCGCGGTGTCCTCTGACGTTCAGGGCGATACGGCAAACAAAGTCGGTGCGATTCTGGCGAAATACCCAAAAGGTCAGATTGACGCGATCTGGGGCGCATGGGATGCCTTCAGCCAGGGCGCCTATAAAGCGCTGAAAGAGAATGGCCGTACTGAAATCAAGCTTTACAGCATTGATGTGTCGAATCAGGATCTTCAGCTGATGCGCGAAAAAGGCAGCCCGTGGCAGATGACCGCCGCTGTCGATACTCAGCTGATTGGTGCAGTAAACCTGCGTATTGTGGCGCTGAAAATTGCCGGTGAGAAAACGCCGGCTACTTACGAATTCCCGGCACAAACCATTCCTCAATCCCTGCTGCTCAGCCAGCCGGAAGGGGTCAACGTGACCGGCCTGAGCAAAATCATTCCGGGCTGGGGAAAATCAGAAGATTTCACCGCGCCGTGGTTTGCGACGCTGGAAGCAAAATACAAAAAGTAACCGCCTCAGACCTCCCGGAAACGGGAGGTTTTCATCAAAAACTCAGCATTTCTCTCCGTTTCTTCCGCTCAACTTTTCCCCGTTTGCCCCGCGCGATCACAGAAATAAAGAAACATAATTTCAGAAACAAAAATCTCAATAGCCTCAACGCCTTGTAAACGTTAAAACCGTACTCTCCCTTTTCATACGGACATTGAAGCAATGAGCACTGAGATCCTTTCGGTCAAGGAAAAGATTGGATATGGATTAGGCGATGCGGCCAGTCATATAATTTTCGATAACGTCATGCTTTACATGATGTTCTTTTATACCGACATCTTCGGTATTCCGGCGGGCTATGTCGGCACCATGTTCCTGCTCGCCCGCGCACTGGACGCCATTTCTGATCCCTGCATGGGATTACTGGCCGACCGCACACGCACCCGCTGGGGGAAATTCCGCCCGTATGTTCTGTTTGGCGCCATTCCTTTCGGTATCGTCTGCGTCTTTACCTACACCACGCCTGAGCTCAGCATGACCGGCAAAATGATTTACGCCGCCATCACTTATACGCTGCTCACACTGATGTACACCGTCGTGAATATCCCTTATTGCGCGCTGGGTGGCGTGATCACGTCTAACCCGACACAGCGTATTTCATTGCAATCGTACCGTTTCGTGCTGGCAACGGCGGGCGGGATGCTGAGCACGGTGCTGATGATGCCGCTGGTGAATTTCATCGGCGGTGAGGATAAAGCTGTCGGTTATCAGGGCGGGATCGCAGTACTGGCGATTGTCGCCGCCGTCTTGCTGGCGATTTGTTTTGCGACCACCAAAGAGCGAATCGATCCGGGCAAACCGACCGGCACTATGCGTGAAGATTTGCGTGACATCTGGCACAACGACCAGTGGCGTATTGTCGGCCTGCTGACCATCCTCAATATTATGGCAGTCGCGGTTCGCGGCGGCGCCATGATGTATTACGTCACCTATATCCTTGGTAATCCGGTGCTGTTCGCCTGGTTCCTCGGCGTGTATTCCGTCGGCAACCTGTTCGGCAGCGCACTGGCTAAACCGCTCACCGACTGGAAATGCAAAGTCAGCGTGTTCTGGTGGACTAACGCCATTCTGGCGGTGCTGAGCATCGGCATGTTCTTCCTGCCACTGAACGGCAGCGTGCTGATGTTTATCTTCATCTTCGCCATCGGTGTTCTGCACCAGCTCGTCACCCCGATCCAGTGGGTGATGATGTCCGACACCGTCGATTACGGCGAATGGAACGACGGCAAACGCCTGACCGGTATCAGTTTCGCCGGCACCCTGTTTGTGCTGAAACTCGGTCTGGCACTGGCCGGTGCGATGATCGGCTGGATGCTGGCAGGTTCCGGTTATCAGTCCGGAGCCGCTACTCAAAATACCGCCACCATGACCAGCATTGTCGCGTTATTCACTCTGGTTCCGGCTGCCTGCTATCTGCTGAGCGCCATCATCTGCAAACGCTATTACATTCTGCGCAGCCCGCTGCTGCGCCGCATTCTCGATGAAGTCGCGCAGGGTATCCGCCGTAATCAGCAAGAATTTATGAAATGAATCTGTTTTTGAAGAACTGAAACTGATTTAACTGAACATGCCCAAAATCATTCGTGCTCAATCAAGGCGGCCAACGCAGAGTCAGTGTGAAGGATGGAGGGCTGAAGGAGGAATTCATTATGAAAATAAGTGATGGTAACTGGTTGATTCAGGATGGTCTGACACTGACGCACCCGTTACAGGTTTTTGAAGTGCAGCGTTCAGGCAATGAAATGGTGATTTACGCCGCGCCGAAAGATGCGTCGGAACGCGCCAGCCAGCTGGATTCACCCCTGTTTACGCTGCGATTTTTCTCGCCGCAAACCGGTGTTATTGGCGTGCGTATTACTCACTTTGACGGCGAAACCGACAAAGGCCCGCACTATCCGCTGCTGCAATCCGACACACCGGAATTACGGTTCGAAGATAACGAGGAATTCGCTGCCCTGCACAGCGGCGACCTCTGCGTGCGCGTCACCAAGGGTAATAACTGGACGCTGGATTTTCTGCGCAACGGCCGCCGGATAACCGGCAGTGTCGCCAAATCTAATGGCTATGTGCAGGACGCAAACTCGCAGAAAACCTACATGATGGAACGCCTGGACCTGGGCGTCGGCGAAACGGTTTATGGTCTTGGCGAACGTTTCACCGCACTGGTTAAAAATGGCCAGACGGTAGAAACCTGGAACCGCGACGGCGGAACCAGCACTGAGCAGTCCTACAAAAATATTCCGTTTTATCTGACCAACCGCGGCTACGGCGTGCTGGTGAATCATCCTGAATGTGTGTCTTTTGAAGTCGGTTCGGAGAAGGTCTCTAAAGTTCAGTTCAGCGTGGAAGGCGAATATCTGGAATATTTCGTCATTGATGGCCCGACGCCGAAAAAAGTGCTCGACCGTTATACCCGTCTGACCGGCCGCCCTGCGCTGCCGCCGGCCTGGTCTTTTGGTCTGTGGCTGACCACCTCTTTCACCACTAATTACGATGAAGCCACGGTGAACAGCTTTATTGATGGCATGGCAGAACGTCAGTTGCCGTTACACGTTTTCCACTTCGACTGTTTCTGGATGAAAGCCTTCCAGTGGTGTGATTTCGAGTGGGATCCGCAAACCTTCCCGGATCCGCAGGGCATGTTGCAACGCCTGAAAGCGCGCGGCCTGAAAATCTGCGTGTGGATCAACCCCTACATTGGCCAGAAATCACCACTGTTCCACGAAGGCAAAGAAAAAGGCTATCTGCTAAAACGTCCGGACGGTCGCGTGTGGCAGTGGGACAAATGGCAGGCCGGAATGGGGATTGTCGATTTCACCAATCCGCAGGCCTGCGAATGGTATGCCGGGCATCTGAAACGTCTGGTCGATATGGGCGTGGACTGTTTCAAAACCGACTTCGGCGAGCGCATCCCGACAGACGTCGTCTGGCATGACGGCTGCGACCCGCAGAAAATGCACAACCATTACGCATTCGTATACAACAAACTGGTGTACGAAACATTGCAGGACAAGCTCGGCGCATCTGAAGCGGTACTGTTCGCCCGCTCCGCGTCGGTCGGTGCCCAGCAATTCCCGGTTCACTGGGGCGGTGACTGCTACGCCACGTACGAATCAATGGCGGAAAGTCTGCGCGGCGGATTATCCATCGGATTGTCTGGTTTTGGATTCTGGAGCCACGACATCGGCGGATTCGAAAATACCGCTCCGGCGCACATCTACAAACGCTGGTGCGCGTTCGGCCTGCTCTCAAGCCACAGCCGCCTGCATGGCAGCAAATCCTATCGTGTGCCATGGGTTTATGACGATGAAGCTTGTGATGTAGTACGCCAGTTTACGCAGCTTAAATGCCGACTGATGCCGTATCTCTATCCTGCTTCGTCACAGGCAGCCAGCCACGGAACGCCGGTTATGCGCGCCATGATGCTGGAATTCCCGGAAGATCCGGCCTGCGATTATCTCGACCGTCAGTATATGCTGGGGGATGACTTGCTGGTTGCGCCGGTCTTTAGCGAAGAAGGCGACGTCGATTTTTATCTGCCGCAAGGACGCTGGACGCATCTTCTGAATAACGAAGTGGCAGAAGGTTCACGCTGGCACCGTCAGCAGCACGGCTTTGACAGCCTGCCGCTGTATGTTCGCCCGAACACATTGCTGGCTTTGGGCAGTAATAATCAGAAACCGGATTACGATTACAGCCAGCAAACCGAATTCCATCTGTTTGAGCTGGAAGAAGGTGCGGTAGCGGAAAGCGCGATAACGGATCTCAGCGGGAAAACTGTTTTCAGCCTGAAAGCCGAACGGGTGGATGGCGTGATTACCGTGACTCATGAAGGTCAGGCCTCAGGCTGGACACTGTGTCTGCGTAACCTGAGCGGTGTGCGTGAAATCAGCGGATCACGTCAGGAATCCGGTTCACAGGGATTGGTTCTGACGCCGTCTGAAGGCGCAAAATCACTGGTAATTACGCTGTAAAAAGGCAAAGCGCCTGCGACAAAATCAATGCCCCGCTCAGTGATGAACGGGGCATTTTTTATAACATATCGATGATACCGGTTGCTTACAGACGTTCGTCTGATGGCACATCATGCATCCTGATAAACGCTTTCCCCGTGAATACTCCGGTACTCTTTCGGCGTCATTTCGTAGCCTTTCTTGAATACCGAATAGAAATATTGCAGCGACGGATAGCCGCACATTTGCGAAATCTCATTGATAGAAATCGACGTGGCCGCCAGCAGATTACGCGCCCGGTCGAGTTTCTCCTCATGGATCACGCCGTGGATCGTCTGCCCGGTTTCATCTTTAAAGCGTTTTTCCAGATTCGAGCGGGACATCCCGATGGCATCGAGAACCTGCTCCACCTTGATCCCTTTACAGGCGTGATAGCGGATGTAATGCATGGCCTGGATAACCGCCGGATCGCGTAAGGAACGGAAATCCGTCGAACGGCGTTCAACCACTTTCACTGGCGGCACCAGAATGCGCTGTAAGGGCAAATCACGCTGATCCAGCAGCTGATGCAGGAGTTTTGCCGCGCGATATCCCATCTGGCGCGTGCCCTGCACAACGGATGACAACGCCACACGCGACAAATACCGCGTCAGTTCTTCGTTATCGATACCAATTACGCTGAGCTTTTCCGGCACAGGGATATTCAGATGCTCGCAAACCTGCAACAGATGCCGCGCGCGCGCATCGGTCACCGCGATAATCCCGGTTTGCTGCGGCAATGTTTGTATCCAGTCCGCCAGCCGGTTTTGTGCGTGCTGCCAGTTTTCCGGCGCGGTTTCCATTCCCTGATAAACCACGCCCTGATATTGCTCGGCGGACACCAGTTTTCTGAAGGCATGCTCGCGTTCCTGCGCCCAGCGTTTTCCGCCTGCATCCGGCAAACCATAAAATGCGAAGCGGTTGATGCCCTTCTCTTTCAGGTGCATAAAGGCCGCTTCCACCAGCGCGTAATTGTCAGTGGCGATGTAATGCACCGGCGGATAATCTTCTTCCAGATGATAAGAACCGCCGACTCCGACTATGGGTACATTAAGATCCTTAAGCAACGTCACGATTTCCCGATCGTCAAAATCGGCAATGACACCGTCGCCGAGCCAGTCTTTGATATTGTCTATACGGCAGCGGAAATCTTCTTCAATGAAGATATCCCAGTCGCTTTGTGAGGCCTGCAAATATTCACCCACGCCTTCTACTACCTGACGGTCGTAGACTTTGTTAGCGTTAAATAACAGAGTGATGCGATAACGTTTTTCAAACATGCCTGTCTCTCACCAGTTTCTAATAGACTAAGCCTCATTCATTGCGCTAACTGAATGAGGCTGATTGCGTTGGTCAATAACACAGCGCAATGGCTAAGGTTGATTTGGCATAGTGATTTTGTGAGGTTCCTCAGGTTTTCCTGCATTACCACTCAAAATCACCGCCGCAGCGGCGGATTTATGCGCGCCTTTTGGTAGCTGAATCCATCCAGACCGCCAGCAGCAGAATCGCGCCTTTAACGATGTACTGCCAGAATGTTGGCACGTCCAGCATACTCATACCGTTATCCAGAGACGCCATAATGAAAGCCCCCATCACAGCACCCGCAACACTCCCAACGCCGCCCGCCAGACTGGTTCCGCCAATGACGCAGGCAGCAATTGCGTCCAACTCAGCAATATTACCCGCCGATGGCGAACCCGCGCCCAGACGTGAACTGAGGATCAGACCGGCGATAGCCACCATCAGGCCGTTAATTGCAAATACCGCCAGTTTGCTGCGCTCAACGTTAACCCCGGATAACCGCGCTGCTTCGATGTTGCCACCGATGGCATAAATACGCCGCCCGAAAGCAGTCCGGGATGCCATAAACATCCCCCCCAGCATCAGTGCGACCAAAATCAGCACCGGCGTAGGGACGCCGCGATAATCGTTAAGCAGATATATTGCGCCGAGCGCAATAATGGCGGTCAGCGCCTGACGGGTGACATCATTTTTGGCCGCCGTCACCGGCAGCCCGAGAGCCGCACGCTGTTTGCGCCTGCGCCACTGCCAGCCGATAAACAACGCCAGCGCAACAGAACCGATACTAAAACCTAAGGTATCTGGCAGATAGCTTTGACCAATCAGCGACATCGCAGGCGTTATCGGTGACACCGTAGTGCCGCTGGTGATGCCGATCAGAATGCCGCGAAACGCCAGCATCCCGGCCAGGGTGACGATGAATGACGGCACCTTACGATAAGCCACCCACCAGCCGTTCCAGGCACCCAGTAACAATCCGAGCACCATCGTTACCACAATGGTCAGCGGCAATGGCCAGCCGAACCAGACGTCAAAAATCGCCGCCATGCCGCCGAGCAACCCCATCATTGAACCGACAGACAGGTCGATTTCAGCAGAGATAATCACGAACACCATGCCGACGGCCAGAATGCCGGTAATCGCAGTCTGTCGCAGAAGGTTAGAAACGTTACGTGCGCTGATATACGCACCATCGGTAGTCACGCTGAAAAACACGATAATTACCGCAATGGCTGCCAGCATGACAAAAACCTGAAGATTCATGCTTTTTAGCTTACTGGCCGACAACATGCCCTTTGAGCCGCTCTCATTAACAGTGGCGGAAGGGCTTCCTGGCTGGGGGAATTTAGACATAAGTTTCACTCCTCAATGCGGCTTCCATGACCTGTTCCTGACTTAAATTGTTATTGTCCAGACAGGCTTTCACCTGCCCAAGATGCATCACCACAACGCGGTCACTCAGCCCGATCACTTCGGGTAACTCTGATGAGATAACGATAATGGCCATTCCCTGTGCCGCGAGTTGCCCAATGAGTTTGTAGATTTCATGTTTTGCCCCCACATCGATTCCGCGCGTGGGTTCATCAAGAATGAGGATTTTGGGTTTAAGAAGCAGACAGCGCGCCAGAATGGCTTTTTGCTGATTCCCGCCGCTGAGCCTTCCGATTGCCAGTTCGGGAGATGAGGTTTTGATTTTAAGTTGTTTCACCGACTCGCTGATGGTGTGCTGTTCCTGCGCTTCCCGCAGAACACCGCCACCGCTGAACTGGCTTAAAGCGGCCAGTGTGATATTGCTGCCGACCGCCATCACCGGCACGATGCCGTCACGTTTACGGTCTTCCGGCACCATCGCCAGCCCGCGCCGCATGGCGTCACGACAATCGGTAATCTGCACTTTCTGACCTTCCAGCCAGACATCTCCTGACCAGCGCCCCGGATAGACCCCGAACAGACATTCCATCATTTCGGTTCTGCCTGCACCGACCAGCCCCGCCACACCCAACACTTCTCCCTGACGCAACGTAAAACCGGCGTTATCCACCCGTTTGATATGACGGTTAACCGGATGCCATGCCGTGAGGTTTTCAATGCGCAAAATTTCTTTGCCAATCTGCCGTTCACGCGACGGAAACAGCTCCGTGAGTTCACGGCCCACCATCATGGCGATGATGTCTTTTTCCGAAGTACCCTCTGCATTGCAGGTGGCAATATGGCGACCGTCACGAATGACACACAATTTGTCGGAGATGGCTTTTACTTCGTTGAGTTTGTGCGAAATATAAATGCAGGCGATATCGTGATGGCGCAAATCACGGATGATATCGAGCAAAATCGCTGTTTCGCTTTCAGTCAGCGACGCCGTAGGTTCATCAAGCACCAGCAAACGCACCTGCTTGTTGAGGGCTTTAGCAATTTCAACCAGCTGCCGTTGTCCCAATCCCAGCTCGCCCACCAGCGTATGCGGGTCGATTTCGAGTTTGACCTGTGCCAGCATACGCTGACACCGCAGATACATTTTGTCGGTATCGAGCATGCCAAAGCGGCCCCACTCGTTACCCAGAAACATGTTTTCCAACACGCTGAGCTGTTTCACCAGCGCCAGTTCCTGATGAATTATCGCGATCCCTTTTTGTTCGGTGTCACGAATGCCTTTTGCGCTCAGCCGTTCACCTGAAAAATAAATTTCCCCTTCAAAAGAACCGTGCGGATATATTGCACACAACACTTTCATTAACGTCGACTTTCCGGAGCCATTTTCCCCGCACAGGGATAACACCTCTCCTGCGGCCAGAGTAAGACTAATATTATCAACCGCTTTTACCGCACCAAATTTCTTGGTGATATTTCGCATATCCAGCAGGGGTAATTTTTCATATTGTTCTGGCATGTTTACCTCCAGCAAAAACAACACTTCGGCTGGAAGTGTTGTTTTTGTAGAAAAATACTGAAAAATTAAAGATTTGATTTCTTATGGAAACCGTCAGCCACCACTGTGCTATCAATATTATTTTTATCCACCTGGATCGGTGTTAATAAATAAGAAGGCACTTCTTTTTTACCGTTATTTAATGTCGCATTAGATTTTGGTGTTTCACCTTTGCCTAACTGCACGGCGATTTCAGCAGCATCATTAGCCAGTTTGGTGATAGGTTTGTAGACCGTCATGGTCTGCGTGCCCGCTTCAATGCGTTTGATCGCCGCGAGATCGGCATCCTGACCCGAGATCGCTACTTTCCCCGCCAACCCCTGTGCAGATAACGCCTGAACAGCACCACCGGCGGTCGCATCATTGGAGGCCACCACGGCGTCGATTTTGTTGTTGTTGGCGGTGAGCGCATTTTCCATGATTTTCAGGGCATTTTCAGGCAACCAGCCGTCAGCCCATTGATCACCCACCACTTTTATTTTGCCTTCTTTAATTAACGGATTAAGCACTTTCATCTGACCGGCACGGAAGAGCTTGGCATTGTTATCCACCGGTGAGCCGCCCATCAGAAAATAATTGCCCTGCGGTACGCGATCAACAAGGCTTTGCGCCTGAAGTTCGCCTACCTTTTCATTATCAAAAGAGATATAAAAATCAATGTCGGCGTTGTTAATCATGCGGTCATACGCCAGCACTTTAATACCTTCCTGTTTGGCTTCGGCAATAACGTTACTCAGCACTTGTCCGTTATAGGGAATGATCACCAAAACATCGACGCCCCGGTTGATCATATTTTCAATCTGCGCCATCTGCGTTTCTTCATTACCGTTAGCAGACTGAACAAAAACATCTGCGCCAAGCGTTTTGGCTTTAGCCACAAAAATATCGCGGTCTTTTTGCCAGCGTTCTAAACGTAAGTCATCAATAGCCATACCAATTTTAATTTCTTTCGCCAGCCCGGACTGGCTAAAAAGCACTAATGCGGCACAGGCGGAAAGAATTATTTTTTTCATTTTCATCATGTCAGACCTTTTATAAGAATAAGAAGAGGCAGATACAGAAGAGTTCGTACAGCAATGACAGAGGGATTGTTGACGCTGGGTAATTAATCGGCAATTGCAGATTTTAATCACAGCGTTACGATTTTTTGTTTATTTCAGGAATTATGATGGCGATCATGGTTTGCCTGTAATATGCGCACAATAAGACTTTTTATTATCGAGGCATCGTGGAAGTTGAATAAAAAGTAAGTAAAAACGGCTTATTTATGCGATCTACCGCACACTTAATAATTCTATTAAATTGAGTGTGAAATAACGTAATTGTGGGATCAAACATCTCCTCCGAAGATAGAGCCTCAGCCTCCCAGTCCCGCTGGGCCCGTTTTCAAGGAGTTTTCAATGCACGCATATTTCGACAAGCTTGACGCCGTTCGCTACGAAGGTGCTAACAGCACAAACCCGCTGGCATTCCGTCACTACAATCCTGAAGAAGTGATCCTCGGCAAAACGATGGCTGAGCATCTGCGTTTCGCAGCCTGTTACTGGCACACCTTCTGCTGGAATGGCAATGATATGTTCGGCGTGGGCGCATTTGACCGCCCGTGGCAGCAACCCGGCGATGCGCTTGAGCTGGCGAAACGCAAAGCGGACGTGGCTTTCGAGTTCTTCCAGAAACTGAATGTTCCTTACTACTGCTTCCACGATGTTGACGTCTCGCCGGAAGGCTCAACGATTAAAGAGTACGTGAATAATTTTGCCGCGATGACTGATGTTCTGGCGCAAAAACAAGAAGCCAGCGGCGTAAAACTGCTGTGGGGCACCGCGAACTGCTTTACCAATCCACGCTACGGAGCGGGTGCGGCTACCAATCCTAATCCTGAAATTTACAGCTGGGCGGCGACGCAGGTTGTTCACGCGATGAATGCTACCAAACTGCTGGGCGGCGAAAACTATGTGTTGTGGGGCGGCCGTGAAGGCTACGAAACCCTGCTCAATACGGATCTGCGTCAGGAACGCGAACAGCTGGGTCGCTTCATGCAGATGGTGGTTGAGCATAAACACAAAATTGGTTTCCAGGGCACCCTGCTGATTGAGCCAAAACCGCAGGAGCCCACCAAGCATCAGTACGATTATGATGTGGCTTCGGTTTACGGGTTCCTCAAACAGTTTGGTCTGGAAAAAGAGATCAAAGTGAATATCGAAGCTAACCACGCAACGCTGGCCGGTCACTCTTTCCATCATGAAATTGCTAACGCCATTGCCCTTGGGATCTTCGGTTCTGTCGATGCTAACCGCGGCGACCCGCAGTGTGGCTGGGACACTGACCAGTTCCCGAACAGCGTGGAAGAAAATGCGCTGGTAATGTATGAAATTATCAAAGCGGGCGGTTTCACCACCGGCGGTCTGAACTTCGACTCTAAAGTTCGTCGTCAGAGCACCGACAAATATGACCTGTTCTACGGCCATATTGGCGGTATGGACACCATGGCGCTGGCGCTGAAAGTCGCCGCCCGTATGATTGAAAGTCGTGAACTGGATAAACACGTTGCCCAGCGTTACGCAGGCTGGAATACAGAACTGGGTCAGCAGATCCTGCAAGGCAAAATGTCTCTGGAATCCCTGAGCAGCTACGCACAACAAAACGCACTGGCACCTCAGCACCAGAGCGGCCAGCAGGAACGCCTGGAGAATCTGGTTAACCGTTATCTGTTTGGTTAATCTCATACAATAAGCTGACGCCCTGCCCGCCTGGTGCGGAATCGCAGGGCGTAAATCGTTCTGGAAACGGGTTAACCGATAAGGGAAAAACATGTATCTCGGAATAGATCTTGGCACGTCTGGCGTCAAAGCCATTTTGCTTAGCGAAGAAGGTCGGGTGGTCGCCAGCCACAGTGAGGCGTTAACCCTTTCCCGTCCCCACCCTTTGTGGTCTGAGCAAAACCCGGCAGACTGGTGGACTGCGACAGACCGCGCGGTTTGTGCACTGGCTAAGCAAAATGCACTGCAAGACGTAAAAGCCATCGGCCTGACCGGACAGATGCATGGTGCAACGGTGCTTGATGGACAGCATCAGGTTCTGCGTCCGGCAATTTTATGGAACGATGGCCGCAGTTTCAGCCAGTGCCAGAAACTGGAAGCGGATGTTCCTGATTCCCGTCAGATAACCGGCAATCTGATGATGCCCGGTTTTACGGCACCGAAACTGCTCTGGCTGCGTGAAAACGAAGCCGAATTATTCGCGAAAATAGACAAGGTATTACTGCCAAAAGATTATCTGCGCTGGCTGATGACCGGCGTATTTGCCTCCGATATGTCAGATGCCGCAGGCACGATGTGGCTCGATGTGGCAAAACGCGACTGGAGCGACAAACTGCTCAGCGCAACCGGACTGACGCGCAAACACATGCCAGCGCTTTTTGAAGGCAATCAGATCACCGGTCAGTTACTGCCAGAACTCGCCTCCCGCTGGGGAATGGACTGTGTGCCGGTGATTGCCGGGGGCGGTGATAATGCGGCAGGCGCGGTCGGTGTCGGATTATACAAAACCGGCCAGGCAATGCTTTCCCTTGGCACATCCGGCGTGTACTTCGCGGTCAGCGACGGTTTCCTGAGTAATCCGCAGCAGGCGGTTCACAGTTTCTGCCATGCGTTGCCGGACACCTGGCATCTGATGTCGGTCATGCTCAGCGCGGCTTCCTGCCTGGACTGGGCCGCAAATCTTACCGGTACCGCATCGGTCGGTGAGCTCATTAGTCTGGCGCAAAAAACCAAACCCGCCGACTCGCCGGTCTGGTTCCTGCCCTATCTTTCCGGTGAACGCACCCCGCACAATAATCCGAACGCCAAAGGAACATTGTTTGGCCTGACGCATCAGCACGGCCCTGCCGATATTGCCCGCGCCGTGCTCGAAGGTGTGGGATTCGCTCTGGCAGACGGAATGGACGTTCTGCACGCCACCGGTCTGCAACCGCGCAGCATCACCCTGATTGGTGGTGGTGCCCGCAGCCCTTACTGGCGGCAAATGCTGGCGGACATCAGCGGTAAAACGCTGGAATACCGCACCGGCGGTGATGTCGGCCCGGCGCTGGGCGCAGCGCGTCTGGCACAAATTGCCATGAATCCCGGTAAACCTCTGGAACAGTTCCTGCCGGAACTGGCACTTGAGCAAGTGCACGAACCGGATGCTGATATGCACACGGCGTATGCCGAGAGGAGGAAAGTCTTCCGGGAGTTGTATGTGAGGCTGGAAGGGTTGATGTAATGGCGGATTGGCCATCAGGGCAATGTCAATGAAGGCCTGACCGAGAAGATTTCGGGTTCTCAAGTGCTGCGGTCACCTGATGCACAGTGCCGAAACCGACCAGAGGAGAGGTGGAAAACCGCGCGTCATTTTGCGCGGGTTGTAACCTGAACGTAGGGTACCGCGGAGCGGCGGGATTTTGCGGCTATCACTGCGATACCTGAAACATAGCCTGCAAGCAGAGCGCGCAGTGAAAGAGCCGGAGATTCTTAAGAGGCGCGGCGATAGGCGCCTCTTAAGGCCAGTTTGGTGGCAGCCCAAGGCGTTGGTGTTGACCTTGAACCAAACCAGTTTTGACCTTACGAATATATCCCTTTAAAAGAAGTTTTCTTCCTCGGCCCCGACATGATCCCCTCCAGCGCTTCAACGCATTTCAGATAATGCGGTGTTTTCTTGTGTGCCAGCACGGCATCGTTATCCTGATAGGCCTCGTAGATAAAGAACCGCGTCGGTACTTTCTCGTCCTGCAACACATCAAATCTCAGATTTCCGGGCTCTTTCACCGCGCCGAGGTGGTTGGCGTGAAACACTTCCAGAAACTCATCCACCTTTTCCGGCTGAACATTAATTTCGACCAGCGTCACTTCCATGATTCACCCCTTTTCACTCAGGAACAGTTCGTATGCGTGCGCCACGCTGGCGTTTTCATGCACCACCGCTTTTACGGCTTTCAGCATGGCAACCGGCGATTCGGACTGGAAAATATTACGCCCCATGTCCACACCCGATGCGCCCTGATCGATGGCTTTGAAGCACATCTCCAGCGCCTCGCGTTCCGGCAGTTTTTTACCGCCAGCAATCACAATCGGTACCGGACAGCCCGCCGCGACGCGTTCGAAACCTTCATCGACGTAGTAGGTTTTGATGATGTTCGCACCCATTTCAGCGGCAATTCGGGTCGCCAGCGAGAAGTAACGCTGGTCGCGCGCCATGTCTTTACCAACGCCGGTCACTGCCATGGTCGGCATTCCGTAACGCATCCCCTGATCCACCAACTGGATGATGTTTTTAATCGACTGATGTTCATATTCGCTGCCGATATACACCTGCGCCGCCATTGCCGCGACGTTCAGGCGCAGCGCGTCTTCTATCGCGACGGCGACGGTCTCATTGGAAAGCTCAGTCAGAATCGAGTTACCCCCCGAGGCGCGCATCACGACGGGTTTATTAACTGCCGCCGGCACCACACTGCGCAGCACCCCACGGGTACACATCAGTACATCGGTATGTGCAAACAACGGCGCAATGTTGATGTCGATACGCTCAAGGCCGGTCGTCGGGCCCTGAAAATAGCCGTGGTCGAACGCCAGCATTACCGTTCTGCCGGACTCCGGATTGAAAATACGCGCCAGCCGCGACTGCATTCCCCAGTCAAGCTGACCGCTGCCTTTGAGGAAAAACGCGTGATTGTCCTGCGGCGTGCCGATGCCGAAGTTCTTGCCGTCTCTGATATCGTCCAGATCTGCCATTTTCTTTTCTCCTTATTCGTCAGAAGTCGTATTTACCAATATTGTCTTTGGTGAAGACCACGCGTTCCGGCAGTAAAACGATGCCGTTGCCTTTGGCCTCATACTGGTAGCCCTGCACGCTGTTCGGCACCACTTCCACCGATCCGACGTTTGGCACATCCAGTTTGTCACCCACGTTGAGCTCGCCTTTTTTCAGTAACTGATCGGCGACGTAAACCGAAATTTTGCCCTGGCTGACCACGTCCCACAGGCCGAACTGTTTCACCGTGCCGCGTTCAACGTACGGGCGCATGACGTTCGGCGTACTGAAACCGACAATGGTCACGTTGGTGCGTTTGAGGTTTTCAGCGGCCTGCGCGGCAGCCGGTAAGGCATTGGCGTCAGGCGCAATAATCGCATCCAGATCGCCGTAGGATTTCAGGATCCCTTCAGCGGTTTGCAGGGATTTGGTCGCATCGTTATAGCCATATTGCGTGGTCACGATTTCCCAGCCTGGATGCTCTTTGGCGATTTTGGCTTTCGCCTCTTTCACCCACTGGTTCTGGTCGGTCACCGTCGGGCTGGAATAGAAAAACGCCACTTTGGCTTTTTCTTTCTTCACCTGGCTGGAGGTCATATCCACCAGCATTGAGCCAAGCTGTTGTGGTGTGCCCTGATTGATGTAAATCGAGCGGCATTCCGGTTTGGTGTCGGAATCCCAGGTCAGCACTTTTACACCGCGTTGCATGGCGCGTTTCAGTGCCGGACACAGGCCGTCGGGGGATACCGCCGCAACCACAATCGCGTTGTATCCCTGATTGACGAAGTTGTTGATCATCTGCACCTGCCCGGAAACGCTCGGTTCTGTCGGGCCGTCATACGTTACGTCCACCCCCAGCTCTTTGCCTGCCGCCGTCGCGCCGTTGCCGCCGCTGGTGAAATAGCCGACGCCTACCAGTTTGGGAATAAACGCGATACGTTCGGCCGCCTGCGCACTCAGGCAGGCCAGGCTGACGGCACTGGCAATCAGTAAGGTTTTCATTGTGTTGGCTTTCATCATTAACCCCGGCTTATTTAGAAGACGTCAAGGAAGGAGAAGGCGCAGACCAGCGCTGGCGATAACGCTGGAAAACACTGCGGATAAGACCACGATTGAGGCTGGCGGAACGGCCGATGACCACCAGGATCAGCAGCGCACCGGAAAGTGCGCTGGAAATCTGACTGGAAACGCCAACCATCTGCAAGCCCTGCTGGAGATACCCGATCAGCAGCGTCGCCAGCGCCGTGCCGAGAATAGAACCGGAACCGCCGTAGATATTGGCACCGCCAAGCACTACCGCCGTGATAGCGGGCATCAGCAACGCGTTGCCAAGATCTGAACGGGCTGAACCAAAATAGGATGTCATCAGAATGGCGGCGACCGCTGAAGCCAGGCCGGTCATACCGTACAGCGCAAAAGCGGTGCGGCTGACCGGCAATGCGCCATAGCGTGCCACACGGGCATTCTGACCAATGAGAAAAATGTTGCGACCGGTGCGACTGCGGTGCATCAGCAGCCAGAAAAACAGCGTCGCCAGCAGGAAGGTCACCAGCGGCATCGGCAGTCCCAGCACCACCCTATTGGCGAAATTGGTAAACGCGTCAGGGAAATTACCAATGCCCTCGAAACCCGTCGCGCCCGCCAGCCCGGAAAGCAGTAAGGCGCTGCCGCCGAACAGGTAGAGGGTTCCGAGCGTGATGACCAGCGGATTGACGCCGGTATAAAGGATCAACGCGGCATTGAGCAAACCACAGGCAGCGCCCAGCGCCAGTGTGAGGATAATCGCCAGCGCCAGCGGAACACCGGCCTGACACAGTACGCCGAGCGCGATGGCACATAACCCGATGGTGGAACCGAAGGAAATGTCGATGCCGCCGCTGACAATCACCAGCGTCAGCGGCAATGCCACAATCCCGATGGTGATGAAATCACTGGTGCTGAACAACAGCGTATTCGCATCCAGCATGCGCGGATTGGCAAAACCGAACAGCAAGATTTCGATGACCAGCAGCGCCAGCAGTGCGATTTCCCAGCCATATTGTTGAAGTTTGTTCATCACATCACCCCGCTCTTTTTACCGGTACTTAACCGGCGGCTGACATTTTTCTGTTGCTGAGATTTACGTTCCGCGGGTTTCTTCTGAGGCGGCGGAGTGGCCGTCAGGAAGCGCGAATACTTCTGACGCCGCAGGTTTTTCTCCAGCGCCTGCCTCAGTCTGCCGTCAAATACCAGCACCGCCAGCAGCACCAGCCCGGCGATAAAATCGTTCCACCAGGCCGGAAGGCGTAGCAGCACCAGCACGCTGTCGATTTGTGTCAGGAAATACGCGCCAAGCACCGCACCGAGCAGGGAACCGGTGCCGCCGAGCAGGCTGATCCCGCCCAGTACGCAGGCGGCGATGGCTTTCATTTCCAGCCCGCTGCCGGTCTGGTTAGGCACGAACCCGATTTGCGATGCGAAGACAATGCCTGCGATAGCCGCCATCATGCCGTTGATGCCAAACGCCAGTATGCGCACGCGATTGACGGCGACACCGAGCTGCCGTGCGCCCTGCAAGTTGTCACCCACGGCGTAAAAGCTGCGGCCAAATGCTGTGCGGCTGAGCATCCAGAACATCACCACCAGTAAAACAATCACCAGCCAGCCCAGAGATGAAATGCTGAGGAACGCCGGTTCGGATAACGATTTGAGTCCGGCGGGTAAACCTTCAATCCATTTGCCGCCGGTCATCAGTAACATCAGCCCGCGGTATAAACCCAGCGTGCCGAGGGTGGCGACAATCGCCGGAATACGCAGCCAGGCCACCAGTACGCCGTTGAATAATCCCGCCAGCAAACCGGTGCCGAGAGTTACCAGACAGGCCAGCGGCAGACTCAATCCGCTGTTAAGTAAAACGCCCAGCGTCACGGCGCACAGACCGGTAATGGAACCGACCGAAACATCGATGTTGCGGGTCAGCATCACTACCGTTGCGCCCATCGCCAGCAACATCAGAATTTGTGCGCTGCCGAAAATCATGCCCAGCGTCTGAAAGCTGAACGACTGACTGTCCATCGCGCCGAGTAACGCAAACAGCGCGATAATCGCCATCAGCGCGGTCAGTTCCCGGTTGTTTTGTATCCGTTTCAGCATGAGGATCCTCCGCTAGCCGCAGTCCGGGAGTGGTTACCAAACGCGATGTGCATAATGTTGCTGACGTTGATTTCGCTGCCCTGCAGCTCGCCGCTCATTTCACCCTGATGCATGACAAATACCCGGTCGGCCAGCCCTTCTATTTCATCCAGATCAGAAGAAATCAGGATAACCGCCACGTTCTGTTCAACGACATTGCGCAGCAGCTGATAGATATCGGCACGCGCCGACACATCTACCCCGCGCGTCGGTTCATCGACAATCAGCACGGCTGGCTGGGCTTCCAGGCATTTTGCGATCAGCAATTTCTGCTGATTCCCGCCGGAAAGCGTGCGGGCGGTTTGCGAGCCGTCGCGATATTTGATCCCCAGCGCACGGTGATAACGTTCCAGCACCGCCGCCTCGCGTTTGATATTCAGCCACCAGCTCTGACGGTTGAAAGTCAGGGAGGTTGTGTTCCAGCTCAGTGGCGCATCCAGATAAAGACCGGACGCCTGCCGGTCTTCCGGCAAGTACACCAGCCCTTTCTTCAGGCGTTGTAAGGTGCTAAGTCCGCTGATGTCTTGCTGCATCAGGAAGACCTGACCGCTTTGTGCACCCCGCAGGCCATACAACGTTTCCGCCAGTTCGGTTCGCCCTGCCCCGACAACGCCTGCCAGCCCGACGATTTCCCCGGCGCGGGCGCTAAATGAAATATTGATAAAGCCTTCACCGGTCAGGTTTTGCACCTGCAATACCGGCTCGTTGCTGGCTGGATTGCGCCGTGCTCCCGGCAAATCCAGCCACAGTTTCTGTTCAGCAGGTAATGCAGCCGCCTGTGTTTGCGGCGTGATGGCGGCAATCAGTGCATCGTTATCCAGCTCCGAAAGCGCGCCGCTGAGCGCAATTTTGCCGTCGCGCATCACGCTGACCCGGTCGGCAATGGCGCGGATTTCCGGCAGTTTATGCGAGATAAACACCACGCCGACGCCCTGCGCCGTCAGATGGCGAACCTGCGTAAATAAGCGGGCGGACTCCGCGGGTGTCAGCGAAGCCGTCGGTTCGTCGAGGATCAGCAACCGGGCATCGCGCATCAGCCCACGCAGGATTTCTACCAGTTGCTGATCGGCCACCTCCAGCGTTCCGGCCAGTGAACCGAGTGGCAGATTGCAGCCCAGTTCAGACAGCGATTGTTGCAGTTTTTTCTCGCTGGCCTGATGCGCAGGCAGACGAAACAGAATGTTTTCACGCACGCTGAGACTCGGAAAAAGCATCGGCTCCTGCGGCACCAGGTAGATACCCGCCTGATGCGCTTTTGCGGGTGTCAGCGCCAGCAGCGGCGCGCCGCCTGATAACATTTCGCCGCGATCGGCAATCTCGACCCCGGCGATAATCTTCATCAGCGTCGATTTGCCCGCGCCATTCCCGCCAAGCAGCGCATGCACCTCACCGCGATGCAGGCTGAAATCGATGTCTTTCAGCACTGCGACACCGGAAAAGCTTTTACTGACACCGCTGACCTGCAAAAGCAGGTCCGGGGATTGTGCGTCTGCTGCTGAGTGATCGCCTGAATGCATACGCTGGCCTCGGATGAGATACATTAAGTGAACAAATGTATTTATTGTTTAATAATGTTCATAAAGCTAGTCCGTGGTGACACGGAAAACTTTTGCCCTGATCACAGTTTGTTCAACTCATATACTCTGCGTTATGATTCAGGCAGGAATGATTTGAAATTTGCCAAACACATCACAGTTAACAACATTTCGTTAACGAACAATTGATCTACATTTTGATAAGTGTTCACTATGAATGACAAAACAACGCTTTCCGATTTGACTAACCATCCGGAATTCAGCATGGGTGAAGAGGAACTGCTGGCACGCACCGCGTGGTTCTATTACCACGACGGCCTGACCCAGAATGAGATTGGTGAACGGCTCGGGCTGACGCGGCTTAAAGTGTCGCGTCTGCTGGAAAAAGGCCGGCAATCCGGGGTGATCCGCGTACAAATTAACTCGCGTTTTGAGGGCTGTTTGTCGCTGGAAAACACGCTGTTTGAGCGCTTTGGATTGCAGCAGGTACGTGTGCTGCCCCAGCTTGCCGATGGCTCGCTGAGCGCACGTCTGGGCGTCGGCGCGGCACATATGCTGATGACGATGTTAAAACCGCAGCAATTGCTGGCAGTCGGATTTGGCGAAACCGCCATGAGCACGTTGCAGCATCTGAGCGGATTTATCGCCTCGCAGCAGATCCGCATGGTGACGCTTTCCGGCGGGGTCGGCCCTTACATGACCGGCATCGGACAGCTTGATGCGGCCTGTGGCGTCAGCATTATTCCGGCACCGCTGCGCGCTTCATCTGCCAGCGTGGCAGCAATATTTCGCCAGGAGCGCAACGTCCATGACGTGATGCTGACGGCCTGCGCAGCGGATATTGCCGTTGTCGGCATCGGTTCGCTAAATCAGAAACAGGAAGCGACGATATTGCGCTCCGGTTATATCAGCGAAGGCGAACAGTTGTTATTTGGCCGCAAAGGCGCGGTCGGCGACATTCTCGGTTTCTTTATGCAACGTAACGGTGAGCTGGCGGAAAACATGGCAATCCACGACGAACTGATCGCCGTCGCACCGGACGAACTGGCCAGCATTCCGACCGTATTAGGCGTGGCAGGCGGTGCCGAGAAGGCAGAAGCGATTGTCGCCGCACTGAAAGGCAAACGAATAAACGCACTGGTTACTGAAGAGAGCACAGCAAGAGCCATGCTGGCGCTGCTCGGCTGACCCGCAGGGAGTAAGGGGTGTGGCGGTCAGGTAACCGGTGCCCGATAAACTGGCACGAGAGAACGTAGCGATGACCTCTACCCTGAACTCTGACGAAGATCGTAGCTATTTAATGGCGCTGGATGCCGGTACCGGCAGTATCCGGGCGGTCATTTTTAATCTTGAAGGCGAGCAGATTGCTGCCGGACAAGCTGAGTGGATCCATCTGGCGGTGCCGGATGTCCCCGGTTCGATGGAGTTTGACCTGCAAAAAAACTGGCAACTGGCCTGCCAGTGTATCCGTCAGGCGCTGCATGAGGCGCATCTTCCTGCTTCCGCTATCCGTGCCGTCGCCGCCTGTTCCATGCGCGAAGGCATCGTGCTCTACGACAAAGCCGGTGAACCCATCTGGGCGTGCGCTAACGTTGATGCCCGCGCCAGCCGTGAAGTCTCTGAATTAAAAGAAATCCACGATTTCGAATTTGAACGCGAAGTGTATGAATGTTCCGGCCAGACGCTGGCACTGAGCGCCATGCCACGGTTGCTGTGGCTGGCACATCATCGCCCGGACATTTACCGTCAGGCGGCCACGGTGACCATGATCAGCGACTGGCTGGCGTATATGCTCAGCGGCGAACTGGCAGTGGATCCTTCCAATGCAGGCACTACCGGCATGCTGGATCTAGCCACCCGTAACTGGCGGCCTGAGCTGCTGGATATGGCGGGTTTACGCGCGGATATGCTTTCGCCAGTGGCCGAAACCGGGACACGACTCGGGTATGTGACTGCTGCTGCGGCAGACGCATGCGGCCTGAAAGCCGGAACGCCGGTGGGCATGGGCGGCGGCGATGCCCAGCTCGGCACGCTCGGCCTCGGGCTGGTACGCCCCGGCCAGACGGCGGTACTCGGCGGCACCTTCTGGCAGCAAATCGTCAATCTGCCGCAGGCGATCACCGACCCGGAGATGAATATCCGCGTCAATCCGCACGTCATCCCCGGCATGGCGCAGGCTGAGTCGATCAGTTTCTTCACCGGCCTGACCATGCGCTGGTTCCGCGATGCATTTTGTACCGAAGAAAAAACCATGGCACATCGTCTGGGTGTGGATGCCTACAGTTTGCTGGAAGACATGGCTGCGCGGGTACCTGTTGGTGCCTGGGGCGTCACGCCGGTGTTTTCTGATGCGATGCATTTCAAGAACTGGTATCACGCTGCACCGTCTTTTATCAATCTTTCCATCGACCCGGAAAAGTGCAACAAACCGGTGCTGTTTCGCGCGCTGGAAGAAAACGCGGCCATCGTCTCGGCCTGTAATCTGGATATGATCGCCTCATTTTCCGGCGTGCGAGCCAAATCGCTGGTGTTTTCCGGCGGCGGTTCGAAGGGCAAATTATGGTGTCAGATTTTAAGTGACGTAACCGGCGTTCCGGTTAATGTGCCGGTAGTTAAAGAAGCCACCGCACTGGGTTGCGCGATTGCCGCCGGTGTCGCGGCAGGTGTGTATTCATCGCTTGCTGAAACTGGCGAAGCGCTGGTGCGCTGGGAACGGGAATATCAGCCGGATGTGGCTAATCATGCAAAATATCTGGTGCAGAAAGCCAACTGGCAGGAGGTCTATGCGGATCAGCTGAGGCTGGTAGACAGGCAACTGACGACATCGATGTGGAAAGCGCCAGGACTTTAGGCTAATTCCTGACAACTCCCTCCCAGCCTCCCCCTTCGCAGGGGGAGGAGCAAAAGAAAACCCATAAGCAGCTTCATATTCATCCTTCTGCGAAAGGGAGGAATAAGCCAAATCCGGAGTTATTTCACACTCGCCATCGGCGGATCCATCGCCACTTTGCCTTTCACCGCTTTGCTCTTGACTCTTCTTGACCACATCGCTGTAAGAATCGGAACCAGAATGGAAGTCACGATAACTGACGTGGCGACCAGTGCGGTGGCGGCCGGGGCGATAGGTTTAAACTGTGGCACCATTTCTGCGATCAGTACCGGAGTGGCGACAGCAGCACCGGCAGAACTGGAGGCTGCCACACCGGCTGTCCCGTCACCGCCTCCGATAAATTTATCCGCCAGCATCAGCGGGATGCCAGTCACTACAATAACGGAAAGACCCAGCAGAATTCCCAGCAGACCTGTCTGTGCAATCACGTTCAGATTGATGGTGCAACCGAGTGCAAAACCAAAGAACGGGATCAGTGTTTTAATCGCTTTGCCGAAGAATTCACGCAGTTCAGGATCCAGATTGCCCAGGCCAAAACCAATCAGGAAAGGCAGAACGGCGCCGACAAAAATGTGCGGTTCAAAAGAGGCAATACCCGCCGTGCCAAGAATGATCATAGTCATCAGCGGACCGGATTCCAGCGACATCAGCACGAAGGCGCTCGCCTCTTCTTTCGTGCCATATTGCTCCATCACGGAAGCGTATAAGCCGCCGTTGGTCATGTCCATCGCCGCAACCAGCGCCAGTACCGACAACCCGGCGAAGAAGCCAAACTCAACGCCGTTTTCCGGCATGAAGCGTGAGGCTATCGCAGCAACAATCCAGGCAACGGCAATTTTGGTGACGACCAGTGTGCCGGATTTACGCAACACGGTGCCGGTCGCGCTGATTTTAATCGATGCGCCCATACAGAAGAACCAGACCGCCAGAATAGGCACCGTACCGGTCATCAGGCCATTGGTGAAAGAACCGAAATATTTCCCCGAGTCCGGGGCAAAGGTATGACACAGGGCGCCGAGGAACAGAGGCACCAACATCATGCCACCGGGGATTTTTTCTATCGCTCTTTTAATGTGCATATTATTCACCTGATTTAAATGTAACGGACTTTGGAATGACGCTACGTTATCCATTTCTCGGAGTGATAAAAGTGATTCAAATCATAAATTGAAACGATGTTTCTATTTTTTAGATCGGTAGTTTTAATAAATTAAATCGTCAATATTTAATTTCGGTAGGAAATCACATTTTCAGATTTTTCTTTGGGAGTTTTCACATCGGAAAAACAAAAAACCCGCAGCAGTCGCCTGTGCGGGTTCGGTATTGCAGGTGTGTTATTGCAAAAGAGATCAGCTGATTGACGTGGTTCCGAAGGCCTGACGCCAGTCGGCATCAAATTTTTCAACTGCCGCCTGCACCGCCGGAGTATCGAGCAGTTGTTCCGCGACATCGACCGGCAGAGTGATTGACTGACAACCGGCCAGCAGACAATCCATTGCCTGACGCGGCGTTCTGAAACTGGCGGCCAGCACTTTGGATTGCGGCGCATGAAGGTTCAGCAGGGTCTGCAACTCTTTGACCATCGCGATACCGTCGCCGCCCTGCGCATCCAGCCGGTTGACGTAAGGCGCGACGTATTCAGCCCCCGCAAGCGCCGATAACAGCCCCTGACCTGCCCCGTAAACGGCAGTGCCAAGGGTCGGGATATTCATACCTTTCAGCTTTTTAATCGCGGCCAGCCCTTCAGAGGTTACGGGGATCTTGACCACCAAACCTGATACGCGCTGCGTCAGTAACAGGGCTTCCGCGACCATCTGCTCGGCATCAGGCGCCATCACCTGTGCAAATAATTTGCCATTACCCCCCAGCGCATCGCGCAACGCAGGCAACACTTCCCACAGCGGTTTACCCGCTTTCGCCACGATGCTCGGATTGGTGGTCACCCCCTGCAACGGCAATATTCGTGAAAGACGTTTGACCGCAGTCACATCAGCAGTATCGAGATACAACTCCATAACTCTCTCCTTAAACCTGTGAGCAAATGCAAAGTTCAGAGAGTGTACCTCTGCAAGCAGAAGGTTTGTTGATCATCATCAAAATTACTTTCGAATGAAAGTGTGTAAATTACGAAAGAAGAAAAGACACAAAGGAGTGTCGAGATGATTTTCAATGTGCAGCGTTATTCCACACATGATGGCCCCGGCATCCGCACGGTGGTGTTTCTCAAAGGCTGTTCGCTGGGATGCACCTGGTGTCAGAACCCGGAAAGTCGTTCTGCCGGACACGATATTTTGTTCGATACCCGCTTGTGCAGCGCTGGATGTGATTATTGCGCGCAGGTTTTTCCTCATGCCGTCACATTTGAAAACGGCAGGATCAGTGTCCGGCAGGAAAGTTTTACTGTGGCGGATTTATGTCAGATAGAACAAACCTGCCCTTCCGGCGCGCTGAGCGTGTGCGGCGATGAGGTGGAGATCGATGCACTGATGCAACAAATTTTGCGTGATAAGCCTTTTTATCAGCGTACCGGCGGTGGCGTGACGCTGTCCGGTGGCGAACCTTTTATGCAGCCGCAAACAGCACGGACGTTACTGCAACGCTGCAAACAGGAAGGTTTGCATACGGCCGTGGAAACCTGTCTGCATGTGCCATGGAAATACATTGAGCCCTCTCTCGGCGCGCTCGATCTCGTGCTGGCGGACTTAAAACATGTCGCCGGTGAACCTTTTAAACGCCTGACCGGTGGCTCGGTAAAACGCGTTATGGATAATTTCCGTCGTCTTTCTGCTGCCGGACAAAAGCTCATCGTGCGCGTTCCGTTGATTCCTGATTTCAACGCTGACCGTATTTCCATCCGCCAGATTGTCGATTTCGCAGCGGAGGAAACTGGCTGCGAAGCCATTCACTTTTTGCCATATCACACGCTTGGCATCAATAAATACGCCCTGCTCGGGCAACCTTATCTGGCTTCTCGCCAGCCGCTAAATGACCCTGACCTGCTGACGTTTGCCGAAGAGTACGCCGCACAAAAAGGGCTATGTTCACAGTTAAGAGGATAAGAATAATGACCCAGCTGAATCTGAATACCCTTTCCGCCCGGATCCGCGCTCATAAAGAAGCCCTGATCCATATCGTGAAGCCACCGGTCTGTACTGAACGCGCGCAGCATTACACGCAGATTTATCAGCAACATGCCGACAAGCCACTGGCGGTGCGCCGCGCACTGGCGCTGGCTGAACATCTGAGCAAACGCACTATCTGGATCAAACATGATGAGCTGATCGTCGGTAATCAGGCCAGTGAAGTGCGCGCAGCACCGATTTTCCCGGAATACACCGTCGGCTGGATCGAAAGTGAAATTGATGCGCTGGCAGACCGGCCGGGCGCCGGTTTTGCCGTCAGCGAAGAGAACAAAAAAATCCTGCACGAAATTTGTCCGTGGTGGCGTGGTCAGACGGTTCAGGACCGCTGCTACGGGATGTTTACCGACGAACAGAAAGCGCTGCTCGACAGCGGGATTGTGAAAGCAGAAGGGAATATGACGTCCGGCGACGCCCATCTGGCAGTGAATTTCCCGCTGCTGCTGGAACTCGGTATTGACGGTTTACGTCATAAAGTGGATGAACGCCGCAGCCGCATTCAACTGACTGACTGGGAAGATCTGCACAAGGAGCAGTTGCTCAAGGCCATTGATATCACGCTGCACGCCGTCAGTGATCATGTTCTGCGCTTTGCTGAACTGGCACGTGAGATGACTGTTTCTGAAACCCGCGAAAGTCGTCGTGCCGAGTTACAAGCGATGGCGGCGAACTGCGATGTGATTGCCCACCGGCCACCGGAAAATTTCTGGCAGGCATTGCAGTTGTGCTATTTCATTCAGCTGATTTTGCAGATCGAATCCAATGGTCACTCCGTTTCATTCGGGCGTATGGATCAGTATCTGTATCCGTTCTACCGTCGCGATGTGGAACTGGAACAGACGCTGGAACGCAGTCAGGCGATTGAGCTGCTGCAAAGCTGCTGGCTGAAACTGCTGGAAGTGAACAAAATCCGCTCCGGTACGCATTCTAAAGCCTCAGCCGGAAGCCCGCTGTATCAGAACGTCACCATCGGCGGTCAGACTTTACGCAATGGCATCGCCTCAGATGCGGTCAATCCGCTGTCTTACGCGGTGCTGGAGTCCTGCGGGCAGCTGCGCTCCACCCAGCCGAATCTCAGCGTGCGTTATCACGCCGGGATGAGTCATGATTTCCTCGACGCCTGCGTGCAGGTGATCCGCTGCGGCTTTGGGATGCCTGCGTTCAATAACGATGAAATCGTTATTCCTGAATTCATCAAACTGGGCGTCGAAAAACAGGATGCCTATGATTATGCGGCTATTGGTTGTATCGAAACCGCTGTGGGCGGCAAATGGGGATACCGCTGCACCGGCATGAGTTTCATCAACTTTGCCCGCGTCATGCTGGCTGCGCTGGAACAAGGTAAGGACGCGAAAAGCCACACCCGTTTCCTGCCACAGGAACGCGGGTTGTCACAGGGCAATTTCGATAATTTCGAACAGATTTTTGCTCAGTGGGATGAACAGATCCGTTATTACACCCGCAAATCTATCGAGATCGAATGCGTGGTCGATACGGTTCTGGAAGAAAACGCGCAGGATATTTTATGTTCCGCACTGGTCGATGACTGCATTGAACGTGGCAAAACCATTAAACAAGGTGGCGCAAAATATGACTGGGTTTCCGGTTTGCAGGTCGGGATCGCTAATCTGGGTAACAGTCTGGCAGCGGTGAAGAAACTGGTCTTTGATCAGGGAACTATCGGTCAGCAGGAACTGGCCAACGCGCTGGCATCGGATTATGCCGGGCTGGACGGCGAACGCCTGCGCCAGCGCCTGATTAACGGCGCAGAGAAATACGGCAATGATCACGACACAGTGGATAATCTGCTGGTGCGCGCGTATCAGTGTTATATCGATGAGCTGTCGAATTATCACAATACCCGTTTCGGCCGCGGTCCGGTGGGGGGAACGTATTACGCCGGTACATCGTCGATCTCTGCTAACGTGCCTTTCGGTGCCGCTACCACGGCGACGCCGGATGGCCGCAAAGCCTTTACTCCGCTGGCAGAAGGCGCAAGTCCGGCATCGGGCACCGACCATCTTGGCCCGACTGCGGTATTTAACTCGCTGGGTAAATTGCCAACCGAGGCGATTCTGGGCGGCGTATTACTTAACCAGAAGCTGAACCCCGCGTCGCTGGAAAACGAAAATGACCGCCAGACGTTAATGTTGATGCTGCGGACATTCTTCGAGGAGCATCACGGCTGGCATGTTCAGTACAATATTGTTTCCCGCGAGACGTTGCTGAAAGCCCGTGAGGAGCCACAAAGCTATCGTGACCTGGTGGTTCGCGTGGCCGGTTATTCCGCGTTCTTTACGGCCTTATCGCCGGAGGCTCAGGATGATATTATCGCCCGTACTGAACACTCGCTTTAACGTTCTCAACTGATATTTCTTTCTTTGGGCGGTTCCGGCCGCCCTTACTTTTGGGCAATTATGAACGACAGACAACAAATCATTCTGCAATGGGTAAACGACAAACAGCGCATCAGCGTCACTGAGTTGTCACAGATTTGTCAGGTTTCTGAAGTCACCATCCGCCATGATCTGACTCAGCTGGAACAGCGTCATTACCTGCGCCGTGCCCACGGTTTTGCCGTCGCTATCCAGACTGACGACGTTGATACCCGCATGATGTCTAATTTTGCGCAAAAGCAGAAGCTGGCGAAATTTGCCGCGTCACTGATCCAGGACGGGGAAACTGTGTTTTTCGAAAGCGGCAGCAGTATCGCCCTGCTGGCTCAATATCTGGCTGACAAAAAGAATCTGACCGTCATTACCGTCAGCAGTTACGTGGCGTCATTATTGAAAAGTATGCCGTGTGAAGTGGTTCTGCTGGGCGGGATGTATCAGAAAACCAGTCAGACCGTGGTCGGCCCGCTGACCAGACTGTGTCTGCAACAGATGAATTTCAGCAAGGCGTTTATGGGGATTGACGGTTTCACGCAGGCGACAGGTTTTACCGGTCGCGACATGCTGCGCGCCGATGTTGTAAATGCGGTGGTTGAGAAAGGGGCGGAAAATATCGTCCTGACGGATTCCTCAAAATTCGGGCAAATTAATCTCAATCCGCTCGGCCCGGTCAGCGCGTTCAGCCGGGTCATTACTGACGATAAACTCTCTGCAGACTATCAGCAGCATCTGGAACAGGCAGGAATGAAAGTCAGTCTGGTTGGCTGATGTGCAGCAGCAATACTTCGGTTGCAGTCAGCGTGCCTGCAACCTGAAGTTTGCACAGGGTTACTGGCCGTAGTAGGCATTCTTACCGTGTTTGCGCAGGTAATGCTTGTCTAAAAGCTGTGGCTGCATATCCGGCAGCTGCGGCGTTAACTGGCGTGAGAAAATCCCCATATACGCGATTTCTTCCAGCACCACGGCATTATGCACGGCGTTCTGTGCATCAGTTCCCCAGGTAAACGGCCCGTGTGAATGCACCAGTACCGCCGGAATATCTGCCGGTGACAGGTTTCTTTCAGCGAAAGTTTTGACGATCACTTCGCCGGTTTCCCATTCATAACGTCCGGCAATTTCCTCTTCCGTCATCCGGCGTGTGCAGGGAATATTGCCGTAGAAATAATCCGCGTGAGTGGTGCCCCATGCCGGAATGTCCAGACCGGCCTGGGACCAGATGGTCGCGTGGCGCGAATGTGTATGAACAATACCGCCCGCTTCTGGGAAATTGAGGTACAGTACCCGGTGAGTATCAGTATCCGAAGACGGCTTTTTGCTGCCCTCAACGATTTTGCCGGTTTCCAGTTCCACCACCACCATGTCGTCCACGCCCATGTGGTCGTATTCCACTCCCGACGGTTTAATCACTATCAGCCCTTCAGCACGGTCAACGGCGCTGACATTTCCCCAGGTAAAGGTCACCAGATTGTGGCGCGGCAGTGCCAGATTGGCCTCTAATACCTGCTCTTTCAGTTGTTTAAGCATCATGGTTCCCTCTTATTGCGATGCTTTATTGTCTGGTCGGGGGCTGCGAGCAGGTATGGGGCAAATCGCTAAAGAGTGCGTACAGTTCTGCTGCAAACGTAAAAGTGCCTGTTTGCTCCGGAAATGGGGTCATGCTGTTCGCTGTTTTTAGTTTTTTGTGTGGTGAGAAGACGGGTTCATGGTGAATTAAGATTATTCACCTAGTGAATGAATATCCATTTCACTATTTTTAATTAACGGATGCACAACTGCGTCTGGAAAGGAGAAATATTATGATGCTCGTAAATAAACGTGTTGCCAGTATTGCACTGGTTCTTACTCTGGCGATGTCTGTCAGTGCTTGTGGTAACTGGTCTAAGCGTGACCGTAACACCGCAATTGGTGCGGGTGCCGGTGCGCTGGGCGGTGCAGTTCTGACTGACGGCAGTACGTTAGGGACACTCGGCGGCGCTGCGGTAGGGGGTATTGTCGGGCACCAGGTCAGTAAATAAAACTGTCAGAGAATAAGTTCTATTTCATTGGCATCAAAAACGTAAGCGTTAAGCAACGAATAAAGCTAAAAATAGGATTGGGCAGTTTTTCAGGTCACCTTTCTTGTCATCTTTTTGGATGACAAACAACGCTCCCGGCGTTGTGATATCTCTAAAGTCGCACAAGATGCTGCACCGTAAGGATGCAGCATCTTATTGTTTATCCCTTTCAGCCGCCTGCCAGTTTCACTTTCATTCCTTTGGCTTCCAGCAACTGTTTGAGCAGGTCGCGTTTATCGCCCTGGATCTCAATCACGCCCTCTTTCACCGCCCCGCCGCAACCGCATTTCTTCTTCAGTTCCGCCGCGAGTTTTTCCAGTGCGACATCATCAAGACTGACGCCGGTGATCAGGCACACGCCTTTACCTTTACGGCCGCTGGTCTGGCGCTGAATACGCACAATACCGTCCCCTTGCGGGCGCACGACGACGGCTTTCGGCTCATCAATCCTTCCGCTGTCGGTTGAATAGACCAGACGGCTGTTGTTGTCATTGCTCATACGTTTTCCTTCTTAACGCAGGGAGGTGCGGATATCACGCAGGGTCTGCGCCGGATCGGCTGACTGCGTAATCGGACGGCCAATCACCATGTAATCGACACCGGCGGCCAGCGCCTCCTGCGGGGTCATAACGCGACGCTGATCGTCTGCCTTACTGCCCGCAGGACGAATGCCCGGCGTCACCAGCTGGAATGCCTGGCCCAGCGCAGATTTGAAGCGCGTCGCTTCCTGAGCAGAACACACCACACCGTCCAGACCACAATCACGGGTCAGACGCGCCAGACGCTCGGCGTAATCGGCAGGAGAAAGGGTAATACCTAAGTCCGCCAGATCACTGCTTTCCATACTGGTCAGAACGGTCACCGCAATCAGCAACGGGGCATCTTTACCAAAGGGTGCCAGCGCTTCTTTGGCTGCGGTCATCATACGCGCCCCGCCGCTGGCGTGGACGTTGACCATCCACACGCCCAGATCGGCCGCGGCGGCAACGGCACGCGCGGTGGTATTCGGAATATCGTGGAATTTCAAATCGAGAAAAACGTCAAAACCGCGGGTTTGCAAATCTTTGACCATCTGCGGACCAAAATGCGTGAACATCTCTTTGCCCACTTTCAGGCGGCAATCACGTGGGTCAATCTTATCGGCAAACGCCAGCGCGGAGGATTTGTCGGCATAGTCAAGTGCGACAACAATAGGTGATGTATTTAAGTCGTTGTTGTTAATGTTATTTTCAGACTTCATATCGTCAGCCTCTTGTGTGAATTCAAATCGGGAAGGAAAAATAGTTTTTTTGCCGCCCGCATTTTACATGGCAAAACGCTGAATTCACAGCTACACATAATGTGACAGATTTATTAAATTTTTGTGAATCACTAGACGACACGACAAGGCTGGCATAGCTTGTTACTTTTACTCTAAGGAAAGGCTGAAAAATGAGTGAGATAACAACCCTGACCGTCAAAATTCCGGTTGAATTAAAAGAGCTGATCAAAAACGCCGCCGCTGACGCAGAACATTCATTAAGCGCAGAAGTCGCAGCACGACTGGAACAGAGTTTTAATCCTGCCGCGCCAAAAAGCAAAAAGGCCGCCAAAGCGACCGAACACGAGATTGATAATCAGCATCTGGCGGAAGAAACTGAACCTGCGCTGACTACCAAAGAAATCAAGAAATTACGTACTTTGCTCAATGCCCGTAAGACCAGCAGCAAAAAGAAGTAATTATTAAATACTCCCCGTTTCTTTCCCCAAAATAATTCGTGTTGCAGACAGGCGGCAAACGAACGAATCCCGATGGGCTGAATGAAGTCAGTGATTCGGGTGAGAAGGTGCAGCCAGTGCATCTGCAATACGAAATATGAAGGGGAAAGTTATTGACCGTCAAGTCCGCGTATTGGTTTGATCGTCGCCCAGCCACGGCATGACGGGCAATGCCAGTACAGTGAATGCGCAGTAAAGCCGCATTTATGGCAGCGGTAACGGGGTTTGGTGCGGATCTGTTCGCCGACCATGTCACGCAGTAAGACCAGGCTTTCCTTCGCACGCCCCTCTTCTGCATCCGCCAGATGGTAATCCATCAGGTGATGGAACACACGCATGGTCGGATGGCGCTGAAGCTGGCGGTTAATGTAGTTCTGCGCCGTCTCACGCCCTTCCTCATCATGAATGATTTCCGCCAGCATCAGCTCAGCAACCGCACCGGTATTTTCATCCACACAACGTTTGAGGAACTCGGCCCAGCTCAGGGTATCTTTCAGGTTCTGATAGCATTCCTGAAGCATTGGCAGCGCTTCGCTGACCAGTTCTTTATCCTGCTCCAGCACGCGCTGCAAGGCTTCCGTCGCTTTGCGATATTCACCCTGCGCCAGTAAAATCCGCCCCTGCATGATAGAGACGCGGGCACAGAGTTTATCTGCCGCCGCCGCCTTTTTCAGCAGTCCCATCGCTTTATCAAAATCATCGGCGACCATCGCCTGCAACGCCAGTTCGCACCAGAAATGTGCAATTTCTTTACGGCGGTTTTCTTTGCCCAGTTTGACCAGACGTTCAGCCACGTCGATGGCATTCTGCCAGTCGCTGGTCGCCTGATGAATGACCAGCAGTTGTTCGAGCGCGAAAACCTGGTAATCCTGCTCTTTCACCAGCTGATTGAACATGTCTTCGGCGCGGTCATAAAAACCGGCAGCCATGTAGTCACGGCCCAGTTGCTGAACGGCAAGCAGGCGTTGTTCGAAGGTCAGCGAGGCACTTTCCATCAGCGACTGGTGGATACGGATTGCGCGATCCACTTCGCCACGGGAGCGAAAGAGGTTACCCAGAGTCAGGTGCGCTTCGACTGTGCTGCTGTCCTCTTTCAACATTTCGAGGAACAGGTCGACCGCTTTGTCCTGCTGATTGGAAAGCAGGAAGTTAACCCCCGCTACGTATTCACGCGACAGGCGGTTAGCATTTTCCTGTTTATCCTGCTGAGAACTTCTGCGCCCCATGTACCAGCCATAGGCGGCAGCAACGGGCAACAACAGAAACAGCAGTTCTAACATAGAAGATTATTCCTTGCTGACATCATAAGATGCTGCTGGTGGCGTAACGACGGCCACAGGCTCAATTTGTTGTTCAAGACGTTTGATTTTACGTTGTGCACGCCCCAGTGACACCCGGACGCGGAGGTAGAACAACCCGCAAATGACCCAGCCGAGAATAAAACCTGTGGCAAACAACACGGCAAGCAGTGTGGAAACACGATAGTCACCCTGCGCCAGCAAATAGTTGAAGGTCACAGTCTGATCGTTATGGGCACCCAAAGTGATAGAAATCACAACAATGACCAGCAAAAATAAAAAAATCAGCAAATATTTCACATTCATTCCTGTAATGCCGGATGTACCGGATGAATTATGGCAAAAACTCTCGTCCCGACCTAATAAGTTAGCATTTCCGGACAAAGCAGGGAAATATTGCCGTAGCTTTAAATGCAATCCGTATCAATTTCGTACAGTTTTAAAGGATGTATCCGACGCTGCATGCCTCTGTGCAATCAGGCTAATGATAGGTATATGGGGATGAATGGCGCAAATTAAAGGGGCACGACAGACGGCCCCTTTGGATGACAAACACTTACCGGTCATTTACCGGCTATTGCACGGCTAGTCGCGTTCGCTGATTTCCTGCTTTTCAGCCGGCGGTGGCGTCAGCGGTCCGACATAGCGCTCGGTCAGCCAGCAGGCCAGCGTCACCAGTATCCAGCTGATCCCTACGGAGGCCAGCAGGTCACGCGGCCAGTGCATACCCAGCATCAGACGGCTGCCCATGACCACCACCGCCCACACCATCAGCACCGTGACCGTTTTGTAGTGCTTACGACGCCATAACAACCCGATGCCTAACAAAGCCCAGGTGGCAGCAAACATGGTATGCCCGGAAGGAAACGCGTAGCCGGTATCGTTTTGCCAGCTTTTGTTCAGCCAGTGCGGAATTTGTACGTCATCGCCGAGAATTTCTTTCACCTGCTTGCCACGCAATTTGCTTTTTTGCGCATAAAACTCACCGACGTTCATCTGGTGGTCGGTGCCCAGCCACGCCACATACGGTCGCGGCTCACGCACTTCTCCCTTGATGAAATCTTTCGCGTATTGCCCGACCAGCAGCGAGGCGGCGATAATCACGCCCAGCCCGATGGCGGGTTTGAGACGAAAGCGCAAACACCACAAGAACCAGCCACAAAGAATGACGGTGGTGAGAATACCCCAGGGCTCGCTCACCGTTTCGGTCACCCAGTACAGCGGGCGTAAAACAGAAGGATTTTCTCCCGGCACCCAGAGCCATCCGCTTATCCATACCGCGGCGGGCATCAGCATTAAAATTACAGCGCCGAGTGCTGTGCGTTTGGCGATATCAAACATAGTCATCCCTTCCGTCATTCGTAAAAAAGAGTTGGAGTGTACCAACGTTGTCACTTCGTCACATTCTCAACGCTTCGATTGTTGAAGATGCAGTTATAATTCATATCTTATGAACTAATCGTTCAAATATTCCCGCTAAAATGAACAGCAAACTGTGGCAAAATGGTGCCCTGTCATGATGGAAAGGCACCGATTCCCTATCCACAGGCCGCATCTGAAAGTAGGATGCGCATCAACAAGTAAAATACTCACTGTGAATCAAGACTATTTGTGGTTTTTTTGGAGCGTAAAATGCAGCTGAAACGGGTGGCAGAAGCCAATCTGCCAACACCTTGGGGCGATTTCCTGATGGTGGGTTTTGAAGAATTGGCCACCGGGCACGACCACCTGGCGTTAGTATTTGGTGACATCAGCGGTGAAACACCCGTTCTTGCACGAGTTCACTCTGAATGCCTGACCGGTGATGCTTTGTTCAGCCTGCGCTGTGACTGCGGTTTCCAGCTTGAAGCGGCACTTAATCACATTGCTGAGGAAGGCCGTGGCATCCTGATGTATCACCGTCAGGAAGGCCGTAACATCGGCTTGCTCAATAAAATCCGTGCTTATGCGCTTCAGGACAAAGGCTACGATACCGTCGAAGCCAACCACCAGCTCGGATTTGCCGCAGACGAACGTGATTTCACGCTGTGTGCGGACATGTTTAAATTGCTCGGCGTCGATTCCGTTCGCCTGCTGACCAACAATCCGAAGAAAGTCGAAATCCTGACAGAGGCCGGAATAAACATCACCGAACGCGTCCCGCTGATTGTGGGCCGCAACCCGGAAAACGAACGCTACCTGTCGACCAAAGCGGCCAAAATGGGTCACCTGCTCGACAAGTAAGGATTCTATAGTCCGATGAAAATATTAAGGGCACCTTAAGAAGGTGCCCTTTTTTATTGGCAGAAGAACAGGTTTTACAGCATTTTACGGATCACGTAATGCAAAATGCCGCCGTTCTGGAAGTACGTCAGCTCATTCCCGGTATCGATACGACAGCGGGCATTCACTGTTTCTGCATGTCCGTCGGCGTAAACGATATGCACCGCCACGTCCTGTCCCGGCGTCAGGGTTTGTAATCCGCTGACGCTTATCTGCTCATCGCCGGTGAGTTTCAGCGTTTTACGGGTGACACCCTGCGGGAATTCGAGCGGTAAAATACCCATCCCGATAAGATTAGAACGGTGAATACGCTCGAAGGATTCAGCAATAACCACCCGAACCCCCAGAAGACGCGGCCCTTTCGCCGCCCAGTCACGACTTGAACCTGAACCGTACTCTTTACCGGCTATGACCGCCGTCGGCACACTTTCATGCTGATAGCGCATCGCGGCATCATAAATCGCCAGCTGATCCTGCGAAGGAATATGACGGGTATAACCACCCTCCACGCCCGGCACCATTTCGTTTTTGATACGGATATTGGCGAACGTCCCGCGCATCATCACTTCATGGTTACCCCGTCGCGAGCCGTAAGAGTTGAACGCCTTCGGTTCGACGCCGTGCTGTTTGAGGTACAACCCGGCCGGACTTTCAGCTTTGATATTACCGGCTGGCGAGATGTGGTCGGTAGTCACGGAGTCAGCCAGAATCGCCAGAATACGGGCGTCTTTGATATCTTCCAGCGCATCCGGCTCGGCTTTCATATCACTGAAGAACGGCGGATGACGGATGTAAGTGGAGTCTTCCTGCCAGGTATAGGTCGGCGTGCCGTCGACCTGAATCGCCTGCCAGCTGGCATCACCGTTGAAGACTTCGGCATATTCTTTGTGGAACATGTCCGTCGTCACCTGCCCGACCGCATTGGCAATGTCGTTGGCAGAAGGCCAGATATCTCTCAGATACACCGGCTTGCCGTCTTGGTCCTCGCCCAGCGGATCGGTCGTCAGAACGACGTTCATATTCCCGGCCAGCGCATAGGCCACCACCAGCGGCGGTGAAGCCAGCCAGTTGGTTTTAATCAGCGGATGAATACGCCCTTCGAAATTACGGTTTCCGGAAAGCACCGCACCGACGGTCAGATCCCCGGCTTTGATAGCCGATTCAATCGGTTCAGGCAGCGGCCCGGAGTTACCGATACAGGTCGTACACCCGTAACCCACCAGATTAAATCCGAGTTGTTCCAGATACGGCATCAGACCGGCGGCATTAAGATAATCGGTCACCACTTTTGAGCCCGGCGCCAGCGAGGTTTTCACCCACGGCTTACTGGTGAGACCTTTTTCTGCGGCATTTTTGGCCAGCAAACCGGCAGCCATCAGCACGCTCGGGTTGGAGGTATTGGTACAGGAAGTGATCGCGGCAATCACCACCGCGCCGGTGGTCAGGGCATAATGCTGACCGTCCAGCGTGAACGTCTCTTTATCGCTGTGCCCCGCTTTGCTGTTACCCAACTCCAGTTCCGTCGCGGCTTTAAAGGCTTTGGGTACGTTGGGCAACGCCACGCGATCCTGCGGGCGTTTCGGCCCGGCCAGACTTGGCTCGACTTCACCCATATCCAGCGCCAGTGTACTGGTAAATACCGGCTCGTCTCCGGCATTACGCCACAAGCCCTGCACCTGAGAATAGGCCTTCACCAGGTCGATTTGCTCATCGCTGCGGCCGCTAAGTTTCATGTAGCTCAGCGTCACATCATCGACCGGGAAGAATCCGCAGGTAGCCCCGAATTCAGGCGACATATTGGCAATGGTGGCGCGGTCGGCCAGCGGCAAATCAGCCAACCCGTCACCATAGAATTCAACGAATTTGCCGACCACACCGTGTTTACGCAGCATCTGCGTGACCGTCAGCACCAGGTCAGTCGCGGTGATCCCTTCGCGTAATTTACCGGTCAGTTTGAACCCGACAACGTCCGGGATCAGCATGGAGACTGGCTGTCCGAGCATCGCCGCTTCAGCTTCGATACCCCCACAGCCCCAGCCTAAAATGCCCAGACCGTTGATCATGGTGGTGTGGGAATCGGTACCGACGAGGGTGTCGGGATAGGCGACCGTTTTGCCATCCTGTTCTTCATACCAGACAGTTTGCCCGAGATACTCGAGGTTCACCTGATGGCAGATACCGGTGCCGGGCGGGACCACACGAAAACGGTTGAAGGCTTTTTGTCCCCAGCGCAGGAACTGATAGCGTTCGTTATTACGCTCCATTTCGAGGCGGACGTTTTCATCAAAAGCATGATCATCACCAAATTCATCGACAGTGACCGAGTGGTCGATAACCAGATCAACAGGGGATAACGGGTTTACCTGTTCGACGTTACCGCCAAGGCGTTTGACCGCCTGACGCATCGCCGCCAGATCGACCACCGCCGGTACGCCGGTGAAATCCTGCATCAGAACACGCGCGGGCCGGTAAGCAATTTCCCTGTCCGCATGGCCGGTTTTCTGCCAGTTGACCAGTTCCTGCAAATCACTTTCCGTTACGGTGTCGCCATCAACGTGGCGCAGCAGATTTTCGAATAAAACTTTGAGGGATTTGGGCAGGCGCTGGATATCACCCAGCGTTTTGGCTGCGAGTGGCAGGCTGTAGTAGTGGAACTCCTTGTTCTGGACCGCCAGCTTATCCAGACTGTTCTTGCGAATAGACGACATAGCTTCTCCTTTAGCGCTCAGCGGGGCCTTAAGGAATAACCCGCTGGCTTATAAGTGCATAGTTAAAGATAACACAAATAATTGTTAACATTTCGATAACAGCTCAAAGTGTTCAACAGGCAAAAAAATCCCGCGGCATCATCAGAGGCGGCGGGACTGGCGGTCAGCTAAGAAAATGTTGCGGTTTATTTCACCGGCAGTTTGATGTCTTTAAACATCTCTTCGATGTCTTCGTTTGAGCGCAGGGAAATAGCGGTATCCACCACATCACGGGTCAGATGCGGGGCAAAGCGCTGGATGAAATCGTACATGTAGCTGCGCAGGAAAGTACTGCGGCGGAAACCGATTTTAGTGGTGCTGTAGGTGAAAATATCACGCGCATCCACGGTGACCAGATCCGGATCCTGAACCGGGTCAACCGCCATACTGGCGATCACCCCTACCCCGAGCCCCAGACGCACATAGGTTTTAATTACATCGGCATCGGTAGCGGTAAAGACGATTCGCGGCGTCAGACCGGCGCGGTTGAACGCGGTATCAAGCTCTGAGCGGCCGGTAAAACCGAAGGTATAGGTGACGATAGGATAAGCGGCCAGCTCTTCAATGGTGACTTTCTCTTTACCTGCCAGCGGGTGATCCGGCTGAACCACAACCGCACGGTTCCAGTGATAGCACGGCAGCATCACCAGATCGTCATACAGGTGCAGCGCTTCGGTGGCGATAGCAAAATCGGCATTCCCTTTAGAAACAGCTTCAGCAATCTGCGTTGGCGACCCCTGATGCATATGCAGAGAAACGCGCGGGTAACGCTCGATAAAGCCTTTAATCACATTAGGTAAGGCATAACGCGCCTGCGTGTGCGTCGTCGCCACATACAGGGAGCCTTTGTCCGGATAGGTATGCTCGCCAGCGACGGCTTTGATGGCATCCACTTTCGATAAGACTTCGCGGGCGATGCGGATAATTTCCTGCCCGGCGGGAGTCACCTGCGTCAGATGTTTGCCACTGCGCGAAAAAATCTGGATCCCCAGCTCATCTTCCAGCATGCGAACTTGTTTGCTGATACCCGGCTGCGACGTGTAAAGGCCTTCTGCCGTCGAACTGACGTTCAGATTGTGATTAACAACCTCTACGATGTAGCGCAGTTGCTGCAATTTCATATCTCATACCACCCTGGTTTCAAACTCTGTCGCCATCCCTGTTCATCCGTTGGCTGAACAGTCTGGAAATGATTTTTTATCGAATACCGGAAGTCTGTGAACGCACCGTTTTATGCCCCAGACGCATTAACTTATTACTTAAGTGCATAAGAATAAATTTTATATAACAATTATATCAATTATTAACGTCATGTATAGCCAGAGAACATAACGAAGATCGCGGTCTGTCTCATCCTGATAATAAAAACACGCAGAACTCACCGATGATAGATCTTAATGCAATAAAAAAACCAGCCCGGAGGACTGGTTTTTTACAACTGCTTAACAGCTTAAAGTATGACGGCGCTAATTATTTTTTGCCTTCAACCCATTTCCCGTCGACAAAGAACGCGGTCCAGCCGGTGGCTTTGCCGTCTTTTTCAGAGGAAACGTACTGCTGCTTGGTCTTACGGCTGAAACGCACCATCGATTTATTGCCTTCCGGGTCAGCGACTGGCGCATCGGCCAGATAGCTCAGTTTTTCCGGCAGACGATCTTTAAAGCGCTTCAGTTCTTCCACCAGCGGCGCACGGGTTTCGCGCGATTTAGGGAAAGTATTGGCCGCCAGGAAGACACCCGCCGCACCATCACGCAGAACGAAATATGCGTCTGATTTCTCACACGGCAATTCTGGCAACGGAACCGGATCTTCTTTCGGCGGCGCAACGTCACCGTTACGTAAAATCTTACGGGTGTTTTTGCACTCGTCGTTGGTACAACCCATGTATTTACCGAAACGTCCCATTTTCAGGTGCATTTCAGAACCACATTTCTCACACTCAACAACCGGGCCGTCATAGCCCTTGATGCGGAACTCACCCTGCTCGATTTCATAGCCATCACATTCCGGGTTATTACCGCAGACATGCAATTTGCGCTGATTATCGATGAGGTAGCTGTCCATCGCCGTGCCGCATTTGCCGCAACGACGTTTAGCACGCAGCGCATTGGCTTCGGCTTCGTCGCCTTCCAGAATATTAAGTACTTCGGCATCAGCAATCAGGTTGATGGTGGTTTTGCAGCGCTCTTTCGGCGGCAAGGCATAACCGGAACAACCCAGGAACACGCCGGTGCTGGCGGTACGGATCCCCATCGGACGGCCACAAGTCGGGCATTCGATGCTGGTCAGTACCATCTGATTCGGGCGCATACCGCCTTCTTCAGGATCTTTCTCGGCAGTTTCTAACTGTTTGCTGAATTCACTGAAGAATTCATCAAGAACCGCTTTCCATTCCGCCTTGTTGTTGGCGACCTGATCCAGCCCGTCTTCCATACGCGCGGTGAAATCGTAGTTCATCAGCTCGCGGAAGTTTTCTTCCAGACGATCGGTGACGATTTCGCCCATTTTTTCGGCATAGAAACGACGGTTTTCAACGTGAACATAACCGCGGTCCTGAATGGTCGAAATGATCGACGCATAAGTAGACGGACGGCCAATGCCACGTTTTTCCAGCTCTTTAACCAGTGACGCTTCGCTAAAACGCGCAGGCGGCTTGGTGAAATGCTGAGTTGGCAGCAGCTGTTGCAGTTCCAGTTCCGTGCCCACTTCAATCGCCGGTAAAGTTCTGTCTTCGTCGCCTTTACGCAACGCAGGCATCACTTTGGTCCAGCCATCAAAACGCAGAGTACGGCCTTTAGCGCGCAGGGAATAATCACCGGCTTTTACCGTCAGGGTACTGGAATCGTACTGGGCTGGTGTCATCTGACATGCCACAAACTGGCGCCAGATCAGCTGATACAGGCGCTGTGCATCCGCTTCCATATCTTTCAACTGTTCGGAAACGACGGCCACATCAGATGGACGAATTGCTTCGTGCGCTTCCTGAGAATTCTCTTTATTGCTGTATTGCAGCGGTGCTTTCGGCAGGTATTTATCACCGAAATTCTCGCCAATATAGCCGCGCACCATTTCCACTGCATCCTGGCTCAGGTTGGTGGAGTCGGTACGCATATAGGTAATATGACCGGCTTCGTACAGACGCTGGGCCATCATCATGGTTTTCTTCACGCCGAAGCTCAGACGCGTACTGGCCGCCTGTTGCAACGTGGAAGTAATGAACGGCGCGCCCGGTTTGCTGCTGGTCGGTTTGTCTTCACGATCAACAACGGTATAGCGCGCTTTCTCAAGCAGCGAAACGGCAGCGTGAGTCTGTTCTTTATTCACCGGTTTGAACGGTTTTTCCAGATGATGTGTCACTTCCATTTGCAGGGCGGTTTCTTTCTTCGCCAGCAAATCCGCATGCAATTCCCAGTACTCTTCCGGCACGAACGCTTTGATTTCTTTTTCGCGTTCCACCACCAGACGCACTGCCACGGACTGAACACGACCCGCGGATAAACCACGGGCAATTTTCTTCCACAACAGTGGAGAAACCATGTAACCCACCACACGGTCCATAAAGCGACGCGCCTGCTGAGCATTAACACGATCAATATTCAGTTCGCCCGGTTCTTTAAAGGCATTCTGAATCGCGTTTTTGGTAATTTCGTTAAATACCACGCGGCTGAAACGTTTGTCATCACCGCCAATCACTTCCCGCAAATGCCAGGCAATCGCCTCTCCTTCGCGGTCAAGGTCGGTTGCGAGATAGATGTGGTCAGCTTTTTCCGCTAACGCTTTTAACTCAGCAACAACTTTTTCTTTACCGGGAAGTATTTCGTATTGGGCAGTCCAGCCATGAAACGGATCAACGCCCATGCGATTAACCAGCGCAGTTTTCTCATCCTTTTTTACTTTTTTCTTTGTTTTTTCTTCGGTTGAGACGGCGGTCTTTTTAGCTGCGGATCCACTGGTCGGTAAATCACGGATATGACCGACGCTGGACTTAACCACGTAGTCATTTCCTAAATATTTATTAATCGTTTTGGCTTTTGCCGGGGACTCAACTATTACGAGAGCTTTGCCCATAATTACCTTTACCTGAATGATTCTTCATCATCTGAAGAAGATTTTGTCTTGTTATGCCGCGGCACAATATCACGTCTTTTTTTATATTGCGGCAGTGAGTCAGAACGTCAACCTATTTCTTCCAAACGAGGCGAGAACTGACTTCCAGAGGTTCAAAACACTGATTCTGCGAGGGATTAACCAGACAGGGCTCAGCAGAATGCGCCCGTTTTTATGTCAAACAATGACCAAGCGTAAACAAAACATTCCACCTGAAGCCACAAAATCCCACACTCTACCTGATAAAAATCGTCACGCAAACTAATTAACACGTAAACGCTCTTTTCGCCAATCTGCGTAAACCCTTTACTGTTTCGCTTAAATTATAAACAACGATTCAGGCGAATTACCCCCAGCAGATTTGCGGTTTTCTCCGTGGCGGGATTACAATAACGTCAGCAATTATAGTGGGGAGTAAATATCATGCACGAAAATACATCGGCAATTAGTCACGAAGCTTTACTGGTCGAAGCGAATAAGGTTATCCGTGAACACGAGGATTACATGCACGGAATGCTCGCGACAGAGGTTGAGCAGAAAGGCAATGTTCTGGTTTTCCGCGGGGAGTTTTTCATGGATGACGACGGTTTACCGACCAGAAAAACCACGGCGGTATTTAATATGTTTAAACATCTGGCTCATGTTTTTTCAGAAAAATACCATCTGGAAGACTAAGCGTTAAAAATGAGTAATAAAAGTAAACGCAATCGATAAACTGTTGCAGTAAATCGGGGCAATAAAAAAGGGACAAAAGTCCCTTTTTACTCTTAGTGCTTCGTCGGTAATGCTTTGCCGGAACGGTTAACGCTCCGCCAGCTCAGACCTTACAGCAATGGCTTCTGGCTGCGCTGCAACCAGCGCAGGAACAGACGATCAGCGCTTTCAGCCGCACTGCCGGTGAATCTGTCCATCATGCGTTTACGGCGGCTGTAACGCACCGCGATCACTTCATGATTTTTCATTTCTGCAATCAGTAAATCATCACTGGTGCCAATGGCATCAATCAGGCCATTTTCACGGGCCTGGGTACCGAACCAGTGTTCACCCGTCGCCACCGCATTAATGTCCAGTGACGGACGATTCTGATGCACAAACTCCTTGAACAGAACATGCGTTTCGTTCAGGTCTTCACGGAATTTCTCGCGTCCTTCATCGGTATTTTCACCCAGCAAAGTCAGCGTACGTTTAAACTCGCCCGCCGTGTGCAGTTCAATATCGATGTCGTTCTTTTTAAGCAGACGGTTGAAGTTAGGGATTTGCGCCACGACGCCGATGGAACCAATAATGGCGAACGGTGCGGCAACAATCCTGTCTGCCACACAGGCCATCATATAACCGCCGCTGGCAGCCACTTTATCCACGGCAACGGTCAGGCGGATCCCACTCTGACGCAGGCGAACCAGTTGCGAAGCTGCAAGGCCATAACCGTGCACCACACCGCCCGGACTTTCGAGGCGCAGCAGAACTTCGTCTTCCGGTGTCGCCACCGCCAGCACCGCCGAAATCTCTTCACGCAGCGACGTCACTTCATGGGCATCCATGCTGCCTTTAAAGTCGAGCACATACAGGCATGGTTTGCTTTTTGAGCCACCGGTTTTGGCCTGCAATTTTTTCTGTTTGGCTTCAGCTTTATCTTTTTTCTTCAGTTCCTTGCCGCGAATTTTCAGCTCAGCAGGATTCATACGCGCGCTGCGCATTTCACGTTGCATTTCGCGGTACTGTTCGCCTAAGTCGATCAGTTGTAACTCACCTTTGCTGTGAGATTTACGATGGCGAAGGCCGACAACCAGAATTACCAGCGCGCCGATGGCGATCACTACGGTCACAACTTTGGCCAAAAACAGCCCATAAAGAGAAAGTAAATCCACAAAACCGCCTTATCTATGTGGTCATAAAACCGTGGTCAGAAAGATGTTGAACATTCTAGACAATCGCCGTCGCGGCGTCTTGTTTGAATATGACATTGTCAATCGTAAGTAAAACTGAGTGCGCACGTGTTCCAATTTTGTTACAAAAGAGCTGTTCGTTTTTCGGTTAATCATTGAAACTCATGCCCATTTGAGGCATATAAGCGGTGATCGCTGCTAAAACACCGCAAAATTTCGCCAAAATGTCGGACTCCGGTCGAGCGCAACGTCTCCCTTTTCCGGCATTTTTATATTTAGAGCGCCAGATGTGACGACGGCCATTTGCCGCCACATCGCGCCCCGTTAAGAGGAATGACCGTGCATTACCATCCTAAATCTGATTTGCTCAACAATCGCATTATTCTCATCACCGGCGCCGGCGACGGCATTGGTCGCGAAGCTGCCCTGACCTACGCCCGCTTTGGCGCGCAGGTGATTTTGCTGGGTCGTACCGAGAGCAAACTGGCCAACGTGCAGCAGGAAATTGCGGCGAGAAACCTGCGCCCTGCTTTTATTTATACACTCGATTTACTGACCGCCAGCCAGCAGGATTGCCAGCGAGTTGCTGATCAAATCGGGCAATGGGTTCCGCATCTCGACGGCGTTTTGCATAATGCCGGCCTGCTGACTGACATCACGCCAATGGCGGATATTCAGTTACAAGACTGGATGAACGTGATGCAGGTAAATGTGAATGCGACCTTTATGCTGACGCAGGCGTTACTGTCGCTGATGCTGAAATCCGCCAGTTCTTCGCTGGTCTTCACAACGTCCAGCGTGGGTCGTGAAGGCCGCAGTGGCTGGGGTGCCTATGCCGTGTCGAAATTTGCTACCGAAGGTATGATGCAGGTGCTGGCCGAAGAGCATAAACATACCGGTCTGCGCGTGAACTGCATCAACCCTGGCGGCACCCGAACCAGCATGCGTGCCTCGGCGTTTCCCGATGAAAACAAAGATAAACTCAAGACACCGGCGGATATTATGCCGTTATATCTGTACCTGATGGGCGACGACAGCCGCCGTAAAACCGGCATCAGTTTTGATGCCCAGCCAGGCCGCAAAGCCGGTCCGGCAGAATAATAACGGAGCCACTGATGACTGAAGATCGCCACAAGCAGCGCCAGCAAAAGCTGAAAGAACAGGTGGATGCGCGTATTGATGCCGCCAAAGAGCAGCGCGGAATTTTGATTGTGTTTACCGGCAACGGTAAAGGCAAAACCACGGCGGCCTTTGGTACCGTCACCCGCGCCGTCGGGCACGGCATGCGCGCGGCGGTGATCCAGTTTATTAAAGGTGAATGGCCGAACGGCGAGAAGAATCTGCTCGAACCGCACGGCGTGGAATTTCAGGTGATGGCGACCGGCTTTACCTGGGAAACACAGAATAAAGAAACCGATACCGAGGCCTGTCAGGCCGTCTGGCAGCACGGAAAACGCATGCTGGCTGATGCTTCGTTAGATCTCGTGGTGCTCGATGAGCTGACGTATATGGTCAGTTTCGGCTATCTGGATTTACAGGAAGTGGTGGACGCGCTGAATGCCCGTCCGTCGCACCAGACGGTGATCATTACCGGACGTGGCTGTCATCGCGACCTGCTGGAAATGGCCGACACCGTCAGCGAACTGCGGCCGGTAAAACACGCCTTTGACGCCGGTATCATGGCGCAACAGGGCATCGACTGGTGATGCCCTGCCCCATTATAAACCGCTGTCGTTGAAGCGCTGAATAACGCAGGCTCCGGGACGGAGATCGATTTCACACAGGCAGCCTTGTTTAAACGGAAAGCGCCACATATCGGCAGGCGCGAGTTTGAGCATCATCGCCAGTAACAGGCTGAGCGACCCCTGATGCGCGACAATGGCCAGCCGGCTTTCCTGCGGGCGTAAATGCAACTGCTGCAAAGCCTGGCGAACACGCACCGTAAAGTCAGTGAATGATTCCCCCTGCGGCACATCGGCTTTTTGCCAGTCCTGACACCATTCCTGAAATCCTTCAGCCTGTGAGGCTTCCAGCTCGTTGTGGTGACGCATTTCCCAGTCGCCAAACGCCATTTCGCGTAACAGGGGCTGTGATTCCATCGTGATGTCGCGCCCCTGCGCGATAATCCCGGCGGTGTCGCGACTGCGGCGCATATCGGTATGGATAATGGCATCCAGCGACGTCGCCGCCAGCTGACGGGCAACATGTTGTGCCTGTCCTTCGCCTTCCGCCGTCAGCGCAATATCGCTGCTCCCGCAAAAAACGCCGCTAATGTTAGCCTGAGTTTGTCCGTGTCGTATCAGATATAATTTCATGATGTTGTCCTTTGTCTCAGAGCCAGAAATGCCGGTGAGTCATGTATTTTCTTGCTGATTTTCAGGTAAGTCTTTTCAGACAAATACGGTTCTGTCCTGAATTTGACACAAAAAAAACCGCAGTTTTAAACTGCGGTTTATGAGCATAGCCGGAAGTTTGTCGCTTGTCAGCGATTAGCCCCGTTTGGCAGGCCCGGTAGTACGACGTGCCGGTGCAACCTGAGTGTGGCGTTTAACAGCACGACGGATCTGGTTGGCTTTCACACGGCGACGATCGCGCTCAACCGGCAGTTTGCTGACGGTTTCTTCGGTCATATCGACCAGTGTGCGCAGATAGTTGATGTCCGGCAGATCCAGCTCTTTATAGCCGCCTCGAGGCAGGCCTTTAGGCAGGTTCAGGTCACCATAACGCACGCGGATCAAACGGCTGACCTGCACGCCAACGGCTTCCCACAGACGACGAACTTCGCGGTTACGCCCTTCTGTCAGGGTTACGTTATACCACTGGTTCAGACCTTCGCCGCCCTGGAATTTGATCGAGCGGAATGCCGCAGGACCGTCTTCCAACTGTACGCCACGGCTCAGCTGTTTGATTTTTTCATCATCAACCTGACCAAACACACGCACGGCATATTCGCGCTCAACTTCACGGCTCGGGTGCATCAGGCGGTTAGCCAGTTCACCGTCGGTAGTGAATAACAGCAGGCCGGAAGTGTTAACGTCCAGACGACCTACTGCAATCCAGCGGGAACCGCGCATTTTTGGCAGACGGTCAAAGACGGTCGGACGGCCTTCCGGATCACTGCGCGTACACAACTCACCTTCCGGCTTGTAGTACGCCAGCACGCGGCAGACGGTGTCCTGAGATTCCATCACGGACAGAACGTGACCATCGAGACGAATTTTGGTGCCGCCGGTGACTTCCACGCGGTCGCCCAGCGTAGAAATTTTACCGTCAACGCTGACGCGGCCAGCCTGGATCATCGCTTCGACTTCACGGCGTGAACCGTGACCTGCACGCGCGAGGACTTTTTGCAGCTTTTCGCTTTGCCCTTCGGTGCTGTCCAGCGCGTTCTTCGGCTTCTGGTATTTCACTTCTTCTTCATCACCGTTTTCATCAAACAGTGCTTCAGCTTTAGGCTTGGTGCCACGCGGTTTCAGCGGTGCGCGAGGTTTTTCACCGCGGGCATTTTCCGTACGACCCGGTTTGCCGGTGCGTGGTTTTTCTATACGTGAGTTTTCTATGCGTGAATCGCCGCGGCCTGCGTCAGAACGTGGTTTGTCTGAACGCGGCTTGTCGCTGCGAGGTTTATCTGTACGTGGTTTGTCAGTACGTGGCTTTTCGCCGCGCTTTTCAGCCCGTGACGGTTCCGGACGGCTTTTTGCTGCGCCGGAATTTCTGCCACTTTTTGGCTTGTCACCAGATGGACGTGCCGGTTTGGCTTTATCGCTGGTGTGCTTCTGGGAATTATACTTCTCGCTCATTGAGCAGCCTCATTTGTCGCCTTCACAGGCGTCGGGGGGAGCCGGCAGCATGACGTGATTCGCCACCTGCCCGCCAAAATTCAGTTATTGCGTAGTGATACAATGACTTACAAAAAAGTCAGCCCGCCATTATACACATTTATCGGCAATTTGTATCCTGCAAAGGACTTTACGGTCTGATTATTTTTCAAACAACCTGCACAGACTGACTCAGGCAAAGATCACCGGAAAGGTGCCGGATCGCCTGCGCCTTCGCGGATCACTTCCGGTGACACTTCGGTCAGATCAATCACCGTCGTCGGTTGTTGCCCGATAGACCCCCCGTCAATCACCAGATCGACCAGTTTGCCTAAATGGTCTTTGATGTCTTCCGGATCGGATTCCGCAAAGTCATTGCCTGGGAGCATCAGCGTGGTGGACATCAGCGGTTCACCCAATACGTCCAGCAATGCGACAGCAATCGGATTCGACGGTACGCGCAAACCGATGGTTTTGCGTTTCTCACTCATCAGACGGCGCGGCACTTCTTTGGTCGCTTTCAGAATGAACGTATAGTTGCCCGGCGTGTTATTTTTGATCAGACGAAATGCCGAGTTATCCACGTAAGCGTAAGTCGACAGCTCAGACAGATCACGACACATCAGGGTAAAGTTGTGGTTTCCGTCTAACTGACGGATGCGGCAAATGCGCTCCATCGCGTTCTTTTCTTCCAGACGACAACCCAGCGCATAGCCTGAGTCCGTCGGATAGACGATCACATTCCCCTTGCGCAGCAATTCGACAGCCTGATTAATCAGACGTGGCTGCGGATTTTCGGGGTGAATATAAAAATATTGACTCATGGTTCCCTCTTAATTCTTCTTCTGCGGTCGGGCTTCAGACCGGTTCAATTTCAGGCTGTTTCCCGGCGACCGGCCAGTGTTGCCATACCGGCTCTGCGCCTGCGGGAAGCCAAAGTTTGCGCCCCAGCTCAATCCACGAACAGGGCTGATGGAAATCAGAACCCTGCGAGGCGAGTAAATTATAGTCACGGGCGTAAGCCGCCAGCTGAGCGCGTTCATTCGGCGCCTGCTGACACTGCGCGACTTCCATGGCATCGCCGCCCTGCTCTGCAAAGAATGCCAGCAGACGTTTAAGCCATTTCGTGGACAAGTCATAACGACCCGGATGGGCAACAACGGCCTGTCCGCCAGACTGATGAATCGCATTAATCGCTTGTTCTATTGTACACCACTGTGGCGGAACGTAGCCGGTCTTGCCTTTGGCGAGGAACTTTTTGAACACCTGTGCGATAGTGCCAGCCGCGCCAAATTCCACCAGATAACGGGCAAAATGCGCACGTGTTACGGCACCCCCATCGGCCAGACGCAACGCACCTTCCCATGCGCCTTCAATACGCGCTTTGGCCAGACGACGCCCCATCTCCTGCGCACGCTGCTGACGCAAATCCGCCTGCACTTTCAGTAATTCGATCATCGCCGGATGCAATGGGTCGATGCCCAGTCCGACAATGTGAATTTCATGGTTTTCCCACAATGTAGAAATTTCGACACCGTTCACCAGTTGCAGCGGCAGCTGATTCTCAGCAATGGCCTGCGCCGCCCGCGCCAGCCCTTCCGTGCTGTCGTGATCGGTGATCGCCAAAACGCCCACCCGCATTTCCACCGCACGCGCGACCAGCGCTTCCGGCGTTAAATAGCCGTCTGAAGCCGTGGTATGGCTGTGGAGATCGTAAATCGTGAATGCAGTGCTGGTGGTCTGGTCGTCTGCTGAAGATGAAGTATTTAGGGGCAAAGTCGTCGTCACGTGGGGAATTAACCTGTTTCTGAATGCAGAGTCCATCATAACGCGTTAGCGCTTCTCACGTTAGGGATGATTTCAACCGAACGTGACACACTGCAACGGTGCGGTACGCCGTCAGCGCACTATTCCCCACACTGCCAGCGCACCAAAGGTGTGAAAACAAGCAAAAAGAGGGTTGACTTTACATCTCTGAACTAGTTTACTAGTACGCAAGTTCACGGAACAGTTCAGAAATGAACAACGTGACAAACCGATTCAGAAAGCTTACGTTTTAAAGACGTTAGCTTCATAAACAAACAAGAGTGTCTGATGATGAAAACTCACATGATGGCGGTTCTCAGCGGGTGGCGTACTTCCCTTTGGCGGGCGGAATAATCACGCATAGCTGTCATCAGACGCTGCAAGATTTCCGAAGCCCGCATAATGCGGGCTTTTTTGTGGCCGTCTATTTGAAATCTGTTTTACAGAAACGTTGAAAAATTTCAGGAAGCAAAATGACTATTCAGAAACCACGATTAGAATTGCTGACCGCAGAAGGATGTTACCGCGGCGACCCGACAGCCATTTTCCACCAACTTTGTGGCGCACGTCCGGCCACGCTGCTGCTCGAATCCTCCGAAGTGACCAGCAAAGAAAACCTGAAGAGCCTGTTAATTGTTGACAGCGCCCTGCGCATCACCGCGCTGGGTTACCGGGTTTCGATTCAGGCACTGACCCCGAACGGTGCCTCTTTATTGTCACTGATTGATGCCGCCCTACCGGATGAAATTCGTAATGACGTTCGCCCTAACGGCCGCGAACTGACTTTCCCGTCTATTGACCAGATGCAGGACGAAGATGCCCGTCTGCGTTCACGTTCCGTATTTGACGCGCTGCGCAGTATTCTGACCTCCGTTGAAGCGCCAGCCGATGAACGCGAGGCGATGTTCCTCGGTGGTCTGTTTGCCTACGATCTGGTCGCGGGTTTTGAAGATTTACCGAAACTTGATTCCGACCAGCGCTGCCCGGATTTCTGCTTCTATTTGGCAGAAACCTTGCTGGTGCTTGACCACCAGAACCGCTCCTGCCGTTTGCAGGCCAGCCTGTTTACGCCTTCCTCTGATGAGAAACAGCGTCTGCACGAACGTCTGGAACAGTTGCAATACCAGCTGCAATTACCGGCGCATGCTATTCCGCATCAGAGCGTGCCGGAAATGCAGCTGAGCGTGAACCAGAGCGACGAAGTGTTTGGTGCCGTGGTTGAGAAAATGAAAGTGGCGATCCGCGCCGGTGAAATCTTCCAGGTGGTGCCTTCACGCCGTTTCTCGCTCCCATGCCCTGCTCCGCTGGCCGCTTATGAAACGCTGAAAAACAACAACCCGAGCCCGTATATGTTCTTCATGCAGGACAACGATTTCACGTTGTTCGGCGCATCGCCGGAAAGCGCGCTGAAATATGACGCGACTAACCGCCAGATTGAAATCTACCCGATTGCCGGGACGCGTCCGCGCGGTCGCCGTGCTGATGGCTCACTGGATTTAGATCTCGACAGCCGCATCGAACTGGAAATGCGTACTGACCATAAAGAACTGGCCGAGCACCTGATGCTGGTGGATTTAGCACGTAACGATCTGGCGCGTATCTGCGAACCGGGCAGCCGATACGTTGCTGACCTGACCAAAGTTGACCGTTACTCTTTCGTGATGCATCTGGTGTCCCGCGTGGTGGGTACGCTGCGTCATGATCTCGACGTGCTGCATGCTTATCAGGCCGTCATGAATATGGGTACGCTGACCGGCGCACCGAAAGTGCGCGCCATGCAGCTGATTTCAGCTTCCGAGCAGACCCGTCGTGGCAGTTACGGCGGCGCGGTCGGCTACTTCACCGCTCACGGTGATCTAGATACCTGCATCGTTATCCGCTCAGCCTATGTCGAAGACGGCATCGCCACCGTGCAGGCAGGCGGCGGCGTGGTGCTCGATTCCATACCGCAAGCCGAAGCCGACGAAACCCGTAACAAAGCCCGTGCAGTTCTGCGCGCCATCGCCACCGCCCACAACGCGAAAGAGGTATTTTAAGATGGCCGATATCTTACTTATCGATAACGTCGATTCCTTTACTTACAACCTCGTCGATCAGCTGCGTTCAAGCGGTCACAACGTGGTCATTTACCGCAATCAGATCCCGGCTGACGTGATTATCGAAAAACTCAGCCAGTTGGAAAAGCCGGTGCTGGTGCTTTCTCCGGGTCCGGGTACACCTTCTGAAGCCGGTTGTATGCCGGAATTGCTCAAACGTCTGCGCGGCCAGTTGCCGATTATCGGCATCTGTCTGGGTCATCAGGCGATTGTGGAAACCTACGGCGGTTTTGTCGGTCAGGCAGGTGAAATCCTGCACGGTAAAGCTTCTTCTATTACCCATGATAACGAAGCAATGTTTGCCGGTATGAATAACCCGCTGCCGGTCGCCCGTTATCACTCGCTGGTCGGCAGTCAGATCCCCGACGGTCTGACCGTTAACGCCCGCTTCGGCGATATGGTGATGGCAGTGCGTCACGAAGAAGATCGCGTTTGCGGTTTCCAGTTCCATCCGGAATCCATTTTAACTTCACAGGGCGCCCGTCTGCTTGAGCAGACACTGGCCTGGGCTTTGGTGTAAGGAGAACTGTCATGAAAACGCAAACTATTCCCGGCATTCTCGAAAACCTGTTTCGCGCTCAGGCAATGACGCAGGAAGAAAGCCAGCAGTTATTTACCGCCATCGTGAATGGCGAACTGGAACCGGCGCAGCTGGCCGGTGCCTTAATCAGCATGAAAGTCCGTGGCGAGCAACCGGCTGAAATCGCCGGTGCAGCCAAAGCGTTACTGGCGCACGCCGAACCGTTCCCGCGCCCTGATTATCCGTTCGCGGATATCGTTGGCACCGGCGGCGACGGCACCAACAGCATCAACATTTCTACCGCCAGCGCCTTTGTGGCGGCGGCCTGTGGCGCCCGAGTGGCGAAACACGGCAACCGCAGCGTGTCCAGCCGTTCGGGCTCGTCGGATTTACTGGCAGCGTTTGGCATCCGTCTGGATATGCCTGCAGAAGAATCCCGCGCGGCTCTCGATGACCTGAACGTGTGCTTCCTGTTCGCGCCGCAGTATCACACCGGTTTCCGCCATGCGATGCCGGTGCGCAAAGCGCTGAAAACCCGCACGCTGTTTAACGTGCTCGGGCCACTGATTAACCCGGCGCGTCCGCCGATGGCGCTGATTGGCGTTTACAGCCCGGAACTGGTGCAGCCGATTGCAGAAACATTGCGCGCACTCGGTTATGAACGTGCCGCCGTGGTTCACGGTGGCGGAATGGATGAAGTCGCCATTCACGCCGCAACACAAGTTGCTGAGCTGAAAGACGGTAAAATCACCACGTATGAACTGACGCCACAGGACTTTGGTCTGGACAATTATCCGATTGAAGCCTTGCTGGGCGGCGAGCCGGAAGAAAACCGTGACATTCTGGCACGCTTATTACAAGGTAAAGGAGATCCGGCCCACGAAGCCGCGGTAGCCGTCAATGTGGCGATGTTACTGCGTCTGTTCGGTCAGGAAGACTTAAAGCAAAACGCACAACAGGCTTTGGCCGTCATGCGCAGCGGTGAACCTTACCAGCGCGTGCTGGCATTGGCAGCAAGAGGATAAGTGATGCAGCAGGAAACCGTGCTCCACAAAATTGTTCGCGACAAGGAAATTTGGGTCGCGGCACGCAAAGAACAACAACCGCTGGCCAGCTTTCAGAACGAAATAACTCAGAGCCAGCGCAGTTTCTACCATGCCCTGCAAGGCGCAAGAACGGCCTTTATTCTGGAGTGCAAACAAGCCTCTCCGTCGAAAGGGAAGATCCGTGAAAACTTTGATCCGGTAGAAATCGCCAGCGTTTATAAAGATTACGCTTCCGCTATTTCAGTATTAACTGACGAGAAATACTTCCAGGGCAGCTTTGATTTTCTGCCTCTGGTCAGCAAAACCGTCACGCAACCGGTGCTGTGCAAAGATTTTATTATCGATCCGTATCAGATCCATCTGGCGCGTTTCTATCAGGCCGATGCGATTTTACTGATGCTGTCAGTGCTCGATGACGATCAGTACGTTCAGCTCGCCGCCGTCGCTCACAGCCTGAATATGGGCGTGCTGACCGAAGCGAGTAATGAAGAAGAAATGGATCGCGCCGTTAAGCTGAAAGCCAAAGTGGTCGGTATCAATAACCGCGACCTGCGCGATTTGTCCATTGACCTGAACCGCACCCGTGAACTGGCACCGCGTGTTCCACATGGCGTCACGGTCATCAGCGAATCAGGTATTAATACCTACGGGCAAATCCGTGAACTCAGCCGCTTCGCCAATGGTTTCCTGATCGGCAGCGCGCTGATGTCGGAACAAAACCTCTTCGCCGCCGTTCGTCGTGTGCTGCTCGGTGATAATAAAGTGTGCGGTCTGACCCGCGCGGAAGACGCCCTGGCGGCGTTTGAGGCCGGTGCCATTTATGGCGGACTGATTTTTGTCGAGGCGTCGCCACGTTTCGTCACGCATACGCTGGCGAAAGAAGTACAGAACGGCGCGCCGCTGAAATATGTCGGCGTGTTCCGCGATGAATCGGTCAGCATTGTGGCGCAAACCGCACAGACGCTGAACCTGACCGCCGTGCAACTTCATGGCGATGAAAGCCAGGCGTATATCGATGAACTGCGCGAAGCGCTGCCTGAAAATGTTCAGATCTGGAAAGCGCTGAGCGTCAAAGACACCCTTCCGGCACGCGACCTGAATCACGTAGATCGCTACGTGCTGGACAACGGCAAAGGCGGAACCGGTTATCGTTTCGACTGGAGCAAACTGGCCGGGCAGGATCTGAGCAATGTGCTGCTTGCCGGTGGTCTGAGCGCAGATAACTGCGTCGAGGCTGCGCAACTCGGTTGTGCAGGGCTGGACTTCAACTCCGGTGTTGAAAGCGAGCCGGGCATCAAAGATGCCGAAAAAATTACCGCCGTATTCCAGACATTGCGGGCGTATTAAGCCGCACGCAATGCCGAAAAAATTGACAGACAGGACGGAATAACATGACTTTACTTAATCCCTACTTCGGCGAATTTGGCGGCCAGTATGTTCCGCAAATTCTGATGCCTGCGCTGGCCCAGCTGGAAGAAGCCTTCGTCAGCGCACAGCGCGACCCGGAGTTCCAGGCTGAATTTATCGATTTACTGAAAAACTACGCAGGTCGCCCGACGGCGCTGACACTGTGCAAAAACCTGACCGCAGGCACCAAAACCAAGCTGTACCTCAAGCGTGAAGATTTGCTGCACGGCGGCGCGCACAAGACTAACCAGGTGTTAGGTCAGGCATTGCTGGCAAAACGCATGGGCAAAACTGAAATCATCGCCGAAACAGGCGCGGGTCAGCACGGCGTGGCTTCCGCACTGGCCTGTGCCCTGCTCGGTCTGAAATGCCGTATTTATATGGGCGCCAAAGACATTGAGCGTCAGTCACCGAACGTGTTCCGTATGCGCCTGATGGGTGCGGAAGTCATTCCGGTACACAGCGGTTCTTCCACGCTGAAAGATGCCTGTAATGAAGCGCTGCGCGACTGGTCCGGCAGCTATGAAACCGCCCACTACATGCTGGGCACCGCGGCAGGCCCGCATCCTTATCCGACTATCGTGCGTGAATTCCAGCGGATGATCGGTGAGGAAACGAAAGCCCAGATGCAGGAACGCGAAGGCTGTCTGCCGGATGCGGTAATTGCCTGTGTGGGCGGCGGTTCCAACGCCATCGGCATGTTTGCTGATTTCATCGACGATACCAGCGTGAAGCTGATTGGCGTTGAACCGGGCGGTCTGGGTATCGAAACCGGACAACACGGCGCACCACTGAAACACGGTCACGTCGGCATTTATTTCGGTATGAAAGCGCCAATGATGCAAACATCTGAGGGTCAGATTGAAGAGTCTTACTCAATTTCAGCGGGCCTGGATTTCCCGTCTGTCGGCCCGCAACACGCCTTCCTCAACAGCATTGGCCGTGCAGAATATGTGTCGATTACTGATGACGAAGCGCTGGAAGCCTTTAAAGAATTGTCCCGCCACGAAGGGATTATTCCTGCGCTGGAATCCTCACATGCGCTGGCTTATGCACTGAAACTTATCAAGGAAACGCCAGAGAAAGAACAAATCCTGGTTGTGAATTTGTCAGGTCGCGGTGACAAAGACATTTTCACCGTACACGACATCCTGACTGCCCGGGGAGAAATTTAATGGAACGTTATCAGCAATTATTCAAACGTCTGGAAAGCAAAAAAGAAGGCGCATTTGTTCCTTTCGTTACGCTGGGCGATCCGGGCGTTGAGCTTTCACTGTCCATCATCGATACGATGATTGAAGCCGGTGCCGATGCGCTGGAACTGGGTATCCCGTTCTCTGATCCGCTGGCAGATGGCCCGACGATTCAGAACGCTAACCTGCGCGCTTTCGCGGCAGGCGTAACGCCGACGCAGTGTTTCAATATGCTGGCCCGCATCCGTGAAAAACATCCGGACATTCCGATTGGCCTGCTGATGTACGCCAATCTGGTGTTCCACAACGGTATCGAAACTTTCTATCAGCGCTGCGCCGAAGTGGGCGTCGATTCCGTACTGGTTGCTGATGTGCCGTTCGAAGAATCCGCGCCGTTCCGCGCCGCGGCATTGCGTCACGGTATTGCCCCGATTTTCATCTGCCCGCCAAATGCGTCTGATGATTTGTTGCGAGAGATTTCCTCTCATGGCCGCGGCTACACTTATCTGCTGTCCCGCGCAGGCGTTACCGGCACGGAAAAACGCGCGCTGACTCCGCTGAATCATCTGGTTGATAAGTTACGTGAATATAATGCTGCGCCACCGTTGCAGGGCTTTGGTATTTCCGAGCCTTCACAGGTGAAAGAAACGCTGGCGGCAGGCGCTGCCGGTGCCATTTCCGGTTCAGCGACGGTGCGTATCATCGAAAATAATCAGCATCAGCCTTCTGAAATGCTGGCTCAGCTTTCCCGCTTTGTCAGTGAAATGAAAGCCGCCACCCGCGCTTAACTGCTCTAAAACAGAACCTCAGTCAGACAGTGACTATTAATAAGTGACTAAGGTTCTGTTTCTTTTAATTTCTTACTTTTTTTTACCCCACTTAATTTGTATTAACCATTTCAATAATCCAAACTAAAATTACTCAGCAGATCAATGATACTGTATGTGAGAGAGATATCATCTGCTTAGGTAACAGGTTGTTTCTTTTGGTTTTATAACAAATCATGGAGAGTTATTTTATGAAGCTATTCAAAACTTTGTCCGCATTCTGCATGGCAGCCGTTGTGGTCATGGCCGTTGCCGCGTGTGCACCGACTAAAAAATCAGAAGGAACCGGTGGTTACATCGATGACACCGTGGTCACGACAAAAGTAAAATCAGCCCTGCTGGCCGATAAGACAATTAAATCCACTGAAATCAGCGTCGAGACCTTTAAAGGCCGCGTGCAGTTAAGTGGTTTTGTGACGTCAACAGCGGATGCTAACCGTGCGGTCGAAGTGACGCGTGGCGTTGCCGGTGTACGTTCGATTGAGAATGATATGCGGGTGAAATAGTCTGCGAATGCTGTATCCGCACAGGCAGTAAACTGAAAAGCGAAGAGGCGCCGGAGCGCCTCTTTTTTTATACCTGTTTTCTGAAGATCAGAAGCGATAGCCGACGCCAAACATAAAGACCCACGGGTCGATCCGGGTGTTGATGTTTTGCTGCTCACCACCGGCTTTGAATTTCACTTCCGTATCAATATCCATCCACCACACAGACATGTTAATCAACCAGTTGTCATCCAGGTTGTAATCCAGACCCGCCTGCGTTGCCACGCCCCATGAATCCTTGACGCTTAAATCTGACAGCCCGGCATCGCGCCCGGTCTGGTTGAAATTGGTGTCGTAGAAAGTGGTGTAGTTGATACCCACACCGAGGTAGGGACGAAGTTTGTCCTGCCTGTCGCCAAAATAATACTGGGCCATCAGAGACGGCGGCAACTGCTTCACTTCTGCGATTGTCCCGGTGCTTTGCAAACCGACTTTGTGCTGGAACGGCGTGGCTGCCAGCAACTCCATCCCGATATTGTCGGTAAACATATAGCCCAGTGTTAAGCCCATCTGAGTGTTGTTATTGATATTAAATGAACCCAGACCCAGCACGTTATCTGAACCTTCTGTCGGACGAACCGTGGCTGTACCTACGCGAAAAATCACATCCCCTGCCTGATGTGCGCTCGCAACTGCCGGAAATGCCGCTGCCGCCACTAATGCCCAATATGCTGCTTTCATTGTCCCTTTCCTTTGTGTGGATTATTTATCAACCGCGCAAATGATACCTACTCTTTGGTATGGTTTGATCAATGCGGGATCACATCTTTAAAACAAAACGTAATAAAATGCATCTTCCGCAAAGCGATCTAAATCTATAAAAACAAAGGAATTGATCTGCATCAAAAATGAGGAAATTTTGTTGATTTGTTAAGAGGTGTAATTTCAGTTGCTAAAAAAAATGACGCTGCGTAATTTGCATACACATGTTGGTTTTGGTTTGGTGCCGTAAGGAGTCGGTAGCTTCCCAAGATGAGCGAAATTAACAATCCTTGTATGACCTGTGGCGCATGCTGCGCCTATTTCCGTGTTTCATTTTACTGGGCTGAATCTGAAGAGGCTGGCGGTATTGTTCCCCAGGCTCTGACAGAACAAGCCACCCCTTTTCTGAGTTGTATGCAAGGCACGAACAACAAATCGCCGCGCTGCATCGCCCTGAAGGGGGAAGTGGGACAATCGGTTTCCTGCTCGATTTACCTTAACCGCCCGACACCTTGTCGTGAGTTTGATCAGGCCGGCCTGAATGGCGTCGGCCATATGGCTTGCGATCGCGCACGCGCAGGTTATGGCCTGCCTCCGCTCACTAAAGAATTACCGACGATTAATCTCAGCCACCTCAGCCGCGTACAGGCAGAGATTCATCAGGCAGATTGACAGGAAATCAGCGCAAAACTATCGGCGGAGTGTATTTAAAGGGTACAATCCCCGCCTTATTGATTTTTGCTTTTTTTGCCAAGGAGCGTCCATGTCTATCACGGCCAGTACATTGTACCGTGACAGTTATAATTTTATGCGTAATCAGATGAGTAGCGTTTTAGCGCTCTCGGTTCTGGCCGCATTAATTACCGTCATATTGAGCTGGGTTTTAAGTCCTTCCGCTGAGCAGGTTGATGCAATCGCGCAACTGATGAGCAACATGACCGGCATGAGCGTCGGCGATATGATGGGTTATATCGAACAGCAGATTACTCCGGAGCAGCAAAGCGCCATTTTCCGCTATAGCCTGGCAGCACTTTTTTCCACGCTGGCCGGTAATGTCATTCTGGTCGGCGGCGTATTAACGCTTATTCAGCTGGTTTCCCAGGGCGTTCGCGCCAGTGTGGTTCAGGTGTTGGCGGCTTCCCTGCCTGTTCTCCCGCGTCTGGCTATTTTGCTCTTCATCTACAGCGTGATGTTCCGTATCGGGCTGGCACTGTTGTTTGTTCCGGCTTTCCTGATTGCGATTGCATGGGCGATGTCGCCGGTTATTGCGTGCAAAGAGAACGTAGGCGTCTTCAAAGCGATGCGATTGAGTACCCGGCTGGCGTTCTCCAACATTCGTCTGTTTGCACCGGCGATTATGCTTTGGATTGTGGCGCAGGTGGTTCTGATGCTGTTTGTCGGCGTGCTCAGCGCACTTAATCCGATGATCGGTGCGGTAATTCTCGGTGCGGTGAGCAATCTTATCAGTGCATTTATGCTGATTTATCTGTTCCGTCTTTACATGAAATTACATGCATAATATAGACATACGTTTTTAAGGGGCGCTCCGGCGCCCTTTTCTTTTGTCCGTGAAATGATTCCGGTATAGTCATCTCATACATAAAACATGGAATGAAGTATGAAGCAGCTCCTCGATTTTCTTCCCCTGATTGTCTTTTTTGTGGTTTATAAGCTTTACGACATCTTTGTCGCATCAGGCGCGTTAATCGCTGCCACCGCGTTAGCGTTAGTCATTACCTGGGTTCTGTATCGTAAAATCGAGAAGATGACGTTAATCACCTTCGCGATGGTGGCGGTATTCGGCACCCTGACGCTGGTCTTCCATAATGATGAATTCATTAAATGGAAAGTGACCGTGATTTACGTCCTGTTCTCCGGTGCGCTGCTGATCAGCCAACTGGTACTGAAAAAGCCGTTAATCCAGCGTATGTTGGGTAAAGAGCTGACCTTACCGGATCACGTGTGGAATAAACTGAACGTCAGCTGGGCGATCTTCTTCCTGCTGTGCGGCCTGGCGAATATCTATGTTGCCTTCTGGTTACCCCAGAATATTTGGGTCAACTTTAAGGTCTTTGGTCTGACAGTCCTGACGCTGGTGTTTACGCTGTTAAGCGGTATCTATATTTACCGGCATATGCCAGATGATGAAAAAAAATAAGCATTCTTCTGCACGGGCCTTTCTTTGAAAGGCCTTCCTATTATTAAGCCCTGAATTATTCAGGCCGCAGGAAGGCAGCCAACGCATCTGCGGTGTGAAGCATGACGGGCTTTTTGTGAAGCAACTTTATGAACGAAAAACATAGCTTACCCAATGGTGAAATGGTCTTGCGTACGCTGGCTATGCCCGCTGACACCAATGCAAACGGCGATATCTTTGGTGGCTGGCTGATGTCGCAGATGGACATGGGCGGTGCGATCCAGGCGAAGGAAATCGCTAAAGGTCGCGTTGTGACCGTGCGCGTTGATGGCATGACGTTCCTCAAGCCGGTAGCGGTGGGGGATGTTGTGTGCTGTTACGCACGCTGCATTCGTACCGGCAACAGTTCGATTACCATTAATGTTGAGGTGTGGGTGAAGAAAGTCTCTTCTGAGCCTATCGGACAGCGTTACAGAGCCACTGAAGCGGTCTTTACCTATGTTGCCGTGGATGACGAAGGCAAATCGCGTCAGCTGCCGGACGGACGCAGTAATTTCAGCGTGGATTCTGACGGTGTTTCTCAGGACTGAGCTGTTTACTGAGATCCTGATAAACGAAAGGTCGCCCCTGATGGCGACCTTTTTTATTGCGGTTTTCTGGTGGTAAAACCTGCAGCGAAAGTTACTCTACGCTGCTGCCACCTTTAATTTTGAACACCAGATTCACCACCAGATTGCTGGCAGCTTTCGGCTCATAGCGCCATTTGTTCATCGCCTGCTTCACTTCACGCTCAAACATGTTGCGCGGCTCGGCTGACAGCACCCGGATGTTCTGCACACGACCATCGCTATCTACATCAAACTGCACGCGCACACGGCCCTCGATACGCAATGCCAGCGCACGTGCCGGATAACCTGGCTGTCCGCGTTGCAGCGGACGCGGGCCGGTATCATTTTTCGCATTCGCAGACGCTGGCGGCTGGCTGAACGGTTTGTTTACCGGCTTGTTGCTGGTGACCGGCGCGGTTTGCACAGTTTGCGTCGGTTTTTCTACCGGCCGCTCAACGGGCTTAACTTTCGGCTTCACCACAGGTTTTTTAACCGGCTTCGGTTTAGGTTTCGGTGGTTCAGGAATAACCACCGCTTCTGGCGGAGGTGGCGGCTCAGGCACCACTTGCGGCTCAGGCTCGGGTTCCGGCGGCGTCGGTTCAGCCTGAGGCGGCGGCGGAGGTGGCGCGAAATCAGCGGGATTGACCATCGTCACGCTCATCACTTTTTGTTCCTGCGTCGGTAATTTAATCGACTCACCAACTGTCATATACAAAACGCCTGCGATAACAGCGACATGCAGACTGACAGCAAGCGCAACCGGAATCGTAACCTTGCGGATAAATCTAAACTTTTTTAGCGGCATAATGATTCATTTTCCCCGTGAAGCCGCAAGTTTAAATGTAAATAGCAATCATATTCAACACCGAGATGACAACTATTCTCAAATAACCTTTGCTTTGATCCTACGCAAAGCACTTTCCCCCAGCTTCAGGTTTAGCTATGTTAATCCTGCAAAATGCTGTGACAGCATCTGAATGCTGCAAATCGCTCTATAAAACCCAATTAAAGGTGACTCATGCTTTACGTTATTTATTCTGAAGATGTTTCTGACTCCCTGGAAAAACGTGCAGCTGCCCGCCCTGCGCACATCGAACGCCTGAAAAAACTGCAGGAGCAAGGTCGCGTTTTAATCGGCGGCCCGACTCCGGCCATCGACAGTGAAGATCCGGGCTCTGCCGGAATGACCGGTTCTGTACTGATTGTGGAATTTGAAACTCTCGAAGACGCCAAAGTGTGGGCTGATGCAGACCCGTACGTGGCCGGTGGCGTTTACAAAGCCGTCACCATCAAACCTTTCAAACGCGTGTTCTGATATTATGCGGGCAGCCTTCGGGCTGTCCGTCCTGCCTCCTGCACTGCCCTTCGCCCAGCTTTAATCAACTTTACTTTTGCTTACGCCAGTTGAGTGTCTAACTATCCGGATAGCGAAAAATTTACCTGCGCCATTATTTAATCAATAAGCGAACGGAGAACCGGATATGCAATGTCCTGTGTGTAAAGAAAGCCAGCTGGTGATGTCAGAACGTCAGGGGATCGAAATCGATTATTGCCCGGACTGCCGTGGCGTCTGGTTAGATCGCGGTGAGCTGGACAAAATCATCGATAAGTCAGCCGCGTATCAACAGGTTTCTCCGGTACAAACTCAGCAGACACAGGCACCTCAGCAACAACAGCCTCAGCCTCAGCCTCAGCCTGTCCGCTATGATGATCGCGACCGCCGCGACGACAACCGTCACCACGGCAATTACGATAACCGGGGTCATTATTCATCGCATAAGCCGTATAAGAAAAAGAGTTTTCTTTCAGAACTGTTTGACTGATTTGGGCCTGCCGTAAACTCGCGCGCTATGACGCAGATGTCATGGCGCGATTTCCCCGAATGTCGTCACATTGCTTTCATCGCTTATGTGTTAGGATGCCTACCCCTGCCCACGAGGTACGTCCTATGTCATTCTTCGACGGATTGAAGTTTCTAACCAGTACGACCACGAAGGTCACATGCCCTGAATGTGGTTACGTTTCAGAACAGATAACCGCAAAAGTACGCAAAAACTCGACGCTGGTTTGCAAAAAATGTGGCGCGCTGTTTCAGCCTAAATCCCGCTAATCAGGAATTCCATTCGTAATTTACGGCATATAATGACAAACGCTGGTGCTGCTGATGGTGGATCTGGCGAATGCGGTAGATGTGACGATAGCGTCTTGACTGACCTTCCAGCCAGCGGCTTCTGCGGCGCTGAGTCTGGCGTAGCATACGCCAACGGCCAACTTCATTTTTACTGCGTTTCATTCACTTGTGTCCTGTGATGCCCGTCACTGCTTCTTTAACGGAAGAGTTTCTTTTACAGAATTTCTTTTACAGAATTTCTTTTACAGAAAGTGTCTTAAGCGGAAAAAACTGCGGGGTCATTATAGGCCGATGACGTTGTGATCCAAGTCTTGTTTTTTCCTTCTTCCCCGTTATCGTCTAACCTTGATGTCAGAGGAGTGACCATTTTATTAAGGGAATACAGAATTAAGAGGTAGCTGATTGATTGCTGGGATAAAGTTAGTTAAAAGAATGCCCCTTTCACGTACACTTACGCCGCTAATTTGCGAACAGGATTTTTCGCCTTTATGACAACATTTTATACGGTAATCAGCGGACTTCTGGTTTTCGGTTACTGGTTACTGATAGCCGGCGTCACCCTGCGTATTCTGATGAAACGCCGGGCCGTTCCTTCGGCAATGGCCTGGTTGCTGATCATCTACATCATTCCTCTGGTCGGCATCATTGCCTATCTTTCGTTTGGGGAACTGCATTTAGGTAAACGTCGCGCAGAACGTGCGAAAGCCATGTGGCCTTCCACGGCGCGCTGGCTGAATGACCTAAAAGACTGCAAACGTATTTTTGCCACCGAAAACAGCGAAATTGCGGCATCCCTTTTCCAGCTTTGTGAACGCCGTCAGGGGATCGCGGGCGTTAAAGGAAATCAGCTGCAACTGCTGACCACCAGTGACGACGTGCTGAAAGCCATGATGCGCGATATCGAACTGGCCCGCAGCAACATCGAAATGGTGTTCTATATCTGGCAGCCAGGCGGACTGGTGGATCAGGTCGCCGAGTCCCTGATGGCAGCTTCACGCCGTGGTATTCATTGCCGCCTGATGCTGGATTCTGCAGGCAGCGTGGCCTTCTTCCGCAGCCCATATCCTGCCATGATGCGCAACGCCGGAATTGAAGTGGTCGAAGCATTACAGGTGAATTTGTTCCGTGTATTCCTGCGTCGCATGGATTTGCGCCAGCACCGTAAAGTGGTGCTGATCGACAACTATGTTGCTTATACCGGCAGTATGAATATGGTCGATCCGCGGTTCTTCAAACAAGATGCTGGTGTCGGTCAGTGGGTTGATCTGATGGCGCGCATGGAAGGCCCGGTCGCCACGACCATGGGTATTGTGTATTCCTGCGACTGGGAAATTGAGACCGGCAAACGTATTTTGCCGCCGGAGCCTGACCTGAATCAGATGCCTTTCGAGCAGGAAAGCGGACATACCATTCAGGTGATCGCCTCCGGTCCGGGCTTCCCGGAAGATATGATCCACCAGGCGTTACTGACTGCCACTTATTCCGCCCGTGAACAACTGGTGATGACCACGCCGTATCTGGTGCCCAGCGATGACCTGCTGCACGCCATCTGTACGGCGGCTCAGCGCGGGGTCGATGTCAGCATTATTCTGCCAATGAAAAACGATTCCATGATGGTCAACTGGGCCAGCAAAGCTTTCTTTGGCGAGTTGCTGGAAGCCGGCGTTAAAATTTATCAGTTTGAAGACGGTCTGCTGCATACGAAAAGTATTCTGGTCGACGGCCAGCTCAGCCTGGTCGGTACCGTTAATCTTGATATGCGCAGCCTGTGGCTGAATTTTGAGATAACGCTGGTCATTGATGACGCCGGATTCGGTGATGACCTGGGGCGTGTACAGGAAGATTATATTGCCCGTTCGCATCTGCTGGATGTCGAAGCCTGGCTTAAGCGCCCGTTCTGGCATCGCATCGTTGAACGTTTGTTCTACTTTTTCAGTCCGCTGCTGTAAAAGCCGCGTCGGGCATGATGTAATACGCTTAGTAGCGGCTGGTTTCAGCCTGAACACACTTATTTGTAAACGAGAATGATATGGACCTGAATAATCGCCTGACCGAAGACGAAACGCTTGAACAAGCCTACGACATCTTTCTGGAACTGGCCGGAGATAATCTGGATCCGGCAGATATCCTGATCTTCAATCTGCAATTTGAAGAACGCGGCGGCGCTGAATTATATGATCCCGCAGAAGACTGGGCTGAGCACGTGGATTATGATCTGAATCCTGACTTCTTTGCGGAAGTGGTGATTGGTCTGGCTGACGCTGAAGATCAGCCGATTAATGATATCTTTGCCCGCGTCCTGCTGTGCCGCGAGAAAGATCATAAACTCTGTCATATTTTGTGGAAAGAGTGATTTAGTGTAGTGGTCAGCAAAAAAGAAAAACCTGCCATTGGCAGGTTTTTTTATGCTTCCCGTCTGAGGAGATTTCTCAGAGCGGATCGACTTTCAGGCAGGACACCGCGTGGCGGAAGCTGCCTTCCAGTAACGGACGGGTAATCGCGCATTCAGGTCCGGCAATCGGGCAGCGGGTACGGAATACGCAGCCTGATGGCGGGTTGATCGGCGAAGGTAACTCCCCTTCCAGCAACTGAATGGTCTTGTTGCGCTCTTTATCCGGATCCGGCACCGGCACCGCAGACATCAGGGCGCGGGTATACGGGTGCTGAGGATTGTTATACACCTCATCATAGGTTCCGAGCTCTACGGCATGACCAAGATACATCACCAGAACACGGTCGGAGATATGCTTCACAACCGCCAGATCGTGCGCGATAAAAATCAGTGACAAGCCCATTTCGCGCTGTAACTGCTGCAACAGGTTAACGACCTGCGCCTGAATCGACACATCCAGCGCGGAAACCGGTTCATCACAGATAATCAGTTTCGGTTCGAGGATAAGGGCACGGGCAATACCGATACGCTGACACTGACCGCCAGAGAATTCGTGCGGGTAACGGTTAATCAGGTTAGGTAGCAGCCCGACCTTTAACATCATTGCCTTTACTTTTTCTTTGACCTCAGCACGAGGCATTTTCGGATTATAAGTTTTCAGCGGCTCGGCAATGATTTCGCCGATCGTCATACGCGGGTTCAGAGACGCCAGCGGATCCTGGAAAATCATCTGGATATCGCTGCGGATATTGCGCCACTCACTATCGGACATATTGAGCAGATCTTTACCCAGCCATGCCACACGGCCATCGGTGGCTTTCACCAGACCAATCAGCGCACGCGCGAAGGTCGATTTACCGCAACCGGATTCCCCTACCACACCCAGCGTTTCACCTTCATACAGGCGCAGCGTGACGCCATCGACCGCTTTCAGGGTTTTTGAGGGTTGCCAGAACCACTGTTTACCGTCTTTGATATCAAAATGGACTTTCAGATCCGCCACTTCCAGCAGGACTTTTTTCTCAGGCGCATTGGTGTTCATCGCTGCGCTATTCATGATTGTGTTGTCAGTCATACCAGTTCCTCCAGCGGCTTGTAGCAGGCACGCAGGCGACCATCACCGAAACGCTCAAGCGGCGGTGCCGAAGAGCAGATATCCATCGCATGCGGGCAGCGGGGCTGGAAAGGACAGCCTTTTGGCAGACGCAACAAGTTTGGCGGATTGCCGGGAATCGTAAGCATCGCCCCGCCCTCAGCATCCAGACGCGGAACCGCGTTCAGCAGGCCGATGGAATACGGATGGCACGGTTCGTAGAATACATCGCGCGCACGACCATATTCCATGGTACGACCGGCATACATCACCAGCACTTTATCGCAGATACCGGCCACGACCCCCAGATCATGAGTAATCATGATGATGGCGGTGTTGAACTCGGCTTTCAGCTCATTAAGTAATGTCATGATCTGCGCCTGAACGGTCACGTCCAGCGCGGTCGTTGGCTCATCGGCAATCAGCAATTTTGGACGGCACAGCAATGCCATCGCGATCATCACACGCTGGCGCATACCGCCGGAGAATTCGTGCGGGTACATTTTCATGCGCTTGCGGGCTTCCGGCATTTTTACCGCGTCCAGCATGCGTACAGACTCTTCAAATGCTTCGCGGCTGCTCATTTTCTTGTGCAGGATCAGGACTTCCATCAGCTGCTCGCCAACGCGCATATACGGGTTGAGAGAGGTCATCGGATCCTGGAAGATCATCGAAATCTGTTCTGCACGCAGCTTGTTGAGTTGCTGTTGCGGCAGGTTCAGAATTTCGCGACCGTTAAATTTCGCTGAACCGCCGATGCGGCCATTGCTGGCCAGCAGCCCCATCAGGGCAAAAGCAGTCTGCGATTTACCGGAACCGGATTCGCCTACAATGCCCAGCGTTTCACCGGCACGTAAGTCGAAGTTCAGGTCATTTACCGCAGTAACGTCGCCGTCCGGAGTCTCGAAAGTCACACGCAGGTCTTGCACATCCAGCAGAATCGGAGGTGCTTTGCCGTCAACCGAAGCAGGCGATGCAAAAGTGGAATGTTCAATGGTGCTCATGGTTGCACTCCTTAACGATCTTTCGGGTCGAGGGCATCACGCAAGCCATCGCCGATAAAATTGAAACAAAACAGAGTTACAACCAGGAAGCCTGCCGGGAACAGCAGTAACCAAGGTGAAACTTCCATCGAGTTGGCGCCATCGCTTAACAACGCGCCCCAACTACTCAGCGGCTCCTGCGTCCCTAACCCGAGGAAGCTCAGGAAAGATTCAAACAAGATCATGCTTGGAACCAGCAGCGATGCATACACCACTACGACACCCAGCACGTTAGGTACGATGTGACGCAACACAATATTGCGCGTATTCACACCGCTCACCAGCGCCGCTTCGATGAATTCTTTGCGTTTCAGGCTGAGTGTCTGACCGCGCACGATACGCGCCATGTCCAGCCAGGACACCATCCCGATCGCTACGAAAATCAGCAGGATGTTTTGTCCGAAGAAGGTCACCAGCAAGATAACGAAGAACATGAACGGGAAGGAGTTAAGGATTTCCAGCAGACGCATCATCGCGGAGTCAATTTTGCCGCCCAGATAACCGGACAAAGACCCGTAAAGCGTACCGAGAATAACCGCAACCAGCGCTGCCGCGACACCCACCATCAGGGAAATACGTCCGCCGATCGCCACGCGCACTAGCAAATCACGGCCTGAGGAATCTGTACCAAAAAAGTGATGAGAAGCCATATCAGGTGCGGCTGACATCATATTCCAGTCGGTATCATCGTAGGCAAACTGCGATAACATCGGCGCGAACGTCACAAATAAGGCGATAAACACCAGTACGATCAGGCTAGTTACCGCTGCGCGGTTATGCATAAAGCGGCGTCGTGCATCCTGCCACAGACTGCGGCCTTCAACTTCGAGTTTCTCGCTGAAGTTTTCGACGACGTCGCTATTTTTCTTACTTAACATCATTGACGTACTCCGGCATTAATAACGGATTTTCGGGTCGATGACGGCGTAAAGCACGTCGACGATAGCATTGAACAAAATGGTCAATGCACCCACTAAAATGGTCAGGCTCAGCACCAGTGAATAGTCACGGTTTAAGGCACCGTTAACAAACAGCTGGCCAATACCTGGCAATCCGAAAATGCTCTCGATGACCATCGAACCGGTGATGATACCTACGAAGGCCGGCCCCATGTATGACAATACGGGCAGCAGAGCGGGTTTCAGTGCGTGACGCAAAATGATGCGACGCAGTGGCAAACCTTTGGCACGTGCTGTACGGATGAAGTTGGAATGCAGAATTTCGATCATAGAACCACGGGTGATACGCGCGATACTGGCGATATAGGCCAGAGACAGCGCCACCATAGGTAAGATCATATATTTCGCGCCACCGCCGTTCCAGCCACCGCCAGGCAGCCATTTCAGCGTGATCGCAAATATCAGCACCAGTAACGGCGCCACCACGAAACTGGGTATTACCACCCCGGTCATCGCTATGCCCATTACGGTATAATCCCATTTGGTGTTTTGGTTCAGGGCGGCAATCACACCCGCACTCACACCAAACACAATCGCCATGATAAATGCCGCCAGACCGAGTTTCGCTGAAACCGGAAACGAGGCCGCAACCAGATCATTAACGGTATAGTCTTTATATTTGAACGACGGGCCGAAATCGCCTTTCGCCAGTTGTTCTAAATAGTGGAAGTACTGCTTATACATAGGGTCATTGAGGTGATATTTGGCCTCAATGTTTGCCATCACTTCTGGCGGGAGATTACGCTCACCCGTAAAAGGACTGCCCGGTGCGAGACGCATCATAAAAAACGAAATGGTGATCAGAATGAATAGCGTCGGAATCGCTTCCAGACAGCGGCGTAAAATAAACTTTAACATTGCCCGTACCTGTTTCTAAGCCTGTCACTACAGCTTTATAGTTTTGGCTTGGTCACGACGACCATCGGGTGATCGTCGCCGTGGTGGCTCTTTGTTTTCGTCCCGAAATCCGGAACAAAAAACATTACCTTCATCAAATCAGGATGAGCAAGGCAGCTCGGGGATGCCTTGCTCTGATATCCGTGTCTTAGTGTTTGATGATGTACAAGTCTTTCACGTAGACGTTGTCCTGCGGATCTTTACCGGTGTAACCGCCAACGAATGGTTTCACCAGACGGGCGTTCACGTAGTAATAAACAGGAACGATGGCAGAGTCTTTATCCAGCTGGGTTTCAGCTTTCTGATACAGCGCCGCTCGCTCATCATCAGTTTTCGCTGTCAGAGTGTCCGCGATGTCTTTATCAAACGCCGGGCTCTTATAGTGAGCGGTGTTGTTGCTGCTGTCAGACAGCATGGTGTTCAGGAAGGAGGAAGGTTCGTTGTAGTCAGAACACCAGCCCGCACGTGCCACATCGAAGTTGCCCTGATGACGGCTGTCCAGGAAGGTTTTCCATTCCTGGTTAACGAGTTTCACGTCAACACCCAGGTTTTTCTTCCAGATAGCGGCAGCAGCGATGGCCAGTTTCTTGTGCAGATCTGAAGTGTTGTACAGCAGATCAAAAGTCAGAGGTTTAGCAGAGGTATAACCCGCTTCGGCCAGCAGTTTTTTAGCCTGCTCGTTACGTTGTTCCTGAGTCTCTTTGAACCAGGCTGGCGGAGTCAGTTTCGCGCCATCGGTGTAAGGAGGGGTGTAACCGTAAGCTGGCAGGTCGCCCTGCGCTTTTACTTTGTTCACGATGATGTCGCGATCCAGGCCCAGTTTCAGCGCTTCGCGAACGCGTGAATCAGTGAATGGTGCTTTCTGGTTGTTGATTTCGTAGTAATAAGTACACAGGTACGGATCAACGTGAACTTCGGAAGGGATTTCTTTTTTCAGTTTCTGGAACAGTTCAATCGGCATGTTGTTGTAGGTCATGTCGATTTCGCCGCTGCGGTAGCGGTTAACGTCTGTCACTTCAGAAGAGATTGGCAGGTAAGTAACCTGGTTGATGACAGTTTTTGCGTTATCCCAATAAGTCGGGCTGCGTTCCAGAACGATACGTTCGTTGACGGTCCAGGTTTTCAGTTTATACGCGCCGTTGCTCACATAGTTTTCTGGTTGGGTCCATTTGTCGCCAAATTTCTCAACTGTTTTTTTGTTTACCGGCTTCATCGCGGTGTGAGACAGCATTTTTACGAAATAAGGAACAGGTTCGGTCAGCGTCACTTGCAGGGTGTGATCATCAATCGCTTTTACACCCAGAGTGTCCGGGCTTTTCTTGCCGGTGATGATGTCATCGATATTTTCGATGTGACCATATTGCAGGTAGCTTTCGTAAGGAGAGGCAGTTTTAGGATCCGCCAGACGCTGCCAGCTGTATACGAAATCTTCAGCGGTTACAGGGTCGCCGTTAGACCATTTAGCTTCCGGACGCAGGTGGAAGGTCCAGACTTTAAAATCTTTGTTTTCCCAGCTGGTTGCTACACCAGGAATAACGCTGCCGTCTTTGCTGTCGGTATTAACCAGGCCTTCCAGCAAGTCACGGATAACGTTTGATTCTGGCACGCCTTCGACTTTATGCGGATCGAGAGACTGAACTTCTGAGCCATTGTTACGAACCAGTTCTTGTTTGTCTGCCAGAGTCACACCTGCAGGCACATTGGCTGCAAAGGCATTATTCACTGACACCGCGCCGACCGCAGCCATGATGCAGGCAGCCAGCAGATTTTTTTTTGTGATGTTGGTCATTTTTATTCAACTCCAGTTTTTATTATGAACTTGCACGCTCAGGTGCAAGATAAACCCTTGCTGGGTCAACGGATTTCAAGAGCAGGAACGAATTGCTCAGGAAAAGCCCCATGTAGTTACCACCCGCAGATGGCTGTCCCCTACTACTGCATGTGTTACTTGGTAAGTCCGTTAAACCTCTGGCTGTTAATCGCCTTATGGTTTTTGAGATCGTTAAGGATGATCTCGCTCCATTTGATTCACCCCGTGCGCAACAAAAAAAGTGTTCTGTGGCGAACCAGGCAATCACATACTGTTATTCCTATACTTAACAATATTATTTTCTTATTCACCTGACTTAAGGCGATAGAAAATCCTTCGCGGTTAAATGCGAGCCAGCAAATTATTAAAAAGAAGTTCTGAAGATTTGTTTTGCTGATCATCAAGATTCAGCGTCAGGCAGTGGGTTGTCGTGCGTGTAATGCCCGGTTTTCTTTTCGTCGAAAACACATGAGGATAAATTTGCAGTAAGCATTGCGACACGACACTCTCCAAAAACAAATAAAATGGCTTCAATCTTTTTATGTCTGGCAAGATCCATACCCGCCAGGGGCATTGCTCTGAACAAAAATCCATTTCTGAAGGCGATTTGAAAATTATCAGAACGTGGTTATGCGCGCCAATTAATTTTGCAATTTTGTTACGCAATTCTCTTTTACTCGTAACAGCCTTTAGAACAGGTTAATCCGGAACAAGGCAGAAAACGCCATTAACTCATTGATATAGAGTATTTTTGTGGCGAACTTTCTCATCAAAGCCATACCGGAGACTGTTCAAGAACTCGCCTGACACAATCAGTTAACATTGTAAGGTTTATAAGAATAAACACCTGTTAACTGCTGTGTTAACACTAATAACATCTCGATACGGCATGCACAAGCCTTACAGAATGATGTGGATAAATTAACGTCAATACGGGCAGTAAACGACAGTAATTAGCGAAAAATTAGCTAAGTTTATTTAAAGAAATGAGGACTTGAGTTAAAAAGAGGAACGAGACGAGGGTTTACGCCACAATAGGGTGCAATTGCTCTGAATTAAGTCATTAGCTGCACTATAATAAGGCATAAGATTATAAGAGGAGGTAATAATTATCACGAAAACACCTGAATGCTTTCGTGATAATTCGGCCGCTAATAGATTAAAGCAGGCCGGGGAAAATCGCTTTTATGCCTGTCACAATAAATTCAATGCCCAGAGACATCAGCAGCAGCCCCATTATACGGGTGATGACGTTAATGCCGGTTTGTCCAAGCAGACGGACCAGCAGAGGTGCCGCCCTGAACAAAAGCCAGCAGCAGAATGCGAAGAAAATGATCGCCGCCGTCAGCCCCAGCAGATTTGGCCAGCTGTGATAACGCGAACTCCAGACGATGGTCGAACTGATTGCACCGGGTCCTGCCATTAAAGGCAATGCCAGCGGAACTACACCGACGTTTTCACGGATCGCCGTTTCTGATTTTTCCTGCTTGTTCTGCTTATCTTCGCCGAGCTTTCCGCTGATCATCGACATGGCAATGGTCACGACCAGGATCCCACCGGCAATACGGAATGAATCAATCGAAATACCGAACAGATGCAGAATGGCATCGCCGAGGAACAGCGCGGTCGACAATATAATGGCAACCGACAGGTTCGCCGTCATATTGGTTTTATTGCGCCCCGCCGCAGCCTGGTAGCTGGTCATACTGATAAACACCGGCAAGATCCCCACAGGGTTGACCAGTGCAAACAGCCCGACAAAGAATTTGATATAACCAGAAAAATCTAATAAAGATTGGCTCACGCAGAACTCCGCACAGTTACGCCGGTAGATGAAGGTTTTGATGGGCGCTAATGTACTGGAATCGCAGTAAAGGCGCCACGCCGTTTCATAGTTTTTATCACCAGATTTCCAAATAAAGGCAGTGAATAAGACTTTTGTTAAAATTCAGTTTTTTTATTGATATTTTTAGCTACAAAACTGTATTATCCAAGGGTGAATTTGATAACCATTCTCAACAAACTACTGCTGAAAGGTGTCAGCTGCGGTATTTAGTGATCCAGATCAAATTCCGCCTGCCTACAAATAGGTAAGCTTTGTGCATAGTCACTCAACGGTAGTTTGCAGAACAAATATTCGTCAAGCCACGTTGAATGAGGATTTATCTACTACCTTACGCGCTTCACTACTGGAAGCTCTTTAAGCAAATAAAGAGACAAAGACAACACTTTGAGAATCATAGAGTTAATTAGTTTCTCACAGTGACAGATAGCAGGTCTATACTAGTCTTTGGCAGGTTATTTACTAAAAGAGTTTAACTTTATCAGGAGAGCATTATGGCTGTAACAAATGTCGCTGAACTAAACGCACTCGTTGCGCGAGTAAAAAAGGCACAGCGCGAATATGCCAACTTCAGTCAGGAACAAGTAGATAAGATTTTCGCCGCTGCCGCCCTGGCTGCTGCCGATTCTCGAATTCTGCTCGCCAAACTGGCTGTTGAAGAATCCGGAATGGGTATTGTCGAAGACAAAGTGATCAAAAACCACTTCGCCTCTGAATATATCTACAACGCTTACAAAGACGAAAAAACCTGTGGCATTCTCGGCCAGGATGACACCTTCGGTACCATCACTATCGCTGAGCCAATCGGCCTGATTTGCGGTATCGTCCCTACCACCAACCCAACTTCTACCGCGATTTTCAAAGCGCTTATCAGCCTGAAAACACGTAACGGTATTATCTTCTCTCCACACCCACGTGCGAAAAATGCAACCAACAAAGCGGCAGATATCGTGCTGCAGGCTGCTATCGCTGCTGGTGCGCCAAAAGACATCATTGGCTGGATTGATGAACCAAGTGTAGAACTTTCTAACCAACTGATGCACCACCCGGATCTGAACCTGATTCTGGCAACCGGTGGTCCGGGCATGGTTAAAGCAGCCTACAGCTCCGGTAAACCAGCAATCGGCGTAGGTGCAGGTAACACTCCAGTTGTTGTTGATGAAACTGCTGATATCAAACGTGTTGTTGCTTCCGTTCTGATGTCAAAAACCTTCGATAATGGCGTAATCTGTGCTTCAGAACAGTCTATCATCGTGGTTGATTCTGCTTATAACGCGGTTCGCGAACGTTTCGCATCCCACGGCGGCTACATGCTGCAAGGTAAAGAGCTGAAAGCTGTTTCAGATATCATTCTGAAAAATGGTGGCCTGAATGCGGCTATCGTAGGCCAGCCAGCCACCAAAATTGCAGAGATGGCCGGCATCAAAGTGCCAGCTCATACTAAAGTGTTAATTGGTGAAGTCAGCGTTGTTGACGAATCAGAGCCATTTGCACATGAAAAACTGTCCCCTACCCTCGCAATGTACCGTGCTAAGAACTTCGAAGACGCGGTAGCTAAAGCTGAGAAACTGGTAGAAATGGGCGGTATCGGTCATACCTCTTGCCTGTATACAGACCAGGACAACCAACCAGAACGTGTGAACTATTTTGGCAACAAAATGAAAACCGCACGTATTCTGATTAACACCCCGGCTTCTCAGGGTGGTATCGGTGACCTGTACAACTTCAAACTTGCTCCTTCTCTGACGCTGGGTTGCGGTTCATGGGGTGGTAACTCCATCTCTGAAAACGTCGGTCCTAAACACTTGATCAACAAGAAAACTGTAGCGAAGCGAGCAGAAAACATGTTGTGGCATAAACTTCCAAAATCTATTTACTTCCGTCGTGGCTCACTGCCAATCGCACTGGAAGAAGTGGCTACTGATGGAGCAAAACGCGCATTCATCGTCACTGACCGTTTCCTGTTCAATAACGGCTATGCAGACCAGATCACCAGCGTTCTGAAAAGCCACGGCATTGAAACAGAAGTGTTCTTTGAAGTAGAAGCAGATCCAACGCTGAGCATCGTTCGTAAAGGTGCTGAGCAAATGAACTCCTTCAAACCAGACGTGATTATCGCACTGGGTGGTGGTTCACCGATGGACGCCGCTAAAATCATGTGGGTTCTGTACGAGCACCCAAATACTCAGTTCGAAGATTTGGCGCTGCGCTTTATGGATATCCGTAAACGTATCTACAAATTCCCGAAAATGGGCGTGAAAGCGAAAATGATCGCCGTCACCACCACTTCCGGTACCGGTTCTGAAGTCACTCCATTTGCAGTTGTTACTGACGATGCAACAGGTCAGAAATACCCACTGGCTGACTATGCGCTGACACCTGATATGGCAATCGTTGATGCCAATCTGGTGATGAACATGCCTAAATCACTGTGTGCTTTCGGTGGTCTGGATGCTGTGACTCACGCACTGGAAGCTTACGTTTCTGTACTGGCTAACGAATACTCCGACGGTCAGGCTCTGCAGGCACTGAAACTGCTGAAAGAAAACCTGCCAGCCAGTTACCACGAAGGGTCTAAAAATCCGGTAGCACGTGAGCGTGTTCACAATGCGGCAACTATCGCGGGTATCGCGTTCGCTAACGCCTTCCTTGGGGTTTGTCACTCAATGGCCCACAAACTGGGTTCAGAGTTCCACATTCCACACGGTCTGGCTAACGCAATGCTGATTTCTAACGTAATCCGCTACAACGCCAACGACAACCCAACTAAACAGACTGCTTTCAGTCAGTATGACCGCCCTCAAGCGCGTCGTCGCTACGCAGAAGTTGCTGACCATTTAGGTCTGAGCGCTGCCGGTGACCGTACTGCACAGAAAATCCAGAAACTGCTGACCTGGTTGGATGAAATCAAAGCGGAACTGGGTATCCCAACCTCTATCCGTGAAGCAGGCGTTCAGGAAGCTGACTTCCTGGCGAAAGTAGACAAACTGTCTGAAGATGCGTTCGATGACCAGTGTACCGGTGCTAACCCACGTTACCCGCTGATCTCTGAACTGAAACAGATTCTGATGGATACTTTCTACGGTCGCGAATTCAGCGAAGAAGAAGCAGAAGAAGTTGTAGTTGCTGCACCTAAAGCTGAAAAGAAAACCAGCAAAAAGTAATCTGCTGAGATTCTGATAGTCAAAATCAGAAAGTAAAAAACCCGCTGAAAGGCGGGTTTTTTATGGGTTCAGGCTAATCGATGGAATATCTGATAAAGCCTTCAGCGACTAACGCGACAAGCCCGCAGTAAATATCCGGGGACTTACTCTGGTTTATCTTGCTCTGGCTTATCTTCGCCCGTGCTATCAAACGCTGCCATAGCTTCTTTGTAGTGCTTACGGCAAACGGATACATAGCTTTCGTCGCCGCCGATAACGACCTGTGCGCCGTCATGCAGGGCATTACCCTTCTCATCCAGCCTCAGGTTGCGGTTGGCCTTTCGCCCGCAATGACAGATGGTTTTAAGCTCCACCAGTTTATCAGCCCATGCCAGAAGATATTCACTGCCCTCAAAAAGCTCGCCACGAAAATCTGTCCGCAAACCATAACAAAGCACCGGCACGTCGAGGTCATCTACAACGTCAGTGAGCTGCGATACCTGAGCCTTCGTTAGGAACTGACATTCATCTATCAGAACACAGCTCAGACGCTGTGAGCGGTTCTCCTGGGCTATCAGATTAAAAAGCTCAGTGGCATTATTGTATAGCTCTGCGGACGATGACAAACCGATCCGGGAACTGACTTTGCCGACACCGAAACGATGATCTAATTCTGCTGTTAACACCAGCGTTCGCATACCACGTTCTTGATAATTATATGAAGATTGCAACAGCGAAGTGGACTTACCGGCATTCATCGCCGAGTAATAGAAATAAAGCTGAGCCATGAAGGAGTGACCCCATAATGTAAATGGATGGCATAAATTTTCGGCGTCGATTGTACCACAAGCCTGACAATCTATAACAACGCGTGACTAACGCGGTTGGCGGATACAGTTCAAAGAATCATTGCAGTTGAAAAAAATCACAGATACTTACAATCAAAATTATAAATGCAATAGAGGATTATCCGTAATCACCAGATGCCAATACTCCCACGACATTGCGCATCTTATATACCTGCGCGCCAGCGTTATTGGTTTGTCTATACAATATCAGACGGGGTGAAAACGCAGCGAAGTAAAAAATCTTAGTATGCGGTTACAGGGCGGTATCCCAAATTTTTCCCTATGCTTGCATTAGTTATCTTCACCTCTTCTTTAATCTTGTGAACAACCGCATGCTTATAAAACTACTTACGCATTGCAACAATAGCGCATAACCGTGTATTGAAATTAGGGTTATAGCCCTCAGATAAATAGTGTGAATTGCCCTGCCTATATTTTTTAGCAAACATTCACCATTTGCTTTAAATGCGTAAATTAAGGTCAGGGAAACAAATTGGCTATTGCAGAATACAGAAGAGCATTCTATTATTAGTCAAACGCCCCCCACCAATATAATTTGAGACTAGTATAATGAGCGAAGCATTAAAGATTCTGAACAACATCCGTACTCTGCGTGCGCAAGCAAGAGAATGCACTCTGGAAACTCTCGAAGAGATGCTGGAAAAATTAGAAGTTGTTGTGAACGAGCGTCGCGAAGAAGATTCTCAGGCAGCTGCTGAGATTGAAGAGCGCACTCGCAAACTGCAACAATATCGTGAAATGCTGATTGCTGACGGTATTGACCCTAACGAATTGCTGCAAACTATGGCTGCGACTAAAGCAACCGGCAAAGCAAAACGTGCAGCGCGTCCTGCTAAATACAAATACATTGATGAAAACGGCGAAAACAAAACCTGGACTGGCCAGGGCCGTACACCAGCTGTAATCAAGAAAGCAATCGAAGAGCAAGGTAAATCACTGGACGATTTCCTGCTGTAATTGCCCTTATTAACATAAATGTTAATACAACAAAGCCCATCTTTTATGATGGGCTTTTCGTTTTCTAATACCGCTGATGATTGCTCCCTGTCACTAATACAAAACCAAACCAGAGCATCTCAACGATGCATTACATTAAGAACGCTATAGGACTTTACCGATTCCATAAAAAAAGCCGCCTCAGCAGCCTTTTGCAAAACATCATTTAGAGTCTGAATCTCAGACCTGGTAAAAATCCCGATACCAGTCAACAAACTTCTGCACGCCCTGCTCTACGCTGGTTTCAGGTGCAAAGCCAATAGCCTGCGACAACGGCTGCGTATCCGCGCTGGTCTCATGCACGTCGCCAGGTTGCATTGGCAGCATATTCTTATCTGCCACCCTTCCTAAGGCCTGCTCAAGCGCGCTGATATATGTCATCAGTTTTACCGGATTGTTATTGCCGATATTATAAACACAATAAGGCGCGGAACTGCTGGCCGGGGATCCCTGCTCCACTGTCCAGTTAGGATCAGATTGCGGAATGACATCCTGCAAACGAACAATGGCTTCTGCAATATCATCAATATAAGTAAAGTCGCGACGCATTTCACCGTGGTTATAAACATCAATACTCTGATCAGCCAGCATTGCTTTGGTAAACTTAAACAATGCCATATCAGGACGTCCCCACGGGCCATATACGGTAAAGAAACGTAATCCGGTCGTCGGTAATCCATAAAGATGTGAATAGGTGTGAGCCATTAATTCATTGGCTTTTTTCGTTGCCGCGTACAATGAAACCGGATGGTCAACAGAATCATCGGTTGAGAAAGGCTGCTTTTTGTTCAGTCCATAAACTGAGCTGGAAGAAGCGTAAAGCAAATGCCCAACTTTATTATGACGACAGCCTTCGAGAATGTTTACAAACCCGACCAGGTTAGAATCAGCATAAGCCAGAGGGTTTTGTATTGAATATCGGACACCGGCCTGTGCGGCCAAATGGATCACACGTTCGAAACGTTGCCCGGCAAACAATGAGGCCATACCTTCGCGATCGGCTAAATCGAGCTTAATAAACTCAAAGCCGTCTTTATTCTCCAGCTGAGCAAGCCGCGCAAGTTTCAGGCTGACATCATAATAATCATTCAGATTATCGATGCCGACAACCGAATGACCCGCTGCTAACAAACGCTGCGACACATAGAACCCAATAAAGCCCGCTGCGCCGGTAACCAGATATTTCATGAAAACTCCTTACAGAACCGGATTGATTGAAGCACCGCGGCCAATGCCGTAGTAAGTAAACCCGCGTTTCTCCAAACGTTCAGGATCGAATAAATTTCGACCATCAAAAATTACCGGCTCTTTTAATGCTTTTTTGATCACATCAAAATCAGGGGCACGGAAGTTCTGCCATTCAGTACAAATAATCAACGCATCTGCATTGTGCAATGCGGATTCTTTGGTACCCATTAATTCTAAATCTTCACGATGACCATAAATACGCTGCGTTTCATTCATGGCTTCCGGGTCGTAAGCTTTGATTTTCGCACCGGCTGCCCAAAGTTGCTCCATTAATACACGGCTGGAGGCTTCACGCATGTCATCGGTATTCGGTTTGAATGACAGTCCCCAAAGCGCAAAGGTTCTGCCTTTCAGGTCATCACCAAAGTGGCGCTGAATAAAAGCAGGCAATTTATATTTTTGCTGATAATTGACCTGCTCTACTGCCTGCAAAAGTTTCGGCTGATAACCAATGTGCTCAGCGGTGCGGATCAATGCCTGCACATCTTTCGGGAAACAGGAACCGCCATAACCGCAGCCAGGGTAGATAAAGTGGTATCCGATACGGGAATCAGACCCAATCCCCTGACGCACTTTTTCAATATCCGCACCGAGCATTTCTGCCAGATTCGACATTTCATTCATGAAGCTGATTTTGGTGGCCAGCATACAGTTGGCCGCGTATTTGGTCAGTTCTGCACTGCGGATATCCATCAGGATCATCCGGTCGTGGTTACGGTTAAACGGCTCGTAAAGCTCACGAATAGGATCGATGGCATCAGGATTATCGGTACCGATGACGATGCGCTCAGGGCGCATGCAGTCAGCGACAGCTGCACCCTCTTTCAAAAATTCAGGATTGGAGACAACATCAAAGCTGATATCCACGCCACGCTCTTTGAGTTTGTCACTCATAACCGCACGCACTTTATCAGCGGTACCCACAGGCACAGTAGATTTATCAATGACCACTTTAGGTTCGGTCATGTGCTCGGCAATCGTGCGCGCCACAGCGGTCACATATTTAAGATCCGCAGAACCATCTTCATCCGGAGGAGTACCGACAGCGATAAACTGCACGGTAGCATGAGCAACACCTTCAGCCGCATTGGTGCTGAACAGCAAACGCCCTGCTTCATAATTGCGTTGTACCAGAGGAGTTAAACCTGGTTCAAAAATTGGGATCAGCCCGTTCTTCAGGTTTTCCACTTTTTTTGCGTCAACATCGATGCACAAAACTTCATGCCCGACTTCAGCAAGAACCGCCGCCTGAACAAGTCCGACGTAACCGATACCAAAAACTGTTACTTTCATCAGCGAATTCCTATTTGTTATTTTTTAAACAACGTGAAACAGACAGCCAAAATTCCGGAACGCATTATACCAGTTTCAGCCGCAAGTTCGCCTGCAAAGGCATATTTTGCATAAGATAGGTCTTAGAAGAATGAAATAAAGCGGAGATACGTAATAACACGCGGAAAAAATGCTCAATGTTTTTAAGACATTATTATCAATGACAATAACTTTGTTCACTCTATGGATAGCATTAATCTCAGACGCCCACCCGATCCCCATACCTGACACTGCCACGCATCACATTTCTGACTGATTTGATTAGAATATGTCGCGCCCGTCGTGCCCAGCGGAACACCGTTACTGAGCTGGATCATATTAGTTCCGGTATTGACGTTGGCATGTAATCCCGCAGAAACCAGAATGAGATTCTTAAACCCTGCGTGATAATAACCGAGCAACAACGGGAATTGCCCTTCAAGATTAGCCTGCCTGAAAAGATGATTAACTTGCTTGAGCAATGTTGACATCTGCGGCAGCCGCTGTTGCTGATTACTCAGATGCTCACGTAATAAGCTGTTAAAAATGGCGCGCAATAATAATGCCGCCAGAACGCCGTTCTCATTGGCGCGGGTGACATCCAGACAATAAAAACCGAGGTCTTTGGATGACAGCGCGGCAATATCGAGCACCAGCCCCGGACGCTCCGCCGTCGTCAGTTGCCGGTAATTAATGCGACAATTCGCCAGCGTCTGCTGAACCGGCGGTTGCAGCTCCTGCAATAACCGTTGCGCTTCATTGGGATTACGGCACAGCGCTTCCCAGTCCTGAACCAGCGAACTTTCTTCCATCGCCTGCGAGGAAAACAGCTTTGGGTACAGCGACGAAAGCAACGCCTCACGTAAATGCTGCAAATCATTAATGGGTTTGAGCAACACATCTTCGACGCCGAGTCGCAACATTGAAGCGACATCGGTCATTTTATCAGTGGCAGAAATCACCAGCACCGGGATTTTATTGCCCTGCAATCGCAGGTTTTCGACAAACTCCATCCCGCCCATTTCTGGCATTGCTAAGTCACAGAGGATCAGGTCAGGCGGGTAATCTTCAAGCAGGGATAACGCTTCAAGCCCATTCTCAGCTTCTGTAAAGGTGGCGCCCAGGGAACTTACATAGCCAGCAAGAATTGATCGGAAAACGGCTTCGTCTTCAACGATGAGAATATGCTTGCTTGTAAGTGGCTTGTCCATCAGGGTCCCCCAGAATTTCTTATTCTAATAGTGGCTCATAAAGCCCGTTTTTGCTTGGCAGAATTGTCAGATTCGACCAAAGACGTTTTAAGCCATTCAGAATTGTCTATTTTTTATGAGGGGCAATAACTGCTCTCTTTGCTTTTCAACCGCAAGACGGCCCGCCTCAATCGCTTCTTCTGCGCGATGAAAATCCAGCGTCGAAATTTGCGGGCAATACGGCTGGATCACCACGTCCGGCGGATCGCCTGCCATACGGTTACGCTTAAGCCGGTTTTCCAGTACCTGAATAGAGGTAGACATAATCTCCATCGCCGAAGGGCTGACATTCGGCTTTCTGGCGTTTGGACGGGTTAAGCGCTGGCGGATTTTGTCACGCCAGCCGACTTCTTTCTCAGTATTTAGTGCTTCTCCGGTCGGCTGAACGGTAAGCAAATCTTGCTGCATCAGATGCGCGTCATGCTGAAGATCGACGGCAATCACGATATCGGCCCCCAGAGCACGGGTCAGCGACACCGGAACCGGATTCACAACCGCACCGTCAACCAGCCAGTAACCGTTATGCCAGACCGGCGCCAGCAGGCCCGGCATACTGCACGAGGCACGAATGGCCAGATGCAGGTCGCCTTTGGTCAGCCACAATTCGCGCCCGGTACTCAGATTGGTCGCCACGGCACCAAACTTCTTGGAACATTTTTCAAATTCATCAATGCGGATCAACTGGCCGACCGCATTGAAAACCCGCTCCCCGCGCAGCAAACCGCCACGTCGCCATGAAAAATCCATCAACCGCAGCACATCCCAGTAACTGAACGAGCGCACCCAGCTTTCTATCGCCGGTAATCTGTTACTCACATAGGCGGCACCGACCAGCGCCCCGACCGAGCAACCGGCCACCACATCGACTTCAATATCCATTTCTTTCAGGGCATTGATTACGCCAATATGCGCCCACCCTTTTGCCGCTCCCGACCCCAGAGCAAGACCGATGGTGACTTTTCTGCTCATCTGATGACCTTAATATTACGCATATCTTAAAAATGGGCCGGGAAGCGCGTTGTCACCCGGCGAGTTTGTTAGGTAACATATCACTTTGATGCATTCAATAGCGCGGCCAGGGCATCGGATGTCGATGCCCTGCCTTTTCAGGAGTTTCCTTGTCAGAACTTTGCCCTTGCGGCAGCAGCCATGCTTATGAAGAATGCTGCCAGCCCTACATTACTGAGAACAAAGTGGCGCCTTCTCCGGCAGCTTTGATGCGCTCGCGCTATACAGCCTATGTTTTGAAAAATGCGAGTTATCTGATCGCCACCTGGCATCCGGACTGTCAACCAGAAAGATGGCGTGACAGTTTACAGGAAGGCTTTACCAGCACACACTGGCAGCGACTACAGGTGATCAGCGAAAACGACGGGCGTGATAATAATGAAGGCTTTGTCGAATTTGCCGCGCGATTCACAGAAACCGGTGATGAGCACATCCACCTCATTCATGAACGCTCGCGATTTCTTCGTTTAAAAGAACGCTGGTACTATATCGATGGAATTAAGCCGCAGACAGGCCGCAATGATGCCTGCCCGTGCGGTTCCGGCAAAAAATATAAGAAGTGCTGCGGTAAATAATTCAACCGTAATATTTATAAGTCTTGGACAGGATCCACACCCTCATGCCGCAACAGAACGTACAAACTAAGGTATTACGCACCATTTGCCCTGACGCAAAAGGTCTGATCGCCAAAATTACTAACATTTGCTATAAGCACGAACTCAATATCGTGCAGAACAATGAATTTGTGGATCACCGCACCGGCCGTTTCTTTATGCGCACAGAGCTGGAAGGGATTTTCAATGACAACACCCTGCTGGCCGACCTCGACAGCGCACTGCCAGCAGGTTCCGTGCGTGAACTGAACAGCACCGGACGTCGTCGCATTGTCATTCTGGTCACCAAAGAGGCGCATTGCCTGGGCGACCTGCTGATGAAAGCGGCTTACGGTGGTCTGGATGTCGAGATTGCCGCGGTCATTGGCAACCATGACACCCTGCAGACGCTGGTTGAGCGTTTCGATATTCCGTTCCATCTGGTCAGCCACGACGGCCTGACCCGCGAACAGCACGACAGCGCGATGATTGCGCAAATTGACCAGTATCAGCCGGATTATGTGGTTCTCGCGAAATACATGCGTGTGCTGACGCCGGGCTTTGTGCAGCACTATCCGCACCAGGTGATCAACATTCACCACTCGTTCCTGCCAGCATTTATTGGTGCCCGTCCCTACCATCAGGCATATGAGCGCGGCGTGAAACTGATTGGTGCCACGGCGCACTACGTCAATGACAATCTGGATGAAGGCCCGATCATCATGCAGGATGTGATTAACGTCGATCACACTTATACCGCAGAAGATATGATGCGCGCAGGGCGTGACGTCGAGAAAAACGTCCTCAGCCGGGCGTTATACCGCGTGCTGGCGCAGCGTGTATTTGTTTACGGAAACCGCACGGTCATTCTGTAAACCGCATTCTGGCGGTGCTTTTCGTTCAGAGAAGCACCGTTAAGAACAAAAAACCCGCAAACGAACTTTATTATCGCTTTCAGCGCTTTACACCTTCGAATCATTTGGTATTATGCGCCCCGTTCGCAGCTAACCGCTGTAACGAGAAATCATCCATGTAGCGCATGATGATTTATGGCTAAGAAGTACGTAGTAAATACCACGAAAAATTGTGGTGGGGTTCCCGAGCGGCCAAAGGGAGCAGACTGTAAATCTGCCGTCATCGACTTCGAAGGTTCGAATCCTTCCCCCACCACCATCTTCCAGAAGCCCCTCTCTTTTCCGAAAACTCCAAACTAAAATAAAAATGCAAATCGGGAAGGATAGAGAACCTTCGATCCGAAGGTTTGAGCCGAGCGAAGCGAGACAGCGTTGCGCAGCAACGACCCGAAGGCAGGGTAATCCTTCCCCCACCACCATCTTCCAGACTCATCCCTGAGTCACTTCTCAGAAACAACTTCTTCTGTATTGCCAATCAAACCTGAACAAAATGTCCTGCTGATACTTCCTGATATTGTCTTTGCGGCGGAATATAACCGTTATCACGCACCGGGCTTTTCAGCTCATCTACCTGCATCTGCCGCTTCAGCATTCTGCGTGACGGATCCGGCACAGGGACTGACGCCATTAGTTTTTTGGTATAAGGATGCTGCGGATTATCAAATATCGCCGCGCGCGGGCCTATTTCCACGATTTCACCCAGATACATCACCGCCACGCGATGACTCACCCGCTCGACCACCGCCATATCATGCGAAATAAACAGATACGACAGGTTCATGCTTTCTTGTAAATCGAGCAGTAAATTCACCACCTGCGCTTTCACTGACACATCCAGTGCGGAAACCGATTCATCGGCGACAATCACTTTGGGATCGAGCGTCAGAGCGCGTGCAATGCAAATTCGCTGACGCTGACCGCCGGAAAACTCATGCGGAAAACGGCGCAGCATGTCCGGTGATAGCCCGACTTTTTGCAGCAGCGACGCCGCCTTCTCTCTCGCATCGCTGCGGTTATGCAGTTTGTGTTGCAACATCGGTTCGATCAGCGCGTCGCCAATGCGCATACGCGGATTCAGGCTGGTGAACGGATCCTGAAATATCATCTGAATGCGCTGGCGCATTTGTAAAATATCGCGCTTACCCAGATTCGTGACATCAAAACCGTCGAAATCAATCGCGCCGCTGTGTGGTTTCAGCAGCCGGGTTACCGCACGGCCAGTGGTGGATTTTCCGCAGCCAGATTCGCCGACCAGCGAAAGCGTTTCACCCTGGAATAAATCGAAGCTGATATTTTCCACCGCATGAACCGCGCCTACCTGACGGCTGAAAATCCCGCCATACACCGGAAACCGTGCGCTGAGGTTTTTCACCGATAACAACGGCGTCAGCCCGGAATCTATCGTTCCCGCCACTTCCTGCGGCACGCTGGCCTCGCCGGTTTGCAGATTGATTTGCGGAAAACGCAGCGGCCAGTCGCGCCCCTGCATCGACCCTAATTTAGGCACCGCCGCCAGCAATGCGCGGGTATACGGGTGCTGCGGCCGGTGGAAAATATCTTCCGTCGCCCCACTTTCCACCGCTTCTCCGCGATACATCACCAGCGTCCGGTCGGCAATCTCCGCCACCACACCCATATCATGCGTGATGAACAGCACCGCCATTCCTTCCTCTTCCTGCAACGTCTTGATCAAATCCAGAATTTGTCCCTGAATCGTCACATCCAGTGCGGTTGTGGGTTCATCGGCAATCAGCAATTTAGGCTTCAGCGCCAGCGCCATGGCAATCATCACACGCTGGCGCATACCGCCGGAAAACTGGTGCGGATACTCGTCAAAACGCGCTTTGGCATTGGGAATACGCACCTTCTCCAGCAACCGCAAGGTTTCTGCCCGCGCTTGTGCAGAGGACATTCCACGATGCCGCTTCAGGCTTTCGGCAATCTGGCGGCCGATACTGAAAGTCGGATTGAGCGACGTCATCGGCTCCTGAAAAATCATCGCCATCTCATTGCCGCGGATATCACGCATCTGCTTGTCAGACAGCCGCAAAACATTGCGCTGATTGAGCCAGACCTCGCCCTCAATCCGGCTGCTTTGCGCTTTCAGCAAACGCATTACCGACAGCGACGTGACGCTCTTGCCGGAACCGGATTCACCGACAATCGCCAGCGTTTCTCCGGCATAGACATCAAACGACAAATCGCGCACTACCGGCAGCCAGTCGTCTTCGCCGAGAAATGAAGTGGTCAGATGCTTCACGCTCAGCACGGGCTGACGTTTTTCCTGCTGTCCGGTAGTCTGATTCATCTTATGGGCTCCTGAATTATTTACTGCGGGCTGAAAGCTGCACCTGCGGCGTGTAACTGAAATCCCGGTCAAACGGGAAGGTTTTACGCGCTTTGCGGTTGCGCGGCAGTCGCTCAACAAACTGATCCACCACGCCGTTAGACAGCGCCATCAGGTTCGGACTGGCAATCGGTGCCAGTTCCGGCGACAGATAACCGGATTTCACCACCACGATATCGGCGGTATGCGGATCCAGTTCCAGCACAGTGAAATCGCTGATGTTGTGATACGGACGACGACGCGCCGACACCACCACGTCAATTCCGCCCGTGCGCAACACCGCCTGACGGTCAGCCGGTGTCAGTGCATCGAGCAGGAACACCACCTCGAACTCACCTTTCACCTGCGGGCTGGAATGGTCCAGCGAAGCACCGAGCGTCAGCGTCAGCGTTGAGCCCACGCCAGCATTGAATGCCGCGTCGGTCGCAGGCGCATCGGCAATCCCTGCCACAACCGTATTTTGCGCATACTGTTTGATCAATTCCTGCAACACGTCTGCACGGTCGCCCACGCCGCCACCCGTCGGGTTATCGCCGGAATCCGCCAGAACCACCGGCCGCGTTTCACAGGCAATCGCCTTTTTCACGCAGGCTTCGACGGTGTCCGTTTCACAGCCAAACACGAAATCTTCACGTGCGTCCCAATAAGCCTGCGCCAGTTGCGTGCCCTGCTGTTCCAGCGCAGCGCGATCGGTGCCGGTCATGATCACCGCCGCCGTCGCTCTTGGCTCATCCGCCCACACATAACCGACCATCAGGGAACTGTCCCACACGCCTTCCACTTCATCCATTTGTGGCAAACGGGCATAAAGACTTTTCGCCGGTTCATCTTCCGTGCTGGTGCGCTCGCCCGGTAACACCACCGGTACCGGCACCCACAGCAGCGTCGGTTTCACGCCGGTTTGCAGATGTTTCACCAGCATGGCGACCGAACGACGCATGGTCTCTTCCACATCAATATGCGGCGCAGTGCGGTATGTCGAAAACATATCAATAGCGTCGATAATCCGCTGCGAGACATTGCCGTGAAGATCATAACTGACGCTGATCGGGCAGTCCGCTCCGACAGCTTTACGCGCAGCGGCAATCCAGTCACCTTCGGCATCTTCCAGCCCTTCGACATACATCGCGCCGTGCATCGCCAGATACAAACCATCAAACGGTTTTTGCGCTTCCAACCCGGCCAGCATTTCTGCTTTGAATTTATCGTAAGTCGCCCGCGCTACCGGGCCACCGGCAATGGCGCGGGCGTGAATGGTCGGCAGAAACGTCGCCGGGTAATCCTGCAAAAAACGAAAACGCGGGGACGCCAGTAGCTGGGCGTCGCGCACGACGGTGAAATCCTTTTCCTCATTCAGCACCGGGTTATAAGTGCTGCATTCAATGTGGATACCGCTGATAGCTATACGCATGTTGATGATTCCTCAGACAGGCTTCAGACCGACCAGAAAGCGATGTGCAGCAATACTCGCCGCCGCGCGCGCCCAGGTGTCGTCGTTTAGGGTAAAAGTGCGAACCGGCGTTTTCCCGGCATTTCCCGGCAAAACATTCGCTTCGATAGACTGATGAACAACCGTGCCAAACAGCCCGGAAAAATCGGCGTCCTGATGAGCAATCAGAATCAGGTCCGGGTCATTAATCTGAATCAGATGGGATATCGCTAAACCGAGCGCCGAACCGGCACGATGCAGGATCCGCACGGCTTCGCTCACGCCCTGCATCGCCAGCTTTTCCAGGCCGCCGATGGTGGTCACTTCCAGCCCGCCGTCTCTGGCCATTTCCGCAATGGCATTCAGGGAGGCCAGCGTATCCAGACAGCCGCGCTTGCCGCAGCGGCATGGCAAACCATTGGGCTCCAGCGTGCAGTGGGCGATTTCCCCTGCGCCGCCGTGCAGACCGCGATGTAACTGACCGGCGACAAAGTGCGCGCTGCCGATCCCGGCGCCGTGGCTGACCAGCGTAAAGCTGCTCAGCTCCCGTGCCTGCCCGAAATTTTTCTCACTCACCGCAAGGGCTTTGGCGTCATTTTCGATGGCCACGTCCATGCCGGTTGCCTGCGAAATCAGCCTGGCCAGCGGCACATCGCGCCAGCCAAGCAGTGCCGACTGCACGCAGGTGGACTGATGTTCATCGATAAGGCCGGATAACGTCACGCCCAGTCCGACCAGCTTTTTCGCCGCTTCCGGATGGGGTTCCAGCAGTGCCGGTAACGCGCTGGCGATATTTTCTGCCAGCCGCTGCGGACTGGTATCTGCATCGAAAGAAACCCGCGAAAGGATTTCGCCATGCAGATTGATAAGCGCCATCTGCGCCGGGTTTTGCAGCAAAGAAACACCGGCAAACCACGCGCCATCCGGATGAACCACCAGCCGCACAGAAGGTCTTCCCTGGCCGTTTCCCGGCACAGTTTCCGCTTCGTGCAGGAAACCAGCATCGATCATCTCGCGCACCACGCCGCCAATCGCCGCTTTGCTCATTCCTGAAAGCTGCGCCAGTTCCGTACGGCTCAGACCGCCGGATGCATTGACCGCACCCAATATCTGACGTTGCAAAGTTGTAAGCATATTCGTTCAGGCGCTCTCAGTTTTCGGTCATCTGCATTGACATTAAACGGTAGAAATGGATATATCAATGCCAATTAGTTCACAAAATAAACTAAATATTGGCATATAAGTATTTCATATGAACTATTTGTTAAATCTCTTTGTTAAAACAAACTGTCATTAAAACCGGTATTTCACTAACCGGCAGACGTAGCCAGAGCCACTTAATCCGATTTTTCACGCAGAGGGCAGAACATGAAGATTACCCGTTACATCCGGCGTCCCGTGCAGTTAACGCTGCTGAGCAGCGCACTTCTGGCGGCGTTTTCGCTGCCGGTTTTCGCCGCCACACTGAACGTGATGCAAAACGAAGCACCGCGCAGTATGGATCCGGGCAACCAGACCGCGACCTTTACCGGCACCGTGCTGGATCCGATGTATGAAGGCCTGTTGCGCATGTCGCCGCAGCTGAAACCCGAAGCCGCGCTGGCGACCTCGTGGAGCAGCGATGAAAGCGGGCTGGTGTGGACCTTCAAACTGCGCAGCGGCGTCACTTTCCATGACGGCACGCCGTTCAACGCCGATGCGGTTGTCGCCAACTTTGCCCGCCATCTCGATACCAAACGCGGTCTGGCAGCCAGCGGACGTCTGCGCACCTTCCTCGACAGCGTGACCAAAACCGACGATTCCACCGTCGTCTTCAAACTGAAAAAACCTTACCCGGCGTTCCTGAATTTACTGACCACCGGTGCCTGTCTGATGGTCAGCCCGGCCGCCGATAAAACCGGGACGCTCGACAGCAAAGCCGTCGGCACCGGTCCGTACAAAATGGTGCAGTACAAAACCGGTGAATTCGTTCTGGAAGAAAAATATCCGGGCTATTGGGGCGACAAAGCCGCCGGGCCGGATGACATCAAATGGACGTGGAGCGCTGAGCCTTCCGTCATGAATATGGCCTTGCAGGCGGGCGAAACCGACGTGATTAACCCGGTGCCACCGCAGTTTGCACGCGTACTGAAAAACAATCCGAAGTTCGACCTGCATGAAAGCCCGGGTGCCTCCGTATTCTGGGTGGCGCTGAATACCAGTCTCAAACCGCTCAGCGACGTCCGTGTGCGTCAGGCGCTGAACTACGCTACTGACCGCGACGGCCTGGTCCGCGCCATCATGTCCGGCTTCGCGCAACCGGCGAACTCCCCGCTCGCGCCTGTCACCGCCGGTTATGACAAAACCCTGAACCCGTATCCGCTGGATCTGGCAAAAGCCAAAGCCCTGCTCAAAGAAGCCGGTGTCGCTGACGGATTTACCCTGTCGATTGCCGTGCAAGGTCAGGACGCCCGTATCGGTCAGGTGCTGCAAAGCATGTGGGCAAAAATCGGTGTGAAACTCGATGTGAAAATCATGGAAAGCGGTGTGTGGACCAAAGCGGCATTTGCCGATCAGGCCGGGAAAAAAGCCGATAACACCGGTGCGGTTCTGGCTTCCTGGTCTTCCGGCGCAAACGGTGCAGACCTGCAACTTCGTCCGTTGTACTACAGCAAAAGTTTTGCTCCGGGCGGCGCAAATCTCGGGTTCTTTGATGATCCAAAACTGGATGAAATGTTAGACAAAGCCGCTTCAACGCTGGATGAAAATACCCGCAATGCGATTTATGTCGATGCGCAGAAAGAAATTAACCAGCAGGCGCCACAGGTGCTGTTGTATTACCAGAATGATTTGTATGCCACCGGCAAAAATATTTCCGGCGTCACGATGATCCCTGGTGGACAAATTGTAGTGAAAGACGCGCAGAAAAAATAACCGCAGTATTTACAGTGGAAAATAGCCATGAAAGCCTATCTTGCCAAAAAACTCATCGCCTTCCCGATCATTCTGATCGGGGTATCGATGCTGATTTTTGTGTCCATCCGCGCGCTGCCGGGCGATCCGGCACGTCTGATGGCCGGGCCTGAAGCCACGCAGGAAGCCGTTGATGCGATGCGCGTGCGCCTGGGGTTAGATCAGCCTCTGGTGACGCAGTATCTGCATTTTGCCGGTGACGTTCTGCACGGTAATCTCGGCGTCTCCTTGCAGTCACAACAGCCCGTGACGCAGGAAATCGGGGAGCGCATGCCTTATACGCTGATGCTGGCGGTACTGTCCTATTTTCTGGCAGTAGCGATTGGCGTTCCGGCGGGCATGATAGGCGCGGTGTACCGCAATCGCTGGCCGGATTTTGGCGTGATGCTGCTGGCGATAGCCGGTGCGTCTATCGCCAACTTCTGGCTGGGGCTGATGGCGATGAACACCTTCTCGGTCAATCTCGGCTGGCTGCCGTTACTCGGCGCGACGTCATGGAAAAGCTACATTTTGCCCTCCGTGACGCTGGCCGTTTTACCGATGGCGGTGATGGCGCGCATGACGCGTTCCAGCATGCTGGATGTGCTCTCGGAAGATTATATCCGTACGGCAAGAGCCAAAGGATTGTCGGCGACGACCGTGTATTGCAGCCATGCTTTTCGCAATGCGCTGATCCCGATTGTCACCATTGTGGCGCTTAACTTCGGCAGTCTGATTGGCGGCGCGGTAGTGACCGAATCCGTCTTTAACTGGCCGGGCATTGGCCGCCTGCTGGTGGATTCCGTGCGGTATCGCGATTATCCGGTCATTCAGGGCGTCGCGCTGGTGGCTGTCTGCGGTGTGGTGGTGATGAATCTGCTCGGTGAATTACTGATCGCTTTCCTGAATCCAAAAATAAGGTTCGATTAATGTCTGCCATTATCACGCAATTACCCCGTCGCAAACCGCGCACGCTGCGTTTTTTCCGCTGGTTGTGGCGACATCCGGCAGTCTCTATCGGCGGATTTATCGTCAGCCTGATCGTGCTGATGGGCCTGTTCGCCCCGTTGATTGCCCGTCATGATCCTTACGCGCAAGACCTGATTGATACCCTGCTTTCCCCGGGTGCCGATCACTGGTTTGGCACGGACGATTACGGGCGCGATATTTTCGCCCGCGTCATTTACGGGGCGCGCATTTCGATTATTGAGGTGGTGCTGAGCGTCGGGCTGGCCATGATTATCGGTATTCCGCTGGGCATTATTGCCGGTATGGCCGGTCGTTATACCGACATGATCATCATGTGGTTTATGGATATGCTGTTCGCGTTTCCGGGCATCGTACTGGCGATTCTGGTGGTCAGTATTCTCGGCGGCGGTCTGGTGAATCTTTTGATTGCTATCTCGCTGTTCGCCATTCCGGTTTATGCGCGCCTGAGCCGTAACCTGACGCTCGGTTTGAAGCAGATGGAATATGTCGAAGCCGCGCAAGCGCTGGGGTTGTCTAATTACCGCATCATCATGCATTACATTCTGCGCAATGCCATCGGGCCCATCATCGTACAGTCGACGCTCACCGCCGGCACTGTTATTCTCGCCGCCGCCAGCCTGTCGTTTCTCGGCTTGGGTGTGCAGCCGCCGATGCCGGAATGGGGTACCATGATGAGCGATGGCCGCAACTTCCTCGGCATTAATATTTACCTTTCTCTGTTCCCGGGTCTGGCCATTATGCTGACCGTGCTTGGTTTTAACGTACTGGGCGACGGGCTGCGAGATTTACTGGACACACGCTCATGACTTCTGCTGTTTTTTGCGCCGATATCGGCGGTTCATTTATTAAGTTTGGTGTTTCGCGCCATCCGGGCGAAATGGAAGAATGCGGCAAAGTCCCGACGCCGGTTTCTTCATGGGACGATTTTGTGCAGGCAATGCAAAATCTGATCGACAAATTTGGCGCGGACTTGCCTGCCGGTACACCGCTGGCGATTTCCACGGCGGGACTGGTTTCGCCACAAACCGGCGAAATGCTGGCAACTAATATTCCGGCATTTACCGGACATTCGCTGGCAAGAGATCTCAGTGTTGCGCTGGCACGTCCGGTGACGGCGGCAAACGACGCCGACTGTTTTGCTCTCGCCGAAGCTCATGCGGGTAACGCGCAGAATCAGCCGGTGGTTGTCGCCATTATTCTCGGCACCGGCGTCGGTGGAGGACTGGTGATCAACGGTCAGCTGGTACGCGGCCACGGCGGTGTCACCGGCGAATGGGGACACGGCGCCATCACCCGTACGGAGCTGAGGATTAATGGCGAAAACTACTCCGTTCCGCGGCTTAAATGCGGTTGTGGTCAGACTGGCTGTCTGGACATGCTCGGCGGCGCACGCGGGATGGAACGTCTGCATCAGCATTATCACCAGCAAGGCCGCACCAGTCTGGAGATTGTGACCGGCTGGCTGAATGGCGATGCTGAAGCGTCTCTCACTGTTAACGCCTGGCTGGAACTGGTCGCTGAACCGCTGGCACTGCTGGTTAACATCCTGGGGCCATCGCGGATTGTCGCCGGTGGCGGACTGGCTTCTGCCAGCGAACTGATCGCCGCACTGGATGTAAAAGTGCGCGGCGGGGTTCTGCACACTTATGAACAAACGCTGCTGATGCCGGGGAAATTCCTTACCGACGGCGGTCTGGTCGGCGCATCAGTGATGGGAAGACTGGAACGTTAAACCGTTGCCCTCACCTGCGTGATGAGGGCAACGTCAGATTTCAGCTCGCGACCAGCATCGGCTCCAGCACTGGTGCGGTCTGCTCAAAGACCAGCGACAACAGAATTTTCTTCACCGCCATTGCCTCTTGCGATAACGCCAGCGTTTCTGAAATACAAAGAGAAAGCGGAACCTGAATCGCCGGACTGCTGATGCATGACATCCAGGCTTTAGCCGGGCCGGTCATGGCGCGGGCAGCCGATTCCGGCAAAATAGTGACACCCAGACCGCTGGCGACGGCCGAAGTCAGTGTGGCGGAAGATTCAATTTCCCCGATGATATTTGCGCTCAGGCGTCGCAGAGCCATAGCGTCATCCACCAGACGGCGGGTCACGTTATGCGAGCGCGGCATGAACAAATTCATTTTCGCCACATCGCTCAGCTCAACATATTTTCCCGGATTCAGCACGGAGTACGCCCCGACAAGATACAAATCTTCTTTCATCAGCGGCTGACTGCTGAGTCCGGCGGTCATATTGGTACCGTAAAATACCGCCATATCCATGCGACCGTTGAGTACCAGATCCCCCAGCGCCGTGCCAAAATTTTCATTCAGATACAACAAAATACCGGGATGTTGTTTGCGCACCGCCTGTAACAACGGCACCGCAAGCTGAGAAGCCGCCGTGCCCGGCGCGAGTCCCACGGAAACCTGCCCGTTCAGCGACTGCCCGGCATTGTTTACCGCGCTGTGGATCTGATCGCACTGGCGCAAAATCGCCTGCGCGTGGGAATACAGAATATGACCGGCTTCCGTAGGAGTGACGCCGCGCTTGGTGCGAATCAGCAATTGTTGCTGCAATTCCCCTTCCAGTGTCGCCAGTTGCTGGCTCAGTGCCGGTTGGGCGATGTGCAGAACATCAGCGGCCTGCGTCAGGCTGCCAATATCGACGATTTTCACAAAGTACTTCAGACGTCTGAGATTCATCTCTGTCTCCATCTTGCGCGAAAAGGGATAACCCTGGATCGTTGTTATGAATGTAAGTTATCTACGCAAATTATTAGCGTGACTGATAAAAGCAAGATTTACGCCAATCACCGGCATACCAGTTAAAAACCCCTGCACCAGCCGCTAATACCACAAAATATAAGAGAAAACTATTACGGCGGTTGTAGGGAAAATCGATGAGGCTGAAAAAATACGCGGGGAATTAAATGCGCTGCGTAAGAGGGATGCACCAATATCATGCATTCTTATAGGTCACACTTATAAATTAGCAGGCTTAATAACAAATGCGGCCAGAGATCCATTTTCCGCTAAACCCTTAGTTAATCGTATGAAAAAACGCGCCTGTGAAGTCAGGATTTCTTTCATTACATCCTCTTTTCCAAGACATGCCGCAAATCTGGCAATGACATTATTTATGTCCTTGCCATCGCCTTTCGACGTATATACCTTTGCACTATATTTTTCAGGCGAGTATTATTTAAGCAGGTTTTCGGCTTAAGCAACTTACTGAGGAATAACGGCATGCCTAAAGGCACGGTATTTTTAAACAACAGAACGCAGAGCGTACGTATTCCGGCAGAGTGCCGTTTTCCTGACGAGGTAAAAATCGTGACGATAAGAAAAGTAGGGAATTCACTGGTTTTAACGCCGGCTGATAACACATGGGATAATTTTTTCTTCAGCGAACTGCGCGTAACGGACGATTTTATGGAAGAACGCGCCTCACAAGAGCAGTCTGAACGGGATTCATTTTAATGCTGACCTATCTGCTGGACACCAATATTGTCATTTACATACTGAAACGCAGGCCGATGAGCGTGCTGGCGAAGTTTAATCAGCACGCAGACCAGCTGGCGATTTCAATGATCACTTATGCTGAATTACTGCATGGCATTGCGAAAAGTAGTAGTCCGACCAAAAACAAACTGGCGGTGGAGGAGTTCGTCTCTCATTTACGTATCGTGGACTACGACCAGAAAGCTGCTGCGCATTACGGACATATCCGTGCCTGTCTCGAAAAATGTGGCAACCTGATTGGGGTTAACGACATTCACATTGCCGCGCAGGCACGCAGCGCTGGCATGGTAATGGTGACCAATAATATGCATGAGTTCACCCGTGTTGACGGACTGCTGACGGAGAATTGGGTGGGTCCGTCTTTAACGGCGCTGTGAGCCCGCTGCTTTTAAAAAAGCTACCAGCAATGGATGCGGTTTCACTCGCAATGACGACAGTTCCGGATGCCCTTGTACCCCGAGATAAAACGGATGGTGTGTAAACTCAATGCCATCAGCAATTTTCCCAGAGATATCAGTTCCGCTGATGCACAACCCGTACTTCTCCAGATCGGGTTTCAGTTCAGGTTCAAGATGAAAAAGATGGTTGTAGCGCACCGTACATTCATCGCCGAGGATATCATTTAACCTGCTGCCAGGGCGACAATGCATCTGGTGATCCCCAAGGCGATGAACCGGAAATGTCGGCGTATCCGTCAGCGGTACAAAGGTTTTAATTTCGGCATCTGGATCAGCTTCTGCCAGATTGGCTTTCGTCGAACCTAACATTTTCTGCACGATGGCCGTGGTCATGATTTGCATGCCCAGACAAAGCCCGAGAACAGGAATATTACGGTTCAGCGCGTAATGCGCCGCACAGGTTTGTCCGGTAACATTGCACATAGCCGAACCTCCCGGCAGCAATATCCCATCAACGTTTTCCATCACCTCATGCAGATGATCTTCCAGCGCCTGAGGTGCGGCGTACACCATATCCAAAGATAACGACAGCGCATCTGCGGCGTCCCCCAGAGCAGCCAGGGTGGCAGGGTAAATACTGCACTGGTCAGACTGAGTACCGACCAGTGCAATGCGCAATGACGGTCCGGTCTGTGGCGGCATGTTCTGATTTATCCAGCGCCCGTAGCGGTCACGCCACCAACATCCTGACGTTTCATCGGTATGACCGTGACGGTTGAATGCATAGCCCTGATTGGCGCGTTCAACCGTAACCAGTTCATAATCCAGCGCGTTGTCCCGCACCTGTCGGGCGATTTGCGTGAACTGGATAATCTGCATCGGCCCGAGCGGAATCACCACATCCTGTGTGCCGTAAGTGTTGAGCAGGTCTCCAAGTTCCATGATTTTTCCGGCGCTCTGTGGATTCATTCGCTCAGTCCACAACAAACCGCTGGTCATCAGTTGTCCTTCGCCGATAATGTGCTGGCAGGCATCCGGATAACGTGCGATATCCCAGCTCACCGGCAGATGGGCTAACGGTATGTGCTTAAGTGCCGCCAGTATTGCCGCCATCGCTGCGTACAACGATGGTTCAGGTGTGTCATGTGCAACAAAAATAAAAGACATAAGACAACCTTGAAATAGAGAAGAGAAATTACAGCATTTTGCCGATCCCGAAGTCACTCAGATAAGCTGCCGTGCTGTATCTGCGGCGCAACCACGATGACACACACCACCATGATTAAGTTTAATCGCGAAAACGAGGAGCGCAAAAACAAGCCCTTTTGACTCTATTGTCAACAACTTGACCAAAGTATCAGCAAACGAACACATTTATAGATTTTCCCCTTTGACATGCCACGGGGCAGTCGCTATTATTCGCCCCGTTCCAACGATTCCTCTGTAGTTCAGTCGGTAGAACGGCGGACTGTTAATCCGTATGTCACTGGTTCGAGTCCAGTCAGAGGAGCCATATTAGAAACGCCCGCTTAAGGAAACTTAAGCGGGCGTTTTGCTTTTGTGTTTTTAGCGTCTGTCCGGTTAACGTCGCCACCCGCTTTAAAATTCGTTATCATCCGCTTCCACTCTGCCGCCGGTTTTCCTGATGTCTGCGATTATTGATACCTTTATTGCCCCGCCTTGCCATGAAACGATCGAGATTCTCTTGCAGGACGAGCATCTGGTGCTTATCAATAAACCCTCAGGATTACTCAGTCTCTCGGGGAAAAGTCCGTTAAATCTGGATTCTGTTCATCACAGGCTGGTCAAGCTATTCCCCGGCTGCACCCTGATCCACCGTCTGGATTTCGGCACTTCCGGCCTGATGGTGCTTGCCCGCAATAAAGTGATCAATGCCGCCCTCTGCCAGCAGTTCAGCCAGCGCGCAGTGACAAAAGTGTACAGCGCACTGCTCTGCGGACATCTTGATCAGGACGAAGGAACGATAGACGCACCGATTACTAAAGACCCTGCGTTGTTCCCGCTGATGTCAATTGGTGCGGCCAACGGCAAGCCTGCGCGCTCCGGTTATAAGGTGGTGGAGCGCTTTTATCACGAACTGGCAAACGGAACGTCACTGCCATTAACCCGGGTCCAACTGATGCCGGAAACCGGGCGCACTCACCAGCTTCGTATCCATTGTCAGCATCTGGGCCACCCTATTTTTGGCTGTGATCTGTATGGCGGCCTCCTGCAACCCGGCACTGAACAGACTCCAAGACTGATGCTGCATGCCAGTGAACTGCACTTCGTTCACCCCGTCAGCCTTGAGCGGATCGCAGCACGCAATGACAGCCCGTTCTGAAAACGAAAGTTTCTGCAGCGCTCCCACATACTCCATTCCCCTGCGTTAAATTCCCCTTCAATTAGCAAAAGCGTTTTTAACCTGGCGGTTGACGCTGTAGTCTCAGTAGCGGTTTTATTTAGCTGCGCGCCGGATAAAACCCAATTACCTATTTTAATAACTAAAAAAAATTAAAAATTTTAGAAACGGACAGGACAATTATGGACTCTATGCTCACCGCCCCCCGCCCCGATCAGAAGACGCCTTCCTATCAACGTGCCCGCCGGGCAGCCTGGGGCAGCTTCGTTGGAGCAGTCGTAGACTGGTTCGATTTTTTACTTTACGGCATCACCGCCGCGCTGGTGTTTAACAGCGAGTTCTTCCCGCAGATCGACCCGGCAATGGGCACGCTCGCCGCGTTTGCCACCTTCGGCGTCGGCTTTTTATTCCGCCCTCTCGGCGGCATTGTCTTTGGCCATTTCGGCGATCGTCTGGGCCGTAAACGCATGCTGATGATGACCGTCTGGATCATGGGCATCGCCACCGCGTGCATCGGTATTCTTCCTTCTTTCGCGACGATTGGCTGGTGGGCTCCGGCGCTGCTGGTCACCCTGCGCGCTATTCAGGGGTTTGCGGTCGGTGGTGAATGGGGCGGCGCAGCACTGCTGGCCGTTGAAAGCGCACCTTCCGGGAAAAAAGCCTTCTACAGCAGCGGCATCCAGATGGGTTATGGCGTCGGCCTGTTGCTCGCGACCGGCCTGGTATCGCTGATAAGCAGCCTGACAACGGATGCGCAGTTTATGAGCTGGGGCTGGCGTTTGCCGTTTCTGTTCAGCGTGTTACTGGTGCTTGGCGCACTGTGGGTGCGTAATGGCATGGAGGAATCGGCCGAGTTTGAACGTGCTCAGCAAGAGCAGCCCAAAGAAGCAAAAAAACGCTTACCGGTATTCGAAGCACTGTTTCGCCATCCCGGCGCTTTTTTGAAGATAATTCTCCTGCGCCTGTGCGAATTGCTGACGATGTACATCGTCACTGCATTCGCCCTCAACTACTCGACACACAATCTGGGAATGTCGCGGGAACTGTTTCTCAACATCGGGCTGCTGGTCGGCGGCATCAGTTGTGTGACGATCCCGCTGTTCGCCTGGATGGCAGACAGGTTCGGGCGCCGCCGAATCTACATCACCGGCGCATTAGTCGGCGCACTGAGCGCCTTTCCGTTCTTTATGGCACTCGAAGCCCGGTCCATTGTCGGCATGGTGGTCTTCTCGTTGCTGCTGGCAAATATCGCCCACGATATGGTGGTGTGCGTGCAGCAGCCTATGTTTACGGAAATGTTCGGGGCGGGTTATCGCTACAGCGGCGCGGGCGTGGGTTATCAGGTCGCCAGCGTGGTAGGTGGCGGATTTACACCCTTTATTGCCGCCGCATTACTGACTTTCTCAGGGGGGGCATGGCATTCTGTCGCCCTCTATCTGATGGCCGGTTGTGTCCTCTCGGCACTCACGGCGATATTTATGAAAACGTCTCAGCCGCACTGAACAGCAAACCTGTTAAAAAAGCATCATCCGGCTCGGATGTCCGAATAAAACATTGGCGGCACGGGCCAGACAAGCCATATTTAGAGTGACTGATGATGAACGAAGCACAAAGGAAAACGTATGAATAACAAGTCCCTCACCGCTTCACAGGCGATTGAGAAGCTCGAAGAGATGTACAACAACTCTGTGGCCGCACTGCGGGTGGCGATTAAAGACTTCATCGTTGAAGGGACGCTGCCTGAAAGTAATGCGCGTGCCGCCGGGCTGTTTGTTTACCCGGAATTGCGCGTCACCTGGGACGGTGTAACGCCAGCTAAAAATCCGACCCGTGCCTATGGCCGTTTCTCCCATCCCGGCCGTTATGCCAACACCATCACGCACCCTGAATTGTTCCGTCACTATCTGCTTGAACAGCTTTCCCTGCTGGAAGAAGAATATGAAGCGGTGATCGAAGTCGTCCCTTCCCAACAGGAAATTCCGTATTCATATGTGATTGACGGCTCGGATCTGATGCTTGACCGCTCGATGAGCGCCGGTCTGGCGAAGCATTTCCCGACTACTGAACTCTCGCAAATCGGCGATGAAACCGCAGACGGCCTCAGTTATCCCGGCGATATCTTCCCGCTGTCGCATTTCAATGCCCTGCGTGCTGATTTCTCGCTGGCGCGCCTGCGCCATTACACCGGCACGCTGATCGAACATTTCCAGCCGTATGTGCTTTTCACTAACTACACCCGTTACGTCGATGAATTTGTAAGCTGGGCGTGCGCGCAGATTGCCGATCCTGACAGTCCTTACGAAGCGCTGGCGTGCGCGGGAAGCGTATTCATTACCGCTGAGACACAGAACCCGGAACAGGCTGTGTCTGATCTGGCCTGGAAAAAGCATCAGATGCCGGCCTATCACCTGATTGCCCGCGATGGCGCAGGCATTACGCTGGTCAATATCGGCGTCGGCCCGGCCAATGCTAAAACCATTTGTGACCACCTGGCGGTTCTGCGCCCGCATGTCTGGCTGATGATTGGACACTGCGGCGGATTACGTGAAACGCAGTCGATTGGTGATTATGTTCTGGCACACGCCTATCTGCGTGATGATCATGTTCTGGACGCCGTTCTGCCACCGGATATCCCGATCCCAAGTATTGCCGAAGTGCAGCGCGCGCTGTACGACGCCACGAAAAAGATGAGCGGAATGCCGGGTGAGGAAGTGAAGCAGCGTCTGCGTACCGGTACGGTTGTAACCACTGACGACCGGAACTGGGAATTGCGCTACGCGGCGTCGGCACTGCGCTTTAATCTCAGCCGCGCCGTCGCCGTCGATATGGAAAGCGCGACAATTGCCGCGCAGGGTTACCGGTTCCGCGTCCCTTATGGCACGTTGCTGTGCGTATCGGATAAGCCACTGCACGGTGAAATCAAACTGCCTGGTCAGGCGAACAAATTCTACGAAGGCGCTATCTCAGAACATCTGCAAATTGGTATCTGCGCTATCGACCTGCTGCGCGCCGAGGGCGATCACCTGCATTCACGCAAATTGCGCACGTTTAATGAGCCGCCGTTCCGCTGAGAACCACGCCAAACTTCCCTAAACAGCTCGGGTTGCAGCCAGGCGGCAGATGTGACAATTCCGATGAGCTGACATTAAGTCAGTGATTCGGGTTGTTAAACGCAGCCAACGCCTCTGCGGCAACAAATATGACGGGGAATTAAGGATTTCCTTAAAAAAGACTTTGCATAATGCAGAGTCTTTTACCATCATAAATTAAAACGCTGTTCTACTTTCTTCCACACTGGAACTCTCTTGCAAAACGTCATCGTCTCTTTGCGCAAAGCCATCGAGCGCACGCCCTGGTATCCGAAACGGCGTTCTTACCGTACGTTGTTCTGGCGCGAAATCACGCCCCTCGCTGTCCCCATCTTTTTTGAGAATGCCTGCGTCCTGCTGATGGGCGTGCTGAGTACTTTTCTGGTCAGCTGGCTGGGCAAGGAAGCAATGGCGGGCGTCGGTCTCGCTGACAGCTTTAACATGGTGGTGATTTCATTCTTCGCGGCGGTCGATCTTGGGACGACGGTCGTCGTGGCCTTCAGTCTGGGTAAACTGGATCACGAACGCGCCCGCGCAGCCGCACGTCAGTCGCTGGCCATCATGACCGTTTTCGCCGTGCTGCTGGCCATACTTCTGCAATTTTCCGGGCATGTGATCATCGACATGATCGCCGGCAATGCAGAGCCGGAAGTCAAAGAACTGGCGCTCTCTTATCTGCAGATGAGCAGCTGGAGCTATCCGGCGGCAGCCATCGCGCTGATCGGTTCCGGTGCTTTGCGGGGAGCGGGTAACACCAAAATTCCGATGTTGCTGAATGGCGGAATGAATATCCTCAATCTGGTTATCAGCAGCGTGCTGATTTATGGTTGCTTCGGCTGGCACGGGTTGGGCTTTATCGGTGCCGGTCTCGGGCTGACGATCGCCCGTTATATCGGGGCGATTGCGGTCATTTTCGTGCTGATGGTCGGGTTCAATCCGTCGCTGAAAATCTCGCTGAAAAGTTATTTCCTGCCGCTGAATACCAATATTTTGCGTGAAGTGCTGGGTATCGGTATTCCGGCCAGTATCGAATCGGTGCTGTTTAATGGCGGCAAATTGCTGACACAAGTTTTTGTCGCAGGTATGGGTACCAACGTCATTGCCGGTAACTTTATTGCCTTCTCGATTGCCGCACTCATCAACCTGCCGGGGAATGCGCTGGGTTCCGCCTCGACCATCATTGTCGGTACGCGTCTGGGCAAAGGACAGATTGCACAATCCGAGCGACAGCTACGCCATATTTTCTGGTTATCCACTTTCGGGCTTTGCGTGCTGGCCTCCCTTTCTGTGCCGTTTGCCGGTTTGCTGGCGCGGTTTTACACCAACGAGCAGGACGTCATCGACGTCGTAAAAATTCTCGTCTGGCTTAACGCCGCCTTTATGCCGTTCTGGGCGGCTTCATGGGTATTACCTGCCGGACTAAAAGGCGCCCGCGACGCGCGCTTCACCATGTACGTATCGATGCTCGGCATGTGGGGCTGCCGTATTGTGGTCGGCTATTTCCTCGGAATTGTTCTCGGCTTTGGCGTGGTCGGCATCTGGCTGGGGATGTTCCTTGACTGGATTGTACGCGGGATATTCTTTTACTGGCGCATGGCGAGTGGTCGCTGGCTGTGGAAATACCCGAAAACGAAAAGAACCGAATAGTTTTAATTACTATGCCCGCCGGTACATACGGCGGGGATGGCCGATTTTTCCGTACAGCATTTCGACTTTCAAATCCCCTTTCTGCACGCAATGTTCAAGGTAGCGACGGGCAGTGGTTTTACTCAATCTCGTTTCACTGACCACTTCATCTACGGAATAGCAACGTCCGCTGTCCTGCATAAAGATGCCTTCCACCAGATTCAACGTATTTTCCTCGATGCCTTTATTGCCCGCTTTAAGCGTAAAATCTTTCGCTTGCAGCTGGTAAAGACTGTCTACGTTCTGCTGATCCACCACTTTCCATGCCCGCTGCGTCTGGCTGAACTGAATAAAGCGTTCCAGCGATTGTTGCAGCCGGTTCCACGACACAGGTTTCAAAATATAATCAAACGCCCCGCAGCGTATCGCCTGACTACACGTATTCATGTCACTGGCCGCCGTAATAAAAATCACCGAACAGTGAGTGTTTTTGAGCAGGTCATTTTCTATTAGCGAGATCCCCTGCCCGTCCGGTAAATAGTTATCCAGCAGCAGAAGTTGCGGGCGTTTATCTTCAATAAGCATTTTGGCTTCACGTAGCGTAGTCGCCACGCCCGCCAGCCTTAACCAGGGGTGATTATCAATAAGCTCGGCATAGAGTTTTGCCAGCCTGTTCTCATCTTCTACAATCATTACGTCAATTATTTCCGCTTGCATCATTTATTCACTTCCGTTTTTCCGGTTGAAGGAACTCTGCTGGATTATCTGAAGCCCCGACATCGATGGGGATAAAAACAGAGAAAATAGCGCCGGTTGGCGGGTTATCAGAAACCTCAATGCTACCGCCAGCATGGCTGACATAGCTGGCGACCAGATGAAGCCCCAGCCCGTGATCACCCTCCGGCTTTGAGGTCACACCCATCGAGAATATTTCTTCCCGCCGTTCCCGCGTAATACCCACTCCGTGATCTGCCACTTCAATTACCAGCTCATCTTTTCCGCCAACGATATACACCTCGACGGGCCCGGCTTCGCAGCCACGCAGTAAGGTCGCTTCAATGGCGTTATCCAGCAGATTGCCGATGACTGACATCAGCTCAGTTTCACTCAGGGCAGCCGGTAGCCGGGTTATCTCGCAGGCCGGATCAAACTCCAGCCCGATGCCTTTCTCCCGTGCGCGGGCATATTTACCGAGCAACAATCCACACAGTCTGGGTGAGCAAAAACGCGCAGAGACAAAATCCAATATTTCCTGCGCATTTTCTGATTGTGCTTCGATGTATCGGATAGCCTCGTCATAGCGCCCCATATGCAGCAAACCCGCTAATGTCGCCGTCCAGTTAAGTTGTTCGTGACGCATTACCCGCAGATTATCGGCATAACGCTGCACCTGGCTGAGCTGAATGCTGAGCCGGTCGATATCGCTGCAAGCCCGAAAAGTAATCACCCACCCCTGCAACTGATTTTCCAGCATGATCCGCACCCGACTGGCAATCACCGTCAGGTTATTGAACAGGCAGATTTCATCGTGAATGTCCTTTTCCAGCATCACTTGCGGATTGAAAAAGCTGACCGCTGCGATGACCTGACTCAGTTGCTGTCCGCGAAGTTCACGTGAAGGCACCGTGAGATTGAGCAATTTTTTAGCCGCCTGATTCACCACAACCACACGCTCCTGACTGTCGATGGCTATCACACCCTCATAAATCGATTCCATCAGCGCTTTTTGCTGACGCACTAACAAGCCAATATCTCTGGGTTCAAGCGAAAACATCTGCTTTTTGATTGAGCGCGAAAAGAACCATGAGAAAGCAAATAAGGCCAGCAACACTGCGGCAGCAGCCAGTAAAATGCGGATAGTTTTCGCCACAGTCAGGTTATTAATATGACTGATGAGATAACCTACCGAAACGATGCCAACCACCTTACCTTCAGCATTAAATATTGGCGCTTTACTGCGCAGCGACAGCCCTATCCCGCCAAGCCGGATGGTGGTAATACTTTTCCCCGCCAGCACTTCTGCGTTGTCTCCGCCGACCAGAGTCTGCCCTACACGATCGGTATAAATTGAATGAAATAAATGCATCGCGTCACTGTCACCAATCACCATATAACTGGCATCACTGTGGGCGGAAATATTGCTCATTAAACGATTAATTTGTGATATATCTTTATTTTCAACCTCTCTGATTAAAGAAGGAATAAGGGCAATTTCTTCAGCCTGAACTTTGGCGCGCATTCCTAAATCTTCATATAACTGGCGCTCAACATCCTGATAGTAATAAATTCCTGCGCCCGAAAACAGCGTCACAAATAAAACAACAAGATAAATAAAAAGTTTTATCTGAAAAGAAAGACGGAACCACATTGGGGACCCTGCTACATGAATAAAGATATAAACAGTCATGGCACTTTATCATCTGGTGATATTCCTGCCAGAGCGGAAATCCAAAGTTGCGAGACGTGCCGCAGAACAAGCCCAGACGCAGCAAGCTATGCAAGAACACACACATAATTCACAACAGTTATTTCACCACTAATTAACAGTAATATTATAATTACAAATAACACCATAAAAACCACAGCAAATATAACCCCATCCGATTCAGAGTTTAATTAAAACCATAAAAACCTTTCGCACCTTTAAAATATCGATTCTAATTTGCGGCACCTCACATAATAACCGTTATTAGTTCCCTTACACTCCCTGCACAAATTGATACAGGGGATTCATCATGAGTACAACCGACGACACCTATTCTGTTCCCACGGGTTCTTCTTTTGCAAAACAGCTCACATTAAAAGAAAAATGGTGGCACATTCTCGACACCTGGAAAGTAGGCATTATTCCATTGCCTTTATTTGTCATGGCTGGCGTACTTATCGCGATTGATTGCCTCGATGGAAAACTGCCCAGCGACATCGTGGTAATGGTCGCCACTTTAGCTTTCTTCGGTTTCGCCTGCGGCGAGTTCGGCAAACGCCTCCCGTTGATTGGCAAGATGGGGGCAGCGGCGATTTGCGCCACCTTTATTCCTTCCGCGTTGGTGTATTACGGCCTGCTGCCGGATGTCGTGGTGGAATCCACCACTAAGTTCTATAAAAGCACCAACATTCTGTATCTCTACATCTGCTGCATTATCGTTGGCAGTATCATGAGTATGGATCGCAAAGTGCTGATCCAGGGCTTCATGCGTATCTTCTTCCCGATGGTATGCGGCGAAGTCATTGGCATGTTTGTTGGCATGGGCGTCGGACTGGCGCTGGGGATGGAACCCTTCCAGATCTTCTTCTTCCTGATCCTGCCGATTATGGCGGGTGGTGTGGGTGAAGGCGCGATCCCACTGTCCATCGGCTACGCCACTATCCTGCATATGGATCAGGGCGTGGCACTCGGCCGCATCCTGCCAATCGTGATGCTCGGGAGCCTGACCGCCATCGTTATCTCCGGCAGTCTGAACCAGCTCGGTAAACGCTACCCCCACCTAACCGGTGAAGGCCAGCTGATGCCGTCTGCAAAAAATGCCTCTGCGGGAACCAGTGCGCTGAGCGGTGCCAGTGCAAAAACTGACGTCACCACGATTGCCGCAGGCGCCCTGCTGGCGGTACTGCTCTACATGGTCGGGATGTTGTTACACAAACTGATTGGCCTTCCTGCACCGGTTGGCATGTTGTTTGCGGCGGTAGCCCTGAAACTGGCACACGGCGTTTCACCCCGTCTGCTGGAAGGTTCTCAGGTGGTTTACAAATTCTTCCAGACTTCCGTTACCTACCCGATTCTTTTCGCCGTCGGTGTAGCAATCACGCCGTGGAATGAACTGGTCGCCGCATTCACCCTTTCCAACCTGCTGGTCATTATCAGCACCGTCAGCGCGCTAGTCGCCACTGGCTTCTTCGTCGGTAAGAAAATTGGTATGCACCCGATTGATGTGGCCATCGTCTCCTGCTGCCAGAGCGGCCAGGGCGGAACCGGTGACGTCGCCATTCTGACCGCCGGTAACCGCATGCAACTGATGCCATTCGCCCAAATCGCCACCCGTATCGGCGGCGCGATCAACGTCTCCGTGGCGCTGCTGGTGCTTGGCAACTTCCTCGTCTGAGGTTTTGTGAAACTCTCTTTAAATCAGGACACATTATGAAACTGGCAAGCTATCTCTATCAGGGGCGCAAGTCCTACGGCATCGCGAATGCTAACGGCATGATCGACCTGGGCCGGCATCTCGGTCAGCGTTTCCCGGATCTCAAAGCCCTGCTGGCCGGCAATGCGCTGTCGCAAGCTCAGGAACTGGCCACACTGCCCGCTGATCTGGATTTCGCCGACATCACTTTTCTGCCGGTGATTCAGAATCCGGAGAAAATCCTCTGCGTCGGCATGAACTACGCCGAAAAGCGTAAAGAGTTTGATCAGCATAATCCGGCACCGACGCTGTTTGTGAGGTTTGCTGACTCTCAAACCGGACATGCCTCCCCGATTATCAAACCGAGACAATCCGTTGAATTTGACTATGAAGGCGAACTGGCAGTGATTATCGGTTCTGCGGGCGAGAATATCTCCCGCGAAGACGCTCTTTCGCATGTCGCCGGATACAGCTGTTACATGGACGGTTCCGCACGCGACTGGCAACACACGTGGTTTACTGCCGGTAAAAACTGGCGACAGACCGGGGCATTTGGTCCGTGGATGACCACCGCCGACGAGATCCCCGACCCGCATACGCTGGCGATCCGCACCTGGCTTAACGGCCACATGGTGCAGGACGACAACACCCGCAGCATGATCCATAAAGTCGCCGAACTGATTGAGTACATCAGCACATTTACTTCGCTGAGTGCCGGTGACGTAATCATTACCGGTTCTCCGGGAGGTGTGGGCAAAAAACGTGTCCCACCGCTGTTCATGAAACCCGGTGATCGCATCGAAGTGGAAATCGAAAAGATAGGGCATCTTAGCAATGTAATCGTTGCGGCTGAATGCCGTGAGATCCCTGTTCCGGCGATGCACTGACCCGATAAAACGACAACATTAAGCCGGGTATTATACCCGGCACATTAAGCATCGTTTGATACAACACCCACTATCAGGAACGCATTATGTTCAGCCGTGACGAACCGGACTTTCACGTCATCTCTGTCAGTCAGCCTGCGCCAGGCATGCTGGAAAATATCCGCACGTTGTTGCAGCAAAACAACTTAGGCATGGATGACGACATCGGGCAGTTCGTGGTGGCCTGTTCCGGCCACAGGGTAATTGGTTGCGCCGGTCTGGTGAGTAACACCATTAAATGTGTCGCCGTCGCATCCGACTGGCGCGGCGAAAATCTCAGCGCCAGACTGCTCGGTGAAGTCGAGAACCTGGCGGTGCAGAGAGGTAATTTCCACCTGTTTCTCTATACACGGCCAGGCAATCTTGAACGTTTTCGCGGTTGCGGGTTTTATCCGCTGGTGCAGTGGGACGACGTCGCCGTGCTGATGGAAAACACGCCTGTGGGCATCAGTCATTACTGCCGTTCGTTGCAACGTCATTTTCACCCGGGTCGGCGTATCGGCGCGGTAGTCATGAATGCCAATCCGTTTACTCTGGGTCATCGTTATCTGGCTGAACAGGCGGCCGCAACTTGCGACTGGTTGCATGTGTTTGTAGTGAGCGAAGACGTGTCGTATTTCCCGTTTCAGGAACGTCTTGAAATGGTGCGTCAGGGCGTTGCGGACTTGCCAAATGTCACTGTGCATGCCGGTTCTGAATATCTGATTTCCCGCGCAACTTTTCCTGGCTATTTCCTCAAGGAAGCAGGACTGGTCAATCAGGCCTGGAGCGTGATGGACTTACTGATTTTCCGTCAGTACATCGCTCCGGCATTAGGCATTACCCACCGCTTTGTCGGCAGCGAACCTTTCTGTCCGGTCACCCATCAGTACAACTGCGATATGCATGACTGGCTGGAAACGCCCGCCCGATCAGCGTCACCTGCGTTGAACGTCATCGAATTACCACGCAAACGCCATGCCAGTGGCAGAGCTATTTCCGCATCCGAAGTGCGCGCGTTACTCAAAACGCACCAGCTGGCGCGTATACGCGACATCGTTCCGCCCAGCACTTATGCGCACCTTGAACAATATTATTGCGCCACTGCGCCGGCTGAAACGGCGCACAACGAAGCACTGACTATCTCACCCTCACTTTGTTAACAGCAGGAAAATTTTATGAAAATTGTGAAGGAGGCGCTGGCAGGCACGGTTGAATCCAGCGATTTGCTGGTAAAAATCGCCCCGGCCAGTGATCTGACTGTGATCATCAACAGTGAAGTCATCAAACAGTTTGGCGACCAAATCCGCAGCGTAGTGGATGAAACCCTCAGCGCTCTCGCAGTCACCGACGGTTTACTGATTATCGAAGATAAAGGCGCGCTCGATTGCGTGATCCGCGCCCGCGTACAAAGTGCGGTCCTGCGGGCAGCTCAGGCTGAAGAGATTAACTGGGAGACATTACGATGAAAAAACTACGCCGCAGTATGCTGTTCCTGCCCGGAGCCAGCGCTGCCATGCTTTCCACCGCATTTATCTATCGTCCCGATTCCATCATGTTTGATCTCGAAGATGCCGTTTCCCTGCGTGAAAAAGATACCGCCCGCATTCTGGTATTTCATGCCTTGCAACACCCGATGTATCGCGACATTGAAACCGTGGTGCGCATCAATCAGCTCAGCACACCGTTTGGTCTTAAAGATTTAGAAGCCGTGGTACGTGCTGGCGTGGATGTGGTGCGTTTACCGAAAACCGATACACCGGAAGATATCTTTGAGCTGGAAGCGCATATAGAACGCATCGAGAAAGACTGCGGGCGCGAAGTGGGTTCGACCAGGATAATGGCTGCCATCGAATCGGCCATCGGCGTGATTAATGCCGTGGCGATCGCCCGCTGCTCGCCGCGCCTGATTGGCATCGCGCTGGCCGCTTTCGACTACGTCATGGATATGCAAACTGAGCGCGGCGACGGTACCGAACTGTTTTACGCCCGTTGCGCCGTCTTACACGCGGCACGCGCCGCCGGAATCGATGCCTTCGACGTGGTGTATTCCGACATCAACGACGAGGCCGGTTTTCTGCGTGAAGTGGAGCTAATCCGCAAAATGGGTTTCAACGGAAAATCGCTGATCAACCCGCGCCAGATTGAGCTGCTGCATAACGCTTATGCGCCGACCCGCGAAGACGTGGATTATGCAAAACGGGTAATTGCCGCTGCAGAGGAAGGTGAACGCAAGGGGCTGGGGGTGATTTCGCTCAACGGCAAGATGATCGATGGTCCGATCATTAACCACGCGCAGGTGGTACTTGAGCGCGCCAGCGCGTCCGGCATCCGCCGCTAGCCTTCAAATTTGCACAGGAATATCAATACAATGAGTCATTTAACTGAAATGTTGCACAGCGAATATCCGCAGTTAAAACACCTGGTTGCCTTTGACGGCGCGCACCGGACCACTCCTTATCTTTCTGACTCCGATGCCCGCCTGCACCGTAAACTTTGCACTTCGCTGGAACAGGCGATTGCCCGCAGCGGCCTGAAAGACGGCATGACCATTTCCTTCCACCATGCATTTCGCGAAGGTGATCAGGTCATTAACAACGTTGTCGCCACGCTCTCAAAACTCGGCTTTAAAAACCTCACCCTAGCTTCCAGCTCGCTAATGTCTTGCAATGATGCGCTGATCGAACCTATTCGCAGCGGTGTCATCAGCCGGATTTATACTTCGGGAATGCGCGGCAAACTGGCCGACGCCATTTCTCACGGGCTGATGGAAGAGCCGGTGCAAATTCACTCCCACGGCGGAAGGGTGAAATTGTTGCAAGACGGCGAACTGAACATTGATGTCGCCTTTCTCGGCGTGCCATGCAGTGACGAATTCGGTAATGCCAACGGCACGCACGGGAAATCCTGTTGCGGTTCGCTGGGCTATGCGATGGTTGATGCGCAGTTCGCTAAAACTGTCGTGTTGCTGACTGAAGAACTGGTGCCCTTCCCTAATATGCCAGCCAGCCTGATGCAGGATCAGGTGGATTACATCGTGAAAGTCGAGCAGGTTGGCGACCCGGCGAAAATCAGCGTGGGTGCCGCGCGCGTGACCAGTAATCCGCGCGAACTGATGATTGCCCGTACAGCCGCTGAAGTTATTGAGTATTCAGGATATTTCACACCTGGATTTTCAATGCAAACCGGCTCCGGCGCAGCTGCTACAGCCTGCACCCGTTTCATGGAAGAAAAAATGGAACGCAGCCAGATCACCGCCCGTTTTGCCCTCGGAGGCATCACCGGCAGTCTGGTGGATTTGCATGAAAAAGGCCTGATTGAAACGCTGCTGGATACCCAATGCTTTGACGGTCAGGCGGCGGCTTCACTCAGCCGTAACCCGCAGCACATCGAGATTTCCACCAATGTTTATGCCAATCCGGGAGCCAAAGCAGCGAGCTGCGATCAGCTGGATATTGTCATTCTCAGCGCGCTGGAAATCGACACCGGTTTTAACGTTAACGTGATCACGGGTTCCGACGGCGTGATGCGCGGCGCTTCCGGCGGTCATTGCGATGTCGCCAGTGCCGCCAATCTGACCATCGTTGTCGCGCCGTTGTTGCGAAGCCGCATTCCTACGGTAGTGCGTCGTGTCACCACCCGGGTGACACCGGGGGAAAGTATTGATGTGCTGGTGACCGATCACGGCATCGCGGTGAATCCGGCACGTCCGGAAATCCGCCAGCGACTGGAAGACGCCGCAATGAAAGTGATGGACATCGAAGCCCTGTACCAGCGCGCCATTTCACTCAGTGGTGAGCCCAAACCGATTGAATTCACCGACCGTGTTGTGGGGGTGATCCGCTATCGCGACGGTAGCGTGATAGACGTCGTTCATCAGGTAAAAGAGGACGCATAATGACAATCGTGACGCCTGCAAAAGCAGGCGTCAGTCTGGAAGATTTGCTGGCGGCAAAGGAAATGCGTGCCAAACGGCAAACCGACTGGCTGACACAATTCTCACAACCGCTGATTTCCCTCACGCTGGTCACGCCGGGGTCGGTGAAAGATTCGGTGGCTTATCGTCAGGTAATGCGCGAGGCACTGCAACGTGCCGAAATCATGCTGCTGCAACATGGCTGGCCGGTGCTGAAACATCAGGTTTTCTGGCAACCCACCGGTGCCGAAGCATTTTGGTGCGTGGATCATCCCGCACCAGAATTGAAAGCAGCGACGGTTGCACTTGAGCAATCACACGTCCTCGGACGTTTATGGGATTTCGATGTTATCTGCCCGCAGGCGGGTGTGGTGGGCCGTCGTTCGCTCGACAACGCCAGCCGCAGGTGTCTGGTGTGCGACGGCCCCGCCCATGCCTGTGCCCGCTCGCGAAAACATCCGCTGCCGGAAGTGATGACAAAAGTGGAGGCACTGATTGATGGCTGGCATCGCACACTCTGAACCTCTTTCAGTTACCTGTATCGCCCTGCTGGCGGCTGACGCGTTGCGAAGTGAAGTGTGGCTGACACCGAAACCTGGGCTGGTGGACAGCGTCAATAATGGCTCGCACAGTGACATGGATTTACCGCTGTTTCTGCGTAGCATCGACGCCATCACGCCATGGTTGCATCAGTTTTACGCTCTCGGCCTGCAGGATTTTTTGCAACCCCCGCAGGCCATGCTGATGCGGATCCGCCCGACAGGAATTGCTTGCGAGCAGGCAATGTTCGGTGCCACGCAGAGTGTTAACACGCACAAAGGCGGCATTTTTTCACTGGGTTTGTTGTGTACGGCGGCAGGCAGAATATCCGCGCATCGCCAGCCACTTACTCGTCACGGGATGTGTTCCGAGGTGGCGGCTATGACACAGGGTCTGGTTGAGCGTGAATTGAAAAACTGTCGCCAACCGTCGACGGCGGGTGAACGGCTGTTTTTGGCACACGGCATGACCGGCGCGCGCGGCGAAGTGCAGAGCGGGTTCCTCACCCTGCGCCGTCACGTTCTGCCTTACTGGTATCAGGAAGATAATCCTGAGCGCCGCAGCCTTAATGCCCTGTTGCGCCTGATGGCGTATAACCCTGACACGAATCTGGTGGCACGAGGCGGGATGAGCGGACTGCATTTTGTGCAGGATTATGCCCGCAGGTTGCTCAAATCAGGCTGGCAGAAAGAGGATTTGCAGGAGATGGACAGGCAGCTGATTATCCGTCATCTCAGCCCCGGCGGCAGTGCTGATTTGCTGGCAATTGCCACTGTGCTGATGGCTTTTCCGCAATGAACATGATGCCTGAAATAACCCTGATGCTGGTTCCCGGATTGCGGGACAGCGGAAGCGGACACTGGCAAAGCCTTTGGCATCAGTCGAATCCCCACTGGTTGCGCATCCGTCAGCGCAGCTGGGAACAGGTTGATCTCGAAGCCTGGGCAGACGCCATCAGCCGGGAACAGCAACGGGCAAATACCCCCCTTTTACTGGTGGGTCACAGTTTTGGGGCGCTGGCCAGTCTGGTATGGGCGAACCGGCATCCGCAACTGACCGCAGGCGTGATGCTGGTTGCACCCGCCGAACCAATGCGTTTCGGGCTAGACGACGAGATACTACCTCATTCGCTGAAGGTACCTGGGCTGATAATTGCCAGCCATACGGACCCCCTGCTCTCCTTTGCACGCGCGCAGTATTGGGCACAGGCGTGGGGCTGTGAACTGGCAGATATTGGCGAGGCGGGGCATATCAATGTGGAATCGGGATTTGGCGAGTGGCGATGGGGACTTAAAAAACTCGAGGAGTTTGCCGCGCAGATGGCGGCAAACCTGACATGACGTAAAAAGGCTGACGTTACTCAACGATACGGGTCTGTACTTCCTCCGGCGGCCGGGATTTCTGACAACACAAATAAATCATTCCCAGCAACGGGATCCACCCCAGCACAATCCCGAGCACCACCGTCATCCAGGCATAGGTTTCCGGGGACGCGTATTGCTGCAAGATCATATTCAGCGACCGTGACAACACGCCTGCCAGATAGACTCCGCCAAACCACCAGCCTGAGCGGTTGATGTCATGCATACGTCGGATACCCACCGACAGCAGCGGTAAAGCCAGCACCAGTGCAAACAGGGTGTAGGCCATTCCTGCATATAAAACGCTGTAGGGATTTCCCATCAGCGTGTACACAAAGGCCACGCCTGCCGTCAGTACGACCATCAGCAGAATATTCACCAGCGAGAAAACCCAAAACTCCTTACGGGTCGCCCGGCCACTGAATTTCACATACCCTTTCCAGCCCTGCACATAACACTGCCATACCGTCATTGCTTCACTTCCTTTTGCTGTTCAGTCGTTTACTTAAAATCGTTCGGGGATTTAACCGGTTTATCACTGACCACGCAACTGCCGGGCCAGAATATCGAGCTGATCGGCTATCTGATTGAGATCTTTATCCTGCACACCCGGCGCACTGGTGGAGTTGCGTACCACCAGTCGGGCGGGCAGCACTTTCGAAGGCATCTCTTCTTTCTCCTCTGCCAGTAAATGCGCAACCGCTTCTTTGCTTTGCAAATCGAGATCCAGAGAAACGGTGGTCAGTGCCGGATGGAAGAATGCGCTGTCGTAGGTGTCATCGTAACCGATGATCGATACCTGCTGCGGGATAGCCACATTGTGCTGATGCAGGGCACTGATCACGCCAAGCGCCATCTGGTCGTTCCCGACCAAAATGGCGGTAAATTGCGGCGTTTCGCGCAGCATCTGCAATGCGCTGTAGTAACCACTTTTCGCACTCCAGTCGCCGTGAACAATAGTGACCGGCGCAATGCCCCTCTCTGCCAGAGTTTCCTGCCAGCTTTGCAGCCGCAAACGTGAAGAAACCGAATCATCCGGCCCCGCCAGTAAGGCAAATTCCTGGTGTCCCAGCCCCAGCAGATACTCCATGCTGGCGCGTGAACCGTCGGCCGGATTGAAGCACACATTGAAAACCGGACTGGTCGGATCGACATCCAGAAACAGGCAAAGAATGTCGCGGTTGTTTTCGAAGATACGTTCAGCTTCGGCGCTCTCCAGCGGAATATTGATAATGACCTTTTCGACGCGCTGAGATTTCAGCTCATTGATGGAATCCTGAATGCTCTGATTCACGTCCTCATCAATCATGGAAATCAGTACCTGATAACCCGCCTGATGCGCGTATTTTTTGACCGATGCGGCAATCTGGGAAGGCGCGTGCAGCGCCAGAGACGTCGTGACCAGCCCCAGCGTAAAGCTTTGTTTTCCCACCAGTTGCTGCGCCAGCCGGTTCGGCACATAACGCAGAACTTCAATCGCCTGCTCAACTTTTTGGCGCGTGGCGTCGGATACGTTAGCCGACTTGTTTAACACCCGCGAAACCGTCTGATAAGAAACACCGGCATAGCGGGCAACATCTTCTAATGTCGAACTTTTTGATTTCATTCTTTCCCCAGCATGCAACCCGTGATGTAGCCCAATCTCATGATAATCCAGCCAAAGTAAGGGATCTCATTTAAAAGTTCAATCTGGAGCCGCATGCAGCCCATAAGTTATACGTTAACATTTCTAATATTCGTGATTTATATCACCAGACGCTTATTTTAAACACACAGGTTGTGGATCTAACTCACAATTCAGGATGTGTGAAATTGATCATTATTGTTTCTGGGTATCTTATAGATTTCGTTAATGTGAACGTCATACAATTATAAGGAAAATAAATGAAACACGATGTACGCACTCTGGCTGTGGCGGTTTCCCTCGCCCTTACGGCAACGCCTGCAGTGGCAAACGATATTGATTTTCATGGGTATCTGCGTTCCGGGCTTGGGGTTTCCGGTGGCGGAAGTCTGGAGCAGTTCCAGAAAAACAAAGTCGGTCGTCTGGGCAACGAAAACGATACTTACGGTGAAGTAGAACTGGGCAGCGAAGTCTACAAAAAAGACGACGTCAGTTTTTATGTCGATTCCATGGTCAGCATGGTTTCAGACGGTTCAAACGATGATGAAAGCACCGTCAATGACGATGCGCAGTTCGGCCTGCGTCAGCTGAATCTGCAAATTAAAGGGCTGGTGCCGTGGGACAAAGATGCGGTGATCTGGGGCGGTAAACGTTATTACCAGCGCCACGATTTGCACATCATCGATACCAAATACTGGAACATTTCCGGTGCCGGTGCGGGTATTGAAAACCTGAAAATGGGTGAAGGCGCGCTGTCTCTGGCATGGATCCGTGGCGACGCCAATGACGTGGATTACCGCGTGGACGGCAATAACGACGTGAATATCAACTACATTGACGTACGTTATGCCGGTATCAAACCCTGGAGCGGCGCATGGATGGAAATCGGTGCCGACTACGCCATGCCAAATTTGTCGCATGACCAGAAAGAGTACGGCGGCCTGTACGACGCGGATAACGGTGTGATGCTGACCGGTGAAATCAGTCAGGATATGTGGGGCGGCTACAACAAACTGGTGTTGCAGTACGCCAACAAAGGCCTGGCGCAGAACATGATTTCCCAGGGCGGCGGCTGGTACGATATGTGGAACTACACCAATGACGCCACCGGTTATCGCGGCATCATCACCGGCCTTATCCCGATCACCAGCAAGTTCAGCCTCAACCATGTGCTGACCTACGGCCACGCAGAAAACATCACCGATTATACCGACACCACGGAGCTGGTTTCTCTGGTGGGTCGTGCGCAATACCAGTGGACGGATTATGTGCGTACCATCGGTGAAGCCGGTACTTTCTACCAGAAAGACGATTACAAGAACGGTTCGAACTACAAGCAAGGCGGTCAGAAATATACGCTGGCGATGGGGCTGGCAGCCGGTCCTGAGTTTATGTCACGCCCTGAACTGCGCGTGTTTGCGTCCTATCTGAATGATTCTGAGCATGGCAATACGTTTGATGACCATACCAAAGCCGATACGTGGAACTTTGGGGTTCAGGTGGAAGCCTGGTGGTAATTTTCCCGTCGTACTTGAAGCCGCGGCTGCGTTCGCTTGCCGCCTTGCCCCGACTCCAATTACTTAGGTGAAAATGAAGTACTATGTATTAAATGAAATATTATGTTTTAAAAGAAATATCCTCATTGTGATAAAGCGACAGATAAAAACTTAATTTCTCTTGTAGGGGAACGTGACGTTTTTTCTCCGCACAGCATCATCATTATTATCCGCAATAAAAAGAAGAAATAATAAAGGCAGCCTTGTGTCGGGCTGCCTTTATTATTAGCGTGATTTAAACATCAATTTTAATTGCCTTTTAAGCCAAATTTCTCAGTCATTAATTTCTTCAGGCTGTCGGATTGTTTACCAAATATCGCATGCACTTCCTGACCGATGATCACCACGCCAATCGCGCCAGTCTGCTGGATAGCGCCGGAGTTCACCCGCTTCAGTTCCTTTACGGTTACACGCAGACGGGTGATGCAGGCATCGACGCAAACGATATTATCGCGTCCGCCCAGCGCCTCAATTAATAATGCCACATCAGTCGATGGCGGAACTTCATTTTCAGGGGCTTTATTCTTCGCAGAGAATACATGCATAAAGTCTTTTATATTTACCATGATGAACACTCTCTTTCAGGAATGAAAAAAACGTGCAACCGGAAATCCTGATTGCACGTCGGTATTAAAATAATGAATTAAGAAATGACGGATAAACGACGTGTCAGGACTTGATAACCAAATGCTGGAAGCGTCAGTTTGCGCGGTAATATTCCGCCTTGCACCATGTCGCTGTAATCCGCCGTCAAGGTGATGGTCTGACCCTGCGCCGCATAGTTTTGCAGGAAGATAAATTCACTTTCTCCGTCAGTTCGGCGTGCTGCCGTCAACCCTTCCGGCAACGTCGCTTCCAGTGCCCGTGGCAACTGCATTTCTTTCGCCAGCGCAGTATAAAAATCGGTGTGGAATGCCAGATCGTTGCGGGAAGCCAGATAATACGCCTGCCCTTTGCCAAACAGATTCACAGTCACGGCAGGCGTTCCGGCGTAGAAATCATCGCCGTACGTTGCCAGCGCCGCCGCGCCTTCCAGATGAATAACGTCGCACAAATCAGAGGCGCGGTACGGACCCTTTAGCCCGAGCGCATTGCCTTCCACGCCGCCGACGCTGTTGTACTGATCGTCGGTCAGGCTGTCGATTTCTTCCGACCAGATACCCAGCACCGCACGCAACGGGCCGGGGAATCCGTTGAGGAAACACAGATCGCTTTCATTAACAATGCCGCTCCAGTACGTTGCGACGAACCGGCCACCGGCCTGCACATAAGCGGTGATCCGCTCACCGACGCCTGCCCGCACCATATACAACATCGGCGCAATAACCAGATCGTAACCGCTTAAATCGCAGTCGGCGTTGATCACGTCCACCGCAATGCCCTGTGCCCACAGCGCGCGGTAATGTCCGGCGACGGTGTTTTCATATTCCAACCCCTGATTGCGCGGGCCGAGGGAATCGTCCATCGCCCAGCGGCTTTCCCAGTCGAAGATAATCGCCACTCTGGCTTCCACGCAGCTACCCGCCACCGGTGCCAGTGCGGATAAAATCCCGCCCAGTTCAGACACTTCGCGTCCAACGCGGGTATCGATATGCCCGACGTGGTCGACCACCGCACCGTGGAATTTCTCTGAAGAGCCGCGGCTTTTACGCCACTGGAAATACTGCACCGAATCCGAACCGTGCGCGACCGCCTGCAACGAAGAAAGAATGTGCATACCCGGCTTTTTCAGTTTACTGACCGGCTGCCAGTTGGTGAAACTTGGCGTCGATTCCATCAGCACAAACGGCCGGCCTTGTTTCAGCGTGCGCATCAGGTCGTGATACATCGCGGTGTACGCCGCCAGACCGATATCATCTTTGCGCGTGTGCCACATCGGATAGCTGTCCCACGAAATGAAATCCAGCACGCTGGCGAGTTTCCAGTAATCGTAATCGTAGAAATATTCCATGAAATTGGTGGTTGCCGGTAACGCCGGGTTCTCCGCTTTCAGCGGGCGAATTTCTTCGCTGCAAAAACGCGTGACCTGATCGGTATTAAAACGGCGCCAGTCCAGATTCAGGCCGTGAACGCCGCTTTCGCCCTGCGGCGACGGCGATTCTATCTGCGCCCAGTCGGTATACGAGTGGCTCCAGAAGGTGCTCCACCAGGCTTTGTTCAGTGCATCCAGCGTCACGTAACGGGCTTTCAGCCAGTCGCGGAAACGGGTCTGACAGTAGTTACAGTGGCACTCGCCGCCGTATTCATTGGAAATATGCCAGCCGATCACCGCCGGATGATGGGCATAACGCTTCGCCAGCGCGCTGTTCATCAGCTGCACTTTTTCGGCATACACCGGCGAACTCATGCAGTGATTATGACGCCCGCCGTGCAGCGCTTTTACGCGGTCACGCCCGACGCGCAGAACTTCCGGGTATTTTTGTGACATCCACGCAGGACGCGCGCCGCTTGGCGTGGCGAGAAAGACCGAGATACCGTTTTCATGCAATCTGTCCAGCACCTGATCCATCCAGCCAAAGGTGAAGCGCCCTTCTTCGGGTTCCAGCGCCGACCAGCTGAAAATCCCGACAGACATAACATTACAGCGTGCCTCTTTCATCATTTCGACATCGCGGATCAGGACATCAGGGCTTTCCAGCCACTGTTCCGGGTTGTAGTCCGCGCCATGCAACAGGCCGGAAATTTTACTGCTCAGAAGAGGAAACTTCTTCATGTTGGGTCCTTAGGAACTTTAAGAAAGTTAAACTCCCCGGCCAATGGAGCCGGGGAAAAAGGGATTAATTGAAGACTTTGATGGAAGGAAGAACCTGACCGTCACAGCTGAACAACGCCTGGTTTTCGCGGGCATTGCCCTCTTTCCAGTGATCGTTGATGTAGGTCATACCGGCCGGTGTCGCCCAGCCTGCGCCGTCCACGGCAATCCAGGTCGGTTCCAAGTAGAACATCCCTTTGCCGCGATGGTCCGGCACTGCGACCAGGCTTTTGATCATGTCGCTGAGGAAATCGGCCTGTCCCTGCACCGTGGCAGGATAGCCGCCGTCTTTGGCTTCTTTTTCCGTAAAGCTGTTTTCAGCCGCGTCGCAGTTTTTGGTGGTGTAGCCATAGGCCACTTCAACGACGATCACGTCCTTGTTGTAGCGCTTGCTGATGTCGTCCATGTTGGCCTGTAAGGCAGAAATCGGACCATTCCAGTAGGTATAAAACGACAGGCCGATGACGTCGTAAGGCACTTTGCGCTGATTGATTTCATCGAACCACCAGCGGAAGGTATCGTTCTTGGTGCCTTCGGCCAGATGCAGCATAATTTTGATGTCAGACGGATTTTTTTCATCGGCACGCACGCCGGCAATCGCGGCATTCAGCAGCCCGGCCAGACGGTCAAATTCACCGCCGCCCGCGCCCCAGCTTTTGCCTTCCGGCCACAAAATCCCGCCGTTCATTTCGTTGCCGACCTGCACCATATCCGGCACCGTCCCCTGCTCGCGGAATTTAGCGATCACTTCGCGGCTGTAATCATGAATGGCCGTTTTCAGCTGCGGGTAATCCATTTTCTCCCAGCCTTTCGGTTTGAACTGTTTACCGGGATCGGTCCAGAAATCGCTGTAATGGAAATCGAGCAGGATTTTAAAACCCTGCGCTTTGGCGCGCTTTGCCAGTTCCAGCGTGGTGGCGAGGTCATTATTACCGCCACCATACGGATGACCCTGCACGTCTTTCGGATCCACCCATAAGCGCAAGCGCACATAGTTGAAACCGTTCTGTTTGAGGACAACCATCGCATCGGTTTGCTTGTGGTTTTGATCAAAGAACTTGCCGCCGTGTTTTTCCACATCAATCAGCGTGGAGATATCCGCACCTTTGATGAAATCTGCCGGTACGTTGGCGACTTTTTTAATCACAACGTCCTGCGCCACAGCAGAAAACGACATCGCCAGCAGCACGCAGGCCATTGCGCTTTTATTAAAATTCTTCCCAGAAAAGAGAGTCATCGGATTATCCTTTTGTACTGCCAGCCGTCAGGCCGGAAACGAAGTATTTTTGTAAGGCGAGATAGAAAATGGCGACCGGCACGGCAATCAGCACCGCGCCCGCAGCGTACATGGTGTAATTGGCCCCCATCTTCTGCGCGACCAGGTTGTAAAGGCCAATCGGCAGCGTGTACTTATCCGGCGTACGCAAAATGGTGCTGGATAGAATGAAATCACCCAGCGGTCCGGTGAAGGAAAACAGCGCTATCACCGCCAGTATCGGTTTCGATAACGGCATGATGATTTCGATGAAAATGCGGAAATTTCCCGCACCGTCCATGCGCGCCGATTCATCCAGATCTTTCGGGATCGCGTCGAGATAGCCTTTCATCAGATAGGTGTTCATCGGGATCATGCCGCCGACGTAAATCAGCACCAGCGCCAGATGGCTGTTTATCAGGCCGAGTAACTGCGCCAGCACAAAGATGGCGATCAGCGCCGAAAACTGCGGGATCATCTGCAATAACAGAAACAGCATCAGCCCGTCTTTGCGGCCTTTAAAACGAAAACGCGAGAAGGAATAGGCGGTGAAGCTGACGCAAATCAGGGTCAGGATCATGGTCAGGAAACTGATTTTCATCGAATTCCAGTACCAGCCGACGTAATTCACTTCGCCGTTAAACAAGTCTTTGTAATGCTGGAACGAAACGTTCTCCGGAATAATCGACGTACTAAGCAGGCTGTTACCGGCATTCAGCGATGCGCCGACGGTCCAGATCAGCGGATAAATAATAATGACCGCCACGATCAGTAACAGGAAATAACTCAGTCCCAGGCGGATAAACCGGTTTCTTTTAATACTGCTGTTCTTACTCATACCCTTCTCCCGGTTACGCCATATCATCTTGTTTAAATGAATTCGTTGAACGGAATTGCCACAGCGCAATACCGACCACAAATATCGACAGCAAAATCGTAATGGTCGCGGCAATGGCATATTGCGAAGATGACATGGTGAGTTTATATATCCACGACACCAGAATATCCGTTCCGCCTGCATTCGAACCGGCTACTGCCGGGCCACCGTTATTAAACAGATAGATAATATTGAAGTTATTAAAGTTGAAGGTGTATTGCGTGATAATAATCGGTGCAATGGAGTATAAGACCAGCGGCAGCGTAATGGTTTTCAGCTTCTTCCAGGTGCTCGCCCCGTCCATTGTCGCCGCTTCGTATAAATCGTTCGGAATAGCCTGCAATACGCCAGTGGTCATCGCAAACACAAACGGGAAACCCAGCCAGGTCTGCATCAGGATAAGCGCAGTTTTGGTCCAGAACGGATCCGTCAGCCACGCCTTCGGCTCAATGCCCAGAGCGGACAAAATGCCGTTATTGATAACGCCGAATGAATCGTTGAACATACCGGCGAATACCAGAATGGTGACAAAACCGGGCACTGCCCACGGCAGAATAAGCACGGTGCGGATCAGCGCCTTGAAGCGCAAATCTTTCTGATTGACCAGGATCGCCAGCATCACGCCCACCGTACATTGCAGCGTGGTCGCCAGCACGGTCCAGACCACCGTCCATTGCAATACGTCCAGCAACGTTGAGCGCCAGATATTAAGGGTGAAGATGTTAATAAAGTTTTTGAATCCCACCCAGTCAACTAATTTAGCCGGTGGCGTGTGATACAAATTGTAATTGGTAAACGCGATAGAGAAACCGAATATAATCGGAAAGACCACCACAAACACCAGTAATATAAAGCCCGGTGTAATCATCAGATAAGGGAAACCTTCGCGCAGCAGCAAATGATATTGCTTACGTACGCTGGGTAATTCCATGCCTTTATCACGGCGTTTACCGTTTGCCCACGCATCTCGCAGACTCCAGTAATAAAAACCCACACCAAACGCCCCGATTAATACGCTGATAATGCCTTTGGCCAACAGGAATATCGAGTTATCACGCGGCACTTCTTCGCCCAGCGTATATAACCCCAATAATCCCTGACGCAGGAAATCATAGAACACGCCGGCGAAACAAATAAGAATGATAAAAAACAGTATTCCCTTCGGCCATTGCCGGTTATAGAACTGCCCAAAACCGGGGATCAGCGCCAGTCCCAGCGCCACCGGTGCATGGTGGCTGGCACAGTGTGACGCCTGGTTTTCCTCATGAAGACGCATAGACACAAAGATGTTCCTTTCACTGGTGAGGGCGTGAATTCACGCCCTCCTGTCAGACGTACATAGTCTTTAACGAATTAATTGTGTTTAACCGGATTACTCGTTGCTGGCTTTCGCCGCCTCGATTTGCATCTGAATATTCTTCACCGCATCGTTGAGCGCGGCCCCGACCGGTTGCTTATCGGTCACACCCAGTTGGATACCGTTGTTGGCCGGGCCCCAGACTTCCTGCATTTCCGGGACACCTGGCATCGCCGTTGCGCGGGTAGACTGTTCGGCCACCGCGTTGGCTTTCTCATCGTTTTTGATCATCGGATCGTTCACCAGTGCGGTCAGTGCCGGGATTTCCTTAGTCACTTCGTAGCGCACCTTGGCGTATTTCGGCTGATTGATGAAGGTGATGAATTTCTCCGCCAGCGGTTTTTGTTTGCTGTATGTCGAGACCGCATAACCTTTCACGCCAAGGAATGAGCTCATCGGTTTGCCGTTTGGCAGCAACGGCAGCGCTTTCACCCCGTAGTTAATGCCAGCCGCTTCATACGGCTGAAAAGCCCACGGACCGGTGATGACCGCTGCGGCTTTCTTCTCGGTGAACAGCGAGTCGATGGCGTTCAGGCCGTTATCGCCGACAATCCCCGCCGGGAATAATCCATCGGCATAGAATTTTTTCAGGTAAGTGATGGCTTCGACGCTGCCCGGTTTGTTCAGGCCGATATCTTCAACGTTGATTTCGCCTTTGGCATCCTTACCAAAAATGTAGCCCCCCATAGAGGCCATCGCGCCGTAGGCGTAATACACTTCGTCAAACTTGGCCAGCAGGCCATATTTGCCTTTCGCCCTTTCCGCTTTCGAGAAGGTGTAATACTCATCGAGCGTCGCCGGAGCCTGTGGCAGCAAGTCTTTGTTGTAAATCAGCACCAGCGTTTCGACAGCTTTCGGCACGCCATAAGTCTGGCCTTTGAGCTGAAATGCATTGATAGCCGATGGCGTAAAGCTGTCGGTAAACGCTTTATCGAGCGTCAGCGGCGCCAGTAAACCCTGCACCACCGCTGTCCCTAACTGATCATTGGGGATGACGACCACGTCCGGGCCGATTCCCGCCGGACCATCCAGTCGTAGTTTCTCCGTTTGCTGTGCATAAGGCGTTTCCTGCACAACGACTTTGACGTTGTTCTCTTTTTCAAAATCTTTCACCGCGTCGGAAATACCGGAAGATTTCTTAATATCTTCCCAGATAAGTAACTGCCCCTCTGCTGCCCGGACGGCCTGGCTGCTAAGGCTTAAAGACATCAGTACCAGGGCAGTAAGGTGTGTAATTTTCATTGTTGCTCCTGAATGTGAAGGTATAACATTTTTGTGGGTTGCGTTACGACATTCAATCTATCACTTAATAAACAAACCCATTAAATACTGATTATATGAAGATAAATGTCGTCATAAAAACTATGTTATACGTTAAACTTACAAACCATAAATCACTACAAAAAGATGCGCATTGTGTGATCTTCTCTCCAAAATTCGAACCCGCCTGTGCAAACGTTTACACAAGGTGGTTATAGTCCGAAACATCAGCGGTATGAATTTTTAATGAGGTCAAACATGTCCAGCATCAGACTTAAAAATGTGGTCAAACGTTTCGATAAAACAGTGACGTTGCATGGCATCAATATTGATATTGAAGACGGCGAATTCACCGTTTTCGTCGGGCCATCCGGATGCGGGAAATCCACCCTGCTGCGCATGATTGCCGGGCTGGAAGATATTACGGAAGGAGACGTTTACATTGGCGAGCAGCGGGTGAATGACGTCGACCCTTCCCGGCGCGGCGTGGCGATGGTGTTTCAGTCCTACGCGTTGTATCCGCACATGACCATTGCGGAAAACATGGGTTACGGGCTGAAAGTGAACGGCGTGCCGAAAGACGAAATTCGCCATCAGGTCGAGATGGTCGCCAAAACGTTGCAGCTTTCTCATCTGCTGGACAGAAAACCGAAACAGCTTTCCGGCGGTCAGCGCCAGCGCACGGCTATCGGCCGCGCGATCGTGCGAAATCCGCAGGTGTTTATGTTCGATGAACCGCTGTCTAACCTCGATGCCGAACTGCGCGTGGATATGCGTTTACACATTTCCAAGCTGCATCAGGAACTCAAAACGACCATGGTTTACGTGACGCACGATCAGACCGAAGCCATGACGCTGGCCGATAAAATCGTGGTGATGAATTACGGCAAAGTCGAGCAAATGGGTGCGCCGATGGACCTTTACTACAATCCGCTGAATCAGTTTGTCGCCGGTTTTATCGGTTCGCCGAAGATGAATTTCCTGCCTGCTGAAGTTGTGAGCTGGCAGCCGGATCGGCTCGAAGTGCGCCTCACGCCGGAGAAAACCCTGACGCTGGCGCTGAGCACCCGCGAACTGGCAACGGGGGATAAAGTGACCCTCGGCATCCGCCCTGAACATCTGCTGTCGCAGGAAACCGAAAACGTGCTGGAATTTAACTGCGAAGTGGTCGAGCGGTTGGGCAACAGCACGTATCTGTTCGGCCAGTGTTATGGCACGGATGGTTTTAAAATGCTGCTGCCGGGCGATATGGCGTTCAATCCTTATCAGAGTCTGACGACCTGGTTTGATGCCAAACGCTGCATGGTCTTCAGCGAAGACGGTCTGCGTATCAGTGCCCCAAGCCTTTCACATCTGCATTAATCTTCTTCATTAAAACAGGCCGCCCTTTCCGGGCGGTTTCCTTCCGCTTCTCATCCATACGCCTGATGCAAAATGTAAACAGCATTGATAATCGTTATCATTTCTTTTAATGTTGCCGCCTCTTCAGGGAAACGTAAAGGAATCGGAAGAAGATGAATTATCAGCAGAATATTTTCAGCAGACTTACAGGCAAGCGAATTGCTGGCGGATTAGCAGGACTCACCTTCGGTTTGATAAGCGTCACGGCGCAGGCTGTCACTGTGACAGACATTGCCGGACGCACGGTTACAGTGCCGGATGATGTTCAGCGCGTGGTACTGGGAGAAGGTCGTTTGTTCTTCGCCCTTTCCCTGCTCGAAGGCCAGAAACCTTTCGACCGCATTGTCGGCTGGCAGGGGGATTTCCGTAAGCTTGACCCGCAAACCTACGCCACCTATCAGGCGAAATTCCCGCAGATCGACAAGATCCCGCTGATTGGCAATACCAGCGCCGACAGTATCAGCCCGGAAAAAGTGCTGACGCTGAATCCGCAACTGGCGATCTTTGGTTTATCGGGCCACGGACCGGGCAAAGAAAGCGAGCTGGTAAAGCAACTTCAGAAAGCCGGAGTGCCGGTGGTGTTTGTTGATTTCCGCACCTCTCCGCTGAAAAACACGCTGCCAAGTATGGAACTGCTGGGCAAAGTGCTGAACCGCGAGAAACAGGCGCAGGCGTATGTCCGCTTCTATCAGGACAATATCAAACGCGTCACCGATGTGACGAAAGACATTCCTGAGCAGGATAAACCGAAAGTCTTTATCGAACTGCGCGCCTCGACGGCGGATGAATGCTGTCGTTCAGCCGGCAACGGCAATATGGGTGATTTTATCAGCCAGGCGGGCGGCGTGAATATCGCCAAACCTCTGCTGCCGGGCCCTCTCGGTCAGGTGAATCTGGAAAAAGTCATCGCCTCGCAGCCGGATGTGTATCTGGTCAGCGGTGGCGCCAAACCGCCGAAAGCCAGCGATCCGCTGCCCGCCGGTTTAGTACTCGGCGCGCAGACTACGCCGGAACAGGCGAGCGCCAGTCTGAAGCCGCTGCTGGCGCGCAAAGGCATCAGCACGCTGAAAGCCGTCGAAGATGGCCGCATTTTTGGCATCTGGCACAACTATTACAATTCTCCGTATAACGTGCTGGCCGTACAGGTCTTTGCCAAAGCGTTTTATCCGCAAAAGTTTGCCGACCTCGATCCACACCAAACACAAAAACAACTTTATAAACAGTTCCTCGCCGTCGAACCGACCGGCACTTACTGGACGCAGTTTTAGGACGTTGCCCCGGGCTGCCGGGGCTTTTTATCTCACGGAGAGAAGAAATGGCTAAGGTTAAACTCACACCGGCGGTTAAAGCCGGGCTGCTTGCACAACTTATTGCTGCCGCAATGCCTGTGATGGCGGAAGAAGCCAGCGAAGTGAAAGAAAAAGAAGAACAGATGGTGGTGACCGCCTCCTCCATCGAACAAAATCTCAAAGATGCCCCCGCCAGTATCAGCGTGATCACCCGCGAAGACCTGCAAATGAAACCGGTGCAAAACCTTAAAGACGTCCTGAAAGATGTGCCCGGCGTGCAGATCACCAATGAAAGCGACAACCGTCAGGGCGTCAGCATCCGCGGACTGGGCAGCGGCTACACGCTGATTTTAGTCGACGGCAAACGCGTCAATTCGCGCAACGCGGTGTTCCGTCATAACGATTTCGATCTGAGCTGGATACCCGCAGAATCGATCGAACGCATCGAAGTGGTGCGCGGGCCGATGTCATCATTATACGGTTCCGACGCGCTGGGCGGCGTGGTCAACATCATCACCCGTAAAGTCGGCACCCAATGGCACGGCACGCTGAGCGCCGACACTACCGTTCAGGAGCATCGCGATCGCGGCGACAGCGGCAACGGCAATTTCTTCGCCAGCGGCCCGCTGGTTGACGATTTACTCGGCGTGAAAGTTTACGGTGCGCTCGGTAAACGCCAGAAAGATCAGGCCAGTTCCGCCAGCGGCAGCACCGGTCAGCCGCGTATCGAAGGCTATACTTCGCGCAACGCCAATGTGGAATTCTCGCTGACACCGACCGAAGATCAGGACATCACCTTCGGCTACGGCGCAGACCGCCAGGATCGCGATTCCGATACGCTGGATAAAAACCGCCTCGAACGTGAAAACTACTCGCTCGGCCACAATGGCCGCTGGGGACTGGCGAATACCGAACTGCGTTTCTACGGTGAAAACATTGAAAACAAAAACGCCGAAACCATCACCTCGAAAAACAATTCTCTCGACGGCAAAGTTGTGGTCCCGCTGGGCGATTACAACCAGTTCCTGACGTTCGGCGGCGAATACCGCAACGACAAACTGGAAGACGGCGTAAACATGAAAAATGGCGGCAGCACACAGGCCAATCAGTACGCGCTGTTCCTGGAAGATGAATGGCGGATCTTCGAAAGTCTGGCGCTGACCGGCGGCGTGCGTATGGATGACCACGAAAACTACGGCGTCAACTGGAGCCCGCGTGCCTATCTGGTCTTCAACGCCACCGATACCGTAACGATGAAAGGCGGCTGGGCATCGGCCTTCAAAGCGCCGTCGCTTTTACAGCTCAGCCCGGACTGGCAAAGCGCCTCATGCCGCGGCAGCTGTAACGTGGTAGGCAGCAAGGATCTGAAAGCCGAAACCAGCGAAAGCGTGGAATTTGGCCTGTATTACGCCGGTCAGGAAGGCGTGCTGCAAGACGTGACCGCCAGCGCGACGGTGTTCCAGAACGACATCGACGATATGATCACCGTGCTGCGCACCGCTAACCGCAGTCTGGCACCGACGTATCAGAACTTTGTCGGTTTCGACGCCAGCGGCAATCCGATCTTCCAGTATTACAACGTCAACAAGGCACGCATCCGCGGGCTGGAAACCGAACTCGGTTTACCGCTGACCGGTCAGCTGAATCTCAAGCTGAATTACACTTACAACGACGCACGCGATCTGAGTAATGGCGGTAATAAGCCACTGTCCGAGCTGCCATTCCACACCAGCAACGCGACGCTTGACTGGAAACCGCTGGATGCCTGGAGCTTTTACCTTTCCGCCAACTACAAAGGGAAAAGCCGCACCACCACTGACGGCAACGCCACGCCGGGCGGATATACTATCTGGAACACCGGCGGCTCGTATGCGGTGAATAAAGCGGTAAAAATTCGTGCAGGCGTACTGAACCTGACGGATAAAGATCTCAACCGCGACGACTACAGCTATAACGAAGACGGTCGCAGATATTTCGCTGCCGTGGATTACAGTTTCTGACAATAACCTCCCGCCGGGACACTTCACGTCCCGGCAGTTTCAGTGCTATATCTCTTTATCACTATTTTCTGATAAGGGATTTCCATGCCGCTGCAATGTCTCATTCTTGATGATTACCAGAACGTTTCCCTTTCGCTGGCTGACTGGCGTTCACTGTCGCCGCAGGTGGAATGCCGCGCACTCACAGAACATATTGATGACGAAAACGCGCTGACCGAATCGCTGAAAGACGCAGAGATTCTGGTGATTATGCGCGAGCGCACGCCGTTCACCGCCGCACTGTTTGCCCGCCTGCCAAAATTGAAACTGCTGATCACGTCCGGAATGCGTAATGCTTCAATAGATCTTGTTGCAGCTAAAAAGCACGGCGTGACCGTATGCGGCACCGGCAGTGGTCAGGCCGCGCCGGTGGAACTGACCTGGTCGCTGATCCTCGGGCTGGCACGCCATCTGGTCACTGAAAGTACCGCGCTACGCCACAACGGCCCGTGGCAAAGCACGCTCGGTGTTGGGCTGAACGGTAAACGGCTCGGCCTGCTGGGGCTGGGCAAAATCGGACAGAAAGTGGCACACATCGCACAGGCGTTTGGTATGGACGTTTGCGCCTGGAGCCAGAACCTGACCGCAGAACGCGCCGCTGAACATGGCGTGACACTTTGCACATCGAAAGAAGAATTGCTGCAAACCAGCGACGTGGTATCCATTCATCTGGTGCTTGGCGACCGCACGCGCGGCTTGCTGGGTACGCAGGAACTGGCGCAGATGAAACCCTCCGCCCTGCTGATCAATACCTCGCGCGCGGCGATTGTCGATCAGCCCGCCCTGCTTAATGCGCTGCAAAACGGTGTGATTGCCGGTGCGGGACTGGATGTGTTTGATATCGAACCGCTGCCCGCTGACCACCCTTTCAGAACACAACCCAACGTGCTGGCGACGCCGCATCTGGGCTACGTTTCCGACGGCAACTATCAGGTGTATTTCACCGAAGCCGTGGAAGACATTCAGGCGTTTCTGGCGGGAAATCCACTGCGGGTTTTGCAATAACCTGAATTGCAGGCATTAAAAAACCGGGCATAAACCCGGTTTTTGCTTTGAGCGGCGACGAAATTACTTCGTTTCGTTGGCTTTGATTTCGCCCATCGCTTTCAGCTTTTTGGACATTTCACGACGTTCTTTCGACAGGTCTGCATTGCGGATGATGTAATCATCAACACGATCTTCATAGTCGCCGCGCATGCTGGCAATGATCGCCTGAATTTCGTCGATGCTCATACCTTGTTTGATGTAATCGCTCAGGTTGTCGAGCAGCAGAACACGTTTCTGGTTGTCACGGATTTTCTTTTCGTTGTCAGCAATTTCACGTTGTAATTTGTTTTTACGACGGAAAATGCGCACAAACTCCAGAACGTCCTGGAAACTCGGCTTATTGATATTGTCCATTTTAACACCTTCGATTAAGTTACACAGATTCAGTGACTGACTTGTCGCGACCCGTTTTGCCAGCAGAAATAGTAGCGTAGCAAAGAATGGTCAGCGCGCTCAGATAATCGTCCAATGGCTTTATCTTACCCGTTTTAGGCCACAGACAAAAATCCCATCATGCTTTCGTTGTTTTACCGCTGTTTATTTGAGCTTCTTCTTTCTGCATTGTCATGGTGATAAGGTCACCCATGGACTTCAGTTGCTCCGCCACCTGCGAGCTCAGCCACACATAACCATAGACCTGCGCTTCCAGATGATTTGCCGCATTCATTTCCGCCATCAGTGCTTTCAGTTCTTCAGCAGATTCATTGAGCTGATGATTGATCGTCAGTTCATCACCTTTCGTGCCGTTCATCAGCATCAGACTAAGTTTTTCCAGCGTGCTGAGCATCAGCAATTGTGCACTGCGCAACGTACGGGCGTTAAGCATCAGAAAGTGGCTTTCGCGCGAACTCCAGTAAGCATCTGCCATCAGTTCCATCGTACACAGCAGATTACGGCTCAGTGTCTGGATCGCGTCAAACACCTCGCGCGGAATATGTGATTCTTTACTGGCGGGCGCGAACAGAGAACGCATCTTGATCATCTGGCTCATAGACGTTTTCATTTTGCCATGCAGATGCGGGCGTTCGAGCATGTTCGGCGACAGCCACGCGCTATAAAGTTTATTCAGCGACATCAGATAATCCGCCATCTGCATACGCCAGTGAACAAACGCGCGCTGCGGATAAATACTGGCGAACAGCAGCGCCAGAAAAGAACCGAAAATCACATCGCCCGACCGCCAGAGCGCCATTTTCATATCACCCGGCCCGGCCCCGCAGACCACCGCCAGCGTAATACCAATCAGCAATGCCATATACGGACGTTTGCCAAGCGTCAGATAGCCGCAGGCAAACATCACTAAGCCGCACCACGCCAACATCAGCGGAAATGAATACAGCTCAAGCCACAAGGCAATCAGCCCGGAAGCTGCGCCAAGGACGGTCCCGCTGACGCGCTCCAGTACGCGCTGAACGACATTTCCCCAAAACGAAATCGGCCCCATCACCACAACCAGGGTGATCAGCGGCCAGGCGCCTTCGGGGACTTCAGTCAGCCGGACAATCAGGAATGTCAAAATGAACGCCACCGCGATACGCAGGGCGTGAGTAATTCGATAATTACGGTAAATGACATTATCCAGCGGAGAAATTTTCTTGTCGAGACGCACGTTAGGCCTGCCGTAAGGCTTGAATTCAGATTAGGCGGTAGTTTAGCCGAGATATCACAGGCATTCACCCCTGTTATGTCAGGGTTTTGGCAAATTGGTATTGAAGAACGCGCAGTTTTTGACGATGTGTTCCACGCTTGCGCATTTTGTCATGACTTCATTGTGGCGGATGGTATTCTAGTCGCCGTCGATTTTATTATTCCGCACTGATTAAGGTTATTTCGTAATGTCAGACAAGCCGCAAAAAACTTTCTACTTCCACGATTACGAGACCTTCGGTAAGAATCCGGCGCTGGACAGACCGGCGCAGTTTGCCGGAGTAAGAACCGACGAAGATTTCAATATCATCGAAGAACCGCTGGTGATTTATTGCCGCCCTTCTGACGATTATCTGCCAGAACCTGAAGCGGTGATGATCACCGGAATTACGCCACAAATCGCGCTGGAACGCGGCGTGATTGAAGCCGAGTTCACTGCGCAAATCCATCAAGCCTTTAGCGTGCCGGGCACCTGCATTGTCGGGTATAACAACATCCGTTTCGACGATGAAGTCAGCCGTAATATCCTTTATCGCAACTTTTACGACCCTTATGCCTACAGCTGGCAGAACGGTAATTCCCGCTGGGATTTGCTGGACGTGATGCGTGCCTGTTATGCACTGCGCCCGGAAGGTATTAACTGGCCGGAAAACGATGACGGTTTCCCGAGTTTCCGCCTGGAACATCTGACCAAAGCCAACGGAATCGAACATGAAAATGCCCATGACGCGATGGCTGATGTGTACGCCACCATCGCCATGGCAAAACGGGTGAAACAGGCACAGCCACGTCTGTTCAGTTTCCTGCTGGAACACCGCAGCAAGCATAAGCTGAATACGTTAATCGACATTCCTGCCATGGCGCCACTGGTGCATGTTTCCGGTATGTTCGGCGCTGCACGTGGCAATACAGCGTGGGTCGCGCCGCTGGCCTGGCATCCTGAAAACAAGAACGCCGTGATCATGTGTGACCTGGCCGGTGATATGTCGACGTTGTTAGAACTCAATCCTGATGAAATGCGCGAACGTCTGTACAGCCGCCGCGATGCGTTGCAGGCCGGGCAATCCCCGCTGCCGATCAAACTGGTGCATATCAATAAATGTCCGGTGCTGGCTCCGGCCAAAACGTTATTACCGGAAAACGCCGAACGTCTGGGCATTGATCGTCAGCGTTGTCTTGAGAATTTGCAGTTACTGCGCCAGAACCCGCAGGTGCGCGAGAAAGTGGTCACGATGTTTGCCGAGGCCGAACCGTTTACGCCCTCCGATGACGTGGATGCGCGCCTTTACGACGGTTTCTTCAGCGATGCCGATCGCGCCGCGATGCGCATCATTCTGGAAACCCGTCCGGAGAATCTCCCGGCTCTGGATCTGACCTTTAACGATTCCCGCATCGAGCCGCTGCTGTTCCGTTTCCGTGCACGTAACTACCCTGCCACGCTGACCGATGCCGAACAAAAACGCTGGCTGGCGCATCGTCAGGACAAACTCACGGACGAACGTGTGCAGGCGTACATTTTAGAGCTGGAGGCGCTCTATAACTTGCATGAAGGGGATAGTGAGAAGATGGCGCTTCTCGGGGCGCTGTTTGAATATGGGAAGAAGCTGGTCGGGTGATTTGGTTTGGGCCTTCCCCAAATTCCCCTTTTAACTGCGGATTGAGATAATTTCGGTTTCTCACGTGCAGTGATCAATTGTTACGCTGCGCCGAAACCGTCCAAAGGAGGGAAGTGCTTTTCCTCTCTCGTCGGTTTCGGCGCGAAAGGCCATTTGACAACCGTTATTGAAAAACCGAAATTTTCATAAATCTGGCTTTTGAGGCCGCCATTGCAGCGGCCATCTGCAAAGAAAGTTTCCTGCCCTTTTCAAAGGGCAAAAATCAAGCTTCCGGCGCAATCTCTCCGCTCATCTGCGGAGGCTGCTTGCGAAACGCATTGGTGATAAACGCCAGATACCCGAGGCCAATTGCGCCCCAGACTAAGCCCAGTGTCATTGAGCTGGCTTCCAGGTTCAGCCACAGCGCACCGACGGTCAGCGCACCAATCACCGGCAGGACCAGATAGTTGATGTGATCTTTTAGCGTGCGGTTACGTTTTTCACGGATGTAGAACTGTGAAATCACTGACAGGTTCACGAAGGTGAACGCCACCAGCGCACCGAAGTTAATCAGCGCCGTTGCCGTCACCAGATCAAAGGTCACCGCAGACATCGCCACAACCCCGACCAGCAGCACGTTGAAGGTCGGGGTGCGCCATTTCGGATGCACATAACCGAACAGTTTTTCCGGGAATACGCCATCACGCCCCATCACGTACAGCAGACGGGAAACACCTGCATGCGCGGCCATACCGGATGCCAGAACGGTCACACAGCTGAAGCACAGAATGACGGACTGGAAGAACTTACCGGCCACGTAGAGCATGATTTCAGGCTGTGAGGCATCCGGATCTTTAAAGCGCGAGATGTCCGGGAAGTACAGTTGCAGGAAGTAAGACACCACGACGAAGATCACGCCGCCAATCAGTGCGGTCAGGAAAATCGCTTTCGGGATGACTTTGCCTGCGTTCGGGGTTTCTTCAGACAGCGAACTGATACCGTCGAAGCCCAGGAACGAGAAGCAGAGTATGGTCGCACCGGTAATCATCGGCACCACGTGCGCATTCTCACTGAAGAATGGCTTGGTGGTCGCCAGCGTGCCCATGCCCTCGCCCATGTAAACGCCACGGACTAACAGACCCAGGAAAACCACCATGATCGCGACCTGCACCACAACGATAATGCTGTTGAGGTTAGCGACAACCTTGATACCACGCAGGTTGAATGCGGTCATCATGGCGACCAATGCCACTACAAAAATCCACGACGGCACGCCCGGGAAGATGGCTTCCAGGTAGATTTTCGCCAGCAGGATGTTGATCATCGGCATGAACAGGTAGTCCAGCAGAGAGGACCAGCCGACCATAAAGCCGACGTGCGGGCTGATGGCTTTTTGCGCGTAAGTATATGCAGAACCGGCAGACGGGAAACGCTGCACCAGTTTGCCGTAGCTCACGGCGGTAAACAGAACGGCGATCAGCGCGAAGATGTACGCCGTCGCGACGTGACCATCGGTCAGGCCGGAAACGATGCCAAACGTATCGAAAATGGTCATCGGTTGCAGATAGGCAAGCCCCATCATCACAACCTGAACCAGTGTCAGAGTTTTACGTAGCTGGACGCGCTGAGTGGCCGGAGCGGCAGATGTATTAGCAGACATGGCTCAGCCCTCCCTGGATTGCAGACACCGGGCGCTTAAACGCCTCTGAAAGCAACGAACAGGGAAAACTTCGTGAGTTATTACCAGTAAACGGGGGATAGATCTTCACGTCGCTGATTGCAGAGGTGAAGGCTGTGCGAATGTGGCCGCAGCTGAAAGAAGCACCGGCGGGCACCGGTACAGGTTTGAAGTATTGCCCCATGTTACATTTCCTCATAGTGGCGACCGTTTTTAATTTGGGATCGCACACGAACCTTGTTATCTATCCGGATCTGGGTCCGGCCTCTGTTGAATTAGTTTGGGTACTGCTAATACAAAAAAAATAACCGGCGCCTTTAAGCGTCGGTTATCTGCAGTGCGGCGTATTTTGCACAAATCACGCATAAATGACAACATTCAGAGGCGTCGAGTTACGAATTCTTTTCCAGTTTTATACATTCGTGCATATGCATTAACCACTTCCTACGCGTTTTTCAGCATCCAGTCTATTTCCGTTTCCGTTACGCGCCGTTCAAACTGCAACAACTCGTCCGATTTACAGCTGTGATAGACCTGCGAGAAACGTTCGCCGAGGATTTTTTTCAGCGCAGGTTGATCGTCGAAATCATACAGCGCATCGCTCTGGCGGATAGGCAGCGGAATACCTTCCTGCTCCAGACCGTTACCGGTCACCGGCTCGGGTAAGGGCAGATCGTTATCCAGCCCGTACAACATGCCCGCCAGCACAGTGGCGACCACTAAATAAGGGTTAGCATCGGCACCGGCCACGCGGTATTCCACACGGTGATCGGCGGTTGTGCTACACGGAACGCGCAGCGCAACGGTGCGGTTATTGTGGCCCCACGACGCCTGCGTCGGTACATACATCCCCGGCTGGAAACGACGGAACGCATTCACGTTCGGCGCTAACACCGCCATCGAGGCAGGCATCAAAGCAATCATTCCGGCGAGAGAGCGCTTCATCAGCTCGGAATCTTCGCCACCGGCACCGGCAAACAGGTTTTTGCCGTTGTCGTCGAGCACGCTGAGATGGATATGCATCCCGCTGCCCGCATATTCATCGTACGGTTTTGCCATAAAGGTGGCGTCCATCTCGTGATTTTCAGCCACCAGCCGCACCAGGCGTTTGAGCATCAGGGCGTAATCGCAGGCGCGCAGAATATTTTCGCTGTGATGCAGATTGATTTCAAACTGTCCCGGCGAGGACTCCGCCACCGCACCATCCGCAGGTAATCCCTGGATGTGCGCCAGACGGTCGATATCACTGAGCACATCGGCAAAGTGGTCGAGATTATCGACGGAGTAAACCTGGGTATGCATGCTGCGTTCCTGCGTCCCCGGTGTACACGGCGGCTGAATATAGCCTTCCGCGTCGCGCTGCCTGTCGAGCAGATAGAACTCCAGCTCTACCGCTACCACCGGGAACAGGCCCCGCTGGCGCAATGTTTGCCAGATATGATTCAGCACATTGCGTGGTTCAACGTTAAAGGGAGTGCCATCTTCGTCAAGCATGGTCAGAAGCAACTGGCCGATGTGTTCAGGGTCGGAAGCCGAAGGCGTTAAAGTGCCGGGAACCGGAATACAGGTACGGTCGGGTTCGCCCAGTTCCTGACCTAATCCGGCTTCTTCCACGACATTACCGAGAATGTCCATGGCGAAGACCGATGCCGGGAAATAACAGCCTTTTTCGAGTTTACGGAGTGCTGAGACGGGAATGCGTTTGCCGCGGAAGGAGCCATTGAGATCGGTGAGCAGGACGTCGACGTGAAGGGTTAGCGGGTGACGCTCCAGGTACTGAGTAACTTCATCCTGGAACGCGCTACTTCGCTCTTCAGCGTGCTTAGCGAGGGGGTCGCTAATCTCTTTCTTGATTTCATTCATCAGTTCAGTCGCTTGCATAGGTTTTCCGCCATTTGCTGGTTTCCGGCATATCAGGCACCACTATGATGCCAGCCGGTCATGCTTTACCGGGTCATTAGTCTGTTCAACGCAGTGCTCTCATGTTGTCGCGATCCTCTCGTGTATTGCTCAAAATAACGGCCATATGATTAACCCTAGCCTTAACATTAATTATTTGCAACATCTACATTAGCGCAACATATCCGTTTGAAAAGCGACCGTGGCGCTGCTAAATTGGTCAATAACAGGTCAATATTCTGAGCAGTCACGTGCAGGGAGACGCGTGCTGTCAGCAAATTCATCTACTCGACGAGGCGGTATTATGGGCAATATATTTTCCACGACATCTGCGGGAAAAGAGACGCGCTACAGACCGATCATTGGGGTAGTGATGTGTGAGAACACGGTCGATGAAAATCCTGCCCTGACTGTCCACGAAAAATATCTGGACGCCATTTTTAACGCCAACGCCCTTCCCGTCTGTCTGCCCCATGAACTGGCAGCACGTGAAGGCGCGATAGACCAGATTCTGCGCGGTCTGGACGGCATCTTCCTCACCGGCAGCCCCAGCAATATTGAGCCCCATCAGTACGGTGAAGAAGGTGTCGAGGAGCTGGCCGATCCCGGCCGCGACCGCCTGAGTTTGCAGTTAATCCGCGCGACGCTGGATAAAAAAATCCCGTTATTCGCCGCCTGTCGCGGATTGCAGGAACTGGTGGTCGCTACCGGCGGCAGTTTGCACCGCAAAGTGCAGGACGTGCCGGGGTATAGTGATCACCGCGAAGACACGACTTTGCCTCACGACGAGCAATACGCCCTGGTGCATCCGGTGCATATCGAACCCGGCGGCTTACTTTCAGAATTGTTACCCGATTATCAGCAGTTTCAGGTGAACTCCCTTCACGGTCAGGGAGCCAACCGTCTGGGCGAAGTACTGACCGTGGAAGCACGCGCACCGGACAATCTGGTGGAAGCCGTGAGCGTCCGCAATCATCCGTTTGCCCTTGGTGTGCAGTGGCATCCGGAATGGCACAGTCTGACGGATCCGGTATCCCGTCAGCTGTTTGAGGCTTTTATCGCTGCCTGTCGCAAAGGCCATCAGGCCCGGAGCGCACAAGAGGAATAAACGGATGAGCGAAGTCAGTCTGGCGCCTGGTCGCCGGCTTTCTGAAATTCGCCAGCAACTCGGTATGTCCCAACGCAAAGCCGCCGAGTTGTCTGGCCTGACACACAGCGCCATCAGTACCATCGAACAGGACAAAGTCAGCCCCGCCGTCAGTACGTTGCAAAAGTTATTGCGGGTTTACGGGTTGTCGCTTTCAGAGTTTTTCGCCGAAGAGCATAAAAGTGATGAGCCGCGAATTGTCATTAACGCGGCAGATTTAATTGAGATCGGCAGCCGCGGTGTTTCCATGCGCATGGTGCACAACGGCACGCCAAACCACACCGTCGCCATGCTGCTGGAAACCTATCAACCCGGCAGCACCACCGGCGACAAAATCAAACATCAGGGCGAGGAGGTCGGCACCCTGTTAGAAGGAGAGATAATCCTCACCGTCAACGGTCAGAGTTACCCGCTGCGAGCGGGACAAAGTTACGCCATTAACACCGCGAACCCTCACAGTTTCAGTAATATTTCGACGCGGATTTGCAGGATTGTTAGCGCACATACCCCTAATACCTTCTAGTTGTCATCGGTTCTGGGCGAGGCAACGGAAACCCAAAGAAGGATGTCACCATGAGTGCTCAAACAGCAAGTCCCCGCGCTGCCAGTGTGCCGCACACCGACAGCTATTACGCCAGTTCCGTCAACGACCATGCACCGTGGCCGGAGCTGACTGACAATATTGAGTGCGATGTCTGTATTGTCGGTGCCGGTTATACCGGTATTTCTTCTGCCTTATATCTTTGTGAAGCCGGTTATGACGTGGTGGTGCTGGAAGCTGCCCGCGTCGGCTGGGGCGCCAGCGGGCGCAACGGCGGACAGGTCGTTAATTCCTACAGCCGCGATATTGATGTGATTGAAGAACGCTACGGACGTCAGACCGCCGATATGCTAGGCAGCATGATGTTTGAAGGCGCCAGTATTATCCGTCAGCGCATCGACCAGTACGCCATTGACTGCGACTATCGTCCCGGCTGTATTTTTGCCGCACTCAGTGCACGCCAGCTGGCAAGACTGCGTGACCAGCAAAAGCTGTGGAACCGTTATGGTCACACAGAACTGACGCTGCTCAATGAAAGCACGGTGCGTCGTGAAATCGCCACCGACCGTTATGTCGGCGGCCTGCTGGATAAGAACGGCGGCCATCTCCACCCGCTCAATCTGGTGCTGGGTGAGGCCGAAGCAGTAAGGCGTCATGGCGGGCGGATTTTTGAAGGTTCGGCGGTGACGCGTATTGAACACGGCGACCCGGCGCGGGTGCATACGGCGAAAGGTCAGGTGAAAGCGAAGTATGTGATTCTGGCGGGCAATGCATATCTGAGTCAGCAGCTGGCACCGCGCCTGACGCGTCTCAGCATGCCATGCGGCTCGCAAATTGTCGCCACCGAACCGCTGTCGGATGACATGGCCCTCTCGCTGCTGCCCAATAATTACTGCGTGGAAGACTGCAACTATCTGCTCGATTATTTCCGCCTGACCGCCGACAACCGCATGCTGTATGGCGGCGGCGTGACCTATGGCGGTAAAAATCCGCCGAATATTGATTCGGTGATCCTGCCCAAACTCAACCGCACCTTCCCGCAGCTAAAAGGCGTGAAGATTGATTACCGCTGGGGCGGCAATTTCCTGCTGACATTATCCCGCCTGCCGCAATTCGGGCGGCTGGAAAATAACATCTATTACATGCAGGGCGACAGCGGGCACGGCGTAACGCTGACGCATCTGGCCGGAAAGCTCATCACCGAAATGCTGCGTGGCGATGCCGAACGGTTCGATGCGTTCGCGCGCTTACCGCACATGCCCTTCTTTGGTGGCCGCAACTTCCAGGTGCCATTTACCATGCTGGGCGCGGCGTACTATTCCCTGCGCGACCGTTTAGGCGTCTGATCCGGCTCGTTCCCCGCAGGTATTCTGCGGGGAGTTTTGCTTTTTTCAGCCTTTGCCCGCCACCGGGAATTCGCTGTCAGTGCCGACTTCGGGCAACTCATTCAGATCTGGCTCGATCCCCTGCGAAATGTAATCTTTTGCCGCAATCGACTGTTCGTTGCCCGCCGCATCACGGATAAGCACATGTTTGATCGCCCCGTCTTTCATCACTTCGCGGTGTACACCGGTAAATTCACTCATTGTGGTTTCCTTTTATATGAACTGCGCATAGACATTGCTCATCTTTAAGCATAGTTTTTTATTCTTAAGTGCAACTAATAAAAATCCCAAATGAGCCCAGCAACGCGCTCATTTTCCTGATAAATTAGAGGAATTGTCACTGATGACGAAACCGCACACCCCCGCACCACTCATGCCTTACAAGGAGAACGCTCTTGGACGCCAGCACGATTAATACTCTTTTCTTTATTGGCGCCCTGTTAGTCGCAGCGAGCATTTTGCTCAGTTCGTTCTCTTCGAAGCTTGGCATCCCTATTTTGGTCATTTTCCTCGCCATCGGCATGCTGGCGGGCGTCGACGGAATTGGCGGTATTGCCTTCGATAATTATCCCGCCGCGTATCTGGTCAGTAACCTGGCGCTGGCCGTCATTTTGCTCGACGGCGGGATGCGCACCCGCGCCTCATCTTTTCGCGTTGCGCTATGGCCCGCCCTGTCGCTGGCCACCGTCGGCGTGCTCATCACCGCCGGTCTGACCGGACTGGCGGCTGCGTGGCTGTTCAATATCAATCTGATGCAGGGTTTGCTGATTGGCGCGATTATCGGCTCGACCGATGCCGCAGCCGTTTTCTCATTGATTGGCGGTAAAGGCCTGAACGAACGTGTCAGCGCCACGCTGGAAATTGAATCCGGCAGTAACGACCCGATGGCGGTGTTCCTAACCATTACCCTGATCGACATGATTTCTAAAGGTCAGCACGGCCTGAGCCTGATGTTTGTGGTTGATGTGGTACGCCAGTTTGGCCTTGGCATCGTGTTTGGTGTCGGCGGCGGCTGGCTGTTGCATAAGCTCATCAACAAAATTACGCTGGCGACCGGCCTGTATCCGCTGCTGGCTTTCAGCGGCGGTCTGCTGATTTACGCTGCCACCACCTCGCTTGAAGGCAGCGGCATTCTGGCGGTTTATTTGTGCGGGCTGATGCTTGGCAATATGCCGATCCGCAACCGTCACGGCATTTTGCAGACCTTTGACGGGCTGGCATGGCTGAGTCAGATTGCGATGTTCCTGGTGCTCGGCCTGCTGCTGACGCCAAGCAATCTGCTGCCGATTGCGCTCGCCGCACTGGGGCTCTCTCTGTGGATGATCCTGCTGGCGCGCCCGCTGTCGGTGTTTGTCAGTCTGATCCCGTTCAAAAACTTTACCCTGCGCGAGCGCTTCTTTATCTCGTGGGTGGGATTACGCGGCGCGGTGCCGATCATTCTGGCCGTTTTCCCGATGATGGCCGGTCTGCCTAACGCCACGCTCTATTTCAATGTCGCGTTCTTTATTGTTCTGGTCTCTCTGCTGCTTCAGGGTACATCTCTGGGCTTTGCGGCGAAAAAAGCCAAAGTGCTGGTGCCGCCGCAGCCGACGCCGATTTCACGTGTCGGGCTGGATATCGATGTGTACAACGACTGGGAGCAGTTTATTTATCAGCTGGGTTCCGAGAAATGGTGCGTCGGTGCCGCGCTGCGCGACCTGCAAATGCCGCAGGCGACACGCATCGCGGCTCTATTCCGTGGCAAAGAGATGCTGCACCCGACCGGCAGCACGCGACTCAAAGAAGGCGATATTCTGTGCGTCATCGGACGGGAAAAAGATTTACCTGAGCTGGGCAAACTGTTCAGCGACACGAACAAAGTGGTGCTGGATGACCGCTTCTTTGGTGATTTTATTTTGCAGGCTGAAGCTCCGCTGGGTGCCATTTCACAACTCTACGGCCTGAATCTGGAAGAGTCAGTGGATCAGTCGCAAACCCTGGGACATTTCGTGATCAGGCTGCTCGGCGGTGAACCGGTTATCGGTGACCATATCGAATGGGACGGGCTGACGTGGACAATTGCGGAAATGGACGGGAATCAGGTGAGTAAAGTCGGCGTGAGGATTGTAACGCAGAAGGCTTAAATTCTGTACGGCTTCCCCTCTCACGAGGGGAAGCCGTTTAGATTACTGACCAGCCTGCGGGTCTTTATCGTAGTCTGAACAAGACTGGTAGCCTTTGTTCATGACATGACCGGTGTCGTTATAACTAACGAAGTAGGTCTGAGCTTTACCATCACGCGGAGCAACCGCATAAGTCTGGCAAGTCCCTTTCGCATGGATAAGCGTGGCTTCAGTCGATGGTGGCCCTGCAATTGCACGAACCTGAGATTTGGTCATACCGACCTTCACATCGCTGACGACCGGCTCTTTCACATAACTCGCCGCACGATCGTAAGTCTGACACCCTGCCAATACAGAAACTGCTGTAGCAACCACAAGTAACATTTTCTTGTTCATAAACTTCTCCTCCTGAGTACTTTTTGTATTGATAAGCATAGAGGACATAAAGGATTTCGCCAGCCAATATGACTTTTATATGTTGATTGCTACAGATTTTAAGCTTTTTCTGATAACCGCCCGCAGCCCTTCCCGCGACGTTCTCAATTCTTTTTTTATGTTTCCAAAAGAGGATTTTCAGCTTTTTCTGTTCTATACATGAAAGGGGTAAGCCATTGATTGCGCGATAAGGAGCCATGCCTGATGCTTTTGGATCGACGCCGGTTTGTTGCTTTGCTGGGCGCATTCGCCCTGATGCCGATGCCCCGTATGGCCTTCGCGACTGCCAGAGAGGTTGCTGTGGATACTCTGTTGATAGATAAACCCGACAGCGGTGTGCCGAATAACAAATTACCGGTACTGATTTATCACCGCGTCATTCCGCCCGATACCGCCGATAATGCCGAATACCTCGAACACCTTTTCCGTACCAACGGATGGCCGCCGCAGTGGCGTTATCCGGTATATACCTTTACGCATTTTCACTCCAACACGCCTGAAGTGCTGGGCGTTTATGCCGGTACGGCGAAACTGCAATTGGGGGGCGAGCACGGCAAAATCATTGAGGTGAAAATCGGGGATGTGTTGTTGCTTCCGGCCGGGATCGGCCACAAACAGATTTCTGCCGATGAAGATTTCATGCTGGTCGGCGCGTATCCGCCGGAGGTAAAAGCCAACCTGTGCCACGACGAACTGCCATTGCTGGCGGCGCGTACTAAAGCGGTCAATGCCGTGTCGCTGCCCGCGACGGATCCGGTGACCGGACACACCGAAGGCAGCATGCTGGCGTGGCACAAACAATAAACGCCGTTTACGTCGCCGTCAGGGCAAAGCGTGCTACGGCTTTTTCCAGTCGCTGCGACTGATCCAGCAATTGTTGCGAAGAAGCCGCCGCGTGATCGGCAAGCTTGCCGTTTTGCAGCGTGACCTGATTCAGTACGGTGATGCGTTCAGAGACATCATGAACACTTTGCCCCTGATACAGAGTCGCTTCTGAAATCTCACTCACCAACGCACTCAGGCCATTGAAGATGTGGATAATCTCCTCCAGGCTCTGACTCAGCACCGAAACAGACGCCGAACCACGGCCAATCTGCTGCACGGAATCATCAATCAGCTGATGGATACCGCGTGTCGAATGGCTGCTCTTTTGCGCCAGCAGGCCGATCTCTTTGGCCACCACCGCAAAACCGCGCCCGTGCTGACCGGCGTGCGCCGCTTCAATCGCCGCGTTCAGCGCCAGAATGTTGGTCTGGAATGCCACACCGTCAATCATCGACACGATGCTGCTCATTTCTGAGGACTGGCTGACAATCTCTTTCATCGCCATATCCACCTGCCCCATCACTTCGCCCCCACGGGTCGCCACGCCTTTCGCCTGCTCAGCCTGTCGGGTGGCCTGTTGCGCATGGGCGGCGTTTTCTTTCACGCGTTCATTGAGATGAGTGATGTGCTCGGTGGCGGCGCGCAGTTCATCGCTCTGAATGGCTGCCTGCGCGGATAACTCTTCATTACCCTTCGCCATCTGGTTGATATTGAGCATGATATGCCCTGAGGCGTCGCGGACTTCGCTGACCAGCTTTTGCAGACCGCGCTGCATGTTGCACAGACTGACGCCCAGCTCACGGACTTCAGTCACCCGCGCATTGTCGTCTGCTACATCACGCGATAAATCCCCGGCGGCCAGCACGCTGATATGCCCGATCATGCGTTGCAGCGGGCGAATAATCCACGCCGATACGCCGCGCCAGACCAGTACCGCAATCACCGCCAGAATGACCAGCGCGCCCATAAACAACGTTTTCGCCTGCGTCAGAGCGCTCAGCAAACGGTCGCTGAGGGAAACTGCCGTATGCTCGTTCACCGCAAGATAGGCATAGTACTTCTGGCTGAAATCATCCTGAAAAGCCTGGATCGGCACCTCAAAGAATGAATCGATATTGTTGTTTTTTTGCAGGCCATCCGCCTGTTCGCGCAGGCCATCGAAAAACATCTGATAGCTGGCTTTGAGTTCCGTCGCCGCCGTATCGCTCTGTTTCGTCATGGCCTGAAACTGGGCAAAGGCTTTCTGCGAGGCGGTAAGGGAGCCGAGCGACTCTTCCATCAGGCTGTTCCAGCTGCCGACCGAACCGGTTTCTTTATCCTGCATGTAATAAATACCGGCGCGGTTGAGTTTGTCACTGGCCATCAGCAGTTCCATGCGGGCTTTATCCATCACGGCCTGTTGCTGGCGCAAACTTTCGGTGGAAATAACGTTGTTGCGGGCGTCCTGAAGGATTTTAGTGAGGACAACAGTTGAGAAAATCTGTAAAGCAGAAAACAAGGCGATAACGCAAATTACGCCGAAAAGTATGCCACGCGGACGCTGAGTGAAAACAGATCGAAATAATCTGCTAAAAGTCGGTGCCGAGGGGAAGGTGCCTAAGGTTAATTTCATGATTATTCTGCGTTATTTGGAAAAGAAGCAGAATTTTACGCGCAGGAAATGACAGAAATATTTCAGGGAGCGGCACAAAACCGCTCCCTGCGATCAGTTACTGTTTTGGAAAAATCCAGACATGTTGTTCAGGTAACTTCAGGTGGCAGTGCTGCGGATCTCGCACATCGGTGCCGTAGGCGCGAATCACAAAATCATCGCCCGCCGTGCGGAACAGATATTCCCAGCGGTCACCGAGATACATGCTGGTCAGCAGCGGTAATTCCAGCTGATTCTCCCCTGGCCCGTCGGCAAGTACCACGCGTTCTACGCGGATCACCGCCGTGCCTTCCTGCCCGGTTTGCACGCCTTCGCCAGCTTGTCCCCACAGCACCCAGCCGCTGCCTTCGATACGCGCTTTACCGTCGCGCACTTCGGTGACTTTGCCATGAAGACGGTTATTACTGCCCATAAATTCTGCCGTAAACAGGGTTTTCGGCGAGCCGTACATTTCCTGCGGCGTACCCTGCTGTTCGATTTTGCCGTTATTGAGCAGCAGGATGCGGTCTGAAATCGCCATCGCTTCGTTCTGGTCGTGCGTCACCATCAGCGCCGACAGCCCGAGTTTGATGATCAACTCACGCAGGAACACGCGGGCTTCCTCACGCAGTTTGGCATCGAGATTCGACAGCGGTTCATCGAGCAGGATCACCGGCGGGTTATAAACCAGCGCACGTCCAATCGCCACACGCTGTTGCTGACCGCCGGAAAGCTGATGGGGATGGCGTTTGCCCAGATGCCCCAGCCCCAGCTGATTCAGTACGTCCTGCACACGCTGAGTGATTTCACCGGCTGAAACTTTACGCAATTTCAGCGGATACGCCACATTCTCGAAAACGGTTTTGTGCGGCCACAGGGCGTAAGACTGAAACACCAGCCCGAGATTGCGTTCTTCCGCCGGAATTTCGCTACGCGGGGTGCCGTCGTAAACTTTGTTCTTGCCGATGACGATGGTGCCTTTCACCGGCTTTTCCAGCCCGGCGACCGCACGCAGTAAGGTGGTTTTTCCACTGCCCGATGGCCCGAGCAGTGACACTACTTCGCCACGTTTCAGATCCATCGAAACGCCTTTCAGCACCGGATTGTCGCCGTAGGTTAAGTGCAGATTGTCGACCGATAATTCAATCATGTAATTTCACTCCAAAACGAAGGGCAATACCCAGACCTAACACCACCAGCAGGATGTTAATAAAGGAGAGCGCGGCCACGATATCAATGGCGCCCGCCGCCCACAGGGAAACCAGCATCGAACCGATCGTTTCCGTGCCCGGCGAAAGCAGATACACACCGGTGGAATATTCGCGTTCGAAAATCAGGAACATCAGCAGCCACGAGCCAATCAGACCATAGCGCGACAAAGGAATCGTGACGTGACGGGTGATCTGCCCGCGGGTCGCACCGGTACTGCGCGCCGCCTCTTCCAGTTCCGGCCCGACCTGCAACAGCGTCGAGGAAATCAGCCGCAGACCATACGCCATCCACACCACGGTGTACGCCAGCCAGACGCTGAAAATCGTACTGCGCAGCGATCGCAGCCAGACCACCAGGTTATCGCGCAGCCACTGCGACCACGGCATACCTGAAAGCCAGCCGGATTTGAGCGCGTTATCGAGCCACATTGGCAGGAACAGGAACACCCACAGGAACGCCAGACCCGCCAGCAGCCCCGGAACTGCGCGCGGTACCAGTACGCTGTAATCGAGGAAACGGGTGACGCCGTCCGGTTTACGGTGCATCGCGATACCAATAAACAAATAACAGGCAACGGCGAGCGCACCACCGATCACACCAATCGCCATGGAGTTGACGATGGCGCGCAGCAGATTCGGCTGTTCCCAGATAGTGCGGAAAGTATTAAGCGACAGCTCATCCCAGATGGATACACCAACACCCCAGTTAGAGATAAACGCTCGCAGCATCACGCCAACCAGCGGAACACCAATGGTCACCGTCAGCCAGAATGCCACCACGGCACCGGCAACCCAGCGCCATTTCCCCAGCGGTAAGGCGCGCGCCTGCGACGCTTTCCCCTTCACTGTGACGAAACGGTTAGCGGTACGCATCAGACGGCGCTGCAACATCACCAGCGGAATAGTGATACAAATCAGCACTACCGCTACCGCAGCCATCAGGTGATACGACGGCGTCCCGAGTTTATTGGTCAGCTGATAGAGATAGGTCGCCAGCACCATGTTGCCTTCCGGGTCGCCGAGTACCAGCATCAGCCCGAATACTTCCAGCCCGAGGAAGAACAACAATACGGTGGCGTAAAGAATCGACGGGCGCACCATCGGCAGGCTGACCGCGGTCATCACCTGCAACGGCGAGGCACCGGCGGTTCGCGCGGCTTCTTCAACATCCGACCCGACGCTGCGCAGCGCCGAGGAGATATACAGATAAGCGTGCGGAACGTGCGTCAGACCGGCGATCACCACGATGCTCGACATGTCGTAGATATTCCACGGTACGAAGCCAAAAATGCTCTGCGCCCACAGCGAGAAGAAGCCCACCGGACCGGCAGCCACTACGTAGCCGAAACCTAATACCATCGGCGAAACGAAAATCGGCACCAGGATCAGCGGTTCAATCACGCGTCTGCCCGGTAAATCCGTGCGCACCATCAGGAACGCCAGAATACCGCCGAGCGGAATAGCAATAACGACAAGCCCGAAAGCCAGAATAAAGCCGCTTCTCAGCGCCTTGTAGAAATCCGGATCGGTGAAGATGAATCCAAAGGATTCGAGGCTCCATTCTTTTGACGGAGAAAAGAACGGTGCGGAGAGAAAACTTTGTATCACGATGAACGACAATGGAATGTAGATAACCAGCGCCGTTATCAACACCACAATGCCGCGCGGCAGGCTCTGCCACTTTCTGCGCAATGCATTCATGCTACTTCCCTTCGGTTAACAGCGAAATCAGGCAAGAGAAAGGGAGGCGTGCGGCGTTAAACGCACGCCCCAATTGCTATTTTTTGGCAGCGGTGCGCCACTCTTTGATGTAATCCAGGCGTTTTTTCTGTTGCAGGTATTCCAGCAGGGTTTCATCCACCGGGATGGGTTTAAGTGCCTTGCCCAGCATTTTGGTCATGCCGTCGATGTCGTTTTTACCTTCGATATCATTACGAATGGAAGGAATGTCAGCCTGATTGGCCAGAATGCTCTGCCCTTTCTCAGACAGCACGTAGTCCAGCCACAGTTTGGCGGCGTTGCTGTTTTTCGATTCCTGACTGATGAAGGAAACGCGGGAAAGCACCAGGGTGTAATCCTTCGGATAGGAGATGCCGAGCGACGGATCCGTTTTGGCGCGGGCTTCGGCGTAGGAACCGAGGATGTTAAAGCCGATCAGGTTTTCGCCGGAAGAAACACGTTCCATCATGGTGCCGGTGGAAGACTGCACCGCTAAGCCGCCTTTGGCGACGTCAGCCAGCGTTTTGAAATAATTCGGATCGGCTTTGAAATCCTGCACGGACAACATGAATCCGAGGCCGGATTTCTCGATATCATACGTGGTGACTTTTTTGTTGAATTTTTCGGTCTGGCTGGAAATCAGTTTTGCCAGCGCCGCGTGGGAATCTGGCACGTCACCGGCCGGGATCAGACGCTTGTTATAGATAAACACCACCGGCTCATACGTCGTGCCGTAAGCTTTGTCTTTCCACACCGCCCATTTTGGCAACTGCCCCTGCTCAGGGGATTTGTATTCCTGCGCATAGTCGGTCGCCAGCTTCAGCGCAGTGTCCATGGAGGAACTCCAGACCACGTCGCCGCTGGTGCCGCCTGCCGCCTGTTCACTGATATAACGGTTGTAAAGCTCGGTGCTGTTCATGTCGTTATATTCGACTTTGATGCCCGGATAAGTGGCCTCGAAGCCCTGGATCAGCGGGCCTGCGGCTTTGGTATCGGTCGTGGAATACACCACGACTTTGCCTTCTTTGGTCGCCGCATCGACGATTTTTTGATAGTCGGCCGGATAGCCCTGAGGTAATGCAGACATTGCAGAGGAAGACATCATTACAGCCACAGCAATCAGAGAGATACGTAATTTATTCGACATTATTGTTAACCTCTAGTTACATTTGGGAAACTAAAAATCAACATAACGCATAACATCGGACAGGCAATAGGGTAACGTTTTTATCTTCCCGATTTGTGATTCGGGGCGTTTTTTAGGCAATTAACACCATTAAAACCACGGCGAAAAAAGCAAAACAGGCCATCTGAATGACCTGTTTTGGATGTCAGAAAACGGGAGTTATTTAAAATAACCGGCGGTATCCATATCGGTCAGTAAATCCTGATGCACCGGTTTCCAGCCCAAAATATCGCGGGTGATCTGGCTGGACGTCGGGTTATTCAGCGAAGCGAAATGCGTAAACCAGCCAAAATGCGCCGCCAGATCTGGCCCGTTTTTACTCACCACCGGCAGGTTTAGGTGCCTGCCAATCAGTGCGGCAATCTCCCGAAATGGCACGCCTTCTTCTGAGTTCGCGTGATAAGTCGCGTTCTGCGCGCCCTTCTGCAGCGCCAGCACAAATACCCGTGCGGCATCAAAACGGTTCACCGCGGGCCAGAGATTTTCGCCATTACCAGGATAAGCCGATTCCCCTTTTTCGCGTGCCATCGCAATAATCGCTGGCACAAATCCATGATCACCCTCGCCATGCACGGACGGCGGGAGGCGCACCAGAGAAACCCGCACGCCTTGCTCTGCGAGCCGGGCAACAGCCAGATCAGACGCCACGCGCGGATTCTGACCTTGCGGATCGGGTAAATCGTTTTCCGTCGCCAGACGGCCGGTATTCACCAGCGCGGTGCCGGAGGTCACCACCAGCGGTTTATGGGTTCCTTTCAGCGCCGCGCCCAAAGCACCAATCGCCAGCCGGTCTTTTTCACAGTTTTCCAGAAACTTCGAAAAATCATGGATAAAGGCGGTGTGGATCACGCCGTCGGCCTGCGCCGCGCCGGACGCCAGACTCTCCAGATCTTCAATACTGCCGCGAAGCACGTCGGCACCGACGTCAGTCAGCGCCTGCGCTGAGGCCTCTGAACGCGCTAAACCGAGCACCTGATGACCCGCGCGCAATAATTCCTGCACCACCGCAGAACCGACAAAACCTGTTGCACCTGTCACGAATACACGCATTGCGAATTCCTCTGTTGTTGGCTCAATCTTTTGTTAGCCGAAACGGCTAATCCTGACGTAACCGAATATAGGCGTTGTAGAAAAGACGATCTATGCGCTAATGTCCGCATTATCTTTGCAATCGTCCGGAGTCTCTGATGGATCCTCTTTCCGATGTGTTGTCACTGCTCAAACCGCGCAGTTATATGTCCAAGGGTTTTGAAGCAGGCGGCGAATGGTCAGTACAATTTCCCGACCATTATCAGTCGATTAAATGTAACGCGATCATTACCGGTGAATGCTGGCTGGCAGTTGATGGCGTGCCCGCAGCGGTGCATCTGCAGGCAGGCGACTGTTTTGTATTACCCAGCGGTCGCCCGTTCCGGCTGGCCAGTGATTTAAGTATTCCTGCTGTCGATGCCGTGCCGATTTTCGAGAAGGCACGCGATGGCGGGACGGTATCCTGCAACGGTGGCAAAGATTTCTTTCTTACCGGCAGCCGGTTTGCAGTCAGCGGCGCAAACGCCTCGACCCTGCTGGCGATGCTGCCGCCCGTGGTGCATATCTCGAAAGAATCTGACAGGCAGAGTTTACGCTGGGCAGTGGAATGCATGATGCAGGAACTGCGTGATGAACGGCCGGGCGGATTGCTGATCGCACAGCATATGGCACACATGATGTTGGTGCAGGCGCTGCGGATGCACGTCGATAACACGCAGAAAGGAGAAAACAGTGGCTGGTTTGCGGCGCTGGCCGATAAGCAACTGTCTAAAGCGCTGAATGCGATGCATGAAAATCCTGCACACCGCTGGACGGTACAGATGCTGGCGGAACGGGCAGGCATGTCGCGCTCGATTTTCTCTCTGAAATTTAAACAAGCCACCGGCAGCGCGCCTCTGGAATACCTGACACGCTGGCGGATGTTGCTGGCCGGAGACCGGCTGGCGAACAGTAAAGAACCAATATCGGCCGTGGCGCTTTCACTCGGGTACGGATCAGAAAGTGCGTTCAGTACGGCGTTCAAACGCACGCTTGGGTGTTCACCAAGGCAATACGGGCAGAAAGAAGAAGCGGGCGTAGAAGATAAAGCAATTGCGGAGTGAGACGACTTCCAGATTCCAGACACAAAAAAAGCCGCTAATTACTTAGCAGCTTTGATGTGTTGTTTATGGCGGAGGAGGAGAGATTCGAACTCTCGAATGGTTTCCCATCGCCGGTTTTCAAGACCGGTGCCTTCAGCCGCTCGGCCACCCCTCCGTAAACAACAAGTACTTTACGACATCAGTCGTTCAGTACGGGGCGTAGTATACAAGACCGAAGAAAAGATGCAAACATTATTTTCTGTCTAGTTTGTTGATTTTATGAGCATTTAAACTTGTCAGTAAATCTTGCCACTAAATCGCAGATACAAAAAAAGCCGCTAATTTCTTAGCAGCTTTCTTGTGTTGTTTATGGCGGAGGAGAAGAGATTCGAACTCTTGAATGGTTTCCCATCGCCGGTTTTCAAGACCGGTGCCTTCAGCCGCTCGGCCACCCCTCCGCAACGAAGCGAACTATAAACAGTGCCGATCCGCTTGTAAAGTCTGATTCTGTTTGTTTGCCTGAAAAACAGGCATTCGGCTTGCAAGCGGCGATTTAAGCATCATTTCGGTGATTTTGAAGCCAGGAAACCGCGCCCTGCCCGCCCTGAGCAGGTAAAGAAGGGTAAAACGTCTTTAATGACGCCCCGCAACTACTTACACTGCAACCTGTTTGTATTTTCACCGACTCCAACTTTTTGTTAAGAGTGAGAATTTTATTATGAACCGCATGGATCGTATCGTTGCATCTTCGTCATCATCACGCGCTGGCTCGCTGCTAAGCACGCACCGGGTGCTGCGTAATACTTATTTCCTGCTGGCGCTGACGTTGGGCGTTTCCGCGATTACTGCGACGGCAAGTACGGTTCTGAGATTGCCGTCTCCGGGCTTTCTGCTGACGATCGTCGGATTTTATGGCCTGATGTTTCTGACCTACCGTACGGCGAATAGCCTGGCAGGCATTTTGTCAGCCTTCGCGCTGACCGGCTTTATGGGTTATACGCTCGGACCGTTGCTGAGTTCGCTGCTTTCTGTCGGCGCAGGTGACATCATTATGCTGGCGCTCGGCGGTACAGCGCTGGTGTTCTTCTGTTGTTCGGCCTATGTGCTGACCACGCGCAAAGACATGTCGTTCTTGTCCGGCATGATGATGGCAGGTTTTGTGGTGCTGCTGGTGGCAGTGATCGCTAACCTGTTCCTGCAAATTCCGGCGCTGTCACTGGCCATCAGTTGCCTGTTTATTCTGTTCTCTGCGGGTGCGATTTTGTGGGAAACCAGCAACATCATTCATGGCGGCGAAACCAACTATATTCGCGCGACCGTAAGCCTGTATGTGTCGCTGTACAACATCTTTGTCAGCCTGCTGAGCATTCTGGGCATGTCATCACGTAACTGATAATACGTGCAATGAATTGCAGCCCCGCCCTCGTGCGGGGCTTTTTATTTTGTCTGACCGGCGTTTTTGTTAAACTGGCCGCCGCATTTTTACGGGTTTGAGGTGGTATGCTGGAGTTTGAAGGTCAGGTTATTGAAACCGACGCTCAGGGTTACCTGAAAAACAGTCAGGAGTGGCAGGAAGGTATGGCGCCTCTGCTGGCGAAAGAAGAAGGCATTGAGCTTACCGACGCTCACTGGGAAGTCGTGCGCTTCGTGCGCGAGTTTTATCTCGAATTCAATACGTCGCCTGCCGTGCGTATGCTGGTAAAAGCGATGGCGCAGAAATATGGCGAAGAGAAAGGCGACAGCCGCTATCTGTTCCGGCTGTTCCCGAAAGGTCCGGCCAAACAGGCAACCAAAATTGCCGGTCTGCCAAAGCCGGTGAAGTGTCTCTGAAAACCTTCAGTATTTGATTTTAAAATCGCTGTAATGGCCGGGTGCGGTCGGCTCACTGAGCACGCGATCCACCCGTGCATGCTTCGGACCGCCCTCTTTTAACCAGGCCAGCAGCTTATCTACCTTTTCCTGTTCCCCGCTCGCCACGACTTCGACGCTGCCATCCTCAAGATTTCTTGCGTAACCGGTCAAACCTAAACCGGTTGCCTGATGTTGGGTCGCAAAACGAAAACCCACGCCCTGCACCATGCCGTACACATAGGCGGCTATACTGACTGTTGACATAATTTTCTCTCCGTTAGCGGTATGGTTCGTTGCAATTTCACCTGCATGACCGGACAATGTCGCTCTTTTTTGTCTCCGAACCGACAGAACCTAATTTTATGACTGCACGTTTAATTCTGGCCAAAGGCCGTGAAAAATCACTTCTCCGCCGCCACCCGTGGGTATTTTCCGGCGCGGTACACCGTGTCGAAGGTAAAGCCAATTCCGGCGAGACTATAGATATTGTAGACAGTCAGGGAAAATGGCTGGCACGCGGTGCTTATTCACCGTCTTCTCAGATCCGTGCGCGCGTCTGGACGTTTAAGCAAGATGAAGACATAGATATCGAATTCTTTATCCGCCGTCTGCAACAGGCGCAAAGCTGGCGTGACTATATCGCCAGCCGCGACGGGCTGGATGGTTACCGCCTGATTGCCGGCGAATCCGACTGTCTGCCGGGTATCACCATCGACCGCTTCCAGAATTTCCTGGTGCTGCAATTGCTTTCTGCCGGTGCCGAATATCAGCGTGCGCCGCTGATAGCTGCGCTGCAACATTGCTATCCGGAATGCGCCATCTGGGACCGTTCCGACGTGGCTGTGCGTAAAAAAGAAGGTCTGGAACTGACTCAGGGGCATGTGGTCGGCGATGAGCCGCCAGCCCTGCTGCCTATTCAGGAACACGGCATGAGCCTGCTGGTGGATATCAAAGAAGGCCATAAAACCGGTTTCTATCTCGACCAGCGTGACAGCCGCCTTGCCGCGCGCAATTACGCCGCTGGCCGTAATGTACTGAACTGCTTCTCTTATACCGGCGCTTTCGCGGTGTCTGCGCTGTTGGGCGGTTGTACCAAAGTCACCAACGTGGATACCTCACAGGCCGCGCTCGATGTAGCCCGTCAGAACGTTGAGCTGAACAAGCTGGATCTGTCTAAAGCCGAATTCGTGCGTGAAGACGTGTTCCAGCTGCTGCGCAAATACCGCACTGAAGGCCAGCAGTTCGACATGATTGTGATGGATCCGCCGAAATTCGTTGAGAATAAAAATCAGCTGGCGAGCGCCTGTCGTGGCTACAAAGATATCAATATGCTGGCGCTGCAACTGCTGCGTCCGGGCGGTATCCTGCTGAGCTTCTCTTGCTCCGGTTTACTGCCGACTGACTTGTTCCAGAAAATTCTGGCCGATGCTGCGCTTGATGCCGGTCGCGAAATTCAGTTCGTTGAGCAGTTCCGTCAGGCCGCCGACCATCCGGTGACCGGCGCGTATCCGGAAGGCCTGTATCTGAAAGGTTTCGCCTGCCGGGTCATGAACTGAGAAAGTAAGCACGGCGTGCTGTACTGACGACACGCCGTCGAATTTTTAGCAGAAAGAGCGGTCATAACTTGAAATAGCACGTTTTATCTCCATATAGAGATCAATGAATTATTTTGGGAGGTGACAATGATTGCCAGTAAATTCGGTATCGGCCAGCAGGTTCGCCACAGACTGTTAGGTTACTTAGGTGTGGTGATTGATGTCGATGCAGAGTATTCGCTCGAAAAGCCCGGTGTCGATGATGTCGCCGCTGACGATACCCTGCGCACGGCTCCCTGGTATCACGTGGTGATGGAAGATGAAGAAGGCCAGCCGGTGCATACCTATCTGGCAGAGATTCAGATTGATCACGAAGCCGCGCGTTCTCATCCGGAACAAACGTCTCTGGATGACCTGGCCGAGTCCATCCGCAGCCAGCTTCAGGCGCCGCGTCTGCGTAACTGAGTCAAATCCTGCGGGACGCTCTTAAAAATTAAAAACCGGCTTCGATGGCCGGTTTTTTTATTGCCTGATTTTGACGTAGATAGCGGTACAAATTCCGGTTACTTTTCCATCCCCAGACGCGGGATTTCAATTTTCGGACAACGATCCATCACCACTTTTAATCCGGCCTCTTTTGCCAGCACGGCCGCCTGTTCGTTGATAATGTCTAACTGGAGCCACAGCACTTTGGCTTTGATGGCAATCGCTTCCTGCGCCACGCCATATACGGCATCGACGTTACGAAATACATCAACCATATCCACCGGATGCGGAATTTCAGCCAGTGAACCGTAAGCCTTTTGGCCGAGTAATTCCTTCCCTGCCAGCTTCGGACTGACCGGGATCACCTCATAGCCCTGAGAAAGTAAATACGCCATCACGCCGAAGCTCGGACGGCCCGGATTGTCACTGGCGCCCACCAAAGCGATGGTTTTCACTTCCTCAAGAATCTTGCGAATATCATTATCTTGCACGGGAATATCTCCTTTTACCTGTATTCGTTAAGTGTAACGCAGACTGGCTATTCCGACAGCCTGTGGATCAAAAAGGCGACATACCTCACTCTGCTCGTGTCAATTAAAACATTTTGTAAAACTTTGACACATTATCACCATTGCTGAATAATAGACGATGAGCAATTTGGTATCCGGGGAGAAGAAGAATGAAAGTCTGTCATGCGCTGGTCGCATTAGCGAGTCTCAGCCTGATGGCGTCAGCTTCGGCGACCTCACTCAAATTGTCCCCTGATGTTGACGTTCTGGTGATCGACGGCAAACAAATGTCCGGCGCAATTCTTAAAGGCGCGGACAGTCTCGAACTCGACGGCGGCCAGCATCAGATCCTGTTTCAGGTCAGCAAGAATCTTCATAACGGCGTGACGCCGATGTATCACTCCCCTGCCCTTATCGTGACGTTCAATGCCAAAAGCAATCGCTCTGTTTCGTTCATTTTGCCCAAACTGAGCAACGAAACCGAGGCGGCGCAATTTAACCAGCAGATGAACTATCAGCTGGTCGATGACCAGGGTCGGCAGATACCGACGCAGCGTGATGTTCTGAATATGTTTAATCCCGTGCACACCGCTGACGCTGAAAAAATGATGATGACGTACAATTTGTCCGGCGCACGTGCGGCAGTTCCTTCATTTGCGAAAGGAGCGACGGATAAAAAATCGGTACTTGCCCGGGGTACTCCATCGCAAATTTCAATCACTTATCTCCATCCGCTCTGGACTCGCCTGGCAGCAAACACCAGCTTTGAACAATTTCTGCTCTGGTTTAAGCTGCCCGGTGAACAGGAACAGACCTCGTAATTTAACCTGCATCACGCATTCTTTCTCTTCATGCCGAATTATTGTCCCCGCTCTATGCAGTAAAACAGAGTTTCAGTATTCTGTGATCCACTCTTACTTCGCGTTTAGGGAATTTGATGGAATACACGACCCGTACGATCGCAAAACAAAAACATATTGCTTTGGTCGCGCATGACCACTGTAAAAACACCCTGATGAAATGGGTCGACAAAAATATTGCCGAACTATCCAAACACATTCTCTACGCCACCGGCACCACCGGTAATCTGGTGCAGCGCAATACCGGCATCAATGTAAAAAGTATGCTGAGCGGCCCGATGGGTGGTGATCAGCAGGTTGGCGCGATGATTGCCGAAGGCAAAATCGATTTACTGATTTTCCTGTGGGATCCGCTGAATGCGGTTCCGCATGACCCTGATGTTAAAGCCCTGCTGCGTCTGGCAACCGTGTGGAATATTCCGGTTGCGACTAACGTGGCGACAGCGGATTTCCTGATCAACTCCCCGATGTTCCAGTCTGATGTCGAAATCGTTATTCCCGACTATCAACGCTATTTGTGGTCGCGCCTGAAAGATTGATTTAAAGACTCACACTGTTAAATGTGAATTAGCAGAAAAGTAAAACCCGGCCATTGCCGGGTTCATCATTTCAGGGTTTACGCTGCGCCGGAACGCCAATATCTTCCAGTTGCTCCACAAATACCGACGGACGCTCTTTATCCTGCATCAGCCAGACCTGATGCTTCGCCCGCGTCATGGCGACATACAATAAACGCCGCTCCTCGGCATCCATAAAGTCCTCCGGTTCCGGAAGCAAAACTTCTTCCAGAAGGGACTCCCGCGCTGCTGCAGGGAAACCATCATTCCCTTCATGCAACCCGACGATAATCACGTATTCCGCCTGCTGCCCTTTGCTGGCGTGAATGGTCATGAATTCGAGATTGAGTTTTGGCCAGCGCGTGGCGGCTTTTTCCAGAATTTGCGGTCGCAGGTGATGATAGCGCGCCAGCACCAAAATTTGCTCGTCGGCAGTGACATATCCGCTTAGCTTATCCAGCAGTTTTTCCAGCTGATCCTCAGGCAGGATAACGACGTTCTTCTTATTGCCTTTGGTCAGACTGTTCAGTGGTTTTTTCAGCTGATAAGGGTTTTGCTGGACAAACTTATTGGCAATCTCACCGATTCGGTCGTTGAACCGGTAAGTCGTATCCAGCTCGCATTGCGCACCTTCGCCAAAGTTGGTGGCAAAAGCGGTGGTCAGCGAAAGTTCCGCCCCGCTGAAACGGTAAATCGCCTGCCAGTCATCCCCTACAGCAAATAAGCTGGTGTGCTTATTAAGCTTACGTAACGCCGAGAGCAGTAGCGCGCGCTGAGGCGAAATATCCTGAAATTCATCGACCAGAATGTGTTTCCACGGACTGACGAAACGGCCTTTTTCCAGAATATTGACCGCCTGATGAATGAGCCCTGAGAAATCCACTGCGCCTTCATCTTTGAGCGCGGTTTTCCAGGCTTTCATTAGCGGTGCCATCAGACGAATGCGTTTCGTGAACAGGTCCCTGACTTCTTCCGGCGCACTTTCAATCATTTCTGCCTGACTGCCACCGTGCATACGCATCAGGCTGAGCCAGCGTTCGAGGCGGCTGCCCAGTCGTTCAGCCAGCGATTTGTTTTTCCAGTAATCACCGTCAGGCACTGTCCATTCCAGCTCGTCGGTCATCCACTGCCGCCAGCCGCTGGCCTGGACTTTTTTCTCCGCACACTGCTGCTGCCAGGTTTTAATCAGCAGACTGCGGCGCGCTTTAGCATCCGTTTCGAGTTTGCTTATCTTCGGCGCTTTTTTGCTGCCTTCCTGAATGATTTGTAATGCCAGTGCATGGAAGGTTTTGGCTTTGATTCCGTCGGTGTGCAGCCGTTCTTTGATGCGGGTATTCATTTCATCCGCAGCCTGACGCCCGAAGGCCAGCAAAAGAATTTGTTCAGGAAGCGCTTCCTGACGCCGCAATAACCAGCCTGCACGGGCCACCAGCACGGACGTTTTACCGCTGCCGGCACCGGCCAGAACCAGAACGGAATCCTCACCGTTGACCACCGCGCGACACTGACTCTCGTTAAGCGGCGACACCTCGACGGTATCGAAAAAGTCACGATTGTCCGCAATTACCCGGTCGGTCCAGGCCAGATTACGCTGCGTCACGCTGCGTTTGCCCTGCTCGAGCCAGCGCAGGCAGGTTTGGTAATCGTCACGGCAATTGTCAAAATCATTGAGGCGTTCTACAGGCACCGGCACCGCAGAAAAGGCTTCCTGAATATCTTTTTGTACATCCGCTAAATCAGCCCGTTTGAACCATTTATCCTGCTGTTCAATCTGAGTGATTTTTTCGATTTGTCCGTGCAATACCCCGGCGCTGACCCCGCTCATCTCCTGACTCCAGGTCTGCCAGATATTGAGGAGGTAGTGATAAAAACGCTGAGTTTCCTGCCATTCGGTGCCGTGCAGGCGCACAACTTTCTGTTCCGGCAACTCAAATTCCAGCTCGCCCCAGACGATGCCGCGCTTACAGCGGATCTGGATAAGCTGATTGAAAGGGATCAGGTAATGATGTTTATCGCCACTGACTTCCACGCCCGCATTAAGCAGACGCACCCGGTTATACGGATGCTGAGCCAGATGTTTCCCGAATGAGGTCGATTTCAATTCCATATCATCACACCGTGTTTTCTCTAAAATTCCTGACGGAAAGGTAATGTTTATTATTTTACATGCAAGCGTATTTAAGAGTTTACCTTTGATAAGCGCAGGCGATCCACGTTACAAAACAGAGTAGAATACGAGGTATGTTTCTTTTAGGGAAACATGAAATCTTTTAACTTCTAAACTCTTCGGGAAGAGCAGACATGCGCACAGTTCTTAATATTCTCAACTTTGTTTTAGGTGGTTTTTTTACCACTCTCGCCTGGCTGTTTGCCACGTTGGTGAGCATAGTACTGATCTTTACCCTGCCCCTGACCCGCTCTTGCTGGGAAATCACCCGCCTGTCCCTGATGCCGTTTGGCAACGAAGCCGTACACGTTGATGAATTGTATCCTGAAAAACGCAATGCGCTGATGTCCGGTGGTGGTACTCTGTTGAATATATTCTGGTTTATTTTCTTCGGCTGGTGGTTATGCTTGTCCCACATCATGGCGGGTATCGCTCAATGTATCAGTATTATCGGTATTCCGGTGGGCATCGCGAATTTTAAAATCGCGGTGATTGCCCTCTGGCCGGTAGGGCGTCGCGTGGTTTCTGTTGAGCTCGCCAGACAGGTTCGTGAAGCTAATGCCAGCCGTCTGATGAAAGACGGACGCATTCGCTGATTTTCATCATTTTTGATTTTTTACGTGGGGTTTTTTAGTGCTTTCGATTGCACCGGGTTTAAGGCGCTATGCCTATAACAGCAATGTTCTTTATCACATCAGAATTTTCATTGCTCTGGCAGGCGCGGCCGCCGTTCCATGGTGGCTGGGTCAGATTACACTGACCATTCCCCTGACGCTCGGTGTCGTCGCCGCCGCACTGGCTGATCTTGACGATCGTCTGGCCGGCAGGCTGCGCAATCTGCTGATCACGCTGGTGTGTTTTTTCATCGCTTCCGCGTCAATCGAATTACTTTTCCCCTATCCGTGGCTGTTTGCGCCGGGGCTAATGCTTTCCACGTGCGGGTTTATCCTGCTCGGCGCACTCGGCCAGCGTTATGCCACCATTGCTTTCGGCGCGTTGCTGATTGCCATCTACACCATGCTTGGTACCAGCATGTACCACATCTGGTATCAGCAACCGCTGATCCTGCTCGCCGGTGCCATCTGGTATAACCTGCTGACGCTGGCCGGGCATATTATCTTTCCCATCCGGCCATTGCAGGATCAGATTTCACGTTGCTTTACGCAACTTGCGGCCTATCTGGAGGCCAAAGCGACGCTGTTCGACCCCGATCAGGAGGACAATAATCAGCAACTGGTTGAACTGGCGATGGCCAACGGACAGCTGGTTTCCACGCTAAATCAGACTAAAAATACGCTGCAAACCCGCCTGAAAGGCGACCGGGGACAGAAAGGAACGCGCCGGACGTTGCATTATTATTTTGTGGTGCAGGATATTCATGAGCGCGCCAGTTCCTCGCACGTGAAGTACCTCAAGCTGAGTCAGCAATTCCATCACAGCGATATCTTGTTTCGTTTCCAGCGTTTAATGAGTATGCAGGCGCGTGCCTGTTCGCAGTTGTCACAATGCATTCTTTATCGTCAGAAATATCAACATAACAGCCAGTTTGAGCGCGCATTCGCTAGGCTCGAAGAGGCGCTGAAACGTCTGGAATCTCAGGGTGAGCATCGGGAAATGTTGCAGGCATTGCGTCATCTTTTACGCAATCTGCACGCCATTGATGCGCAACTGGCCAATATTGAATCCGAGCAATCGCTGCCTGAAAATAATGAGACGGGCAAAAATACCTTCGCCGAAGACCGCCTGACCGGGCTCGATGATATCTGGTTGCGTATATCGCGCCATTTCACGCCACAGTCGGTCTTGTTTCGCCACGCGGTGCGAATGTCTGTCGTGCTGTTTGTCGGCTACGTATTTCTTCAGGTCAGTGGTTTGAACCACGGCTACTGGATATTACTCACCAGTTTGTTTGTCTGTCAGCCTAACTACAGCGCCACACGACGCAGACTGGCGCTGAGGATTGTCGGCACGCTTGCCGGTATCGCACTGGGCATTCCAATACTGTATTTCGTACCTTCCATTGACGGGCAAATGATCCTGATCGTGATCAGCGGGTTATTGTTCTTCGCCTTTCGTACGGTGCAATACGCGCAGGCAACGATGTTCATCACCCTGCTGGTTCTGTTGTGCTTTAACTTACTGGGCGAAGGTTTTGAAATCGCCATTCCCCGTATTATCGATACGCTGATTGGCTGTGGTATTGCCTGGGCGGCGGTGACCTTTATCTGGCCGGACTGGAAATTCAGGCAAATCGACCGCGTCGTCAGCAAAACCTTCGATGCGAACTGTCGTTACCTTGACGCGATTTTGGTGCAATACCACCAGGGAAAAGACAACAGTCTCGATTATCGTCTGGCGCGCCGTGATGCACATAACTGCGATGCAGAGTTGGCGTCCGTTGTCTCAAATATGAGTTCTGAGAAGAATAACGATACAGCGACACTGGATGCCGCATTCCGGCTGTTGTGTCTGAACCATACGATGTTGAGTTACATCTCTGCCCTGGGCGCACATCGCGAGAAAATTAACGATGCAGAAATCCTGAGTTTGCTCAATGACGCGGTCTGTTGTGTGGACGGGGCACTGCACCATCTGCCCTCTGAAGCGGATCGTATTCAGCAGGCACTTGAAAATCTGACTGCCCGAATTCAGATGAGAACCACGGATTCGGACAGTAAAGAACAGCTGGTATTGCAGCAAATTGGATTACTGGTGGCTCATTTACCTGAACTCACCAGCCTTAATAGTAAAATTCTGCCCGTTCAGAGTTCCTGACTCTCCGCAGCCGTTAAGCGTTACGGCTTAGTGCATGGTCTTGGGATACTTATCTTGCTGATGGTTAAACCATTGAGTTAATAACTCTCTGGACGCCATCGGCAAGGCAGCTTCATGAAAACCCAGAATAGCCCCCTCCAGCGCCATCAGTAAGTTAATGCCCAAATTCTTTTTTTTTACTGCGCACAATTTCAGATAAGCCCTGCGCGCGCCCTGCATCCGAAGGTCACCTGAATTTTCAATCCCCACCTGCCACAGCATTCGCTCAAGTGCTAGCGTGAGATTGGGTAAGTCTTTTAAACGCAGGGCTTCACTATTTTTCTTGGATTCAATTTCCCGTTGCATACCTTTTAACGCAACTTTCGCCAGCCTCAGGAGTATCTGAGGATCACTCCATTGGTCATGACTGACTTTGAAATAACGTAAATGCACATCCATCCCACGCTTGCGGTAAATCAGTCGCTCCATTTTTTTACGGCAAAAGTGAGCTTCATTGTCATCGTTCGCCCGCAGATATAACTCCCCGTCAGAGACCAGACCGAACATGGCGCTATCGGCCGATAAACTGAACCCGCCAAACTGAGTACGCGAGCGTATATTGCCCAAAGGGGCAAAGAGTTCCAGACATTCAAGCACTCTTTTTTTTGATTGATTTATCATTGCGTTATCCTTTTCACATTCATTCCTTACGACCAGTTTGAGTTACCAGAACAGCTAAATGCAAAATACGCAATGTCATGGGTGGCAACAAACATAAAATGCAGTTGCAGGGTATTGCCTTCAAAATTTGCGAGATGTCTTGGAAAAATTGGGTTGATCTTTGCTCATCGCCAGAGTACTGTACATTCATACAGTAACTCACTGGGGTACAACTCTATGCGAACTCAACACCATACAAATCATCATTTTAGTCAGCTTGCTTTGCCGGTCTCCCGCGCACAGGTAAATACGTCTGCATCCTTGAATAATGGTCTGATCACTGAGTTCGTCTATAGTGCGAGCCAACCCGCTTTTGCCCAGTTACTGCTGCCCCTGCTGCAACATCTCGGCATGCAATCACGCTGGTTGTTGTGGCTGACACCTCAGCAAAAATTGAGCCGCCACTGGTTATCACAATCCGGATTACCGGTAGATAAAATGGTGCAGGTTAATCAGATAACTGCGATGTCGACCGTCGATGCAATGGAGAAAGCATTGCAAACGGGTAACTACAGTGTCGTGCTCGGATGGTTGCCAGATTTGAATGATGCTGAGAGGGAAAGATTGCAAATTGCTGCACGTCAGGGGGGAGCTTACGGCTTCATCATGAAGCCAACAAATGAGCAGAATTCAGCTTGTGGACATCACTCAACAGTAAAAATTCACTCTTCCGTATACCATTAGTTCAAAATAGGAATGTTCCTACGAAAATAATGCGGAACTTAGTGATTTGTGCTGAGAAAGCTCCAGAACCCAGTAAAAATGGGCTTCCCGAATGTAGATTGCCTTCATAAATTGTCAGCAATTAGTCAAAGCCGTTAAAAAATGTGTACGTTTTTCCCTTTTTTTCCACGGTGTTAACATATCAAGCTTGTAAGTTTCGCGCCACGTTGTAGACTTTACAACGCCAAGGTTGCTCAATAATGCCAACGTAAAGTGGCAAGTTCTGAAATGAAGCAATAATCTTGGCGTAAGGATTTTAACCAAGGGCTTAAAAAGCATAAAGCTCAATTGCCTATTTGGATGATAACGAGGCGCAAAATGAAAAAGACAGCTATCGCATTAGCAGTGGCACTGGCAGGTTTCGCTACCGTAGCGCAAGCCGCCCCTAAAGATAACACCTGGTATACCGGTGGTAAATTGGGCTGGTCCCAATACCATGACACTGGTTTCGCAAATGCTTACAACGGTATCGGCAACGGCCCTACCCACGAAAGTCAACTGGGTGCAGGTGCGTTCTTGGGTTACCAAGCGAACCAATACCTGGGCTTTGAAATGGGATATGACTGGCTTGGCCGTATGCCTTACAAAGGCAGCGTAAACAATGGCGCGTTCAAGGCACAAGGCGTTCAGCTGGCTGCTAAACTGAGCTACCCACTGACTGACGATCTGGACATCTACACCCGTCTGGGTGGTATGGTCTGGCGTGCAGATGCCAATGGTAACTTCAACAACGGTGCTAACGGCCGCGTAAGCGATCACGACACCGGTGTTTCTCCACTGGCAGCAGTTGGTGTTGAATACGCAGTGACCAAAAACTGGGCTACCCGTCTGGATTACCAGTTTGTTAGCAACATTGGTGACGCAGCTACCGTTGGTGCACGTCCTGACAACACAATGCTGTCTGTAGGTGTTTCTTACCGTTTCGGTCAAGATGAAGCAGCTGCTCCAGTTGTTGCTCCGGCACCAGCGCCAGCTCCAGTTGTAGAGACTAAGAAATTCACTCTGAAATCTGACGTTCTCTTCAACTTCAACAAAGCGACTCTGAAACCAGAAGGCCAACAGGCTCTGGATCAGCTGTACAGCCAGTTGAGCTCAATCGATCCTAAAGACGGTTCTGTTATCGTTCTGGGTTACACCGACCGTATCGGTTCAGAACAATACAACCAGAAACTGTCTGAGCAACGTGCTCAGAGCGTAGTAGATTACCTGGTATCTAAAGGTATCCCTGCTAACAAGATCTCTGCACAAGGCCAGGGTAAATCTAACCCAGTTACCGGTTCTACCTGTGACTCCGTTAAAGGCCGTGCAGCTCTGATCGACTGCCTGGCACCAGACCGTCGTGTAGAAATCGAAGTTAAAGGCTACAAAGATACTGTTACTCAGCCACAGGCTTAATAACACTCTTTAGCTTTTGCTACAGACATCAAAAACCCCGCCTCGGCGGGGTTTTTTTATGTCTGATGAAGAGAAAGTCAAAGCATAAACAGAGGAAGGAGAAGAGAGACTCAGCTCTCTTTTTTACCGAGGATTTGTTCCAGATCTTCTTTGAGTGAAGACATCTGATTAGCGTATTTCTCTTTACGTTCCGCATCTTCCAGCAACTGAATGATCGTGTCAGACAATGTTGCTCCGCGCCTTTGCGCTAAGCCTGCCAAACGCTGCCAGACAAGAAATTCCAGATCGATAGACTTCTTACGCGTATGCTGATGTTCAGCGTTGAAGTGACGCTTACGGCGGGCACGGATTGTTTGTTTCAACCGATTTTCCAGCGACGGATTCATATTATTTACAATCCAATCCGCCACTTTAACCGGTTCGTTTTCCAGCCTGAGAAGTTCATTCACAGATTCTTCAGCAGCGCTGTTTTCCAGATGACGAGTGATCCGCTCACCTTCCCGGTGTTTTTTCACCAGATACTTCCATTTCCAACCGCTTTCGAGATTTTCCAGTTGCTGATATTTCATCGTGAACTCTTCGGTGACCACGTAACTTTACTAAGCATAACAGCTTTAATTCAATTTTCACCCCAAATAAACCCGCTTATTTTGCCTGTTTTTTAAGCACCCGTTCAGCAATGTGCGCTAAGACCAATTGTGCTACGACTCTGATTGTATGCAGCCGGATTTATTCTTGTATAATCGCTCTTTCCCTTTTTATAGAAAACAGCTAACACATTGACCAATAACCGACTTGACTGGCAGCTTTTACTGCCCGATACCGCGCCTTACGAGGCAATTTTTGCAACGGCTGCCCAGTTAGCCCCTGTCGATTTCGCAGGCACTCAGCCCCGGCTGGAAAATGGTTTAACGCTGTTTTGTCATCCCCGTTCCCGTGCGCGTTTCATGACGCTTAAGGCGCAGGAAAATCGCGAGTACTTGTCACGTATTTCTGACGTGGTCAGCAGCCTGCTGCCGGAACAAACCGAAGTGATCGGCAACCGCTACCATATCGATGGTAATAAGGTGACGCTGCTGGCAGCCAAAACTGCCGAAGACACGTTCGCGGCAAGCTTTACCTGTCAGTACCGCGAATGGATTGAGCCGGAACAGTTGTTTGGCTGTGTTCGCTTGTTTAAAGATCAGATCCAGCTTGAGCCGGGTCTGGTGCATCAGGTCAATGGCGGTGTGTTAGTGCTGTCTATCCGCACACTTATCGCTCAGCCTCTGATGTGGTTGCGCCTCAAGCAGATGATCACTGAAGGCCAGTATCACTGGGTTTCCCCGGATGAAACCAAACCTTTGCCGGTTACTGTGCCTCCAATGCCGCTTGACCTGCGTCTGATTCTGGTCGGCGATCGCCTGTCGCTGGGTGACCTCAGTGATATGGAGCCGGAACTGATGGATTGCGCTATTTATGGCGAATTCGAAGCCGATCTGCCACTGACCGAAGAAAGTGACATGGAGACCTGGTGTGGTTACGTCAACACACTGGCCGACGAACTTGAGATCCCGCGTCTTGCTGCCGATGCCTGGCCAGAGTTTCTAAAAATTGCCATCCGCCACAGCACCGATCAGGGAAGCCTGACACTCGACCCTGTCTGGCTTAATGGCCAGCTAAGTGAAGCCGCGCTCTACAATGAAGATGAGTTGCTTAGCGCCAAATCTCTGGAAGCGGCCGCTAATGCACGCGCATGGCGTGAAAGCTATCTGCAGGAACGTATGCAGGATGAAATTGAGCTTGGGCAAATCCGCATCGAAACCGAAGGTGAAGTGGTCGGGCAGATTAACGGCCTCTCTGTTCTGGAATACCCGGGTCATCCGCGCGCTTTAGGTGAACCTTCGCGTATTAGTTGTGTCGTACACACCGGCGATGGTGAATTTACTGACGTTGAACGCAAAGCAGAATTAGGCGGCAATCTGCATGCCAAAGGCATGATGATTATGCAGGCCTTTTTGATTTCCGAGTTAGAACTCGACCAGCCTCTGCCCTTCTCCGCTTCGATTGTGTTTGAGCAGTCTTACGGAGAAGTGGACGGCGACAGCGCATCCCTCGCTGAACTCTGCGCACTGATCAGTGCGTTATCGATGCAGCCGATTAACCAGCAAATTGCGGTCACCGGCTCTGTCGATCAGTTTGGGAATGTGCAACCTATTGGTGGCGTGAACGAGAAAATCGAAGGTTTCTTCGAAGTTTGTCAGCGTCGCGGTCTGACCGGTAAGCAAGGGGTCATTCTGCCAACCAGCAACGTGCGTAATCTTTGCCTGCATCCGCAGGTTCTGGACGCCGTTCGCGAAGGCCAGTTTCACTTATGGGCAGTTGATAACGCAGCCGAAGCGCTGCCTATCCTGACCGGACTGATTTACACAAACGAAGAAGAAGCTGAAGAAGAGCGTCCGAGCCTGCTGGGATTGATTCAGCAGCGCATTGCACTGGTCACATCGCAAGGTGGCCCGCGCTACCCGTGGCCTCTTCGCTGGCTGAACTGGTTCAGCCGCAGCTGATCGGAGTTGTTCAGCTTACAGCTGTAAGCTAAGCTTCGCCCTTCATTAAAATAAGGCTTACATAGAACATGGTAGATAAACGCGATTCCTATACGAAAGAAGACCTCGTAGCTTCTGGCCGCAGTGAACTGTTCGGCGCTGGCGGTCCTCCATTACCATCAGGCAATATGCTGATGATGGATCGCATCGTTAAGATGCAAGAAGATGGCGGCACCCATGGCAAAGGTTATGTTGAAGCTGAGTTAGATATCAATCCTGACCTGTGGTTCTTCGGCTGTCACTTTATCGGCGACCCGGTGATGCCAGGCTGTCTGGGTCTGGATGCAATGTGGCAGTTAGTCGGTTTCTACCTGGGCTGGCTCGGTGGCGAAGGCAAAGGCCGCGCACTGGGTGTGGGTGAAGTTAAATTCACCGGTCAGGTTCTTCCAACCGCAAAAGTGGTGACTTACCGCCTGAATTTCAAACGTGTTATCAACCGTAAACTGATCATGGGCGTGGCCGATGGTGAAGTGCTGGTTGATGGTGTGGTGATTTACACCGCAACTGATCTGAAAGTCGGTTTGTTCAAAGACGCGGCTGCTTTCTAAGAAAGCATATTGCTGAGTCTGATAAAACGGTGAGTCTTCTGGCTCGCCGTTTTTTTATTCGCATTTTTAAGCGCGCGTGATGATGTTAGCTACAAACAAAAACCTCCGCGCGCAGCGGAGGTTGTTCCTTATTCTGACAGGGGAGCCGCTTAAGCGGTAACGGCCCTGTCCTCCATGGCTTGTCGCCAACCCCCGAGCCAGTGTGATCGGGCATCTAATGATTGGTACGGACAAATCTCTTTTGAGCGTCCGCCAATACCTGCTTGATATCCACGTGATTGTGCCCGTTCCAGGCGATCGCGTTTTTGTCTCTTCATGCCTTATATCCCTCATTATTCAGGTCAGGTGGAAAGAAAACAGTGGCCCGCTTCTGCGTCCACACCTAACAAATAGCTGCAATTGGCAGAGAGGTCAATGCGCAAAATTCACGCCAATGTCATATTTGTGAGCTATATTATTCTATTGCGCGCAAGATAATCGTGCCGATAAAAACCTCATCTGGCTGATCGCCATAAAAAAATCCCGGCGTCTGAAAACTCAGAAACCGGGATTTTTTACGTTTTACTTAAATAATATTAAGCTTAAAAAAACGTCATCTAATTTGTGAAGCTATCTGGCCCGCTTCTTGCTGCCAACCGGCAGCCAGCGTTTTCACCAGCGCATCATAACCATCTTCGTTCTGTTTCAGGTTCAGCGTAAAGTCACGCTGAAGCATCTGTCCGCTGCGGCTCAGCGTCCAGCTTCCGCTGATGACCACCGTGCCGTCGTAGCGACCGTGGAACCCGGTCACATTCACGTTCAGTACATCCTGGTCATCACTACTCACGGCCTGAGTGGAAACCAGAGTCCCCGGCAAGTCGCGTCGCAGGTAAGTCACCAGCGATTGCTGAAGTTGCTGATCCAGCGGACTGGCCCAGAGATTATTCTGGGTCAGCGTGTACTGCACGTCATTGGTCTGATAAACCAGCCCGTTGCCTGACAGATAATCTGCCACACTGACCCTTTCAACCCACAGATGGTGCTGCGCGGTCATGCCTGATGACATCGCGCTGCCTGTTGTCGGAGCACTATTGAGCACCGGCAACTGGTAGTAGGCTTTATGGTCACTGCTGCTACAGGCAGTCAGGAATAATGCTAAGACGACGGGTATCCATTTCATCATTGTTTGGCCTTCTTCGGCTGAGGATCATCTTGCCCTGGGGCGGCGAAAATCAGTGCATTACTTTTCTGGTTCAGCGTTTTCAATACCGGTTGCAGTTCACGCAGGGTCTTATCCAGACTTTGCATATCATTCACCATATGTCCGTATGCCGGAGAACCAGGCTGGAAGCCTTTCAGGCTGCGGTTAAGTTGGATCAGTGTTTGCTGCATATCCTGCGGCAGATTTTTCATTTCCTTGCTGCTGACAATCGTATTCAGCGAGTCGATGGTTTTCTGCGTCGCTTTCATAGTCCTCTGACTTTCCGCCAGCGTACTGGTGGCTTCACGCATCATCGGTTCGATCGGCAGATTATTGATCTTATCGAGCGTGGTCATCAGTTTCTGTTGGATCTGCGCAAACCCGCCGCTTACCGTCGGCAACAGTTTAATCCCGGCAATCTCCAGCGGCCCTTTCCACGGTTTCTCGTTTGGATAGAAATCCAGATCGACATAAGTGGAACCGGTCAACAGGTTGGCGGATTTCATTGAGGCACGCAGGCCTTGCTGGATCCCCTGACGGATATGGTCTGCGATATTAAAATCAGCACCCAGCAACTGATCAAAGCGATCAGGCTCAATACGGATCAGCACCGGAATACGATAATCATCCGAGATCTGCTGCTTGAGCACATTCAGCGGATAAGGCACTTTGGCCACTGTACCCAGACGGATACCGCGGAACTCCACTGGCGCGCCCGGTTGCAGACCACGAACAGAATCAGAGAAGAACAGCACGTAATCCATATGACGGGTATACAGCGATTCCTGAATACTTTTCTGATCGTCAAACAGCTGATAATTATCGCCGTTTTTAGCCGCCTGCCCCTGAGTCCAGCCATTTGGAATATCAAAGCTGACGCCACCGCTGAATAAGGTGGTCAGTGAGCCCATTTCCACACGCATACCGGCTGCAGACATATCGAAATTCACACCACTGTCTTTCCAGAAGCGGACATTGTCTGACACCAGCGTGTCGTAAGGTGCGCGGATGAACAGCTGATATTTAATGTTTCGGGCTTTCGGATCAAAGTGGCTGGTTTCCACCGTACCGACCTGGAAGCCACGGAAAAGCACCGGGTCACCCGGGCTGAGCTGGCCTGAACGCTCACTTTCGAGGATCACACGTATCCCTTTGGCATCCGGCGAAGCCAGCGGCGGCGAATCGTCCAGCGTATATTGCGCCTTCTCATCGCCTTTGCTGCCCGGCTGCAACTGGATATAGGCGCCGGATAATAATGTGCTCAGGCCAGACACGCCTTCGCGACCGATCTGGGGTTTAACGACCCAGAATACGGAGTCGCCACGCAGCATTTTTTCCATGCCAGTGTTCAGACGGGCTTTGATGATAACCTGCTGCAAGTTTTCACTGAGCGTGACAGATTCAACCTTACCGACATCGACGTTACGACTTTTGATGGTGGTCTTCCCACCCTCAATCCCTTCCGCCGTGGTGGTGATCAATGTCACTTCCGGGCCCTGATGGCTGTAGTGATAGAACAGTATCCAGGCACCGATCAGTGCCGTGACAATCGGCACAATCCACACCGGCGACCAGCGTTTAATCTTTTCTACTTTGGCAGTTCCGTCGTGCTCTGCCATATTATTTCCCGCCATCTTGTGGCTCCTTTGCAGACTTCATTACAGCGCGATCCCAAATGAGCCTTGGGTCAAACGTCATTGCAGCGAACATCGTGAGAATGACAACACTGGCAAAAAGCAGCGCGCCAATGTCCGGATAAATACTCATCAGTTGCCCCATTCTTACCAGAGCCGAAAGTACCGCAATCACGAAAACGTCAATCATTGACCAGCGGCCAACGAATTCCACCACCTCGTAAATTACGTGCAATCTTTCCCTGTCGATTGGCTTATTACTGTTCGCATCCCAGCATAGCCAGCCAATAGCAATCATTTTCAGCGTCGGCACCATGATACTGGCAATTAGAATCACCATGGCAACGGGATAAGAACCTTCACTCCACAGCAGGACAACACCAGCCATGATGGTGGATGGCATCGGCGAACCCAACACCTGAGTTATCATGATCGGCATCAGATTTGCGGGGATATACAAGAATATAGACGTTATGAGCAGTGCCATCGTCCATTGCAAACTGTTTTTGCGGCGCGCATGGCCTGAAGTCTCACAGCGATCGCACTGTTTCTGATCGACCGGCAAAATAGCCATACAGCAATGGCAGGAACGTAGTCCTTGCGATAACCCGCTCTCACCAACCCGAAGCGGCATGTTCAGCTTCGGCGCGGGGGCAACCTGCTGCCAGATCCAGTAACGGTCAGTACACTGAAAAGCCCTGAGCTGTAAAATACAAAACAGCACAAAGGGATAGAAACTGGTGCCCACGCCGACATCACCATAAGCCATCAGTTTCACGAAGCTGACCAGTACACCCGCCAGGAAAATCTCGACCATGCACCAGGCTTTCAGGCGAAAATAGTTGCGGGCAATGCTGATCTGCCAGTGACTGGGGATCGATGTGCCCTGGCAAAGAATGATGATGAAAATCATGCCTAACGCAGGCATCAGCTGAACCAGAATCATAAACAACGACGCCATGCTGGCGTAATCGTCAGAGACTAAAACCTGGGGAATTTGAATCAGCGTGACTTCACTGCCAAGACCGGCAACTTTCATGTTCACGAAAGGGAAAAGATTAGACAACAGCAGCATGAATAGTGCGCTGACTGCATAGGCAATCGGGCGGCGACGCGGCTCTTTCCAGCGCGACGTCAGCGTCGTGTGGCAGCGCGGGCATTTTGCTTTTTGCCCGACAGCAATCTCAGGGATTGCCACCAGCAAATCGCATTGGGGGCATAAAATGTGCGGATCGTGGACATGAGAACACACAAGCCAACTCCTCAATTGCGGAACGTGCAATAGCATATGCCGCAGGAACAATCCTTCATCCCGCGGCACATGATGGGGCAGTGTTAGCCGTTTTTCTGCGCTTCCAGCGCTTCCCAACGTTCAAACGCCTGCTCTAACTCCAGCTCTGCCGCAGCAAAAGCGGTGAGAACCTGCTGAGTTTCTTCATGAGGAAGTGTGAAGAAATTCGCATCACTCATTTGCTTTTGCAAAGCTTCAATTTTTTCTTCCAGTGAGCTGATTTGCGCAGGCAATTGTTCCAGCTCACGTTGTTGATTATAGCTGAGCTTATTCGCTGTGCGTTTGGCCGGTTCTGCTTTTGGTTGGGCAGCCGGTTTATCTTCGACGACCGCAGCCTGGCGGATTGGTCGCTGATGACGGCGCTGGTGCTGTGCGTCGTGGTAACCGCCCACATAACTGTTGATCACGCCGTTACCTTCGTAAATCCAGCATTCAGTCGCTGAGTTATCAACAAATTCACGGTCATGGCTCACCAGCATTACAGTACCCTGATAGCTGTCGATCATCTCTTCCAGCAGCTCGAGGGTTTCCACATCCAGGTCGTTGGTCGGTTCATCGAGGATCAGCAGGTTACTTGGACGCAGAAACAGTTTTGCCAGCAGCAGACGGTTACGTTCGCCGCCTGACAACGCTTTCACCGGTGTCATGGCGCGTTTTGGATGGAACAGGAAGTCCTGCAGGTAACCCAGCACGTGGCGGGCACGGCCATTGACCATGACTTCCTGCTTACCTTCTGCCAGGTTATCCATCACAGTACGTTCAGGATCCAGCTCAGCACGGTGCTGGTCGAAGTACGCGACTTCCAGCTTGGTACCGCAGTGAACCCGGCCGCTGTCGGCCTGAATCTGACTTAACATCAGTTTCAGTAATGTCGTTTTACCGCAACCGTTCGGGCCAATCAGTGCAATTTTGTCGCCACGCATAACCTGCGAGGAGAAATTGCTGACCAATTGTTTACCCGCAATGCTGTAGTAAACGTCTTCCATTTCAAAGACAATCTTACCGGAGCTTGAGGCTTCAACCACCTGCATTTTGGCGGTGCCCATCACTTCACGGCGATCGGAACGTTCTTTACGCAAGGCTTTCAGGGCGCGTACGCGGCCTTCGTTACGGGTACGACGGGCTTTAATGCCCTGACGGATCCACACTTCTTCCTGCGCCAGTTTTTTATCGAACTCGGCGTTTTGTAGTTCTTCAACGCGCAGCGCTTCTTCTTTCGCCAGCAGATACGCTTCGTAATTGCCCGGATAAGAAACCAGTTTGCCGCGATCGAGGTCAACAATACGGGTAGCCATATTGCGGATGAAAGAACGGTCATGCGAGATGAAGATAATGCTGCCCTGGAACTCTTTCAGGAAATCTTCCAGCCACGCAATACTTTCGATATCCAGGTGGTTCGTCGGTTCATCGAGCAGCAGAATGTGCGGCGCGCTGACCAGCGCACGGCCCAGCGCGGCTTTACGCAGCCAGCCACCGGACAAAGATTTCAGCTCGGTATCCGCATCCAGACCCAGCTTCAGCAACACTTCGTTGATGCGGCTGTCAAGCTGCCACAGCCCCTGGTGATCAAGAATTTCCATCACCTGGGCCAGTTTGTTCATATTCTTTTCGCTCGGATCCGTTTCGACCAGATGCGAAATGGCGTGGTACGCCTTCAGATGTTCTGCCTGCTCGAACACGCCTTCAGAAACAAAATCAAATACCGTGCCTTCAACGTTACGCGGCGGATCCTGTTGCAGACGTGCCACAATCAAATCCTGCTCGTACACGATGCGACCGTCATCCAGCGGCACTTCGCGGTTCAGGATTTTCATCAGCGTCGATTTACCGGCGCCGTTACGGCCAACCAGACAGACGCGCTCATTCGGCTCGATGTGTAATTCGGTGTTATCCAACAGCGGCGAGTCACTGAATGACAGCCAGGCACCTGACATACTAATTAACGACATAAACTTTATTTTTCCTCGCCGGCATGGGACAGCAGCCAGCAGTTATGAATCTGACGATTACGGGCGAAATCCTGTGACAGGGTTTGGCTGGTGATTTCTTTCGCGCTCAGTCCCAGTTTGCTCAATCCTTCGAGATCCATCTGGAAACCGCGCTTGTTGTTGGAGAACATAATGGTGCCGTTACGACGTAAAATGCGTTTCAGATCTTTCATCAGAGCCAGATGATCACGCTGTACGTCAAAACTTTCGGCCATACGTTTAGAGTTGGAGAACGTCGGCGGATCGATAAAGATCACATCGAACTGTTCGTCGCACATCCCCAGATACGACAGGCAATCCGCCTGGATCAGGCGATGCTGGCGGCCGGTCAGACCGTTAGCACGCAGGTTTTTTTCTGCCCACTCCAGATAAGTACGGGACATATCTACCGTGGTGGTGCTGCGCGCGTCGCCCAGACCTGCATGAACACTGGCGGTGCCGGTGTATGCGAACAGGTTAAGGAAGTCTTTACCCTTGCTCATTTCACCGAGCATTTTGCGGGCAATACGGTGGTCAAGGAACAAACCGGTATCGAGATAATCCGTCAGGTTAACCCACAGTTTAGCGTTGAATTCCTCAACCAGCAGGAACTCACCTTTCTGAGCCAGCTTCTCGTACTGACTGGTGCCTTTCTGGCGCTCGCGGGTTTTCAGGATCAGCTGGCTGGAAGAAATATCCAGCACTGACATGGTGGCATTGATCACGTCAAACAAGCGCTGACGGGCTTTTTGTGCATCCACGGTTTTTGGCGGCGCATATTCCTGCACCACCACTTTGCTGCCGTAGCGGTCAACCGCTACGTTGTAATCTGGCAAATCGGCGTCATACAGGCGATAGCATTCAATGCCCTGCTGTTTGGCCCATTTTTCCAGTTTTTTGACGTTCTTACGCAGGCGGTTAGCGTAATCATCCGCCAGTTGAGCACCGGCAGCACCCGTCGGGTTTTCTGCCAGCTGATAGTTTTTCTGCACACATTCCAGCGGACCATTCTTGGCTTTGAACTGGCGCTCAGCACGCAGTTGCAGACAGCTCAGCAATTCCGGTGACGCACTGAACAGCGACAACTGCCAGCCACCAAATTTGGTCTTCATGATGCGGCCAAGCATGTTGTGCAGCGCAATCAGCGCAGGTTCGCTTTCCAGACGCTCGCCGTATGGCGGGTTGCTAATAACCGTACCTACCGGGCCTTCCGGCAGCGGATTCACCAGCTTACCGACTTCTGCGGCTTCAAAGCTAATCAGCTCCGCCACACCGGCGCGACGGGCGTTTGCACGCGCCATCTCAATCACGCGACGATCGATATCAGAACCGAAGAAGCGTGAAGGTGTTTCCTGCACCGCACGACGGGTACGCACCTGCGCTTCTGCGGTCAGTTCGCGCCAGAGTTCGGCGTCAAATTTGTTCCAGCCGGTAAAGCCCCAGTGCTGGCGATGTAACCCCGGTGCGCGATCGGCGGCGATCATTGCTGCTTCAATCAGCAAGGTACCGGAACCACACATCGGATCGACCATCGGCGTGCCTGCCTGCCAGCCGGAGCGCATAACAATCGCCGCCGCCAGGCTTTCTTTCAGCGGAGCCTGACCGGTCAGATCACGATAACCACGCTGATGCAGGCCTTCGCCGCTCAGATCCAGCGCAACGCTGGCAGTATCGCGTTGCAGGAAGACGTTGACACGAATATCGGGCTGCTGTTTCGCCACATTCGGACGTTCATCCATTTTGCGCGTAAAGCTGTCGACGATGGCGTCTTTCACTTTCAGCGCGCCGTACTGGCTGTTACGAATTTCGTCATTCAGGCCGCTGAAATGCACGGCGAAGGTTTTTTCCACGCCAAATACGGATGGCCAGTCAATCGCCATCACGCCAAGATAAAGATCCAGATCACTGTGAACTTTGAATTCGTTCAGCGGTAACAGGATGCGCGAAGCCAGACGGCTCCACAGTAAGCTACGGTACAGCAGGCGATCGTCACCTTCAAAATGCACCCCTCCCTGCACAACTTTACAGGCTTGCGCACCCAGCGTTTCCAGTTCGCTTTTTAACAGTTCTTCCAGACCACGCGCCGTGCTGGCAAACAAAGAGTTCATATCGACATATCACCAAAAATAAAATAGTTGCGCATTATAGCTAATCCCCGCCGCTTGTCATAAAGTCTCTGGTTATTCTTAAGACTTTATCCTCTGAGAGGCAGTGTTCAGTGCCCATTCTTTCACGTTTATTTGTTCATCCGGTTAAATCAATGCGTGGCCTGCAGGTTTCTCACTCGCTGGTCACACCTACAGGTCTGGCATTCGATCGTCAGTTCATGATTACCGACCCGCAAGGCATGTTTATTACTGCCCGTCAGTATCCGAACCTCGTCCTGTTAACTCCGATTTTATTACCTGATGGCCTGATGATCTCAGCCCCGGAAGGCGAGAACATCAGCGTCAAATTCCGCGATTTCGCCAGTGATAACGCACCGACGGAAGTCTGGGGCAATCAGTTTACCTCACTCATCGCGCCGGAACCGGTAAATCGCTGGTTAAGTGTATATCTAAAACGCGATGTGCAGCTGCGATGGGTGGGTGAAGAGCCGACCCGCCGGGTGAAGAAATATCCGGAGGTGCCGCTGTCGTTCGCAGACGGGTTCCCATATCTGCTGATCAACGAAGCATCGATGCAGGATTTGCAACGCCGTTGCCCGGGTGGTGTCAGGATTGAGCAGTTCCGGCCAAATATTGTGGTCAGCGGTGCGGACGCTTACGCAGAAGACAGCTGGCAAACCATCCGCATCGGGGAAGTCATTTTCGATCTGGTGAAACCCTGCAGTCGCTGCATTTTCACTACGGTCAGCGTCGAAAAAGGCCGCAAGCATCCGCGTGGCGAACCCCTGAAAACCTTGCAGGGTTATCGAACAGCCAGCGATGGCGACGTCGATTTCGGTCAGAATATGATTGCCCGCAACAACGGCGTTATCCGCGCCGGTGACGGCGTTCAGGTGCTGGCGACCAAACCCCCTCGCCCTTACAGCGCAGGTGAAGTCGTCGGAAATGTCGAAGCGCCAAAGAGCACCGCTCAGGAAGTCCGCATTAACTATCAGGGCACAGAGTTTACCGGCAACAATCAGCAGATTTTGCTCGAACAACTGGAGTTGCAGGGATTACGTATATCCTATTCCTGCCGTGCGGGAATTTGCGGTGCCTGTAAAATGACGCTAAAAGAAGGGAAAGTATCGCCGCTGAAAGAAAGCGCCATCGGGGAAGATGGAAAGATATTGTCGTGCAGCTGTATTCCGGCAACGGATATCGTCATCGGCGAGTCAATGTAATTAATGAGAATCAGGCAGTCAATCAGACTGCCTGATCGTACACATCGCTATCAACGCGGAAGGCCGCAGGCATTAACCGGTCGTGCATCACTTTGATTGCATCGCCAAGTACCATGCCGCGCCCTGCTACCGTCAATCGTTCCTGCGCCAGCAGGCACAGGCTGGCGTTATCGCCCGATTCTACCACCAGCAATGTCGCCTGTTCACCGCTGTCCATTACCTGCACCTGAGCAAGCTGGCCATTCTCCGGCTGGAAAGGACGCATCTGCTGACTGAAATGCCAGCTCTTAGGCATCAGAGGTTTTAAAAAGCGGAAAGCGACTAAGGCATTTAAAACTAATTCAGCGCGTTGTTCAGCAGCGAGACGAATATTTTTGCACTGTTCTTCATAATCGAAATACAAAGCCGCATCATCGACACAAAATGACATATTTCCAAATGCATCGGGAGTTAACATTTTAGCCGGGAAACGGGAACGAAAAATCATGCCATTGGCGAGATCCAACATAAGCCGGTCATGCTCTGCATCAAAATACCAACGCCAATTATCATCTGGTTTGATTTTCATTTCGTCATCCTGTTTGCCCTCATGCCCCTTGCCTGAATCCATTATCCACTCAACTCGCATAATAGAGTTTTCGATAATGAAACGATATCAGACAAATCCTGAGCCTGAATTACGGTCAGTGGACAAAATATAGACGAGCCGGGTTAATAAATAAACCCCTGACTCGCCTTAAGGATGAAAAATATTAGATATGGGTAACAATATCTTTGATCAAACCCGGACCTTTGAAGATAAAGCCGGAATAGATTTGAATTAATGATGCACCCGCCGCCATTTTTTCACGCGCAGCCGTTAATGAATCAATGCCACCGACGCCAATAATAGGCAGACGTCCCTGTAGTTCATTTGACAACATGCGGATGATTTCTGTACTGCGCAACTGCACCGGACGCCCGCTCAGACCACCGACCTGCTCACAATAATTCAGACCCTGAACCAGTTTACGATCGAGCGTGGTATTGGTGGCGATAACGCCGTCCATATTATGACGAACCAGACTGTCAGCTATTTGGATCAATTCTTCCTCAGACAGATCCGGCGCGATCTTCACAGCAACCGGCACATATTTCTGATGGCGCTGCTGAAGTTCGAGCTGTTTATTCTTAATCGCCGCCAGCAAATCATCCAACGCTTCACCGTATTGCAGTGAACGTAAACCGGGGGTATTAGGCGAAGAAATATTCACCGCGATATAACCGGCATACGGATATACCTTTTCCATACAGGTCAGATAATCGTCAGCGCCGTGCTCAACAGGCGTGTCTTTATTCTTGCCAATATTAATCCCCAGAATGCCGCCAAAATGTGATTTTTTGACATTATTCACCAGATTATCCACGCCATGGTTATTAAAGCCCATGCGGTTAATCAGGCCTTCTGCTTCAACGATGCGGAATAAACGCGGCTTATCATTACCTGCCTGCGCACGTGGTGTGACTGTGCCGACCTCAATAAATCCAAAGCCCATTGCACCGAGTGCATCAATACATTCGCCGTTTTTATCCAGGCCTGCGGCCAGTCCCAACGGGTTCTTAAAGGATAATCCCATGCAGTTTACCGGCTTGGTGGGCACTGACTGGCGGATCAAGAATTCAAAAGGGGTGCCGGAAATACGGCTCAGCTGACGAAAGGTTAACTCGTGGGCGCGCTCTGGGTCGAGCTGAAACAGTGCTTTCCTGACAAGAGGATAATACATGGAGACTCCTGGATTCCCGGTGGCTAGACGGGGCGGTATTATCGACTAAGCGCGGCTTAATTGGAAACGATAACCGGCATATTGGCCGAATAATTGACTCTGAGCGCAAACGATTACCTTTTCGTTACTTTTAATTCACTTTTCCTTCTTAACCCGCCTGCGCCTGAACCCAGCGTAAAAAGTGCTTTATCTGATTTGAAACTTTCCATAGCCAAAATTGAGATTTCCGCTGTGCCGCCTCTGCCTGCTAGGTTTACTTCACTTCGTTAATAAAAATGATAGTTCTATAACAGATTGTTATAAGGAATAAGCAAATGCGTGTAGTCACCCTGGCAGGCAGCCCGCGACAACCCTCCCGCTCCTCTTCCCTGCTGGCGCTCAGCCATCAGTGGCTCGCGAGCCGCGGCGTTGAAGTTTTTACCTACAATATTCAGGATTTCTCAGCAGACGATCTGTTGTTCGCCAATTTCGGCAGCCCGCAACTCAAGCAACTCAATGCCGAACTGGCGAGTGCGGATGGTCTGATTGTCGCCACGCCGGTTTACAAAGCTTCTTTCTCCGGCGCCCTGAAAACCTTGCTCGACTTGCTGCCTGAGCGCGCACTCGACCATAAAGTCGTGTTGCCACTGGCTACGGCCGGATCAATCGGACACATGCTGGCCGTCGATTACGCGCTGAAACCGGTACTGGCCTCGCTGAAAGCGCAGGAAGTTTTACAGGGCGTTTTCGCCGATGACAGTCTGATCACCGATTATCAAACGTTCCCGGCCAAGCTGGATCCGGCACTGGAAGAACGCCTGACTGAATCACTGGAAAACTTCTATCTGGCGCTGAGCCGCCGCCGTCCGCACATTCCGTCTGTCGCTTCCCTTTCCGCGCAAGCCCTGCGTGTCTGACTTTAAAAGGATTTAATCATGCCTGCGTCTTTCTCTTTATTACGCCAGTTACCCGTAATTGCCGGGCTGGTCACCAGCCTGATATTCAGCACCACATCGTCTGCTCAGGAAAAAGATCCTGCGCAATTACGCATCGCTTATCAGAAAGGCTCCGTCGGCCTGGTGCTGGCGAAATCACATCAGCTGCTGGAAAAACGTTTCCCGGACACCAAAATCAGCTGGGTGGAATTCCCCGCTGGCCCGCAAATCCTTGAAGCGCTGAACGTCGGCAGTATTGATTTGGGTGGCACAGGCGATTTACCGCCGTTGTTTGCACAAGCGGCCGGTGCGGATCTTCTTTATATCGGTTCAGAACCGCCGAAACCTAAAGCGGAAGTCATTCTGGTCGACAGCAACAGTCCGATCAAAACCGTGGCAGATCTCAGGGGCCACAAAGTCGCTTTCCAGAAAGGTTCGAGCTCGCACAATTTACTGCTCCGCGCCCTGCAACAGGCGGGCCTTAAATTCAGTGATATCCAGCCGGTTTATCTGACGCCTGCCGATGCGCGCGCCGCGTTTGAGCAACATGACGTCGATGCCTGGGCTATCTGGGATCCGTACTATTCCGCCGCTGAAGTTCAGGGAGATGTTCGCGTGCTGACTGACGGCTCGACGCTGCATCAGACCGGTTCCTTCTATCTGGCTCCGAAAAAATATACCGAGGCCAACCCTCAGTTCATCAGTCAGGTGCTGGATGTGTTAACGCAGGCGAATGCGCTGACCAAAACTGACCGCGAACAAAGTATCAAACTGCTTTCCCAGTCGATGGGATTACCGGAAAAAGTGGTCGCCTCGTATCTGGATCATTTGCCCGATATGCCTATCACCCCGGTCAATGCCGAAACAGAAAAGCGCCAGCAGCAAACCGCCGATCTGTTCTATCAGAATCATATTTTACCCAAGCCGGTTGAAATCAAAGACCGCATCTGGAAACCGGCTGTACAAGCCAACTGAACCCTAATTTAGCCGCCGCTGAGCGGTCACGAATCGCAAACCTTGAGAGGAACATACTATGAGTCTGAACGTATTCTGGTTTTTACCCACCCATGGCGATGGCCGTTATTTAGGCACTGAAAAAGGTGCCCGTGTGGTGGACCACGGTTATCTCCAGCAGATTGCCCAGGCCGCAGACCGCTTAGGTTTCGGCGGCGTATTACTGCCGACCGGCCGTTCATGCGAAGACTCATGGCTGGTGGCCGCCTCACTGATTTCTGTTACGCAGAAGCTTAAATTCCTGGTGGCGCTGCGTCCGGGGATCATCTCCCCGACACTGGCTGCCCGTCAGGCGGCGACACTCGACCGGCTTTCCGGTGGTCGTGCCTTGTTTAATCTGGTCACCGGTGGCGACCCGTCTGAACTGGCGGCGGAAGGGTTACATCTCAACCATAAAGAACGTTATGAAGCCTCGGCGGAATTTACCCGCATCTGGCGCCGCGTGCTGGAAGGCGAAACGGTCGATTACGAAGGCAAACATATTCAGGTCAAAGGCGCGAGCCTGATGCATCCGCCGGTTCAGTACCCTCGTCCGCCGCTGTATTTTGGCGGTTCTTCCGACGAAGCGCAGGATCTTGCCGCCGAGCAGGTTGAACTGTATCTGACCTGGGGCGAGCCACCGGCGTTAGTGAAAGAGAAAATTGAACAGGTGCGTGCCAAAGCTGCCGCGAAAGGGCGTACCGTGCGTTTCGGTATCCGTCTGCACGTGATTGTGCGTGAAACCAACGAAGAAGCGTGGCGCGCTGCCGACAAACTGATTGCCAATGTGGATGACGAAACCATCCAGCGCGCGCAGGCCGCTTTCGCCAAAACAGATTCTGTGGGCCAGCACCGTATGGCGGCATTGCACGGCGGCGACCGTAACAAGCTGGAAATCTATCCGAATCTCTGGGCCGGTATCGGTCTGGTGCGTACCGGAGCCGGAACCGCGCTGGTCGGCGATGGCCCGACCGTTGCTGCACGCATGCAGGAATATGCCGATCTGGGCATCGACACCTTTATCTTCTCCGGTTATCCGCATCTGGAAGAAGCGTACCGCGTCAGCGAGTTGTTGTTCCCGCATCTGGATCTGGCCAAACCTGAAGATGACAACGTCGTGAAGAAAGCCATTTTGCCGCGCGGCGAGCTGGTCGCTCATGACTTTGTCAACAAACGCACCGCCAGCCAGCATTAAGGAGAAGCAGATGACAACGACACAACGCTGGCTGAACCGCGTTGCCCCGTGGGTTGTGCCGGTGGTACTCATCGGCGGCTGGCAACTGGCAGTTGAAGCCGGCTGGTTATCCAACCGGATCCTGCCCGCACCGAGCGCTGTGGTGGAAGCCTTCTGGACACTGGCAAAAAGCGGTGACCTCTGGCAAAACCTGAAAATCAGTACCTTCCGCGCACTGATTGGTTTTGCCATCGGCGGCAGTCTCGGTTTACTACTCGGCTTTATTACCGGGCTTTCCCGCTGGGGCGAGCGCCTGCTGGACAGCTCGCTGCAAATGCTGCGTAACATTCCGCATCTGGCGCTGATCCCGCTGGTGATTCTGTGGTTCGGCATTGATGAATCCGCCAAGATTTTCCTGGTGGCGCTGGGGACCCTGTTCCCTATTTATCTCAATACTTATCACGGCATTCGCAACATTGACCGCGGTCTGCTGGAGATGTCGCGCAGCTACGGACTTTCCGGGTTCCCGCTGTTTATTCAGGTGGTATTACCCGGCGCGTTGCCGTCGATTATGGTCGGCGTACGCTTTGCGCTGGGATTCATGTGGCTGACGCTGATTGTGGCAGAAACCATTTCCGCCAACTCCGGTATTGGTTATCTGGCGATGAATGCCCGTGAATTTTTACAAACTGATGTCGTGGTCGTTGCCATCGTGCTGTATGCCATCCTTGGCAAACTTGCCGACGTTCTTGCCCGCCTGCTGGAAAGTGTCTGGCTGCGCTGGCATCCTGCTTATCAGAAAAAACAAGGAGATGCCGCATGAGCGCACCCGCACGTATCCCGCAAGGCACGCCGGTGACACTCTCCGGCATCACTAAAAAATACGGCAACCGCGCCGTGCTGAATGACATTAATCTGCGCATTCCGCCCGGCCAGTTTGTGGCGGTGGTCGGGCGCAGCGGTTGTGGCAAAAGCACCCTGCTGCGTTTGCTGGCCGGGCTGGAAAAAACCACGCAGGGCGAACTGCTCAGCGCCAGCGCGCCACTGAGTCAGGTGCGCGATGATACACGTCTGATGTTTCAGGATGACCGCCTGCTGCCGTGGAAAAAGGTGATCGATAATGTCGGATTGGGCTTAAAAGGAAAATGGCGTGAAGCCGCTCTGGCCGCGCTGGAAGAAGTCGGACTGGCGGATCGCGCAGACGACTGGCCTTCCGCATTATCCGGCGGACAAAAACAACGTGTGGCGCTGGCGCGTGCATTGATCCACCGTCCCCGCCTGTTATTGCTCGATGAACCGCTGGGTGCACTGGATGCCCTGACCCGTATTGAGATGCAAAGCCTGATCGAGCGCTTATGGCAACAGCATGATTTCACCGTCCTGCTGGTGACACATGACGTCAGCGAAGCGGTGACCGTCGCTGATCGGGTGATCCTTATCGATCAGGGGCAGATTGGTATGGATTTGACGGTAGATTTACCGCGTCCGCGCCGTAAGGGTTCAGCGCGACTGGCGGAGCTGGAAGCCGAAGTACTGGAACGTGTGCTGACGCCGCAGCCGTTGCAAAATATCGCTCAGGAAGCGAAACGCGCACGTAACTGATTTTCGCATTCAGTGAATTCAAAACGAAATAAGGGCGATGTTTCCATCGCCCTTTTACTTTGCTGCTGTTTACCCGTAGAGGCGATTAAGCCTCTAACGCTTTAGTAATTTTCTCGAACAAATCACCGGACAGATTTTCCAGCCCTTTCAGCTGTTCCAGCGCCTGACGCATCAGCGCCTGACGGTTCTGGTCGTAGCGTTTCAGGCGGATCAACGGCTCAATCATACGCGCGGCCACCTGCGGGTTACGGGTGTTGAGATCGGTGAGCATTTCAGTCAGGAACTGATAACCGCTGCCGTCTGCGGCGTGGAATGCCGAAGGATTAGCAGAGGCGAACGCGCCAACTAATGAACGAACGCGGTTCGGGTTACTCATACTGAATGAACGGTGGTTCAGCAGTGAGCGGACTTTGTGCAACACATCGGCTGCCGGGCTGGTCGCCTGCTGGATAAACCATTTATCCATGACCAGACCGTCGTGATGCCAGCGCTCATCATAAGCTGCCATCAGCGATTCGCGGCAAGGCAGTTGCGCGGAAACGGCTGCAGACATCGCCGCCAGAGAATCCGTCATATTATCAGCCTGTTCAAACTGCGCTTTCACCAGCTGGTCAGCCAGCGCGACATCGGCAAAGGCCAGATAATGCAGGCAGGTATTACGCAGTGAACGTTTACCGATATCCTCATGTACCACACGATATGCAGGCAGGCGGTTAGCGTTGTAAACCGCCAGGAATTCATCGGCCATTTCCGTTGCTAAGCAGCGGGTAATCGCATCATGAACGGCGCTGATTGCTTCTGGATCGATGATTTCAAACAGCTCAGCAATTTCGTTTTCAGACGGCAGGGTCAGGATTTGCGCCGCCAGCGCCGGATCGATACTTTCATCCAGCAATACTGCACGGAACGCATCCGCCACATGCAACGGCAGAGACAGAGGCTGTTTCTGCTGATGACGTGCCACGTTAAGCTTGATGTAAATCGCCAGCAGGCTTTGCGACGCATCCCAGCGGGCGAAATCGTTACGTGCGTATTTCATCAGGAAAGTCAGCTGATGATCGCCCCATTTGTAATCGAGTTTCACCGGCGCGGAGAATTCACGTAACAAAGAAGGTACCGGCTGATATTCCACATCGTCGAAGACAAACGTCTGCCCGGCTTCGGTCACATTCAGCACGTTACTGACCGTCTGACCGTTTTGTTTCAGCGAAATCACGTTGCCCTGCGGATCATACAGTTCGATATCCAGCGGGATATGCAGTGGCAGCTTTTCAGTCTGATCAGGCGTCGCCGGGGTTTTCTGGCTGACGGTCAGAGTGTATTGCTGTTTTTCCACGTCATAGTCATCGCGCACGGTCAGCACCGGCGTACCGGACTGGCTGTACCAGCGGCGGAACAATGACAGGTCCACGTTTGACGCATCTTCCATCGCCTGTACGAAATCGTCACAGGTCGCGGCGCTGCCGTCATGACGCTCAAAATACAGCTGCATCCCGGCCTGGAATTTCTCCTCACCCAGCAGGGTATGGAGCATGCGGATGACCTCTGAACCTTTCTCATACACCGTCAGGGTGTAGAAGTTATTCATTTCGATGACTTTTTCCGGACGGATCGGGTGCGCCATCGGGCTGGCATCTTCAGAGAACTGCGCGCCACGCATCACGCGGACATTATCGATACGGTTGACTGAACGCGAGCCCAGATCAGAACTGAATTCCTGATCACGGAAAACGGTCAGGCCTTCTTTCAGGCTCAGCTGGAACCAGTCGCGACAAGTCACGCGGTTACCGGTCCAGTTATGGAAGTATTCATGGCCGATCACCGCTTCGATACCGAGGTAATCTTTGTCAGTCGCGGTTTCAGCTTTTGCCAGCACATATTTGGAGTTAAAGACGTTCAGGCCTTTGTTTTCCATCGCGCCCATGTTGAAGAAATCAACGGCGACAATCATAAAGATGTCGAGATCGTATTCCAGATTGAAACGGGTTTCGTCCCATTTCATAGATTGCTTCAGGGATTCCATTGCCCAGCCCGCACGATCCAGATTTCCGCGATCGACAAACAGTTCCAGCGCCACATCGCGACCGGAACGGGTTTTGAAAGAATCGCGCAGAACGTCGAAATCGCCCGCGACCAGCGCAAACAGGTAGCAAGGTTTCGGGAACGGATCTTGCCATTTGATCCAATGTTTACCGCCATCCAGTTCGCCCTGGTCAATACGGTTACCGTTGGAAAGCAAATAAGGATAACGGGCTTTGTCAGCCACGATGCGGGTGGTAAAACGCGCCAGAACGTCCGGGCGATCCAGATAATAGGTAATGTGGCGGAAACCTTCAGCTTCACACTGGGTACACAGCGCTTCACCAGAAAGATACAGCCCTTCCAGCGCGGTGTTTTTCGCCGGGTGAATTTCGTTAACAATGGCCAGTTCAAACGCTTCCGGCAGGCCGGTAATTTCCAGCACGCCTTCTTTTAACTGATATTTCGGCCAGTCCTGATCGTTAATTTTCAGGCTGATCAGGGTCAGATCTTCACCATTGAGCACCAGCGGCGCGCCTTCTGCGCCCTGTCGTTTAATCTGACTGACAGCAGTCACAATGGTTTTCTGTGCATCAAGCTCGAAATTAAGGTCGATATCCGTGATGGTATAGTCCGGCGCACGATAGTCATGGCGGAACTTGGCTTGTGGCAGTTGAGTCATAAAAAACCTTTTGGCGTTTTCATTGTTTATGGTGATGACGATTCATGGCATTTAAGCGGGCGCTTTTCATCAGTGATTCGCTGCGCAGAGCCCTGCCGGCCTTCATACTTCTCTCTCTAAACTCTAACACAGGCATCAGAAAATCCCAGATTGTTGCCAGTCTGTGAGTGCGTATGCGCACCTTTCAACCAAAACACAGAAATTTGTCTTAAAGGGCGTTTCGGGGGTGAAAAGTGGAAGTCAGATCCGCGTCACATTCTGGACCGATAAAACTGTACTTTTCTCAATGCGTTTTTGCGCAGTTTTTTATGCTCTATTTTCTTATTCGTTACATAAATTCAATATTTAAATCCGATCGGGTGTCATTAGCATGATCATGAATACGATGAATCACTGAGGCTAATAATAAAATGAGTGACACCTGCGCCCCCGAGATGGGGATACCTAAACAAAAAACATTAAATAACAAGACATTATCAGCCCGCATTGACGCGCTTCCCGCCTCCGCCGGACTCTGGCGCTTCATCATATTGCTGTCACTGGGTGGATTCTTCGAACTCTATGATCTTTTCGAAACCGGATACATTAGTTCAGGTTTACTGGCAGAGAACATATTTCATATCGGCTCTGCGGGGGTTTTTGGTATATCCGATCAGGCCGCCTTCGCTTCCTCCACATTTTTAGGTCTTTTTTTCGGCGCGAGCCTGCTGGCACCGAATGCAGACCGCTTCGGCCGCCGGATGACATTTATGTTTGCGCTGGCGTGGTACGGCTGTTTTTCTTTGCTCATGTCGTTCCAGAACAGTGCTGAAGGCATCATTCTTTGCCGTTTTCTGGTCGGGATTGGTCTGGGTCTTGAGCTGGTGACTATCGATACCTATCTGACCGAATGGGTGCCGAGCCATATGCGCAGCCGCGCGTTCGCGTTCGCTTTCTTTATCCAGTTTCTTTCCGTACCGGCAGTGGCGCTGATGTCCTGGTGGCTGGTGCCGCAAACCTTTTTCGGGCTGACAGGCTGGCGTTACGTGGTGATTGCTGGCGCTCTGTGTTCACTGGTGGTGTGGATTGTGCGTAAAAATCTGCCGGAATCCGCCCGCTGGCTGGCGCAACAAGGGCGTCATGAGGATGCGCATAATGTGGTGAGTGCGATGGAGAAACGCTGCGGGGTCGCTGACAGCCCGGTGTATATCGCGCAAGAAAGCACAACGGAATTACCCCGAAAAGGCACGTTCAGGGAAATCTGGTCACCGGAATACCGCAAACGTACACTGATGCTGACTGTGATGAACTTTTTCCAGGCCATAGGTTTCTTCGGCTTTGGTAACTGGCTGCCCGCCCTGCTCTCCGGCAAAGGCACGACCGTCACCCACAGTTTGCTGTACGCCTTCTTTATTACGCTGGCCTATCCGCTCGGATCGCTGATTTGCAGCCGGTATGCCGACAAAATTGAAAACAAATGGCAGATCGTTCTCTCGTCACTAATGACGGTGGTATTCGGTACCTTATTCGCCCTGCAAACCAATCCGGTGATGTTGGTGATTTGCGGCTTCCTGATCACCTACTCCAACGCCTGGCTGACGTTCAGCTATCATGCCTACCAGACCGAAGTGTTCCCGACGCATATCCGCGCCCGCGCCGTCGGCTTTTGCTATTCATTCAGCCGCCTGTCGACCGTCTTTAGCAGCATTTTGATCGGCCTGCTACTGCAATATACCGGAACGCAGGGCGTGATTGCTTTCATTGTCGTCAGCATGATTATTGTGATGCTGGTCATCGGTATTTTCGGGCCAAAAACGCGGGGCATTAATCTGGAAAACATCTGATCGTTTACTATCGTGAACAAACGAAGCGGAATGAACATACAAAAATCGGGGTAAAATCACCCCGATTTTTCTTTTCTTATTGTCAGGTAGATTAAATTTATGTAATCAATTTGTGCTTTTTTTAAGCCGAAAAATCGCCTGTTTACCCATGTTTCCTATGTTTGAGCACAATTAAGCCTCGACCATTCGCAGACAATTATGATGTGATGAGGGTTCTTTGACAGGATAATACGGTATACTTCACAGACTTTGCTGTTTTATCCCGAACGTTTTTTTTACGGAACGGTTGTTTGTGTTCAAACACTCAGTTTCTGACGAGGATGCTGTAAACGCGCTATGACTTCATACGCCTCCCCGATTTTGACTTCGCTGTTAGATACCGATGCCTACAAGCTTCATATGCAGCAAGCGGTTTACCATCGCTATCGCAATATCAGCGTAGTAGCCGAGTTCCGTTGCCGCGGCGATGAACTGCTGGGTGAATATGCCAGCGAAATTCTCGAGCAAGTCCGGATGATGAGTCAGCTGGCACTTACGGATGATGAGTTTACTTATCTTTCCGGCCTGCCCTTCTTCACTCAGGACTATCTGAACTGGCTGAAAGCGTTCCGCTACAATCCTGACCATGTCACCGTTTCCGATCGCAACGGGCATTTGCACGTGCGCATTGAAGGGCCGTGGCGTGAAGTGATTATGTGGGAAGTGCCACTGCTGGCTGTGATCAGCGAAGTGGTGCATCGTCAGCGCTCGCCGCAAGTTACCGCGCAAATGGCCGTTGATCAGCTGCGTAAAAATCTCGCCAGCTTCAAAGAGCAGGCGGCAGATATTGACCTTTCCGCTTTCCGTCTGATGGATTTCGGCACACGCCGTCGTTTTTCGGGCGACGTTCAGGAAGCTATCGTCAGCACGCTTAAAAACGAATTCCCTTATCTGGTCGGTACCAGCAACTACGATTTAGCACATAAATTGCAGCTGACACCGGTCGGGACTCAGGCTCACGAATGGTTCCAGGCGCATCAGCAAATCAGTCCGGTTCTGGCCAACAGCCAGCGCGCAGCATTGCAGGCCTGGCTGGATGAATATCCGGACCAGCTCGGGATTGCGCTGACCGACTGTATTACGATGGATGCTTTCCTGCGTGATTTTGGCAGTGAATTCGCCAATGCCTATCAGGGGCTGCGCCATGACTCCGGGGATCCCTTTGAATGGGGCGAAAAAGCGATCGCGCATTACCACGCACTCGATATCGACCCGATGACTAAAACTCTGGTATTTTCCGATAATCTGGATCTGGATAAAGCACTGCATCTTTATCGTCATTTCCACCAGCGGGTGAATCTGGTGTTTGGTATTGGTACTCGCCTGACCTGTAATATTCCCGGTGTTAAACCGCTGAATATCGTGATCAAACTGGTTCAGTGCAACGGCAAGCCGGTCGCCAAGCTGTCTGACAGTCCGGGCAAAACCATTTGTCAGGACAAAGCCTTCGTGAAAGCACTGCGCAAGGCCTTCGATTTGCCGCTGGTAAAAAAAGCATCCTGACTGTCCATAAAGCGCCGGAATGCATTTCGGCGCTTTATCAGAATTTCTTTCCTTACTTTCTTTCCTTTATATACCTGCAATCTCATTCCGCTCGGCTTTTATTCGCTATCTCAATGTTTCCTGATAATCCACGCCTTTGCCTGACAATTCTTCCTCACCAACGGTGATTTCTGCTTGTGTCCTGAGAAAGGCTAAGTAACATAGCAAAATCCCTATCTACAGGGTGTCCAATATTTCTTAGTCAACATATATAAAGAAAGAGAGAAATCTATGAGCGTTGTGCCTGTAGTCGACGTACTGCAAGGCCGTGCTGCGGTTGACAGTGAAGTCACCGTACGCGGTTGGGTACGTACCCGGAGAGATTCTAAAGCTGGTATCTCATTCGTCGCCGTTTATGACGGCTCCTGCTTTAATCCTTTACAGGCCGTCATCAATAATTCTCTGCCCAATTATCAGGAAGACGTCCTGCGTCTGACGACGGGTTGTTCAGTAGAAGTGACCGGTACTGTTGTCGCATCTCCTGGCGAAGGTCAGAGTTTCGAATTGCAGGCCACCGCCGTTAAAGTTGTTGGCTGGGTGGATGACCCTGATACCTACCCGATGGCGGCAAAACGCCACAGTATCGAATACCTGCGTGAAGTGGCTCACCTTCGTCCGCGCACCAACCTGATCGGCGCCGTTGCCCGTGTGCGCAACACCCTGTCGCAGGCGATTCACCGTTTCTATCACGAAAATGGCTACTTCTGGGTGTCCACTCCGCTGATCACTGCGTCCGATACCGAAGGTGCCGGTGAAATGTTCCGCGTTTCAACGCTGGATCTGCAAAACCTGCCGCGTACCGACAAAGGCGAAATCGACTTCAGCGAAGACTTCTTCGGTAAAGAAGCGTTCCTTACGGTTTCCGGTCAGCTTAACGGCGAAACCTATGCGTGTGCGCTGTCTAAGGTTTATACCTTCGGCCCGACCTTCCGCGCAGAAAACTCTAACACCAGCCGTCACCTCGCTGAGTTCTGGATGGTTGAACCGGAAGTGGCTTTTGCTACGCTGGACGACATCGCTGCGCTTGCTGAAAACATGCTTAAATATGTTTTCAAAGCCGTTTTAGATGAACGCGCAGACGATATGGCCTTTTTTGCCGACCGCGTAGACAAAGATGCTGTTGCGCGCCTTGAGCGATTTGTAACATCCGATTTCGCACAGGTGGATTACACCGATGCAGTAGAAATCCTAATGAATTGTGGTCAGCAATTTGAAAACCCGGTTTCCTGGGGTGTCGATCTTTCTTCTGAACACGAACGTTACCTGGCTGAGCAGCATTTCAAAGCGCCTGTAGTGGTTAAAAACTATCCTAAAGATATCAAGTCCTTCTACATGCGCCTGAACGATGATGGCAAAACTGTAGCAGCGATGGACGTGCTGGCACCGGGAATTGGCGAGATCATCGGCGGTTCACAGCGTGAAGAACGTCTGGATGTATTGGATGCGAGAATGGTCGAAATGGGACTGAAAACTGAAGATTATTGGTGGTATCGCGATCTTCGTCGTTACGGTACGGTCCCGCACTCCGGCTTCGGGTTAGGCTTTGAACGTTTAGTCGCCTATGTGACCGGTGTTCAGAACGTTCGTGACGTGATTCCGTTCCCGCGCACACCACGTAATGCAACCTTCTAATTAAATAAACTATTTCTACATAACAAAATAGTTACAATACTAAGGCCAGCAATGCTGGCCTTAGTCATTTTGAAAGATAGATCCCTGTCACAAAGTTCCGTAAAATACACATTTTGTAATACATTTTTTCCAACTGAAACATATTTAGTAATTTAGTAGCATTTTCGCTATGGATTAAGCTCACCACGGATGGAATAGTGCGTTCAGACACAGGAGACACCAAACTTTCACGAATAGTTCCGTAAAGAATTATTTAAGGCAGTGGCAGGTGTCCAAATAAAACCAATGAGGGTAATAATAATGATGAAGCGCAATATTCTTGCAGTGGTAATCCCTGCTCTGTTAGTTGCTGGTGCAGCTAATGCGGCTGAGATCTATAACAAAGACGGCAACAAACTGGATCTGTACGGTAAAGTTGACGCGCGCCACACCTTCTCTGACAACGCTGGCGATGACGGCGACCAGACTTACGTTCGTTTCGGCTTCAAAGGCGAAACTCAAATTACTGACCAACTGACCGGTTACGGCCAGTGGGAATACAACGTTCAGGCTAACCACGCAGAAAGCGCTGGCGACGAAGGTAACAAAACTCGTCTGGGCTTCGCAGGTCTGAAATTTGGCGATGCAGGTTCATTCGACTACGGTCGTAACTACGGCGTAATCTACGACGTAATGTCCTACACTGACCAATTGCCAATCTTCGGCGATGACACTATGTACCAGAACAACGACAACTTCATGGTTGGTCGTGGTAATGGCATGGCAACTTACCGTAACAGCAACTTCTTTGGTCTGGTTGATGGCCTGAGCTTCGCTGTACAGTACCAAGGCAAAAACGACGAAGGTCGTGACGACCGTGGCGCAGTTGACTCCAATGGCGACGGCTGGGGTACTTCTGCTGCCTACGCTATCGGCAACTCCGGTGTTAGCCTGACTGGTGCTTACTTCTCTTCTAACCGTACTACTCTTCAGAAAGAAGATGGTGCTGGTGACAAAGCTGACGCATACGCATTCGGCGCGAAATACGACGCTAACAACCTGTACCTGGCGACCTTCTACGGTGAATCACGTAACACCACTGATTACGGCAACCCGGATTCAATCGCTAACAAAACTCAGAACTTCGAAGTTGTTGCTCAGTATCAGTTCGATTTCGGCCTGCGCCCATCTATCGCATACCTGCAGTCTAAAGGTAAGAGCCTGAACGGTTTCACCAACAACGGTTCTACCTACGCTGGCGGCGATGCTGACCTGGTTAAATACGTAGAAGTGGGTACTTACTACTACTTCAACAAAAACATGTCTACCTATGTTGACTACAAAATCAACCTGCTGGACGACAACAGCTACACCAAAGCAGCTGGCCGTAGCACAGACGACATCGTTGGTGTTGGTCTGCAATACCAGTTCTAATATCGCTTAACGATGCGCTCTCGGGCGCATCATAGTAGATATCAAGGCAGAGCTTCGGCTCTGCCTTTTGCATTTAAGCAATTCAAAAACCGAACTTTGCTACCCTCTTCTATAAAAAATTTTAATCTCACACGCCTTCTCACAACTCTGCTTTCTTTTTGCCGCAAACGGTTGGCAAACGGTAGCGCTGGCGGTACCCTGAAGCCCTCTTTCGTCATATCAGGCTATGGAATTTTCCGACATGTTTGAAAAAATCACTGCAGCACCTGCTGACCCTATTCTGGGTCTTACCGATCTTTTCCGCGCGGATGATCGCTCGAATAAAATCAATCTTGGGATTGGTGTTTATAAAGATGAAACGGGTAAAACGCCGGTTTTGGCCAGCGTGAAAAAAGCCGAACAATTCCTGTTGGAAAATGAAACCACGAAAACCTATCTGAGCATCGACGGGTTGCCTGATTTCGCGCATTGCACGCAGGAACTGCTGTTCGGTAAAGACAGCGCAGTGATTGCAGACAAACGCGCCCGCACGGCACAAACTCCGGGCGGTACCGGTGCCCTGCGCATTGCAGCAGATTTTATTGCAAATCAAACCACCGCTACGCGCGTGTGGGTCAGCAATCCGAGCTGGCCGAACCATAAAGGTGTATTTTCTGCCTCCGGTCTGGAAGTTGCAGAGTACAACTATTACGACGCAGCAAATCACAGCCTGGATTTCGACGACATGCTGAAAAGCCTGAGCGAAGCGAAAGCCGGTGACGTGGTGTTGTTCCACGGTTGCTGCCATAACCCGACGGGTATCGACCCGACGCAGGAACAATGGGAGACGTTGGCGGAATTATCACTGGCAAACGGCTGGTTACCGCTGTTTGATTTCGCTTATCAGGGCTTTGCTAAAGGTCTGGAAGAAGATGCCGCTGGCCTGCGCCTGTTCGTCGCCAGCCATAAAGAATTACTGGTCGCCAGTTCTTACTCTAAAAACTTCGGTTTATACAATGAACGTGTCGGTGCCTGTACATTAGTCGCCGCAGATGCTGAAACAGCCGATCGCGCATTCAGCCAGATAAAATCAGTTATCCGTACAAACTACTCTAACCCGCCAGCACACGGCGCAGCGGTTGTTGCCACCATTCTGGGTAATGAAGCGTTGCGCACGCTGTGGGAGCAGGAACTGAGCGATATGCGCCAGCGTATCCACCGTATGCGTCAGCTGTTTGTCAGCACCCTGCAGGAAAAAGGGGCGCAGCAGGATTTCAGCTTCATTATCAATCAGAACGGAATGTTTTCATTTAGCGGCCTGACCAAAGATCAGGTACTGCGTCTGCGTGATGAATTCGGCGTTTACGCGGTGAATTCTGGCCGTATTAACGTCGCGGGCATTACGCTGGAAAACATGGCTCCGCTGTGTGAAGCGATTGTCGCCGTGCTGTAAAGAACCAGCGCTGCCGTCGCATTAAAAAAGCCCGTCAGATGATTAATTGACGGGCTTTTTGTATTCCGGTAATCAACTTTTACCAGACAGGCATTTCGTCCTGCAGGAAGGGATTGTTTTTACGCTCGTAGCCAAAGTCTGACATCGGGCCGTGGCCTGGTATAAAGACCATGTCATCGCCCAGAGGCAAGAGTTTGGTTTTGATCGAATGGATCAGCGCCTGATGATCGCCGCGCGGGAAATCACTACGCCCGACGCCGCCTTTGAAAATCACATCACCGGAAACGGCAATACGCGCTTTATCATTGATGAAAACAATGTGCCCCGGTGTATGACCCGGACAATGTAATACGGATAAGATTTCTTCGCCCACGTTCACCGTGTCACCTTCTTCCAGCCAGGTATCTGGCGTCAGCGGGTCACAGTGGTCAAGGCCAAACATCTGACTCTGTGTCGGCAAAGCATCCAGCAGGAATTGATCTTCCTTCTGCGGGCCAATAACAGGCACCTGATAATGCGCAGCCAGTTCAGCTGCAGCACCCACGTGATCAAGATGACCATGCGTCAGCAAAATCTGAGTGACCAAAACACCTTTGGCAGACACTTCCTGAATAATCCGCGCGGCTTCGCCACCGGGATCGACAATGGCGGCCTGGTTGGTCTTCATACACCAAATCAGAGAGCAGTTCTGGCTGAAAGCCGTGACGGTAATAAGATGGATTTTCATAGGGCTCCACAAAATGGCCTGCACATTGGCAGGCCATTAATTACACACATCACCAGGTCCGTGCAGGCCCGGTATCGATGTGCACAAAGTTACTTCGTGGATAATATCCTACACCACCCATCCGCATTTTTAACGCGGCTTTGCGGATATTACTCAATTCGATTCCCTGAATGTGGAAATCCATTGCCTGTCCGAGCGTGTGATAACTGTGTTTCGCTACCCCACTTCCCGGTTCACGCATACTGTTATTGGTTGCCAGTGAGCGATAGCCGGAAATCAGCTGAACAGGTTTATTGGTGCCACCGAGCATAACCTGCAGACGATAAAGATGGTCGAACAAGGCAGGATCGATAGATTTTACCTTTTCCGCCCGATAGTCTCTGAACAGATGATTCAACCGAGCCAACTCATCCTTGTTGTAACGCTTTCCATCAAAAAACTCAGTTTTGAGGGTTTCGCCGGTATTTAAGTTATTAACGACTAAAATACGCGGACGAGGAGTGGAAAGAGTGGCAAATGCACGACTCGGAAGTAATGCAATCCCCATAGCGGCACTGCCCAGTGCCAGCCATTTACGGCGATGTTTGTCGATTTCATTCATGAACAGTTTACTATCCGATAAGAGAGTCAAAAATAAGTGCGATTGATGCACCGTTTCGAACCTTAACTGCCAACTATCGGCGAGTCAAGAGACCCCGATACGCAAAACGAGCGTGCCAGGGACTCACGCTCGTTGTATGGCCAAATACTCTGACCCTTATCAGATTAGTTTTACTGCATTTATTGAAGCAAAATTTCTGCCTGAGGCAAAATTTGCGCGCCAGATCTCACTGTTGCATCATAATTGTAAATATCGGTGCGGAACTGCGGCTTACCATCATCCGCAACCCAGGCCGTCAGATAAAACAGTTTTACTGGTATATGATGGCGGATTGCGACGTAGGTGGTGTTCCCGCCCTGTAATGCAGAAGAGATACGCGTGTCATTCCAGCCAGCGTCCTGCAACAACATATTCGCCAGTTCAGACGCTTTATTCACCCTCACGCAACCTGAACTCAGCGCGCGAATATCTCTGCTGAAAAGATTATGGTTCGGCGTGTCGTGCAGATAAATCGCGTCCGAACTTGGCATATTAAATTTATAGCGGCCAAGCGAGTTGCTTACTCCCGGAGCCTGACGGATACGGTACGGGAAGTGGTTAGGGGACACCATTGCCCAGTCGATCATGGAAGGATCGATGACTTCCGCGTCATTGCTCCAGCCTGACAACACCTGATAGCCATGTTGCTGGAAGTAGCCGGGATTGTTCATGGCTTTCGGCACGATATCTTCACGCACTAATGTTGTCGGCACATTCCATGGAGGATTCACCACCACGTTATTAAGCGCACTGCTCATTAGCGGAGTCTTACGACTCGGACGTCCGACAATGACCCGTGATGTCAGCACTTCATTGCCATTGAGATAGTAGGTGAGCTGATAGTTGGGAATGTTTACCATAATTCCGGTATTCACATTCCCGGGCAGGATCCGCAAACGCTGAATATTCAGCGCCAGCAGTGTCGCACGCAACTGCGGCGAGGCATTCAGCCACTGACGCGTGCGCCCGCCGATGATGCCATCGGCTTCCAGCCCCTGCCATTTCTGGAAGCGTTTCACCGCTTCCACTAAGTCAGGCGTGTACTGGTTGTTCGAAACGGCAACTGGCGCAGCCGGTGCGGGGGGTTCTGTCGACTGAACCGAAGGCAGAACATCCTGAACCGATGTCGCAGAAGGACTTACCGCTGGCGTCGCTGGCTGAGCTTTATCTGCGCTTTCGTCCACAGACAAATCATCATTCGCCGCACTCCCGGGTGTATTCGGGGCGATAGTTTCATCCGTCGGCTTCGGAGCGCTGGTTTCCTGAGGCGAGGCGACCATCATGCCGGTTCTGGTGAGGATCTCTCGCAGTGCCGGAACATCGTCACTGATTTGATCAGGACGCAGACTTGCTGAACCGCGCATTGCGGGCCACGGACGATTGTCCGCCAGCATCGTTTTCAGCGCATCATGCATTTTGACGTAATAAGGATGCTGTGGCGTCAGCGTCGACAGATAGCGCGCGGTGTCATCCTGTCGCACCGCCAGCTGCCACTGGTTAATCACCGTCAGTGATGGCGTCGTCATCTTGTAAGGTGTCGTACCGTAAAGCCACTTATCCCCGTTGGCCTCCACGCTGCTGGTAAACTGCAAATATCCCAGCATCGCATCAGACAGCACAACATCGCGTGCCATACCGGTCACTTCAGGATCAGTCAGCCATTTTACCCATTGTGTAAACTGCGGCTGAATACCTGAGATGGCCAGTTCAGCTAATTGCTGCTGGAAGATCTGTACTGTTTGCCGATCTTTCCACATCGGCTGCATATGGTTAGCCGCATAAAGCGATGAGAGAGATGACAGATACAGAGGCCGGATGCCTCTTGGCATGAGTTCTGCCTGCAACTGGCTCATGCTCTGCACGCTGGACAGCGTGGTCTTCCCTACCGGCAGGGTGGGAACTACCGCCCAGGCAGCAAACCACGGAGACAGACCGCTCGCCAGCAAGCAGCTGGCGACTAAAAACCTGAGAGACCTTTGATTCATTAACATCTTCCTTTGCCTCCCGATAAATTGCCCAATTCATTCTCCAAAATTAAGCCAGCAACGTCTGACTTAAGTATATAAACAGAATTCTTTTTTTGCGCGGTAGCTCAATGAAATACAGTCTGCGTGTAACGTGAAGACTCTAAGCCAGCCGTAAGCCGAAATAAAGGTTTGATTGTGCACTTTCCACTCACCGACGATCCGTCAGCTCAGATTTCATCCAGTCATTAGGACAATCTTTATTTTATAATTAATAAAAGAGGAAATTTTCAGAGAAATATCTGATGAATGAATTAATTAGCGTCGAGAAGGAAGAGTCTAAAAGAAAGAATCACAACGAAACAACGGGAAATGAGTTTAAAAAAAGCCCCGACATAAGCCGGGGCATGATCGTATTTTGAAAATAATCAGGAAACGTCAGCTTCAGTATTGGCCAGTGCAGGAAGTTCTGCGGCAAAACCGCGTAAACCCACCACATGCACATGCTCATTATTGCCAAATACTTTACGCACCAGTTTATACGTCGTCCCTTTTTCCGGGCTGATGTTTTCCGGCGCAGCGATGATCAGCTGCATTTCCAGACGGTCACACAGCTCGAACAACGTGGCGATGGATTTCGCATCCAGACGCGCGGCCTCATCAAGGAACAGCAGGCGGCATGGCGAAATATCTTTGCCACGCATACGGCTCGACTCATCTTCCCAGCTCTGAACCACCATCACCAGAATCGACATACCGGTACCGATCGCTTCACCGGTCGACAGCGCGCCACTTTCCGCGCGCAGCCAGCCGTCTGAACCACGGTTGACTTCCACTTCCATTTCCAGGTAGTTGCGGTAATCCAGCAGTTCTTCGCCGATGGTTTGTGGCGTGCGCTGACCCATATCAATTTGCGGGTTCAGACGCTGATACAGTTTCGCCAGCGCTTCCGAGAAGGTCAGGCGGTTACTGCTGAACAGGTCCTGATGCTGTTCCTGCTGTTCAGAAAGCACATCCAGCAGGCCCGCATGGGCTTCACGCACGTTCACGTTCAGACGCACACTTTTCACCTGACCAAACGCCACAGCCTGCAGCCCCTGGTTCAGCTGACGGATACGGTTCTGTTCGCGCTGAATGGTTTTACGGATGATGTTCGCCACACTTTTCGAGCTGATGGCCAGTTGCTGCTCGCGGGCGGTCAGCTCTTCAGTCAGACGTCCCAGCTCGATTTCCATCTGCTCGATGGCTTCGACCGGATCGTCGGTGCGGATAATATCCTGACGGATACGTTCGCGCAGATGCTGATACACGGCGATATAGAACTGGATTTTACGTTCCGGACGTTTCGGATCCTCAGAAAGACGCAGCACGTCGCGCAGATGCTCGTTATCAGACACCGCGAGGCGCAACGCACCCAACGCTTTATCCGACATCGAACGCAGTTCGTCGCCATCCATGTAAGCCAGCTCACGACGGTGCAGACGACGCTCAACGCCGTTGTCTTTCACCAGACGCATGACCGCACACCAGCCCGCTTTCGAGGACACCACCTGTTCACGGCTCTGATGGTAATCGCGCTCAAGCTTACGCAGTTTTTTCTGCAGATTATCCATTTCTGCTTCGCAGAAGGTGATCTGTTTTTCCAGCTGGTTGCAACGTGCACGGTTACTGCTGAGCGCGGCGTGCAACTCATCCCGACGGGTCTTGGCACGCGCTTCGGCATTCGGATCAGCCTGAACGCCGATATCCTGCAATTCCTGGCTCAGCTCTTTGAGCATATCGCGTTTGGCATCGAACGAACTTTTCAGCGACGCCAGAACCTGACTGTACTGAGTCAACTGAGTCTGATGCTGACGCATCTGCTCACGGGCACGCGTACGTTCTGCTTCCGCATGTTCCAGACGCTGACGCAGTTTGTCATTCAGGTCGCTGTTTTCATTGAGCATGCCGGCAGAATCGGTATAGCTGAAGTGCGCACGGCGCTGAACCACTTCGGTCAGGGCAAATGCCTGCTGTTTCGCCAGACGCTGTGAATGCTGCGCCTGCGCGTAATCTTCTTTCAGCTGTTCGTGCTGTTCCGGATCGCTTTGCAATACCGACACCAGCGGTTCCAGCTTAGCCAGTGAAACACCGTGCTGCTGAATGAAACGGGCAGAATCCTGCGCCTCTTCCATTTCTTCGCGGATTTCTTCCACACGGTCAATCAGCGTTTCGTCGCACAACAAACCCACGCGCGGCTGCAATTTATTGAGCATACCGATCGCATCTTTCGCCTGATCGTATTGCTGACGCTGTTGCTGATTCTGGCCTTCGTGCGCATTGATAGCACGTTCCAGTTCGCCACGACGACCGCTCAGGGTACGGATTTCCGCTTCCGGATCGGCATCAAATGCAACGGCCAGATGGCTGCCGATGAAACGGCTGAACGCCTGATGCGCACGCTGAATTTTCTGCACGTCAAACGACAGTGTCGCGTAGCGCTCAGAGAGATTTTCACGCTCTTTATGTAAAGTCTCAAGACGATTTTCACGCGCCGCACGGCCAAACAACGGTACCTGCGGGAAGTGAGAATAACGCCACTGGCGATCCCCGGTTTTCACCAGGACAGCACCCTGCATTTCTTCGACTTCAAACACGTTGTCATCGAATGACTGCGGATCCCCCTCGATCAGATACAGATCTTCCGGGCAATCATCCAGTCTGTCGAGCTGATCGCGGATCAGAGACAAATCCGGCACAACAATCGCGTGGCGTGACGGGCCATACAACGCGGAGAAGTAAGGCGCATCGTCGATGGTCACGTCATCATAAATTTCAGATAACAACACACCACCGAAGCGTTCTGCCAGAGCGATTAAGCGGGAATCTTCCGCACCGCTTGGCTGACTCAGACGAGTGATCTGACCTTCAATACGACGTTTGCGTGCAGCCACTTCGTCACGCTCAACGGTGGTTTCGCGCTCCGTTTCCAGCAACTGCTGCATGTATTCGGTAACCTGCTGGCTGCTTTCCAGCGGTTCTTTACTTTGCTCGCTTAACTGGCTGAGAGCCTCCTGTGCGGCCAGCCAGACCGGCGCACGGGCGGTCAGTTCGCGAATGCGGGACTGAACACGTTCCAGCTCCTGACGCATTTCCATGCGACGTTCACCGGCCTGCGACACCACGCCCTGCAATTCTTCAATCTGCACTTCCAGCTCGCGCTGCATTTCGTCCAGATCTTCCGGATGCACATCCTGACCGGTGCGTTTACAGAATTCCTGCAACTGACGTTCGGCGTCCTGCTGTTCACGCAGTCGCCCTTCCAGCTCGGACAAGCGCATACGCAGCGGTTCAACCCGTTCCGCCTGATGTTGCTGCGAAGACCAGTCGCGCAATAATTCACGCGCCGTCTGCCAGGCTTCGCTGCGGCTAACTTCACCGGCGATTTTCACCACCAGCTGATAAGCATTTTCGAACTGATTATGGGCGGCAGAAGCCACGCTCATTTTCTGTTCCAGCATCAGCAGTATTTCAGTGGCTTCCTGCTCTTTGTTCTGGAATGTTTCGAGCCATTCTTCGCTGTTCTGAATGCTCAGATCAGGGATCTGACACAAGTCACGGGCGCGCTCAATGGCCTGTAAGGCTTGCTGGTACTGGATTGCACGGGTTTGCTGAACATCCAGCGCCTGCTGATAATCGGCCAGCTGACTTTTCAGTTCATCCACTTCAAGCTCAGCCGCTTCCGCACGCGCTTCGTGCTCTGCGTGCTGTTCGCTGGCTTCCGCCACCACTTCGTTCTGTTCTTCCAGACGGTACGTCAGTTCTTCAAGGTCACCTTCGTAACGCTCGATTTTTTCCTGCTGACGCATCGCGGTCTGAACCAGACTCAGATGGTCACTGGCAGCCTGATAATCGGTTTCCAGATCACTTTGCGAACCACTTTGTTCAGCCAGTTCACGCGCCATTTCGACATGACGATATTGCTCGCTGGAAAGCTGTTTGCGGCTGGTCAGCAAATCGTTACGCAGCACCAGCGCGCCATCAAGATGAATGCGGCGTTCGTTGGCATGGCGCATATAGTCGGCGGCTACGTAAGACGTCGCTTCAGAAATCAGATGCTTAAACAGATCACGATCAGATTGTGTAACGCGGATCGCTTCCAGCGTCATACGGTTTTCACGCAGCGCCGCTTCCATATCCTGGAACGCTTTGCGCACACCGCTGTTTTCCGGCAACAGATAGTCGCGCAGGGAACGGGTGATGGCGCTGGAGATACCGCCGTACAGTGAGGCTTCAATCAGGCGATAGAATTTACTGCGATCAGACGCGGAACGCAGACGACGCGGGATAACACCCAGGTCGAACATCAGCGCATGGTAATCGGTAATCGAGTTGAACTGCTTGAACTGCACGCCTTCCATTGCTTCAACGCGCTCTTTCAGCTCATGCAAAGGCAACACGCGGGCCTGACGCTCGCCAACCGTTTCTGTCAGCATTTCTGTCGGGTTTACCGCAACCGGCAAGCCCTGAATGGTGAAGGGTTTGATGTCGACTTTACGGTCACGACCGGCAACCTGTTGCAGACGAACACCCACAACGATGCGCTGATGGCGCGAGTTGACGACATCCAGAACCGAGTAACAGACACCTGCGCGCAATTTACCGTGCAGACCTTTGTCGCGTGAGCCAGATGTTGCGCCCGCTTCGGTAGTATTACGAAAATGCAGCAACGTCAGATCGGGGATCAGCGCCGTGACAAAGGCGGCCATGGTGGTGGATTTACCCGCCCCGTTACCGCCGGAAAGCGTGGTGACCAGTGAATCGAGGTCAAATGTCCGGGCGAAAAAGCCGTTCCAGTTAACCAGCGTCAGTGAGCGAAATTTACCGCGTTCAATCATTCCTGTTCATCCTCTGCGCTCTCATGCCCATGCTGCCCTGCCAGCGGTTCGCCGTCTTCAGTTTCGTCATTCAATGACAACGCGCTGTCGACTGGCATCGCTTCGCCGTCGCGGATCATGCGCAACTGCGCTTCTCGCGCGTCATCGCCGCTGCGGACATCCGCACCAAAACGAAACACCGCTTCGGTGATACGGAATTTGCTGCTGTCGACGCCCATGAAATACACCATACCCAGGCGGCGCAGGCGATTCAGTGACGTGCGGACTTTATCCTGCAACTTCTGGCGATCTAAATCCGAGCCGGTTGAGCGCTGGTTGACGTATTTCAGCAATTTGCTTTCGTCAGCCAGACTCAGCAATTCGTCATACAGCTCCTGCTGGGTAAAAATCCCCTCATGAGCCAGACGTTCCGGGCTGAGATACAAATAGCAGAGGATTTTCCCAACCATCATGTCCAGCTCAGAAAGCACGGAGCGCGGGATAAGCGTGGTGGAACGCGGACGCAGATAGAAGAAGCCTTCCGGTGCCCGGATTAATTCCACGCTGTAGCGGCTGTAAAACAGTTCCATCTCTTCCTGATAGTCCATCAGGAAAGCGTGGTTATCCAGTTCGTCAATGCCGATGTGACGGCCAGAACGCAGCTGGCTGTCGAGAGCAGGAAACACTGAGTTCGCCAGTGCCTGCGCCAGCTTAGCTGGCATTATGTGTTCAATATTTGTCGATGACATGGGCCTGCACCTTGGCTCCGTAATCATTGATTGCCTGCCATTCGGCATGCAACCCTGAAAAATCTGCTTCAGCCACACCGAGGCGTACCGCCTGGTCGACCACAATTCGCGCGACATCAAAATGTCGGGCACGCGGATACTGTTTAAGGTATTCGCGCATTACCATGCCCAGATTGAGCGGCGTTTTTTGTTGCTGATAAACTTGTAATGCCTGTTCAATCAATGCCGCAAGTTGTTCGCGGATTTCGTTAAATTCTTCAAACTCGAGATCTGGCGGAAGTTCGCCGGTCACTTCTTCGCTGCGCAGTGCCAGCTCTTCGTCACGCATATCCAGCAGACGGTCAGCATTGGCAAAGGTCAGCGTCCACGGCTGGTCAAAGTAGTTTTGCACCGACTGACGCAGACGTTGCGCGAACACCCGGTTTTTATCCATGTCGATCGCAGTACGGATAAATTTATGCACGTGGCGGTCATAGCCAATCCACAGGTCAATGGCCTGCTGACCCCAGCTGGTAATACGGTCGAGTTTGTTCTGTAAATCGAACACCAGTTTGTCGACGAAACTCAAGTCGAGTTCAACCATCGTGGCGTCCTGAATGCGCATCAGATGCGCCTGTAGCAGGTTGCCCGCGGCTTCGAGCGTATCTTGTAATTCACGCAGCGTGCCGGAGGTTTCTGACAGAAGGATTTCACAGCTGGAAATGGCCGCGCGCCAGTCTTTATTCAGCAGTGCGGCGATATCGTCTTTCACACCCTGCTGCTGTTCATCCATGATGCGCTGGGTCATGTCGATGCTGTCAAAAATCTCAGCAACGGAATATTTCAGGGGCGCGTAAACGTTACGATGCCAGTGGAAATCATCGCCGCCCTCTTCGGCCGCATCCGCCGCACGTTTGAGTTCCTGTGCAACAATCGACAACTGCATAGACAACCGCAACGTGGAAAATTCACGCTGGCGGATGTAATAATCTGAAATTCCGATCGCCAGCGGGGTCAGGCGATAAATGGCATTACCGTCCGCCATTTCACTGACAAAACGGTTGAGCAAGCGCTGACGCACCATGTCATTGATGGCGTTATTGGCACGTACGGTGATGGTTTCGTTCGTCTGCTCAAATCCTTTGCTGACATGACGAAACGCATCAACCAGTTCACCCTCACTCATTTCCCCGTCAAGGCGCTCGCTGTTTAACGTGGCAATCGCCAGAAGAAAAGCCAGCCGCTCCGTTGGCAGCGAAATTGAGAAATCATTTTTCCGTGCCCAGGCGACCAGTTCGGGTACAGTCTGGGAAAATTCACTCATAATTCGTCCTTCAGAATGGGTTTGTGCGCCATCACATGGATGTAACGTCCCAAACTAACAAAAGGTTCCTGACGGCAATAACGCTGCTCCAGTGCCAAAAGCTCGTCAAAATCCTGCTTATGTTGTTGTCTGTTTCGCAAATAATCGTGGAACACTCTAACACCGGTCTTGCCGCTTATCTGCATTCCCAGTTCTTCCAGCCACTGATAAACCTGCGCAGGTTCCAGCGGATGATCGGGTAACAGGGAACTTTTTTTGATTTTTGGCACGCCCGCTTCGACATGACCGAAATTGCCGAGGATCATATGCCGCATGACCAGACCGTGGATATTGTAAAACATCAGCGATAATGCGCCACCCGGTGCCAGACAATCGACCAGCGCGGCAAGCGCCTGACGAGGTTCTGCCAGCCATTCAATGACCGCATGGAACAATATCAGATCAACCGGCTGTTCCAAATGCTCTGCAATGTTCTGAGCCGGACATTGTACAAATTGCATGTTCCCGCTCACACCTTTTTCCACCGCAGCCGCCTCGGCGCGTCGGATCATCTCACCGGAAAGATCGCACAACAAGACCTGATGTCCTAAAGCGGCAAGTTCACAGGCCATTTGCCCTTCGCCACCGCCCGCATCAAGAATATGCAACGGACGCTGAGGCAACGTGTGTAGCAATTCCTGCAGATCCTGACCCAGCACCGCCTGACGGATACGTCCCTTAGTCGTGCCGTAGATATTGCGCGAAAACTTTTCCGCCATATCATCGAAGTTACGATCCTGCATGAAGATATACCTGTTCCTGATGGTGCATTCTGTTAAAGGGTTTATCTGCGCGACCTGCTATTTTGGCACAGGCTGGCATAGAATAAATCATCCTGACGCGGATTCATGCCCGGATGTCGTTTTTTCACCCAAAAGGACCGGTTTCAGATGTTATTTATCCTAAAAAAGACCTTCGGTGGCCTGTTATTACCGCTGCCCTTTATTCTGGTCATCATGGCGGTTGCACTGGTATTACTGTGGATGACCCGCTGGCAAAAAACCGGAAAAGTGTTTTTTTTACTGAGTTGGCTGCTGTTACTGCTGCTAAGTGTGCAGCCGGTCGCGGACAGTCTTCTGCGCCCCATTGAATACGGGTATCCGACCTATCAGATATCTGCGCATGCGCCCGTTAAATTTGTGGTGGTTTTGGGAGGGGGTTATACCTACAACCCAGACTGGGCGCCAAGCTCCAATCTCATCAGCAACAGCCTGCCACGGGTGACAGAGGGTATCCGGATTTACCGCGCGAATCCGGGTTCGAAAATGATTTTTACCGGCGCACAGGCGATGACGAATCCGGTCAGCAGTGCAGCGGTAGCGGGTAAGGTGGCGCAAAGTTTAGGGGTGCCGGAAAGCGATATTATCTTGCTCGATAAACCCAAAGATACGCATCAGGAAGCGCAGGAAGTCAAAGCGCTGATCGCAGACCAGCCTTTCGTACTGGTAACATCAGCGAATCATTTGCCACGGGCGATGGTGTTTTTCCGCCAGCAGGGATTGCATCCGATCCCGGCACCGGCGAATCAGCTGGCGATCGATTCACCGCTTAATCCATGGGAACGAGCCTTGCCACAGGCCTTGTTCTTATCGCACAGCGAACGGGCATGGTACGAAACTCTGGGGCGCTTGTGGCAATGGATGACGCTGTCCGCGCCCGCAACGCAGGAGTGAAGTCCAGCTCAGTTCAGCCACGGCAGCAACTGTTGCCGTGCAAAATCAAACTGGCGGCGATCGAGTTTACCCGTGTGGATCATGTGAGCAACGCACTCCCACACCAGATACATCCATCGGCGGGCAAGGAAGCTTTCCGAAACCGGCGCTTTTTGCAGATAGCAGAACAGCAACTCCTCGCTCATCCCCCTTTCCCACAGGCGGAATAAATCAAACTCACGTGGTGCCCACAGTACTGGCCCCGGATTGAGCATCGCCAGCAGTTGATCGCTGCGCGGATCTTTTAACATACTTCGCAGCGACAGATTGCCGTGAACCAGCACCGGCGTATCGTCAAAATCTTCAAACAGCGCCGCAATGCATTTACGGGAACGAAAAAGCAGCGTGCGGTCTTCGGGCGTCAGTTCCGGCGCCTGTAAATTCGACAAGGTCGCCCACAGCACTTCCACTCTTTGCGGATACCAGTTCTGCCAGCTGTTTTCCTGTGTGCTGTCGACGGAACCGACGCAGCCATGACTGTCGATGCGGTGCCAGGCCAGCATCGCTTCGACAATTTGCTCCTGTAATATTTTCCACCGTTCCGGCGTACGCGTCGGGGCTTCCGCTGAAACACCACGCAGCCGCTCGATTAGCAGGATTTCCTGATAAGGTTTCTGATGCGTGGTGACCATGCCATAGACTGTCGGAACGCGTACCACGCCCTCTTTCGCCAGCATTGATAATTTATAGGCTTCCTGTCCGGCGATACCCTGACAAATAAAACTTTTCGCCAGCAAAGGCATGGCGTAACCCTGCTCATCATAGAGGGAAAACAGATGGGCATAAGGCTGCTCACTCACACATTCCAGTCGGGACAAACGCTCGCCCAACACGATGCTCAATTCGGCTTTTAGCTGTTCCATAACGTGTTCGCAGTGACGAAAAAGTTAACGTTTATGATGAAAGCTTCGGTGGCGGATTACCCCGTTTCAGATCAAACAAAAACCGGATAATGAAGGCAGAAAAAGGAAGATGTCGCGCAAAACGCCGGGAAAGTCTAAAAGAAGAAACGGAATGTCGGGACACTCCGTCTTATTACGAATGGATCAGGATCTTTATTTAGGGCTCAGGATTGCGCGCACGCGTTCTAAATCTTCTGCCGTATCCACACCCACGGACGGAATAGCTTTCGCGACATCAACGTGGATTTTTTCACCGTACCACAGTACCCGCAGCTGTTCGAGCAGTTCGATGTGCTCAAGCTGGCTCGGTTCCCATTTAACATACTGGCGGATAAACCCTGCGCGATAGGCATAAATGCCGATGTGGCGGAGGAAAGTATCCCCTACGGTCTCTTTCGAGACGGCAAAACGCTCACGTTCCCACGGAATAGTTGCCCGTGAGAAATACAGCGCATAACCCCGTGCATCACGAACGACTTTTACAGCATTCGGGTTGAACGCTTCTTCCGCCGTTTCAATAGGCACGGCCAACGTCGCCATACCGGCTTCGCTTTTTGCCAGATTGTCTGCCACCTGACGAATGATCACCGGCGGGATCAGCGGCTCATCACCCTGCACGTTCACGATAATTTCGTCATCAGCAAACTGGCATAACTCAATCACTTCAGCCAGACGCTCAGTACCGGACTCATGATCAGGACGAGTGAGGCAGACTTCGCCACCGGCTGCTTCGACAGCTTTTGCCACATCAGGATGATCGGTTGCCACAATCACTCTTTTCGCCCCGGACTCAAGGGCGCGTTCCATCACATGCACAACCATCGGTTTGCCGTTGATATCTGCCAGCGGCTTGCCGGGTAAACGGCTTGACCCAAACCGGGCCGGAATAATCGCAATAAAACTCATGGATGCGTCTCATCAACAGAAAGCGGACGGGCTTCATTTTCTAATAATACCGGGATACCGTCGCGAACCGGATAAGCCAGGCTGTCTGCCTTACACACCAGTTCCTGTGATTCTTTATTAAAGTAGAGCTTCCCGTTGCAGACAGGGCATGCAACGATTTCAAGTAAACGATGATCCATAAGTTCCTCCCGGAGGCGAATACACCGCGTTTTCAGCAAGGTGTAACGCAAAAAAACATTGGAAAACACAAGACAGCGGTCCCAGAGGATAGCATAACGCCTGTCACCCGTTAATCCTCAGTTCGCCCGCGCCTACCCCTAAAAGGTTAATTCAATGTGAATGAAAAATTTCATCAGGGAGTGATTGCGTTGAAGATTGAGTGGGAGTACAATTTTTTTGTGATGTAGGTCACACTATCAACCCCACAGAAGAGCACTAAAATGAAAATCATTAACAAAATTATCGCAATGTTCGCTAACTTCAGTCACTAATACTGAAGTCACACCTGCAATCATCGTGAAATAACGGCTGCCTGACGCAGCCGTTTCATTTTGCGGGATCCCACTTACAGAACGTTATTTACAGCATCAGACCTGCCAGTCAGTCCCCCACAACACCATAAGTGTTTCAGGCACATTTCCCGTCAATACGTTTTCAGCGCCCTGCCACTGAGCAAACCGCGTAATCGCACCGTGAATATCCTGCGCGCGACGCGTCGTCATTGCGACCTGTGGTTCAAGATGCAAACTTTTCACTTCCAGGATTTTTTCTTTGCGATGCATTTTGGCATCGACACGGCCAATCAGTTCACCACGCTGTAATACCGGAAGCGTGAAATACCCGTACTGGCGTTTTGCCTGCGGCGTATAACACTCAATCCGGTATTCAAAATTAAACAGCACCGACGCGCGTTTGCGGTCCCACACTACCGGATCAAAAGGTGAAAGCAGCGTGGTGACGGTTGACCTTATTTTTGATTCTGTCGCTTGTTGCAACAAAGAAAACTGTTGCTGATGAACGTAAAAAACACCTTCAAGCCCTGTGACTTCGACCGGTGTGATTTCCTCATCTGCCAGTAATTGTTCAATAACAGCTTGGGTATTCACGCGCCTGAGGCGGTAATAGTCAGCCAGCCATTCCGGTTTGAAAATGCCGAGATACTGCGCCGAGCGTCGCAGCATCTGGAATTGTGCCGCATCTTGATTAAGAGTCTGGCTGGCATCATCCCAGCCTGGCATAACCCGTTCGGCCAGGTCGTATACCCGGTGGAAATTGCGGCGCTCAGACACCATCAGTTTTCCCGAGGTGAACAACGTTTCCAGATGTTTTTTATGCGGTTTCCAGTCCCACCAGCCACTGGCAGATTTTTTATCTGCGGTGAAATCGGCCGAACGCACAGGACCGTTCTCTGCAATATGCCCCAGCAGCGCCTGAATATCTGATTCATGCTCATCAAACCAGGCCTGGGAAAACTTCCAGCCCATTCCCTGTGGATCCAGCATCCGGTGTCGCAGCAGTCCATAATCTTCGCGGGGAATAAAGCAGGCTTCATGCGCCCAGTACTCAAAGATTTTTCCGCTGGCGAGGGCTGCTTCCAGCCATTGCGGAGAATAGCTACCCAGGCGACTGAACAGAACCAGATAAGGGCTGCGGGCCACCACGCTGATGGTGTCGATTTGCAGCAATCCCATGTCACGGATAGCCTCTACAACATCGGCCGCAGACGGTTTTCTGGTCAGGGGTTTTAAGAGATTTTGCGCAGATAAATGCAGGGTGCGGGCTGAAGCGAGAGATATAACCGGGTGAGACATATCGGTATCCATGGCAGCGAATAAACTGTGGATACCGATAGCATATTTTTTCCGGAGCGTAAAATTCAGCTCAACGGTGAACGACTAAATCAGACTCAGAATGCAATCACATCTGCCGCTGAAGGGCCGTGTGCCACGCTGCGATAGGTTGTAAACTCTACCTTCTGACCTGCGCTGAGTGATTTATTTTTGGTATTGGCGATGGCCGTACGCTGAACGTAAATTTCAGAAGTACCATCAAGCGGGCAAATAAAACCATAGCCTTTAGCCTGGTTGTACCATTTAACTAAACCCATTTTTAACATCATAATTTCTATCCTTTCTTTTGGGCATCCATGAACACACTTTTTTATTATTGTTCGGATGCGTTTGCCCATTTCTAAGTTATTTTTTTATAAAAAACCTCTAATGAGCGAATTATTTAACGATTATTTTTACTTTTTGCTGTTTAAAACTTAAAAATTAACAGACTTCTTCTCACTAAAAACCCGCCATAGGGCGGGCTTTATTCTGCTGATATAAATCACGATTCACGTTATTTTATATCACCACGCCAGTCTCTTATCAGAGAGCGATAACGTTGGCAGCAGCCGGACCGCGCGGGCTGTCCTGAATGGTGTATTCTACACGCTGGCCTTCAGCCAGAGTTTTGAAGCCATCAGTTGCGATTGCAGAAAAATGTACGAATACATCTTTACCGCCATCAGCTTGCTCAATAAAACCAAAACCTTTGCTTTCATTGAACCACTTAACCTGACCATTTTTCTTAGACATCTTTAAAACCTTATTACGAAATATAAAATCCTGCCATTCGGCAATTTTGGCCAATAGTTCAGACAATTACTTATGGGGAGGACTTAGAAGGTTCGTCTTGGAAGCGGAATCATCGGGAAAGAGATAACGTCTGGGAGGAACTGCTTTACTCTACTCTCATACATAAATAGCGCTGCAACACAGGCTGCACGCATTTACTCATAAGTATTGCCTGATAGCAAG